>JAWKON010000006.1:0-205705 GCA_041391125.1 Caldilineaceae bacterium
GCGGAAGGTATCGGTCATGCGGATGTTGGCCAGGTTGACAAAGGGCATGATGGAGAGATTGATAAAGACCGCCTGACAGCGCTCGGCAGCCTGCCGCAATTCGTCACTGCCAGGGTTCAAGAGATGGGACACCACAAAACCCCGTTCGGTCAACTCCCGATCAAATTCCGCCAAATCGCTTTCGCCAAACATCGGCGAAAATTGACCGTAGGTGACGGTCAACACGTTGGCCCCTGGTTCCAAATTTAGGGCCATTGGCGCGCTCTGGCGCAGAATTGTGATGCTCTTATCGGCCATTGCTTGGGCGGCCGTTTGAAAGCTTGCACTCTGTTCCGCGGTCGGTGCAGGGCCAAAGGCGCTCTCAAAGAGGTTAAGCCGCGCTTTCATCTCCAACACGCGGCGGGTCGCTTGCTGCACCCGTTCTTCCGAGAGGTGGCCATCGCGCACGCCTTGCAACAGGCGATCAAAGTCATGTTCCGGATCGGCATCCAAATACATATCACAACCGGCAGCGATACAGTCCACAACCTGCGTCTCTGGCGTGGTGTGGATTCTGATGCCGATCATGCCCGCATTGTCCGAGACGACCATGCCGGCAAAGCCCAATTCCTGCCGTAGCAACTCAACCAAAAGCTTGGGGCTGAGGGTGGCCGGCGGCGCGGCTTCCGGGTGATCACGATAGCCTTGATAATCGGGCAACGAGATATGGCCGGGCATAACGCACATGACCCCCGCGTCAATCACCGCACGCCAGACGCGGCCAAAGGTCTCCTGCCATTGGGCAAAGGGCAGGCTGTTGATCGTGGTCAGCAGATGTTGGTCGCGGTCATCGACGCCGTCGCCAGGGAAGTGTTTGGCGGTCGCGGCCACGCCGTTGGCTTGCAGCGCCGCAATCGTGGCTACCGCCAAACGGCTCACCAGTTCCGGCTGATCACCCATGGCGCGCACGTTGGTAAGAGGGTTGTTGGGGTTATAGTTGAGATCGACCACCGGGTGGAAGACCCAATTCACCCCAATGTGACGCGCCTCCATCGCAACTGCTTCGCCCCGCACGCGCATTAGCGTTTCATCATTGGCCGCACCGGCGGCCATCGGCCAGGGGAAATCGGCGCCATAGCCGCGTAACTCAGCCGCGCCAGACTCCATGTTGGCGGCGACTAACAGAGGAATCGGCGAGTGCTTTTGAGTTTCCTGCAACAGGGCGCGATAATCTTGGGCCGCTATGCCCCGCACCCGCATACAGCCAATCGGGGTTTTCTCGATCAGGCGCAGCCAGGATGCTGCGGAGCTATCGCCTAGAGTGATACAGAGGAGTTGGGCGAGGCTTTCTTGCAGCGAAAGCTTGCTGAGCGTGGTTTCGACCTATATTGGGATTGGGTTGGGGTGAGTGGTTGATTGATGTTCAAGGTCATTCCTCCTGTTGAATGAGACGCGGATAAGTGCGAATTTACGCTGTCTTGCGCCGCGTATTTCTGCGTTTATCTGAAGGCAGGGTTGCGGCTGCTGTGGGGTGATCCACGCCGGACGTGCCTGGGCAGCTGCCCGCAAATCGGCCGGTGCCGCGCTGCTGGCGCCAGCGGATTGTGATCGAGTAGGATTTTCATGTTGACCTTCTGTGGGACAGTGGGACAGTAAGACGGTGAGATGCTCACTGCCCCACCGTCTCACTGTCCCACTGTCCCACTGTCATTATAGCCTTCCAATCGCCCGCCACATGGCAAGCTCTTCAGCAAACCGATTGTGCATCACCGTGCAGTCGGTATCAATGCGCATGGTTGCGCGATCTGCAAGTGTGTAGGCCGGCCATGTCGGCACATCCGCCGCGGCCGGTTTGCCGGTGCGGGCGAAGGTGGTCCACAGCTCCGCCATCTTGTGTGAGGCGATAAAGCGCTCTGGGTTGCTGCCAGAGAGAAACTCGAATTTGCTGGCGGGCGTTTCGTTGTTGAATTTGAAGGTGATGTCCATAGCATGGGGGCGCCGATGGCATAATCCGTGCCCGGATCTTCATTTCGGACTTGTAGCCAAAGTTATAGAGATAGACCGGCGCACCCTGTTGCGCCGCCTTTTTCTCGGCAATCTCCACCGAGCCCAGCCCCATCATCGCGATCGAGGAGATGGCGACAAAGATCTCCGGAGCCGAAGCGCTGGGCATGGCGCGGCGATAGGTCGCCACAATCTGCTGCGTATCCGCGCCATATTGCGCTTCCAGCTTGGCCGGCAAATCAGCAAAATCTAGCTCAAACGCACTGGTGTCCTTTCTTTCCCAGGCGAAGAAGGTATACTCGTCCTCGTTCCAGCCGGTGAGCAGCGGTTTTGCTTTGGAGATGGCCGGGGCCACCGGGTCAAAAGGATGGTGGGGCAGGACAACGCCATCGACGACCGGGCCGAAGCCTCGCCGCGGCGGTTCGGCGTCACCACTCGTGTTGCGCTTCTTTTGATGGGGCGGCACAGGGGGAAATTGTGACTGAATCTGAAACAGGGTGGCAGCAGGCAGATCGAGCAGTTTTCGCCACTCCTTGGGGGCAATGCCCAATGCATCAAGCACTTGGCGGGTGGTCGCGGCGGCTGCGTCGGGCGTGTACATGCGCACGCCCGGCCCGCTCTCAATCGATGCTTTGTTGAAATACGGTGCGGCCACGGGCATAGCATAGAGGCAGGAGGTCTTGGCGCCGCCGCCCGACTCGCCAAAGATCATCACGTTGTCGGGATCGCCGCCAAAGGCAGCGATGTTCGCGTGAACCCATTCCAGCGCCAGGGCAATATCCAGAATACCTTGATTGCCGGAGCCGCTGTAATCAGGCCCCGCCAACTCATCGAGATAGAGGAAACCCAGCAGCCCCAGGCGATGATTGGTTTGCACCACCACCACATCGAAGTTACGCGCCAGATTGGCCCCATCCTGAATTGCCGCGCCCCCGGAGCCGATCACAAAGCCGCCGCCGTGGCTGTAGAACATGACCGGTCGCTTGCCATTGTCATTGGCTGGGGTCCAGATGTTGAGAAAGAGACAATCCTCAGCCGGGTCCGGCTCGTTGCGCCGCGGGGGCTGGATGGCGGGTGCGCCGAGTTCCAGCGCAGCGCGCACGCCCGTCCACGGCTGCAGGGGCGCGGGGCGGCGAAAGCGGTGCTTGCCGGAAACCTGACCGCCATAGGGGATCCCTTTGAAGATATTGACGCCTGCTACTCGACCGCCTTTGAGTCTGCCATGAGTGATTTCGGTTTCGATAATTTCCATTGGAGCTTCCTCTTGCGTTTCGCGCAATCTGCATTTTCACCGCTTTTCGGCCTGCCCGTGGAACGCAAAGCGCGCACGATGTCGCTCCACCTCAACGCGCGGCTCCACATCCCACACCATATAGCGCATCTCCGCGCCTTCATCGGCGCGCGGCCAGGCTGGCAGCCCAGGGCCATTGGGATCGCCGGTTTTGACGAAGTTGGCGTAATAGCTTTGCATCAGCTCCGAGACCTGTTCATCCTCTGCCGTCCAGGCATAGACCAGATTGGTGGCCAGGTTGCCCATGGCGTACTCGATATCCGCCGAATGGACCGCGCCCTTGGCCGGTGGCATGGCCACGGCATCGGCAGCATCGGGATCACGGATCACGCCGCCGGCCAGCCCGGCCACGGCGTTGCCCATTTCCGGCGCCATGGGCGGACGAGGATGGGCGTAATAGTAGCGATAGACCGGGCAGCCGATTTTGCGATGCGCCTCCGCCCACTGCCAGGTGCTGTAGACCAAGAAGCGGTCGCCGGCCAGTTCGGTGGCCGATTGCTCGACCTGCTCTGTGGTCGCGCCAGGATAAAGTTTGAACACGTCAGCGGCCCGATCGCCATAGAGTTCGCCCACAACCGCCGCGTAGTTTGCGGGGGTCGGCACTTTCTCGCCAAGCAGGGCGCGATAGTTCATCTCTTCAGAATTCCAGCCCACCATGAGCGGTACATGGGCCTGCTCGCCGGCGACAAGCATGGCGGTGGGCGACTTGGGGAAGAAGTGACCATCGATGACGCCGACAAAATCCGCCACGCCCATCTCTTTGGTGGCCGCCAGCAATTTCTCCGCCGGTATGGCGCGCAGTTCCGCCAGGGAATTGGCGCCCACTTTTGGGCAAAAGCCAGCCCAGCTTCTTCTGCTTCATCCTGTGGCCGTGGCGGAAGGGCGCCAATTCCGCCGCTAGAGCCGATGGCGCCTGCAATCAACCCTTTTGAGAGCGGCGACACCATCTGGGCATTCACCGAGATCGACCCCGCCGACTCCCCGCCAATAGTCACCCGCGCGGATCGCCGCCAAAGGCCGCGATATTGTCACGCACCCAGTGCAGCGCGGCATTTTGGTCGAGATAGCCATAGTTGCCGGAGCAGCCGTGCGGCGATTCGGCGCGCAGTTCGGGGTGGGCAAAAAACCGAAGATATTCAGCCGGTAGTTCACCGTGACGGCGACGATACCCCGTTGGGCCATGGGCTGCGCCATCGTAGCGCGCTCGGAACCGTCGCCGGCGATAAAGCCGCCGCCGTAGAAGTAGACCAGCACCGGCAGCTTTGCATCGGGCGCGGGCGCGGGAGTCCAGACATTCAGATAGAGGCAATCTTCGCCCATGCCATTGGCGGGAAGTTCATATCGCCAAAGACGGGCAGTTGCATGGCGCGGGCCAAAGCGGGTTGCGTCACGTGCCGGCCCAGGGCTGCACCGGCTGGGGCGGTTGCCAGCGCAATTTGCCGACCGGTGGGGCAGCAAAGGGGATGCCTTTAAAGCTATGCACGTCGGTTGTGGCGGTATGCGTGCCGGATAGGTTGCCATTCGGAGTCGTTATAAGCGAGGCCATGATTAGCGTTGCCATCCTTTCGATCTGGTTTTGGTTGGTTGGGGCTCTTTATTTGAGCCTCTGAGCAGACGCAGGTTAGCCAACCTTGCGGTAGCAGTAGCGCTCGATGATCAGCCGGGTATCGCCACGTTCATCAACCCAGAATTCAACCGGCGATTTGACGCCCATACTCCATGTGTAAAAGAGAATCGATGCCAGCGTCGGGTCTTCTGGAATGAGCGGCGTCATTATCGTCGTGGCGCTGATCGGATCGGCGGCTGCCGCATAGAGCATCCCACCCTTGTTGACCACCGAAATCGTTTCGATGCCGCGATAAGTTTCATACGTTCCCGTTAGCTGGTTCATGCGGCTTTCGATTTGGAGGGCGGGAATCACGGCGGCGGGCTCCTTACCCAGGAGAATGGCAAAGATGCTCTGGGCAATGGTGGCATAGGGCATGCCCGCGCCATTGCCCATCATCGCCACGCCGGCGTTGAGGTCGGGGATGAAGGCCATGGAGGCGGTGGAAACCGCGACGGAACCGTCGTGGGCAACCAGTTTATGTCCAAAGAAATTCGGCGTGATCGCTACGCCATAGCCATAACCTTGCTGGTCGAAGGTTCCATCCGGCATGGGATTTTGCGCGGGCCGAGGCACGTGCGAGGTTTGCATTTGCTCGAAAGAGGCCGGGGACAGCAATGCGGGCGATTGGGTTCGTCCCATCTCTAACTGCATCTGTACGTAGGCCGCCAGTTCATTCACGGAACTAAAGAGTCCACCGGCAGCCGACAAAAAACTAAAGGTGGGGTTGTCGACCGGATTGGGATAGGGAAAGGGTGCGGGCTCATTGGCGCCGGTCGCGGTCGGGCGGTGGAAGACAGCATGATCGGGATCGGCCAAAGCCGCGGTCACATTAAAGGTCGTGCGCGGCAGCCCGAGCGGTGCGATGACTTTTTCCGCAATATACTCGGTCAGCGGCTGACCGGATTTTTCCTGAATGATATGCCCCAACATGCGATAGCCGGCATTGTGATAGAAAAAGCGTTCACCCGGTTTGGCCACAATCTCCTCTTGCGCGCCGTTGACAAAGCGGTAGAAGTCGTTGGCGCTGCTCATGGGGATCGCGCTCTCCAGCCCCAACCCTTTGTGGATGAGCAGGGTCGAGGTGGCCAGGCTGGGCAGGCCGAGGCTGTGGGTCAGGAGATGATGAATGGTAATGGGGGCAGCGGGCAGCCCCAGCGCAAAGGGGATGTGCTGTGAGACCGGATCGTGCAGATCGATCACGCCAGCCTCTACCAACTGCAGAATCCCAATGGCGACAAAGCTTTTGGTGACGCTGCCGATGCCATAGAGCGTGTCCGCGGTGGCGGGCAGATTGCGCTGCGGGTCGCGTGCGCCAAAGCCCTCTGCGTAGCAGACGGCGCCATTGTGAACGACGGCAATGCTAAAGCCGGGCAGCTTGCACTGGCTCATCAAGCGCGGAATATGGGTCCCCAACCAAGCGGCGAGCCGTTGGTGTGATGTCGATGATGCGGCAATACTCATACCATTTCCTTTCGTGATACTTGCTTTATCTCGCTTCATTGAGCAAAGGCTCATCCGCCAGGAAACGGCGCAGGTTTTCCAGAAAAAGTAGATCGCCGCGCAGCGGGGTGTTTTCGCCGGAGTTGGATGAGTGCGGGGTAATCAGAACGTTCTCCAGTTCCCACAGCGGACTCTCTGCCGGCAAAGGCTCAGGATCAAAGACATCCAGGATGGCCTGCCCCACAATGCCCTGCTTGAGGGCGTCAATCAGCGCCGGCTCATCGATAATTTTGCCGCGGGCGATGTTGACCAATGTGGCCCCCGGCTTCAGGCATTGGAAAAAGGCTGCGTTGACCAGCCCCGTTGTTTCATCCGTAAGCGGACACGCAATGACCACTCCATCGGCCTGCGGCAGATGCTCGGCTATTTGTGCAGGAGTGATCACCTGATCGGCCAACCCATGCGCCTGGCCCGAGCGCCGCACAGCGATGACCTGACATTCGAAGGCGCGCAGTCGTTGCGCCACCGCCTGTCCAATGTTGCCAAAGCCAAGGAGCAACCACCGGGTGCGCCACAACTCCTTAAAGACCATTCGATGCCATTGATGCGCCTGCTGATAGCGGCGACGCGCAAAGACATCCTGATAGCAGGTCAGGACATTGGCGATGACATATTCGGCGATGGCAATGGCCTGGGCGCTGCTGGCCGAGATGCGGATGCCCTGATCAAACAACTGCTGATAAAAGGGTTGATCCAGACCGGCGTTGTACGTTTGCAGCCACCTTACCGTGCCGGCCGCCAGGACCGTCTCGATATACTGCTGGCCCAGGTTGGCGCGTACCACGCCGACATTGAGCCAGGCGATATCTGGTTTGGCGGCTTCGATGGGGATGAACTGTTCATTAAAATAGAGCAGGCCATCGGTCTTCATTACGACGAACTGTAGTGTGGTGTCAATGGCGCGCATTTGGCTTTCGAGCCGGTGATAGGCTTGTTCTTCGATCAGGATTCTGGTCACGTTGGTTCCTCCAATTTTACTCAGCCACGGCAAACTCAGAATGGAGCGTTGCCAGCGAATCACTCCCGACCCACAGATCAAACTCTGCGGCATCCTGCACCCAGTCACCGGCACGGGTGCTCCAATAGCGGAGTTCATCCGGCCCAAGGTGGAAGGTGACTGTCTTGGTCTCACCCGGTTGCAATGTGATGCGTTCAAAGCCTTTTAGCTCGCGCATGGGGCGGGTATCGGTCCCCCATTTTTGGTGGATGTAAAGCTGGGCCACCTCGTCACCTGCGACATCGCCGGTATTGGTCACATCGACGCGGACGGTCACACGTTCACCCACCTTAATCTGCGGGGCCGCCACTTGCAGGTTGGAAAATTCAAAGGTCGTGTAGCTCAGGCCAAAGCCAAAGGGGTAGAGCGGCACGGGCAGACCATCCCAGTAGCGCGGGTTGTACATCGGGCTGCCCTCAGGGGAATGGGTAGTGTTGCGCGCATAGTAGAGCGGTGCATGGCTGCCTTTGCGCGGGAAGGTCACCGGCAACTTGCCGCCGGGATTGACATCGCCAAAGAGGATGTCTGCCACGGCATGGCCGCCTTCGGCGCCAGGCTCCCAGGCTTCGAGGATCGCTGGAATATTTTCGGCGGCCCAGTTGATGCTCAGCGGGCGGCCATTGATCAGCACCAGCACGACCGGTTTACCCAGCGCGGCGACCGCTTGCAGCAATTCTTCCTGCCGCCCCGACAGATCGAGCGAAGCGCGGGAAGCAGCTTCACCGGCCATCAACGCCGTCTCACCCAGCACCATCACAACCACATCGGCGGAGCGAGCCGTCTCGACGGCGGCTTGGAACGCGGCTTCGGCTTCCGCGGCCGTTTGCCGCGGGGTTTTGGTTTCGCCCGGCATAAAGTTTTCGATCCACGAGGGGATGTCGCGGCGGATCTCAGGGCCGGGCGCATAGCTGACCTCTTCCGCATACTCTTTGGCGCGTATTCCCTGCAACACTGTGGCCGCCGCGGCCTCATGGCCAAAGACCATCCACGAGCCCTCGGTGGCTTCCTTCGAGTCGGCCAAAGGACCAATCACGGCCACATGCTTGAGTTCCTTCTTTAACGGGAGCAGCCCACCCTCATTTTTGAGCAGCACCATCGAACGCTGCGCCACCCAACGCGCGGTCTGGCGATGATCCGGGCGCGCGACCACCTCGGCCAGCAGACCTTCATCCACATAGGGTCGCTCAAAGAGCCCCATCTTGATCTTGAGCGCCAGAATCGGGCGCACCAGTTCTTCGATTTCGGCAACCGTCACTGCGCCATCCGCGACTAGCGCGGCCAGGTTTTCGGCATAGGTGTAGCTGGACATGTCCATGTTCATGCCCGCTTTGATCGCACGCAGCGCGCCATCGCGGCCATCGCGCACGTGGTGCTGGATCACCATATTGCCGACCGCAAAGGCGTCCGAGACGACAAAGCCTTCGAAGCCCCATTCCTCTCGTAGCACCTGGCGCAGCAGAAAGTGATTAGCGCTGGCCGGTACATCGTTGAGATCCATGTATGCGCCCATAAAGGTGGCGACACCGGCGTCGAGCGCAGCCTTGAACGGCGGCATATGGATGTTACGCAGTTGCGTTTCCGAGAGATAGACCGGATCATAATCGCGCCCGCCATCGGACGCGCCATAGCCGGCAAAGTGCTTCGCGCAGGCCAATACGCGTTCAGTATCTGCTATGTTGTCACCCTGGAAGCCACGCACTTGCGCGGCCGCCATCACCGAGCCCAGATAGGGATCTTCGCCAGCGCCCTCCACAATGCGCCCCCAGCGTGCATCGCGACAAATGTCGAGCATGGGGCCAAAGGTCCAGTGGAGCCCGGCGGCGCGCGCTTCCCTGGCCGCCACCGTCTGCGCCTGTTCCGGCGCCGCCGGATCCCAGGAGGAAGCCATGGCCAGCGGTACGGGGAAGATGGTGCGGTAGCCGTGGATCACATCGAGCGCAAAGAGCAGGGGGATACCGGAGGGGCTTTCCTCGACCGCAAGCTTTTGCAGTTCATTGATGCGTTTGGTCTCATTCAGCCAGAGGACCGAACCGGCCCCGCCGACGCGGATCTGCTCTTCGGCTTTCGGTCCCGGTGCAAAATCCGCGCCGCCGACCTGGTTGAGTTGGCCGATCTTTTCGGCCAGGCTCATGCGCGCCAGCAGCGCGTTCACCCTTTTCTCAACTTCACCTTCAAACAGACCAGGGTGGGCGCTCTCAGTTTGTTTGGTTAAGTTCATGTTTCTCTCCTTAGAAACGCCACTGAAACCCCATACAGCGGACTTTCCCAGACTGGATGCCGTCTGTACGGAATCAAACTCATGTAGCATTTTTAGATTGGTTGCACCTTACAGATTTTCGTTGCCACAGCGCGGATAAAACTATATCTCCTGGCGGTGGAACGTGGGTGGGACTCAAGCGTAGCACAGGTCGGGGATGAATGACAATCCACTTGTGGATACAATCAAGCTTTATCTTGCGTTTTCCATCGAGTGTATGCCTTGGATTGACAGTCCACTTGCTTTCCAGTATGATCGAACGCGTCTTTCCTGCCCGCTCCCCACCGCAACCGAGGAACTGTCATGCGCCACAAATCTTTTTCTGAATATCAATAGAACCTTCTTTCTGTCTCCCTGCCATGCTGACAGACTGTCTACCAATTTCACCTTCACCACAACAACTCGGAGAACCCTATGAAAATCACCGATGTCACCCTTACCCGACTCAGCGGACGCTGGAGCGGCCCGGTCTATCCGCCGGGAATGCGCCAATCGCAACCGCTCGACGTTTACCCGGAATTTAACCAGCGCCCGGCGCACAATGGCTATCAAACCGGCGACCCCATCCACGGGCTCTATCTGGAGATTCATACCGATGAAGGCGTGTCCGGCTGTTTTGGCTCGCTGGAAGAGTGGCAGACCTTTCACATCTACAAAACGCTGCGCCCCTTTCTGATTGGCCGCGACCCGCTGGCGACCGAAGTGCTCTTTGACCAAATGGTGCGCATGGACCGCCACGGCCGCACCGGCCTTTTTATGACCGCGGTCAGCGCCGTCGATATTGCGTTGTGGGATTTGAAAGGCAAAGCGTGGAATCAGCCCATTTATCGCCTGCTTGGCGGGCCGACGCGTCCGTCTGTACCGGCCTATGCCAGTATGCTCGGCTATTCGACCGAACCGGAGCCGGCCGCCACCGTGGCGCTCGAATATAAGGCCATGGGCTACAGCGCGCAAAAGTGGTTCTTCCGCTATGGGCCCGGCGACGGCGCCGAGGGACTGGCCAAAAACCTGGCCATGGCGCAGGCGGTGCGCGAGGCGGTTGGCCCCTACTACCCGCTAATGTTTGATTGTTTCATGGCGTGGGATGTCACCTTTGCCATCAACATGGTGCGCGGCTTGGCTCCGCTCAACCCGGCGTGGATGGAGGAACCGATCCCGCCGCAGCGCGTGGCCGAATTGCGCAAAATTCGCGAGGCCGCACCGGTGCCGCTGGCCACCGGCGAGCATATCTACACCCGCTGGCAGACCAAAGATCTGCTGGTCAACCAGGCAGTTGATATTCTGCAAAATGACCCGGACTGGACCGGCGGCATTACCGAGCAGATGAAGATCTGTGCGCTGGGGTCGGCCTTTGAGGCGCCGGTGATTGCCCACGGTCATTCGCTGCTGCCGGCGTTGCACATCGCCGGCGCCCAATCACCGGCCACCGTGCCCTATGTGGAATATCTGGTGCGCCACAAAGAGCCAAAGCAGTTTTTCCATGCGCCGATCTATCGCCCGGAAAATGGATCGGTGACGCTGCCCACCTTGCCCGGCTTGGGTCATGTGCTGGACGAGGAAAAGATCGAAACGCGCACGAACGTCACCTATTGATAAATGCTGAGGGCAGTGAGACAGACTAACTGACTTGCTATCTCACTCTCACTGTCCTATTTTACCCTCTGCTCACGAACCAAAATATACAACCCACTCAACAGCGTCAACGCCGCGCCAGCCAGCGTTGTCACCGTCGGGATTTCCCGCCAGATGACAAAGCCCCATATCACATTGATCGGCAGCGAGGCATATTCAAAGGGCGCGGCCACCGAGGCTGGGGCCGTGCTGTAGGCGCGCGTCATGAAAAACATCCAGCCCGCCCACACCAGGCCCAACCCACCCATAATCGCCAGATCCAGCAGGGCGGGTACGCTCCAGGCGTGAAACAGAAAGACCAGACTGGGGTGGGCGTTAGGCATCTCGCCGAATGCGGCCGCCAGCGGTGAAACAATGGACGCCGAGACCAGATAGACTAGCGAACTGTAGTAGGCCATGGTGGCGCTGCTCTCCGTCGTGCGCAACGTGCGCGTGACCATGACCGTCAGCGCGTAAAAGAGCACCGAGATCAAAATAAAGAGCGAACCGACATTAAAAGTCGTGGAACTGGGGCTGATGATGAGCATGACCCCCGCAAAACCTACAAATAGCGCCAGCCAGCGCCGCCATTCAACGGTTTCCCCCAACAGAAAAACCGAGAGGATGGTGATCATCAACGGCGCCGAGAAGCGGATCGATTCCACATCGGCCAGCGTCAACGCCGCCACACCCATCATGTGGGTGGTGTAGGAGAGAAAAAGGAAGATGCCGCGCACGATTTGGCGCTTGGGTTGGCGGGTGGTGGGCAGCCCGCGCCCGCCTTCGCTGCGAAAAAAGAGCAGCGTGCAGGGCAGCGCAATCAAGCTGCGCACGGCCACAATCTCCAGCACGGAATAATCGCCGCCGATCCACTTGACCGCCACATTTTGCAGCGAATTGATCAGAATGGCCAGCAGGAGAAAGCCGATGCCACGAAGGTTATCACTGGTTGCTTTCATAAATGAATGGCTGCTCTCCTTAACCGTTCTTGCCGCTCGCGATACAAAATATAGAGCCCGCTCAATAGCGTCAACAGCGCCCCGGCCAGCGTGAGCCAGGTCGGAACCTCGCGCCAGAGCAGAAAACCCCAGGCAATGTTGACGGGCAGCGCCAAATAGCCAAAGGGCGCGACAACCGACGCCAGCGCCAGACTATAGGCCCGCGCCAGGCAGTACATGCCCCCCGCCCACACCAACCCCAGCGCTGACATAATGACCCAATCTAAGAGCGAGGGGACGGCCCAGGGGCGAAACAAAAAGGCAATGCTCGGATGTGCGTTGGGGAAGTCGCCAATCGCGATCACCAACGGCGCCAAAATCATCGTCGCGGCCAGATAGACCAATGAACTATACCAGGCCATGGTGGCGCTGCTGTCCGTTGTTTGCAGTTTACGCGTTAAGATGGCGGCCAGCGCCGAAAAGAGCACGGAGAGCAAGATAAAGAGAGCGCCCATATTGAAGGTTGCCACACCGGGCCGGACGATCAGCAGCACGCCCAGAAAGCCAATGAGCAGCGCCGTCCAGCGTCGCGGCCCCACCATTTCCCCCAGCATAACCACCGACAAAAAGGTGATCATCAGCGGCCCCGAAAACTTAATCGCGGCGATTTGCGCCAGAGGCAGCGCTGCCAATCCCATAAAGTGCGTGGTATAGGAGAGAAAATAGAACAAGCCGCGGATCGTTTCGAGCCGGCCCTGCCGGGTGGTGGGTAGCCCCTGCCCCCTTCCAGGCGAAAGAAGAGCAGCGTCAGCGGCAGCGCAACCAAACTGCGAAAGGTCACAATTTCCAACACAGGATAGTTGCCGCCGATCCACTTCACCGTTACGTCTTGCAAGGAAAAATGAAGATACTCAGCACAAGGAAGCCCACGCCCTGCACGTTGGCGCTGATTTTGTTCATATTCACCCTATTACTTGCCGAGCATGAAATCGAGCATCATCGCCTGCACAGCCTCCACCATTTGATCCCCGTTGCCGGTTTTGCAGTCGGCGGCGCCGCCGCCAAAAAGGGCGTTTCCCCATGCCCAGCGATTACATCGCCCACAAACATGGTTGGCGTGAACAACGCCGCGGCAACGGGCAGGGGATCCCCTGCCGCCATCCCTAACGGTGTCGCATTGCAGACCATGTCACAGCCGGTTGGGTCCGCCGGACCGGCAACCACCCGGCCGCGGCCTAACTCTGCGGCCACTGCTATCAATTCTGCAACGCGCTCTGCATTCCTATCATAGATGATCAGTTCGCGAACGCCAGATTCCAGCAGTGCGATGGCAATGGCGCTGCCCGCCCCGCCTGCCCCAACCAATAGGACGCGGGCGCCGTCGGGCTGCGCGCCTTGATCGACCTGTGCCTTGACAAAGGCCAATCCGTCGAGCATATCACCATGCCATGAACCATCGTCGTTGCGTCGCATCACACTCACCACTTTCAGCAAACGAGACCGCTCGGAGTGGGTGGCGCAGTAGGTATAGGCCGTAAATTTATGCGGCATGGTGACCAGTAAACCATCAACGTTCGGGATCAGCGTAAGGCCGTGCATGACGCGTTCCAGATCCGTAGCCGCCACCTGCATTGGCACACAGATGGCGTTGTGGCCCCGTGCGGCAAAACCGCTGGTCAGGCGTTCGGGTGATTTGGCATAGATGATCGGGTCGCCAATAATGGGGAACAAGCGGGTCTCGCCGTTTGGCTGCGCAAGCATTGGTTATTCTCCTCGATTAGAACAACAACGTAAATTTAAGCCGAGAACTCCGCTGCCATCCATTTAACGTTGTCAACTTAGTATCTATCCTGAAATTCTCTGTGGCGATCGCTTGTGTAGGAGTAACCGAGAAACCCACAACCGATTTTCAGGATAGGCTCTTAGTTATGCCCAACGATACCGTGTGGCACATAGGGTGCTTCTAAATATGCCATGTCTTCAGCCGGGAGTCGAACCGATAGCGCATCGACTGCGCTTTCCAGATGCGAGAGCTTCGTCGCCCCGATCACGGGGGCGGCGACGGGTGCTTTCTGCAACAGCCAGGCCAGCGCCACATGTCCCATAGGTATGCCATGTTTGGCGGCCACTTCCGCCACCCGCTCGACGATCACCTTGTCAGCCGCGGCGGTGGCGTCATATTTGCTTTTGGCAATGGGATCGGTTTCGAGGCGCGTGGTGCTCTCGGTCCAGGGGCGGGCGACCCGACCCGAGGCCAGCGGGCTGTAGGGCGTGGAGGCGATCTGCTCGGCGCGGCAGAGCGGCATCATCTCCCGTTCTTCTTCACGGTAGATCAGGTTGTAGTGATTCTGCATGGAGACAAAGCGCGTCCAGCCGTTTGCATCCGCCACATGCAGCGCCTTTTGGAATTGCCAGGCGAACATGGCCGAGGCGCCGATGTAGCGCGCTTTGCCCGCTTTCACCACATCATGCAGTGTGGACATTGTCTCTTCGATCGGCGTGTTGTAATCCCAACGGTGGATGATATAGAGATCGACATAGTCGGTGTTGAGCCGCGTGAGGCTTTTGTCGATCTGCGACATAATCGCCTTGCGCGAAAGCCCCTCACCGTTGGGGCCATCGTGCATCTTGCCGCGCACTTTGGTGGCAATGACGACTTCATCGCGGTTGGCAAAATCCTTCATGGCGCGACCCAGAATTTCCTCGCTGACGCCACG
The DNA here is from genome assembly GCA_041391125.1 of Caldilineaceae bacterium. Classification (GTDB taxonomy): domain Bacteria; phylum Chloroflexota; class Anaerolineae; order Caldilineales; family Caldilineaceae; genus JACKBC01. The sequence continues at coordinate 14,904 of JAWKON010000006.1, forward strand.
GGCATAGACATTGGCCGTGTCAAAAAAATTGACGCCCAACTCCAGCGCCCGTTTGATAATCGTGCGGCTATCTTCCTCACTCAGCGCCCACGGATTATGCACCCAGCCCTCCGCCGCGCCAAAGCTCATTGCCCCAAGACAGATCGGCGATACATCCATGCCGGTGTTGCCCAGTTTTACGTATTCCATATGATCTTTCTCCTTTTGAAGCGCTTTATTCCGCTATGAAAATAGCGAGTGGCGAGTTGTGACTCATCCGCTATCCGCCACCCACCATATTTTCATCATTATTGGTGTCGCCCAGTCATGTTACCTGTTCTTATTATAAACAACTTGAGCCATAAGTGGATAGAATAATTCCCGAAAATGATTGTACGATTCTGCAAATCTTTTGTTTGACTTTTTCCGATCATCTCATTATACTTTCCATAGAATTATTTAACAAGGAATATAATTCCTGTAAAACTATCATCAAGGAGTCAACTATGACTTCACTGAACCACATTCAATGGCTAGGCGACCTGATCAGAGTCGAAATTGCGCTTTGGAATCATATCAACGCCCGGCTACTTAAGGCGCACGATCTGTCACTAGCGTTCTTCGAGTCGCTCTACTTCATCGACCAATCCGCGGACGGTGCGCTGCGCATCGGAGATCTCGCCCGCGCGCTGCGCATCACCGTGTGCGACCAGTAAACTTGTTGACCGGATCGAGGCGACCGGACTGATCCGCCGTGAAGCCGACGCCGAGGATCGTCGCGCCAGCCGCGCCGCCCTGACAGAGGCTGGCCGGACGGCACTCAACGCAGCCGGTGCGACTTACGCCGCTGAGTTGGCGAAATTGCTTGATGCCACGTTCACCGCCGCTGAGCAACAACAGCTACACACCTCGTCAAACGCTTGCTGGTTGCAGCCGATAATGGAGCAAACGAAGAACTATGAAATCCACATCAAGTGCGCAAGTCCACCTGAGCACGCTCCTACTTACATTGATTCTCGGCAGCTTGCAAACCATGATGCCGCTCAGCACCGATCTCTACTTGCCGACCCTTCCGACCATTGCGCTTGACCTGAAGGTGTAATCCAAGGTCCAATGGCCTGAATCGTCTCAGCGAGCGTTGCGGTCTGCAGAGTAATTGTTTCGTTCATAGCCAAGTCATAGGCAATAAGGGGAATAACAATGGCAACTACTATGAGCACCATGCGCGCCGTCGTGTTGGAAGCGCCGGGTCCGCCGGAAGCGCTGAGATCCGTGACCTGCCTATTCCAACCCCACAACCGGGCTGGGTGCTGATCCGGGTAAAGGCCTTTGGTCTCAACCGCTCTGAACTGCACACACGGCTTGGCCTGGCTGAAGGGGTGACGTTTCCACGGGTGTTAGGCATTGAGGCGACCGGCATCGTCGCTGCTGCACCAGGCGGTGAGTTTCCCGTTGGTCAACAGGTGGCCACGATGATGGGGGGCATGGGGCGCACCTTCGACGGGGGTACGCCGAGTACACCTGCGTCCCCGCTGCCCAAGTCATCCCGTTTGCGTCCACACTGGATTGGTCGATTCTCGGCGCAGTACCGGAAATGTTACAGACTGCCTATGGTTCACTCACGATTGGTCTCAATATGCAGCCGGGCCAATCGCTACTGATACAGGGCGGCACCTCGTCGGTTGGCATGGCTGCCGCGGTGTTGGCAAAGGATCATGGCCTCACCGTCCTCGCCACTACCCGCCACCCTGCGCGCGCCGCAACGCTGACAGCCATCGGCGTCGACCATGCGCTCCTCGACGACGGCGCCATCGCCGACAAGGTGCGGGCAATCCTGCCGGCGGGCGTTGATGCGGCGCTGGAACTGGTTGGCACGCCCACGTTGCCAGACACCCTGCGGGCAACGGCCATCCACGGTGTTGTCTGCTTTACCGGCATGTTGAGCAACCAGTGGACTGTCCGCGACTTCTATCCCATTGCTTATTTACCGCGCGGTGTGCGGCTGACCGCCTACAGCGGCGAAGCCACCGACCTCCCGGCCCCTGTGCTGCAGAACTTTCTTGATGCGGTCGCCGCCGATCGCCTGACGGTCCCACTGCACCGCACCTACACGCTCGACGAGATCGTCACCGCTCATGCCGATATGGAAGCGAACAACGCCACCGGGAAGCTGGTGGTTCTGCTGTGAGTGGGGTGTATGGGGTCATGAAGAGTGATCGTATGCGATCTGACTGCCAAGTGTCGCGGACCGAACCCCAAGAACCGTGACCAGTGAGCAGAGCGACCAACCCACCGGAATCACGCTTGAGAAAAAGCCCCACAGCGTGACGAGGAGGGTCGTCGGCAGCAGAATCTGTCCCCAGCCAACTAGCGCTGCGGCCAGCAGACTGAGCAGCAGCGGCATGACCGTCAACGTCAGCGGCAGATTGCGCTTGAGCAGCATCCCGGCCACGGACGTGCCGACGAAGCTGGCAATGCCGACGTCCAGCAAAATGGCCGAAAGTTGATTCACGTCTACGCCGGTTACATCCTCCAAAAACGGATTGCCAAAGCAAGGCAATCAGCGCCAGCGCGCCGGCCAGCAGAAAGATGTTGCGCCAACCAATGATTGGCTCCAGATAGCTGGCCAGCGGTGCAGCGAGGATGCGCGCCAGCGATATCCCGCCAAAGAGGATCGAGAACGCACGCGGCACCAGGGCTGTGGGCGCAAGCCGCATGGTCAACGAGGCCGAAGTCGCCGTCGATCAAGGCTGCGGGCAACCGCGACAATCAACAGGCTGGTCAAGAACCCCATGACGGCGCTGGCGGTCACCTCAATCGGAAATTGTTACCATTCCCTTAGTTTATCGGGGCAGCCCGCTGGGGCGTTTGCGGGTCAGCGCCCGCTATCCGCATGCGCAATTCTCCGGCGCCGATCTGCAACTGCTCAAGGATCTGGCGCGTCAGGTTGGCATCACCCTGCGCGCCGCCCAGTTGACCGAGGCGCTGCAAAGCTCGCGCCAACAGTTAGTGACCGCCCGCGAGGAAGAACGGCGGCGCATCCGCCGCGACCTCCATGATGGCTTGGGACCAACCCTGTCCAACTTTGCCATGCGGTTGGAGCAAGCACGCGAAAGTCTGCCTCCTGGCGCCGCGGAGAGTGAAGCGTTGTTGGACACTTTGAGCGCCGAAGCGCAACAAGCAATTAGCGACATTCGCCGCCTGGTCTATGAGTTGCGCCCATCTGTGATTGACGAATATGGGCTGGTTTCGGCGCTGCGCGAATATTTGCACAAACGGCTCGCCATCACTCTTAAGACCGCGCGCAATCATGTCTCGAACATCCTCAGCAAATTACAGGTGGCCGATCGCACGGCCGCCATTGTGCGGGCGCGCGAGGCGGGCCTGCGCTAGCGCCATTTTCTTTTTGTGGACCTTGACGTAAGCTCGGTCGGACAACTGAGGCAAAGCTTCGTTGGATAGTTAAACACCTGACTACGTTTTGAAAATTTCTTTGGCGACCAATGCACCGGATATGGCCCGCGGCCAGCCGGCATAAAAGGCCAAATGGGTGATGATCTCGGCAATCTCGTCCTGCGAGATGCCATTTGCTTTTGCGCGATTCAGGTGGCCGGTCAGTTGCTCGGTGTTGCCGTTGGCAATCAGCGCGGCAACGGTGATCAGGCTGCGGTCGCGCGGTGACAACCCTGGCCGCTCCCAGACATCGGCAAAGAGCACGTCATCCGTGATTTCTGCCAGCTTGGGCGCGATGTCGCCGAGTAGCTGCTGGGCGCGTGTTTGTTGTTTCTGTTCGGACATCTTCAATTTCCTTTCGTTATGTTGGTCGTTTTGCCTCACCCAACCGCTTCACGACAGCCGGATCACGATGATCAAAGAAGCTGCTGACCTTTGTGTCCAGCGTGGCGATTGCTGCCATCTCCTCTGGGCTGAGTTCAAAATTAAAGACGTTAAAATTCTCCTCAATGCGTTCCTTGCGGACAGATTTAGGGATTGCCACGACCCCACGCTGGGTCAGCCAGCGCAAAACAATCTGCGCCACGGATTTGTGATGATTGTCCGCAATGGTGACGCCATTGTTCAATGTTACATTTTGCATCATTCGCTCCTCTTGTTAGTAACGATTGCCGACCACCGTGATCTGCGCCATTGCATTTCTGATTTCACTGAGATCGGTTACGGTCAATGTAATATTCACAGCCCCATTGTTTTCATCCAAACGCTCCAGCTTACGCGAACCCGGAATCGGCGCGATCCACGGTTTCTGCGCCAGTAGCCAGGCCAGCGCGATTTGCGCTGGGGTGGCGTCGTGTTCGGCGCCGATGCGTTGCAACAAGTCCACCACAGCTTGGTTGGCGCGGATCGCCTCTTTGGTAAAGCGCGGGTTGCGGGCGCGGATGTCATTGTCGGCGAAGGTCGCATTTTCGTCAATCTTGCCGGTGAGGTAGCCGCGGCCCAGCGGGCTGTAGGGTACCAGGCCAATACCCAATTCCGCACAGGCGGCGAGGACGCCATTTTCTTCAATCGGCGTCCACCAGATTGAATATTCGCTTTGCAACGCCGTGACCGGCTGCACCGCGTGGGCGCGGCGGATCTGATCGGCGTTAGATTCGGAGAGGCCGAAGTGTTTCACTTTGCCCTCTTGAATCAGTTCTTTGACGGCGCCGGCCACCTCTTCCATCGGCACATTGGGATCGGGGCGATGCTGGTAGAAGAGATCAATGGCATCCACCCGCAGCCGCTTGAGCGATGCCTCGGCCACGCGCTTGATCTGCTCGGGGCGACTATCTAAACCAGTGCCGGGTGCAGGGCCATTGTCGCCATGTTTGAAGCCAAATTTGGTGGCGATGACCACCTGCCCCTTGAACGGTTCCAGGGCTTCACCCACCAGCTCTTCGTTGGTGAAGGGGCCGTAGACTTCAGCCGTGTCGAAGAAGGTGATTCCTCGTTCGACGGCTTTGTGGAGGAATTCAAGCATCTCCTGCTTGGTCCCAATGGGGGCGTCGCCAAAAGTCATGCGCATACAGCCCAGACCAAGGGCGGAGACTTGCAGGTTGCTATTGCCAAGTTTACGGGTTTGCATGTTGCTTCTCCTTATCGATTTTGCTTTCGCTGGCGGCATATTTCTGTTGAATAAAAATCCAGCAAGTTTTCCATACATTTAGGCTGGTTTTTCTGCCTCTAGCCCAGTTTAGCACCTTGAACGGTAGAGCGGTATAATGATTCTCCAAGATGATTGCATGATTCTCCAGAGTAGCAAAAGAAGATTGGCTAGTACTTGCTGCGAAACTCTTGGAACTACCGCAAAGATTCGCGAAGACTTCTCCCGAGGTATTCTTTGCGTCCCCTCGCGTTCTTCGCGGTAGAAATCGACCTTCACAACAGAAACCAGCTATGAACTACAGATTGCACAGATGTAGTTTGATTTAGTAGTTTTATTATCGAGAGAGGGCAACTATGGCTCTATTAGAAAAAACAATCCAGGAAGCCAGCGCCGATTTTGAGCTGCGGATTCCAATGACGTACGCGCAGTTCCTAACCGAGCTGAGTGAGGATGTGCATGCCGAATGGGTCAATGGAGAAACGATACTTTTTATGCCGCCAAAACCAGAACATCAACGCGTGGTCAGCTTTTTACTGACTGTCATTCGGTTATTTGTTGAACACTTCAATCTGGGAGAGATTTTGACGGCTCCGGTCGAAATGAAACCTACCCCTGTTAGTAATTCCCGCGAACCTGACCTCCTCTTTGTGGCGAGCGAGAATCTTGAACGCTTTGGTGATGCCAAACTCGAAGGACCGGCTGATTTGGTGGTGGAAATTATTTCGCCGGAAAGTGAAATTCGAGATACGGTGGATAAGCTGCGCGAATATGAGGCAGAAGGTGTGCGCGAATATTGGATTGTGGACAGCCGCGCCGGCAAAGAGCGCGCCCTTTTTTATGTTTTGGATGACGCTGGCCGCTATCGGCGCGTGCCGCCCGACCGCAATGGCGTTTACACCTCAACCGTCCTGCATGGCTTCTGGCTGAACACAAAGTGGTTATGGGCCGATCCGCAACCCGGCGCGTTGGAGGTTTTCGCCCTGCTCATTGAACCAGATGAATTGATCAAAACCATTAGCCAAAGCCAATTGACGTAAATGGATAAGTATGACCCAAACCAAACGCGACGCCTACCGTATAGAAGCCAATCGCGCCGAGCTGGTGGAGCGCATCGTGCGCATCAACCGCACCGACGGCAAGACTCGAGTCAGCTGCCGGGCCTCGTTTTCAACCGCATTTCCGCCACGGGCGTACACGGCGTTTCTGAACCGGCCTTTTGTGTAGTGGCCCAAGGCAGCAAAACGGTCTTTGTGGGCGACGAGCGCTATCTCTATGACCCCGCGCACTACCTGCTCTTCACCGCCGAACTGCCCTACGCGAGCCAGGCTATCGAAGCATCGCCGGCGTGTCCCTATCTCAGCCTGCGCCTGAATCTCGACCCGACGCTGGTCAGCTCTGTCATGGTGAAGCGGGCCACGCCCGCCGCGGGGAGGCCAATGCGGGCCACCAATGTGAGCCTGCTGGACGCCAGCCTGCTGGATGCCGTGGTGCGCCTGGTCCGGCTGGTGGATACGCCGGCGGATGCGCCGATTCTCCTGCCGCTGATCACGCGAAATTGTCTATCGCCTGCTCATGGGCAACCAGGGCGACCGCCTGCGCTTTATGACGGCGCAACGCGGCCATACACATCGCATTGCCCGCGCCATCCAGCGCTTCCACCAGGAGTTTGACCAGCCGCTGCGCATGGACGACATGGCGCAGGAACTGGGCATGAGCACCTCCAGCTTCCACCAGCACTTCAAGGCCGTCACCGCCATGACGCCCCTGCAATTTCAGAAACAGTTGCAGCTCCAAGAGGCGCGCCGGCTCATGCTGGGCGAAGATCTCGACGCCGCCAGCGCCGGTTTTCGCGTGGGCTATAACGACGCCGCGCACTTCAACCGCGAGTACAAACGGCTCTTTGGTGAGCCGCCCATGCGCGACATAGAGCGGTTGCGCGAATCTGCCCTGCTGGCCGCGGAATAGTAGGGGAAAACAGCGACGTGCAGTTTCGCGCGTTTCATAAAGCACCACCCTCCCTATGCCTCGTAATCTGCCCGATAGAATCCCCGCATAAAGACACCCGCATAAAGACAACCAAGCTGCTCAATCACTTTGCGCCGGTGCGTGACCATCACACACCCGTTGTTGCGCGCGTCATCAGCTAACAAGTGGGTATGTAGTAACTTTGCCGATTAATGATGCGGTAATGATGAAGTAATGGGGCGACCGTATGATCAAATGGCTGTATGAACAAGCTCAATTTCTTTCATAAATTTCTAAAGGAGTATCTGTGATGAAAACAGGAAAATTACGAACTTATTTTCCACATCGTTATACCCCCAATTTCGTGATGGGGTTGGCGGCCATTGTAATCGCCATCGTGGCGGCTCTGATCAATGCACCGCAGAGAGCGTTGGCGCAATCGCCCAGCGACCCAGTTGACCAGAGACAAGAGCTCTGGAATAATTTGACTGGGATAGGGGATGGCTTTAGCCAGACTTTCATTCCAACGGTGGACAATATCAGTGGCGTAAGTCTCATCTTTGGCGGCGGTGATGCCGGTGTGCGCGTCAGCCTATATGAGGGGTCTCCAGTCGGCGCCGAGTTATTCGCTACCAATGTGGCGATAAATGGCACTGGTGAACAGATAGTTTTTGCGCCCTTTGCTGCGCCCATCGCCCTCACGCCCGGAAATACCTACGCCATCAACGTCACGCGGGTGAGCGGCAACCCCTTTGTGGGACTCATCGCGATTACCAAGAGCGACTTCTATCCAGAGGGTATGCTATGGTACAGAGACGGCGCCTGGCTAACCTACCCGACACCGGTTGATTTCTGGTTTCGCACCCACTATGCGGTTCCTGACCCTGATACGGACGGCGATGGCGTTGTTGACCGCATTGATAACTGCGTAAATGACCCCAACCCAGGACAGGAAGATAATGATGGTGATGGACTTGGTGATGTCTGCGACCCCGACGATGACAATGACGGCGTCAATGACAGCGTTGACAACTGCCCCATCACGGCCAACAGCGATCAAGCCGACTTTGACGGCGATGGACTTGGCGATGTCTGCGACCCGGATGATGATAATGATGGCGTTGCCGACGTGGATGATGCCTTCCCCTTCTCGAACACCGCACCGACCGTGGCCATCGATGGCTGCGATAGCGGCGTGGGCAACCAGGGGCTGACCAACGGCGCTACCTTCAACGATCTGATTGCTCAAGCCGCGGCGAACGCCAGCAACCACGATGAGTTTGTCAGCGCCGTCAGCGGTCTGGCCAACGGTTGGAAGAAAGACGGCCTCATCAGCGGCCGCAACCACGGCCAGATTGTGCGGTGCGCGGCCCAGTCTGCTCTGCCGTAACCATACTGCCCCACAGACAACTTCACTTTACCGAGGGTGTAGAGCCGGGAGACGCGTCTCCTGGCTCTACACCCTTCGCGTGCGCCGCAATATTGCCTCCAAATTAGAGACTACCCTTTCGCAACATTGTGATTGACTTCGTTGGCAGGTGATGTTATACTGCACCGAGAACAAATGTTCCCCATCGGCGGCTCTATCATGATAGGAGGTTACGCAATGCGACCCCTTCGCTATTCTATCAACGTCACATTAGACGGGTGCTGTGATCATCGGGCAGGCATCCCGGACGAAGAGTTGCATGGACACGCGGCCGCGAATATCGCCCAGGCCGATGCCCTGCTCTTTGGACGGGTAACGTACGAAATGATGGAAGTAGCGTGGCGGGCTCCGGCGCAGACAGGGGTGCGACCAGATTGGATGCAACCTTGGATGGAACCCTTTGCCCGCACGATCGACGCGGCAAAGAAATACGTCGTTTCCAGTACTTTAGACCGGGTAGACTGGAACGCGGAGCTCGTGCGCGGGGATCTGGAGAAGGCCGTGCGGCAACTTAAACAGGAGCCGGGGAAAGGACTGTTTGTGGGCGGTTTGAAGCTACCGCTGGCGTTGGCCGACCTGGGGTTGATCGATGAATACGAGTTCGTGGTACAGCCTATACTAGCAGGTCACGGGCCGACGTTGTTCGCAGGACTATCGAAGCGTATCGACTTAAAGCTCGTGAGTCGGCTGGAGTTCGGCTCGGGGGTAGTGGCGATGCGCTATGTGCCGAGAAGATAAAGGAAAGGCATCATGCAATTACTGCTCACTTCCGCTGGCATCAAAAACGCCGGCATCCATAACGCGCTGCTCGACCTCCTGGGCAAACCAATTGCGGAGGCCAGCGCCCTCTGCATCCCCACCGCATCTTATGGACACCGCATGGTCAGCCCTGTCATGGCCTGGCAGTTCATCAGCGGGCAAGATGAGTGTCCCATGGTCGAACTCGGTTGGAAATCCGTGGGCATCCTGGAACTCACCGCGCTGCCCAGCATCGGCAAAGAACGCTGGGTCCCCTGGGTCCAAGAGGCTGATGTTCTGTTGGTGAACGGCGGCGATCCCATGTATTTATGTTACTGGATGCGGCAATCCGGTCTGGCGGATCTCCTGCCGTCGCTGCGGGAGACAATCTGGGTGGGACTGAGCGCGGGGAGCATGGTGATGACCCCGCGCATCGGCGGGGCTTTTGTGGGCTGGCGGCCGCCCGCTGATGATGAATCACGCGGTAGCGATGAAACCCTGGGACTGGTCGATTTCTCAATCTTCCCGCACTTGGAACATGAGATGTTGCCCTGGAACACCATGTCCAATGCGGAAAAATGGGCGGCGGGGCTCGATTGTCCGGCGTATGCGATTGACGACGAAACCGCCATCCAAGTGGTCGATGGCGCCGTTGAAGTCATCTCCGAAGGCCAATGGAAACGGTTGACGCTCTAATCGTACAGATGGACCTGCTCTCGCCACCACTCGTACCCATCTATTTACACAATCACGGTTTTCATACAGACCAAAGTATAAGGGGACAATGATGCAGGCAGAGGATATTGTGAGGGCGGTGGCTGCCGCCAGGGCGACCGCTTCAACGTTGGGCCTGCGCGTCGATGATGCGGTCGTGCTGCAAAATTCGAACCGAATTTCGGTGCGTCTATTACCGTGTGACGTCATGGCGCGGGTCGCGTATGGCGCCCACCAAGCCAGTGCCGCGTTTGAAATTGAGGTCGCTCGACAGCTCGCCGCCACCGATAGCCCAGTAGCGGTGCTGGAGCCGCGCGTGGAGCCGCGCACCCATGTGCGGGACGGCTTTGTGATTACGCTGTGGCGCTACTATGAGCCTGTATCGACAGGAGCGATCGCACCGGCGGAGTATGCGCAGACACTCAAGCGACTGCACATTGGCCTGCGGCAGATTGATGTACCTGCGCCCCACTTTACCGATCGTGTTGCGGAGGCGCAGCGGCTGGTTGAAAACCCCGTCCTCACGCCAGAACTCGTTGACGCTGATCGCGAGCTTCTCCGCGACACATTGCAAAGTCTGCGGCGCGCAATTTGCGAGCGCGGCGCAGCAGAGCAATTGTTGCACGGCGAGCCACACCCTGGCAACTTGCTCCAGACAAAGGACGGGTTGCTGTTTATTGACTGGGAGACCTGTTGCCGCGGTCCTATCGAGTTCGATATCGTCCATGCGCCAGACGGGGTCCGCAAGCACTATCCAGACGCTGATCAAGATCTGCTGCGCCAATGCCACATTTTGATGCTCGCCATGATCACAACATGGCGCTGGGAGCGCGACGACCAACTCCCAAACGGACGCCAGTTGGGTATAGAGTGGCTTAACCAGATGCGTCAAGCGCTGCAATACTATGCATAACGATCGCCGTGATGGGGACCATGTCGCGGCTGACTTCGCACAAACTGATGACTTCAGGAAGTAAAAGAGGGATTATGTCAAAACATAGAATCTACACAACAAGTGTTGCCAGCGTCTATCCCCACTATGTCACAAAGGCCGAGAAAAAGGGACGGACGAAAACCGAGGTGGATGAGATCATTCGCTGGCTCACCGGCTATAATCAAGAAAAGCTTGAAGAACAATTGAACAACGAAACCGACTTTGAAACGTTCTTTATGGAAGCCCCCAATAGACCCTTCACGGGCAATGATCACGGGCAAGATCTTGTGGGGTCCGCATTGAAGAGATTGAAGAAACGACCATAGCGAAATTCGCTATCTCGATAAGCTTGTCGACGAGCTGGCCAAGGGGAAAGCTATGGAGAAGATTCTGCGCAAATGATTGGAGGAAAACGATTATGAGCCAGAGCGCCATGAAGCGTCTTTATCTAATGCAGGTTGGGTCCATGCCAGAATACGAGATTCCGATTGTTTGCTATCTGGTGCAAACCGGCGACGGCAAGCATATCCTGATTGACAGTGGTCTACCGGAGATTATGCCTGAAGAAGAAACGGATTTCGAGAATGGGCAGAATGTTATAGAGCAGTTGGCAACCATTGGCTTAAGACCGCACGATATTGATACAGTCATTTCGACGCACTACGATCTCGACCATGCTGGAAGACACGCGGCATTCACGCAAGCGCAATATGTGGTTCAGCCGCGTGCATCATTTGGACGCGGCGAAGCAACCCCCGTTTTGCAGCCAATCTGACCCCAGTGGGATCAATGACGGAGCGTATTCGGCTGGTGGACGGGGACACCGGGCGACTGCTGCCGGGGCTGACGCAATTGAGACGAGAAGCAGGCATGTGCCGGGCCATCAGTCGGTGCTGCTGCGGCTGCCCCAAACAGGGGGCGATCTTATTGACGATTGTGCAGTTCCCTTTGGCGCGAACTTTACCCGTGGCGCGCGGGACGACGGTAGCAACCCGGACGCCGAAGCGACCCGCATGATGCGTAAACTACTTGATCTGTCGAACGGGAGCAGATCGGGCTGGTGATCTTCGGTCATGACGCGCATCGAGCAGTGGGGCAATACTCAAAAAGGCGCCCGAATTTATGAGTAAAGGTAACTACTAAGCCCCCGAGGCCTGAGCCTGTCGAAGGCCGCCGCTCTCTTCGACGGAAGCAGAACGGCTTGGTAGTTACGAGTAAAGCAACGCTCGACTGTCCGGCATACGCGATTGACGACGAGACCACTATCCAAGTGGTCGACGGCGTAATTGGATGTCTCGAGGGCACTGGAAACGCTTACGCCCGCATAGAGGAGGATTTTCTGATGCATCTCCCCCTTCGACCTAATTTCGCAAGTACTGATTGCGCTTACGATGGAGCTTGAGAGCGAGGCCGGGCCCACCCTTGCCGTTTGGTCGAATATTCTGGCGTATGTTGGCGACGGTATCGAACAAAGGCGTCGAAGAACTATCGCGTCTCTCGAAGCGCGCTATTCGCCCCGGCGCTCAAGCGCCTCGAGAAGCTGGTCTCATCACGATTGACAACAAGGTTGTGCGTTTGCATGAAGGGCGCGCTGGATTGCCTGCCTTCACCGCGGTGGAATGTGCATGGAGCCAGCGCTTCGACATAGCGGCACTGCGGACGGCGCTCGAGGAACTCGTCCAGCAACTTCCCTTCGAGCTACCCCGCTACCCTGTAAGCTACGGCGCGGTCGACCTCCGTGTGACCGGTGGGCCGGGACAGGATTGGACGTTCTGTACGCATGAACCGGTCGAGGGCTGCCGTTGACCGCCGCTGCTCTCCCAAGCGCTGCTCGCCTTCGCAATCGATTACGAACAGATCGCGGGCGTCGCGCTTGCTCTGTCAACGTGTTGCGTCTTATGAGACGAAGGGACGCCCGCGCTACCTGCCGATGCCAGTGGGATCGCTCCGCTGGCACTCCTATGTGAATGTCGGGCCTAAGCAGCTCATCACGCTTGCCCCGCTTGGACGGCAGGCGCGACCTTCCGCGTTTGCGCACAGATTGAAGCGCGACTGGGAGAACCGGCACAAAATCGCAAAGCTGCGCGCGGCCCTCGGGCCGGTCGCGTCCGCAGTCGGCGGCGAGCTCCACCATCCGCGGATGTCCCTCGAATAGCATCCGGTTGCCGGATGAACAAGGATATATCTGTGTATCAATGATACTCCCCAAACAGCGAGACCCCAGAGTTCATCACGGTGCGCCGCAGCGCGCCTCAAGACGCCGTCATCATCTGCTTGCGCAATGGGCGGCCGCTTGCGCAGAGCATGTGTTGCCCTTATTCGAGCAGATGCACCCCACTGACGACCGACCGCGGCGAGCCATCGAAGCGGTTCGCGCGTGGACGCGCGGTGAGATTACGATGATGCAGTCCCGCGCGGCGGGTGGCCATGCCATGGCGGCGGCGCGAGAATTGAGCGGCCCGCCGCGGTACGCGGCGTACGCGGCGGGCCAGGCAGCATGTGTCGCACATGTGGCCGCCCACGAACTGGGTGCAGCAGCCTATGCCATCAAGGCCGTGCAGGCCGCCGCCCCCAAAGGGGAGAGCGAATCTGCCGGTCGCCGGGAATGCCAGTGGCAGCGCGCACAGTTGCCGGCCGCGATCCGCGACCTGGTCCTGGATGATCAGCGCCTGCGCAACGCCATCTGCTGGTCAGTATTCGACTGCTAGACGATTCCATCTAATCTTTCCTCAAAAAGGAAATTCAGAATCATCGTCAAAATCAAAGAGCCAGGGGTCAATCGAGGTTTCCCCATTCTGATGCTTTTGCTTAAACTCGGCGAATTTACGATCTTCTTCGGCTTGGTATTTCTGCAGCAGCCCTAACGAAGCCGGACTGGCGGAAACATATTTCTGGACCAGGTCGATCAGCACCATTTTGCCCGCTTCTTCATCCTCTCGCCAGCAAGAGTGACTCCCGAATTCGCACCACGGCCGCTGAAAACAGCCGGGGCAATAGCCGTCACAGCCGTCGATATGCCACATGCCATCTACCACAACATCGAAATCAGCCTCCAGGCGTTCCAGCAGATACGCATATAGCAGCCGGGATGGCAGTTCCCCCATGAGATCCACCTGGACAAAGATTGCAGCGAACAGATCGAGCAATTTTTCTAGTTCCGACTCTATCTCTTCATCGGTTAACTGTTCCGGGATTGGGGGCGTGTAGTCGCGAAGCAGCTGCTCTTTGAGTTTCGTGCGGAGGGGGTGTCCGTGAAGCCATTCTTTGAAGCGATACCAATCATTCTCAGGTGAAATGGCAGGGCTGATGGGCGGAAACATGTACCCCTCCTGCTCCATCCGAATGCGATCGCGATATTCGGTATATTTTTGCACCCAATCCAGCAGGTGGGCCAAAGCCCGATTTTCGCGCTCCAAATCATCAGGCGTGTACCAAAACACCTCGGTCAAATCGAGATCGCGCAGGGCAAATTCAAACTTCAGCGATTGGTTTTTGAGCAAAATGTCGATGTCTTGGTTATCCATGTTTGCCTCCACTCAAAGGAATTGGTTGTTTGATACAAACTCAGTATCACATAGTTTTACTCGACCTACAACGATGTGAGCAATTTGATGAGTCCCTCTACACCTTCCACTTTCTACTTTCCACTTTTGAATTGACTTTCTCCTGCTTTTGCGGCATACTCCTAACCAGCAATAACCAAATCTCCCTCACGCAACTCCATCAGCACACAGAATTTGCTGGCAAATTTGGTTGACACTCCCCAGTGCGAAGGTCAGAGTTCGCGGTCAGCCAGAGTCAACTTGCAAACGGAAGTGCTGAATGGCAGAAATTGCAAGGTTATGATACTTCCATACTTGTCAATCCACTTGCTTCACAAGGAGAAAGAACCATGCACAAATACAGAACATCCGTTTTGGGCTGCCTGCTGATCCTGGCCCTACTGCTGGCCGCGCATGTGGCGGCGGCGGTCCGGCGCCCGCCGCACCGGCTGATGCACAGGGCGGCGCCGCGGCAGCCCCCGCGGCGGATACGGGCGCCGCCGCGCCTGTGGCCGATGGCGAAGTGCCGCGCAACCGCACGGTCATTGTGGCCCAGAAGACCTCGTACCCGCCCGGCGAAATGTGGAGCCCTACAATCTGGGCGGCACCCATCAGGCCGGCATCCAGTTCTTCCACGAGCCGCTGGTCTATGCCGACATGCTGGACGGCAACGCCTATCCGTGGCTGGCCGAGAGCTGGGAATATAACGACGACGCCACCGAGCTGACCTATCATCTGCGTTCGGGCGTCACCTGGAGCGATGGCGAACCTTTCACGGCGGAAGATGTAGCCTACACGCTCAACACGTTGCGCGATCTGGGCAGCGAAGTGCGGCTGGGCGGCGTCTATCAGGTGTACGTGAAAGAGGCCGTGGCCGTTGATGATTTAACCGTACAGATCACCTTCAATTCGCCCGCCCTGCGCCTAATGATGAAGTGATTGTGGCCAAGGGTGATTCGGCCACCTTTATTGTGCCCAAGCATTTGGAAGGTCAAATTGGGCTGAATACACAGCGTACAATGACGGCGCCGGCCCAGTCACCACCAGCCCGTGGCGGCTCTCCTTCTCCGATGACACCCGCCGCGTGATTGACCGTGTGGCCACGTGCGAAGAGTGGTGGGCCTGCGCCACTGGCTTCCACGATCTGCCCAAGGTGGAGCGCTACGTGCAACTCACCATTGCCGATGATCAGAACCAGGGCGCCGCGCTGATCAAAAATGAAATCGACCAGACCCACGACCTGCGCGCCGATGTCATCGAGAAAATTCTGGCCGAGAATCCCGAAGCCACCACTTGGACAGGTCGCGAAGGCCCCTACGGCATGGTCTCCTGCGGCCCACGGCGCTGCACCTGAACAACAAAGATAAGCACCTGGGCAACCCCGAAGTGCGCTGGGCCATCAACCGCTATTTGGACCGCCAGAAGCTGGTCGATTTTGCCTACGATGGCAAGGGGCAATCTCAAGCTGGCTTTTTCCGCCCTTCAAAGGGTTGCAGGCCACCATTGACAATTTGGCTGAATTCGAAGCTCAATATGAGCCGGGCAAATATGACGCTGCTGATGGTGACGCGCGCCTGACTGCTGCTGGCTACACGAAGGACAGCGACGGCTTCTGGGCCGACGCCAGCGGTGACCGCATCAAGTGCAACATTACCAGCTTCTCCCTGTGGACCGACCTGGGCCCCGTGCTGGCCGAGACGCTGCAACAGCACGGCATCGAATCGAGCTACTCCGAGCCGACCGACGCCTATGGCGCCCTCTCTTCGGGCAACTACGAGTGCGGCCTCTTTGGCCACAACGGTTCGCAGTCGGGCAATATCTACCGCACGCTGCAACTCTACACCACCGGCGACTCGGGCAACCTCTTCCAATACTCGAATCCCGAATTCGATGCCATTGTAGAAGAGCTGGCCTACACCGCCGATGAAGGCAAGGTTCGCGAACTGGAGCGCGCCGCCATGGAGATCTGGCTGCAAGACATGCCAGACATCCAGCTCGTGCAGTTCTATAACCGCACCGGCAACAACCAGCACTACTGGACCAACTGGCCCTCCACCGCCACCAATCCATACATGAACGGCATCCATCCGCACACCGGCTTCGCCTACACGCTGATGAATCTGGAACCGACGGGACGCGCCGTAAAAAGAAGTAGGAGTAAGGAGTAGAAGGGATTAGGGGGAAACTTCGTCAGCGGCCTCCTACTCCTTACTTCCTACTCCCTACTCCCTACTCCCATCACCTTCCCATGACACTCGACTATCTCGTCAAACGTATTGCACAATTTTTCGTCATTGCCTTTTTGGCGGCGTCGATTAACTTCTTTTTTCCGCGCATGACCGGCCAGGACCCCATTCGGCAGAAGCTGGCGCAGTTGGAGCAGCAGGGTGTGGCTGTCTCCAACGAAGATGCTTCGGGGCTGGTCGAGACGTATAACAAAAAATTTGGGCTGGACAGGCCGCTGTGGCAGCAATATTTCACCTATTTGGGCGACACGGCGCGGCTCGACTTTGGCCAGTCCATCTCCAACTATCCGGCCACCGTGCTCTCCATGATTGGGCGGGCGGTGCCGTGGACCGTGGGGCTGCTGCTCACGGCCACGCTGATCAGCTTTGCACTTGGCACGCTGGTGGGCGCGCTGATGGCGTGGGGCAAAGCACCCTATTTTATACGCGTCATCTTCCCGGCCTTTTTTACGCTCTCTGCCGTGCCCTTCTATTTAATGGGCATCATTCTGCTCTACGTACTGGCCTTCCGTCTGCCCATCTTCCCCCTCTTTGGCGGCTACAGCCCCAATACCATCCCGCAGCTCACCACCCGCTTTGCCATTGACGTGTTTCAGCATTCGGTCCTGCCCGCCTTCTCCATTGTGCTGGCGCAGATCGGCTTTTGGGCGCTGGGCATGAGGTCCATGATGGTGACCATCCAGGGCGAAGATTACATGCTGCAAGCCGAGGCCAAAGGGTTGAAATCGCCGCGCATTTTCTTCCGTTACGCTATGCGAAATGCCATTCTGCCTCAAGTCACCGGGCTGGCGCTTTCGCTGGGGACGATTATTTCCGGCGCCATTTTGGTCGAAGTGGTCTTTGGCTATCCGGGCGTGGGCACGGTGCTGCTCAACGCCGTGCGCGGCTTTGACTGGTTTGTGATTCAAGGGGTAGTCTTTATGGTCATTGTGACGGTGGCCTTCTCCATGCTGATCATCGACCTGATCTATCCGCTTATCGACCCGCGCATCAACTACAGGAGTGAGTAGCGTGTCCCAAGGCATTGAGTCTCCAGGCGTTGAGCTGAACCCACCTGCCATGACGCTGGCTACCGCGCCGCCGCCCGCCAGCCGCGCAACGGCCCTCTTCCGCTACATGCGGCGCAATCCGCCCTTGGTGATTGGCATTCTGCTGCTGCTGCTGATTGTGGCCTTTGTCATTGTCGGCGCCATCAAAACCGACCCCACCGACGCCAAACCGCTCTCCTATCGCCCCAGCCAGCCCCCCTCTGCCGAACATTGGCTGGGCACCGACCGCTTGGGCAAAGACATCCTGGCCGTCATGGTCGAAGGCACGCCCAAAACCATCCGCATTGGGCTGATCTCCGGCGCCATTGGCGTGGTGATCGGCACGCTGCTGGCCTTTTTTAGCGGCTATTATGGCGGCTGGTTCGACACCTTCACCCGCTCGCTGGTCGATATTTTGCGCACGGTGCCGGCGCTGCTGGTGCTGGTGGTCATTGCCATCTCCATCCCCGGCGACATGTCGGTGGAGACCATGGCGCTGATCGTGGCCGCGCTCTCCTGGCTCAACCCGACGCGCGTCCTGCGCTCGCAGGTGCTGGTGATCAAGCAGCAATCTTATGTGGAGCTGGCGCGCTTTACCGGCATGAGCGGGCCGGAGATCATTGTTCGTGAGATGATGCCCAATCTGATGCCCTACATTGTCTCCACCTTTGTGATTGCCGTCTCGGCGGGCGTGCTGGCCTCCATCGGGCTGGAAGCGCTGGGGCTGGGGCCCTTTGAAGCCAACACGCTGGGTATGACCATCTACTGGACCATGTGGTATGGCGCCCTGCTCAATGGCTGGTGGTGGTGGTGGGCGCCCCCGATTGTGGTGATTGTGCTGCTCTTTGTGGGGCTTTTTCTGATTTCGCAAGGGCTGGATGAATGGGCCAACCCGCGGCTGCGGAGGAGTGTCTAATGGCAACTCGACAGCGCAATGCGCAAGGACGCAACAGCCAAGGGACGCCGGTGCTGGAAATCCGCGATCTGCACGTGCATTATGAAACTGATGCCGGTGCAGTCAAAGCGGTCAGCGGTGTCTCCTTATCGCTATACGAAGGCGAACGGCTGGCCCTGGTGGGCGAATCGGGCTGCGGCAAAACTACGCTGGCCCTCTCCGTTATGCGGCTCATCAAGTCGCCCGGACGCATTGTCAGCGGCCAAATCCTGCTCAACGGGCGCGATCTGCTCCAGCTCAATGAAGAAGAGATGCGGCTGACCCGCCTGGCCGAAGTCTCGCTGGTGACGCAGGCCGCCATGAACGCGCTCAACCCGGTTATGCGCATTGAGGACCAGATCATCGACGGCCTCCTCGACCACGGCATGCAGCAGACCAAGGCCGAGCAGCGCGAGCTGGTCCATTCGCTGCTGGAGCACGTGGGGCTGGACCGCAGCGTAGCCCGCATGTATCCCCACGAGCTGAGCGGCGGCATGAAGCAGCGCGTGGGCATGGCCACCGCCACCGCCCTGCGCCCCAAGCTGATCATCGCCGACGAGCCCACCAGCGCCCTGGACGTGGTAGTGCAGCGCCAGGTGATGACCACGCTGGGCCGCCTACAGCGCGAAACCGGCGCCGCCGTCATCCTGGTGGGCCACGACATGGGGCTCATTGCCCAATTTGCCGACCGCGTGGGCGTCATGTACGCCGTAAGCTGGTCGACCTGGCGCCCATCGAGCAGATGGTGGAACAGCCGCTGCACCCCTATTCGCAACTGCTGCTGGAAAGCGTACCGGCCTGGACGAAAGAAAGAGCGCCTGGTCGGCATCCCCGGCTTATGCCCCCCGCCTGATCAATCTGCGCCCGGCTGCCTCTTTCAGCCCCGCTGTCACAGGCGATGGCGCACTGCGCGGAGTTGCGCCGGTGCTGCAAGGCCGATGGATCAGCGCGGGCGGCAGGTGGCGTGTCATTTGTATGAGCAATAGATGTTATTAGATATATCCTGTGACTCTGAATAAACCGTATTCGGTTTGTGCGCGTAAAGGCCACATGTTACAATAAGAGCATGATTGAGAGCATTAAGCACAAGAATCTAAAACGGCTCTACGAACGAGGTGACAGAAGCGGGATTGGGGCCAACATGCGTGGACGGATTGACAGAATCTTGCTTGTGCTGGATGAGGCTCAATCGCTCGAAGAAATAGACATTCCCGGTTATCGTTTGCATCCGTTGACCGGTGAGCGACAAGGAACATGGAGCATTCGCGTGACGGGCAACTGGCGAATCACATTCCGCTTTGGAGATGGCAATGTCTATGATGTCGATTTGGAAGATTATCACTAGAGGAAAACTATGGCGATGAAAAAATCCCCCATCCGGGTGGTATTATGCGCGATTGTATTGAGGATTTAGGACTCAGCGTCACCGAGGCAGCGAGCATTTTGGATGTGGCGCGGCCCCACGCTATCGCGCGTGATAAACGAGCGCTCAGCCATATCACCGGAGATGGCAATTCGTTTATCGAAGGCGTTTGGCAGCCTGGCGGAAATGTGGCTGAGGCTGCAAACGGCCTACGACCTGGCACAGGCGCGGCTACGGGCCGACGCAATCAACGTCAGTCGTGCGAGCCAACACGGCCCGTATTCAGCGTGAATCAATGAAACATTTGCGTATATAATAATGACGCTCCGACCCATTCGCAACGACGAAGATTACGAAACAACGCTTGCAGAAATCGAAGCGCTGTGGGATGCCGCAAGAAGAGTACGACTGAAGCAGACCGTCTCGATATTTGGTACTGCTGGTAGAGGCGTATATGAAGCCGAACATTATCCCATTTCAGACCCCCATCCGATTGAACTCATTTTACACGTCATGGATGCACACAGGTTGGCGCGAAGCGCGATTTGGAGCCGTATTTGGGCTCACGTGCGCGTGTATCTGAAATTTTGAATCGCCGTCGCCCGTTGTCGTTAGAGATGATCCGCAAATTGCAAGCGGGATTGGGATTGCCTGCTGATGTGCTCGTTCAACCCTACGAACTTGACGACACACCGAAACGAGCCGCAGCAATGGCAGAGAGTGGGGCACAAGCCGATTGAGCATGAAAGACAATGAATTCAAGAAGGCCGAAAGTGATGAGCTAGCGGCCCACTATGACTTCGATTATAGCAAGGCAAAACCAAATCGTTTTGCGGCGCGCCTTGCTCAAGAGCAGGCGACGTTGTCCGCTGTATCAACAATCGCGGTTATGAAGCAAGCCTCACTCTTGGCGCGATTTACAAAGTGCTACCCGCAAAAGTGATCCGGCATCGCTTCGGGTCATTGACAATGAAGGGGAAGATTATCTCTATGATGTCGGGCGCTTTGAGGCTGTCGCTTACCAGGGCGATCTATTTGATGTGTCAGAAGAAGAATCATGACCCCAATCCTCGAACTCCGCAACGTAACCAAAACTTTTGGCGGCGGCGCCTTTAGCCGGAAACAGACGGTGGCGCTGGACAACGTCTCCTTTTCCATCCCGTCTGACCGGCCCACCATGACGGCGCTGGCCGGCGAGAGCGGCAGCGGCAAGACTACATCGCGCCTGCTGCTGGGCGTCACCGCGCCCCTGGCAGGGCAGGTGCTCTCTATAACGGGCAGGATATGAAGCAGATGGCGCGCCCAGCGCAAGGCCTTTCTGCGCGACGTGCAACCCATCTATCAAGGCCCGTTTGGCGTGTACAATCCTTTTATCGGGCCGAGCATCTGCTCTTGGCCGCAGTCTCCCAAATTTAAGCTGGCAGCCACACCCGCCGAAGGGCAACGGCTGGGCGCAAGGCGCTAGAAACCGTGGGGCTGCGGCCCGATGAGGTGCTGGGCCGCTTTCCGCACCAGCTCAGCGGCGGGCAGCGACAGCGCGTCATGGTGGCGCGACCTTGCTGCTGCGCCCGCGGGTGATCATGGCCGACGAGCCAGTCTCTATGGTGGATGCGTCGCTACGCCGCCACCATTTTGGAAAGCCTGCGCGCTCAACCGCGACCTGAGCATCTCCATCCTCTACGTCACCCACGACCTGACCACGGCCTATCGAATCTGCGAGAATATTTTGGTCATGTATCGGGGCACGATTGTGGAGGCGGGTTCGGTGGAAAAGGTGATTCGCGACCCCAAGCACCCCTACACGCAACTGCTGGTTGAGTCGATTCCGCAGATGCGGGCGGTGCGTAACTGGGCGCAAGAAGAAGAAGAGCCCACGCTGCCTTCGCTGGATGAAGCGCGGGCGTCGGCGGGCTGCAAGTTTGCCAGCCGCTGTCCCGCGGTCATGGAGCAGTGTTGGCGGGAGAGGCCGCCGCTGTATAGCGTGGATGTGGACCGGGCGGCCAAATGTTTTCTGTATGAGGGTCAGCCGGTGCTGCAAAATGCGGATGTGGCGGAGGCGTTTTCAGCATAATAGCCGCTTTGGTTTCGATACGACCCCAAACTGCAAGGGGCTGCCAACCGCTGCTACCTCCCACGCAACGGCATCACGTTAAGGCCGCTGCCATGATTTTTGCCGCCGTGCATCGCAGCCTGCGCTAACTTAGCGACATTGACCTCCTACTTTGATATGAAATTTCACCGTCACCTGCGTCCCCTTGCCCACAGTGCTTTCCACCCAGATTTTGCCGTCGTAGGCGTCGACAATGGAGCGCACAATGGCCAAACCCAGCCCGGCGCCGCTGTTGCCGAAGTTGTCGGCGTCGCGGGTGCGGCTGCGCGCTTTGTCGACCCGGTAAAATCGTTCAAAGATATAGGGCAGATCCTCTTTAGGAATGCCCTGCCCGGTGTCCTGCACGGTGATTTGCAGTTCACTGCCAGAACCAGCCATTGGATTAGGCGGCGCAATGGCGATTTGCAGATTCACGTCGCCTCCCGCCGGCGTATATTTGATGGCATTATCGAGCAAATTATAAAGCACCGACTCCAAATGCGTGCGGCGCACGAAAATGGCGAGCTCCGCAAGCGATTCTAGAAAATGCGCCGAAGGGGACGTAAAGGTGAGCTGCTTCGCGGCCGCCCGCTGGGCGGTGCTTTGGGCAACACTCGTGATGATCTGCGCGATTTCGAGGCCGGCGAGCATACAATTGGGGTCATCATGCAGGGCGGCGGCGCCAAGCGGATGCGTTTCAAGCTGATTTTCCAAGCGCGCCAGTTCCAGCATCTCATTGGCCAGCCGGTTAAGGCGGTCTGTTTCAGAACTGATTTCTTTCAGATACACAGCATCGCCATTGAGCACGTCTGCAAACTCAGTATTGCGCATCAAGGCATCCACGCGCAGCATAATATTGGCCAGCGGCGTGCGTAATTCATGGCTGGCATTGGTTACAAAATCGCGTTGCTGATTAAAAACGCGGCTCAACTGATCGAGCATGTAGTTGAAGGCATTGGCCAGTGAACCCAGCTCATCAGCCCGCTCTACAGGGGCGCGGCGGGTCATGTCGCCCTGCGCAATGGCAAGAGCCGCCTGCTCCAGTTGGCGCATGGGGGCAGCCAGCTTGTAGCTGATCCAGACGCCCACGGCCACCGTTACGGCCAGGCTGGCCAGGCTGGCCGTAATTAGCATAAACAGCCACCAACGCGCCGTGGCTGTAACTGCGGACATGGGCAGACTGAGCTGCACTACACCTAGCGTACGCGCCCCCTGCTGGATGGGCGCCGCCACGTAAAGCGTCCGTATGCCTGTCACCGGGTCAATGCGCACATTGTGCTGTTCACGATTTTGCAGAGCGGCCTGTATTTCCACTTGTCCAAACTGATTGGGCTCGGTTGCGGCGTCCACTTGATTATCGACCAGCAGATTGCCCCACTCGTCCAATACCGTCACACGAGCGTTCTTTTCATCACTATAGTGATTGACAAACCACAGCAAGCGCGGCGCTTCGGGGCGCTCTTTCACAAAATCTTCCGGAGACGTTGTGGCCAACGTCTCCGCATTTTGACTGGGCCCGGCGCGGCCATATTCTTGCCAATAGTGTGCAAAGTCATCAAACTCATCGGCAAAGCCGCTAAGCGGATCTTCGAGCGTATTGGCCAACAGAAAAGCTTTTACTTCCAGCTCGTGTTCGGCCTGCGCCAACTGCACGCGGTAAAATATGCGGCCCACGGCGGCGGTCAACGCAAAGAGCACCACAAAAAACATGGCGGCATAGGCCAACACAATGCGCGCCTGAAAACTGCGCTGCCAGGGCCAGACATCTCTATTTGGCACATGCCGAAACATGGCTATATCTCCTCTGCCGTGGCCATACGATACCCCACATTGCGTACGGTGAGTATCAACTCAGGCACGGCCGGGTCGGCTTCGATTTTGGCGCGCAGCCGCCGTATATGCACATCCAGCGTGCGCGTATCGCCCACCCAATCTTCACCCCACACCTGATCCAGCAATATATCGCGCTCGACCACGGCGCCGTTTGCGTCTAACAAGGCAGCTAGCAAATCAAACTCTTTAAACGCCAAATAGACCGACTCGCCCGCCCGTTTTACCGTGCGGCGCGCCGTGTCAATTTCCACATTCCCCAACTGAATTTCACAAGCCGGGCGGACTTTAGGTTGACCATTGCCGTTCATGCGCACGCGCCGCAAAATCGCCTCGATACGCGCCAGCAATTCAAAGAGGCCAAACGGTTTAACGACATAATCATCGGACCCCAGCCGCAGCCCCATCACCTTATCCATCTCTTCCCCGCGCGCGGTCAACATAATAATGGGTACATTACTTTCGGCGCGCACCTCGCGGCAAACTTCCCAGCCGTTGCGTTTGGGCATCATGACGTCCAATAGAATTAAGTCGGGCGCGGCGTAGCGGGCCAGTTCCAGCGCCCGTTCGCCATCGAAACAGGAAAGCACATCATATCCCTCGCGCTCCAATTCGCGTTGCAACACTTTAATCAGCAGCTCATCATCATCGGCCACCAGAATTACCGGTTTATCCATTTGCGGATCGCTCCTACAATCTATATAGAGTAGCGGGAAGCGGGTGATGGGTGGCGTACACGCCATATCCGCTTTCCGCTTCCGCAGATACATGAATACCACAAATTATCTCATATTAAGATTGTGTTGAGGTTGTGCGCAAACCAACAAAATGTTACGAACATGTTACGGAATGTGCTGTCTGGCGGGAAGCACGCCGCAGGTTTTCTGCGGAACTTGTTTTTCAGATAAAACATATTTTAGTTCTTGCTGTATACGTCATATTCTGTTCGCGTAATTGTAACGTGATTCTCGCGTGCTTGTCACCATGCACCGCCGCCAACATGTTAAGGTATACGGCGTTGTCCGCGCACAAAAGTGCAAGGTCAAAAAATGTTTAGTCCGTAAATTCAAGCAACATGTAGGAGATTCAGATGCACATGAATACTAGCAAACAAAAAATCATTTCCGCCCTGGCAGCCATTCCCCTGACGCTATTTTCCGTCACGGCCTGCACCCAGTCAAATTCCGCCGCACCGGCAGCCGCGCAACCGGCAGCCGCCCAAGTACAGGCGCAGCCGGCGGCCAATATGACCAGCGCCAAACTCAATGTCAACACGGCCTCCGTCGAGGAGCTGATGGCAGGCGTGCCGGGTCTTGGTGAAAAGATGGCGGATGAATTTGAAGAATATCGCCCCTTTGTAAGCATCCAGCAATTTCGCCAGGAAATGGGCAAATATGTGGATGAGGCGACAATCGCCGGCTATGAAGAGCACATCTTTGTGCCCATCGACATGAATGAGGCCGATGCCGCCACACTCATGCAGATTCCGGGCCTGGATGCAGCCGCGGCGGACCAAATCATCGCCAAGCGTCCGTTTGATACGGCGAAATTCTTCCTCGGTGAAGTGGCCGAGTATGCGCCCGACGCCGATCTGGAGATTGCCCAATCCTATCTGTCCAACGCCGAACAAGCGGCGGCCAATCCGGCCGCCAGTGCGCCAGAGAGCAGCGCCAAACTCAACGTGAACACCGCCACCGCCGAAGAATTGATGGCGGGCGTGCCGGGTCTCGGTGAGAAGATGGCCGACGAATTTCTGGAGTATCGCCCCTTTGTGAGCATCCAGCAATTCCGCCAGGAGATGGGCAAATATGTCGACGAGGCGACGATTACCGGTTACGAAGAATACATCTTTGTCCCCATCGACATGAATCAATCCGATGCCGCCACGCTCATGCAGGTTCCGGGCATCGACCAAAGCGCGGCGGACGAGATCATCGCCAAGCGCCCATTTGACACCGCCAAATTCTTCTTGGGGGAAGTGGCCGAATACGCGCCCAATGCGGACTTAACTCTGGCCAATACCTATATGGTGACAGAATGACAACCAACAATATTACCGCAAACCGCATGGCCTTGCGTCCATCTGCGCTGGCAACGATGCCGGTGGAGCAACGACTGCGCCTGTTTTATCTGGCGCTCTCCGCCTTCATGTGTCTGGGGACCATTGCTGAATTGCTGCTGCTCAATCACACCGATGGCGTTGTCCAGCTCATCCCCTTTGCGTTGAGCGGGCTGGGAGTTGTGACGGTGCTGGGCGTCATCTTTAAGCCTGGCGTCAAAGTGGTGTGGACCATGCGCATTGTGATGGTCATCACAATTCTGGGCAGCGTGCTGGGCATGTTTGAACACCTGGAAGGCAACCTTGAATTTGCCCGCGAAATCCACAGCGGCCTAAGCGGAGCCGATTTGATGTGGAAAGCGCTGGCGGGGGCCAATCCACTGCTGGCGCCCGGCATGTTGGCGGTTGGCGCGCTGATTGCGATTGCCGCTAGCTACTATCCAATTTCGTATGAATAAGCCTGCATTAATTTCCAGACAAAAAAGAGACGGCGTCGCAAGCGACGCCGTCTCTTTTTTAGTGCAGCCCATCTAAATCAGGCCGCAGCACCACGCTTTCCTGCTCGTTTGGATCTGTACGGGCCACCACAGCCGTACAAACCTCGGTGGCGCTGGTATTGTAGGGCAGATGCGGCACGCCCGCCGGAATGTAGACATAGTCGCCCGCTTTGCACACCATGTGCTCCTCAAGCTGCTCCCCATACCACATGCCGCCCTTACCGCTGATCACGTAAATGGCCGTTTCGTGATTTTCGTGCAGATGCGCCTTGGCCCGGCCACAGGCGGGATGGTCAGCAAGTGCATACAGATGGCCTGCGCGCCCGTATTTTCGGCCGAGACGCCCGCAAAATAGGTGAACTCCTGTTTACCCGTATAGGACTCTCCCGAATGAATCAGCGCACAAGTCGGCTTCGATCGACTGTCATGGTCTGCTCCTTTATAAAAATCTATTGCTATATTGCCTATTGCTGTAATGCGCAAAGGACGTAAAGGCCGGCGATACAGCACCTTACAGCTCAATAAGCAATTTATCACCCTGAACCGTCACCTGTTGCCTTCGATCCCAAATCGCCAATGCAACAACTGCCACCGCCATGAGCAGCAACACCAACGTTGTGCGGCCATTGCCTCCTGCATTGACCCACCGGTCACCGGCAATTCAGCCGGCTTGCCCTCCTGGGGCGCCGTCGGCGACAGCGCCGGCAATGCCGTGATCGTGGGGCGTAGGTTCCGACGTATTGGTGGCCGTCGGCGGGATCGATGTATTGGTAGCCGTATTGGTCGGCGTGGGCGGCACTGTGTCTGTGGCCGTATTGGTTGCAGTTGGTGGCGCGGGTGTGTCCGTAGCCGTATTGGTTGCAGTGCGGCGGGTGTGTCTGTGGCCGTATTGGTCGGCGTTGGCGGCGCAGGTGTATCCGTCGCCGTATTGGTCGCCGTCGGCGGGGATAGGTGTGTCCGTGGCCGTATTGGTCGCCGTCGGCGGCGCAGGTGTGTCTGTGGCCGTATTGGTGGCCGTTGGCGGGATAGCGTGTCCGTCGCCGTATTGGTCGCCGTCGGCGGCGCAGGTGTATCCGTCGCCGTATTGGTCGCCGTCGGCGGCATAGGCGTGTTCGTTGCCGTGTTTGTCGCTGTCGGCGGGACCGGCGTATCCGTCGCCGTATTGGTCGCCGTCGGCGGGACCGGCGTGTCCGTTGCTGTATTGGTCGCCGTTGGTGGGACAGGCGTGTTCGTTGCCGTATTGGTCGCCGTCGGTGGCGCGGGTGTGTCCGTTGCCGTATTGGTCGCCGTCGGCGGCGCGGGTGTATCCGTCGCCGTATTGGTTGCCGTTGGCGAGACCTGTGTATCTGTGGCCGTCGGCGTGGGTTCGGCGACGGTAATAGTCACGGTATTCGAGACGCCGGTGACAGCGCCGCGGCTGTCGAGGCTGTGGGCAACCACTTCATATGCACCGGGGCCGCCCAGGTCTAAGGCGGCGCGCCATTCGCCGGCGACATCGGCCGTGGCAAAGGCCGCCACGACGCCATTGACCAGCACTTGGATATCCACATTGGGCGCCGCCGTGCCGTTGATGGCAATTTGGCCGCTCGTCAACGGCTGGGTGAACGGTCTGCCGTCAATCTGCGGCGGTGTGACGGTGGTGGTTGGCGCCTGCGTGGGCCGCGCAATGGATGTGGGGGTGGCCGGCTCCGCCGTGACGCCAGCGGCGGTCACGGTGGGCCGCGGCGTATTGGTGGGCAGTCGCACAAAACGCGTGGGCGCGGTAGTCACCAGCGATTGGGCGGTGGGTGCGGCCACAGGCGTTACCTGGCTCGTAGGCGTTGTGGTCGGCGCCCGTTGGAACGTGGGCGGTTGCGTAACGGTAGATGTCGGAATTTCGGCGGCACGCGCAACCGGCGTTTCAGTGGCGGTAGCGGTGGCTGCCTTTGTCGAAGTGGGCGGAACGGTCGCGGTGGCCGTATTGGTCGCCGTGGGCGGCGCCAGCGTGTTCGTGGCGGTCGCTGCTGGCGTTAATGTGTCGGTTGCCGTCGCCGTATGGATCGCCGTGGCGGTTTCAGTCGGCGTGTCCGTGGGGACTGGCGTATTGGTATTGGTGGGCACAGGCGTATTCGTCGCCGTGGCGGTATCCGTGGCCGTCGCCGTATCGGTTGCGGTGGCGGTATCGGTGGCCGTGGCAGTCTCCGTCGGCGTGTCGGTGGGCATCGGCGTGTCGGTGGCCGGCGCCGGCGTATGGGTGACGGTTGGCTCCTCCGTTGGCGTATCGGTAGCCGTGGCTGTGTCGGTGGGCGTGACCGTCGGTTCGGGCGTGGCGGTGTCGGTCGGTGCGGGTGTATTTGTATCAGTCGGAATCGGCGTGGCGGTATCGGTGGCCGTCGCGGTGTCCGTGGCTGTGACGGTATCTGTGGCCGTGGCTGTATCTGTCGCCGTAGCCGTATTGGTGGCGGTGGCCGTTGGTTCAGCGACCACAATTTTTACAGGCTCAGAGATGGCGGTGAAGAGTCCTTGGCTATCGGCGCCGCGGGCGTGGACCACATATGTTCCCGGTCCACCCAGCTCAATTTCGGCCCGCCAGTGACCATCAGCATCTGCCGTGGTCCATATAGCGGCCAGCAGGTTGACCATGATTTGCAGGTCACCACCGGGCGCGCTGGTTCCGGTCAACGTTACCTGGCTGCTAGTCAGCGGCTGGGCGAAAGGGGCAGCATCAATTGTCGGCGCAATAGGGGTTGCAGTGGGTGCGCTGACCGCGGCTTCGGCTGTAGGACGCGGTGTATCGGTGGCTGGGCGCACAAAGCGGTCAACGGCCACCGTGTCAAGCGGCGCCGGTGTGCTAAGCGCCGCCGCGGATTGGGCTTCAGCGGGCGTATTGGTGGGCAACCGCTGGAAGCGCGGCGTATCAACTGGCGCGGGTGTGCCAGCCACTGTTGGTTCCGCGGTGGGTGTATCTGTGGGAGCCGCAGTCGGCTCTTCGGTTGGCTCTTCGGTGGGTTCTACAGTGGGCGGCTCGCTGGCGGGCGTATTGGTGGGCGCGGGCGTTGCCGTATTTGCAAGCGTCGCGGTAGCCGTTGGTGTGGGCTTGGCCACGGGCGTGGGGGTGGGTACTAAAAAGCTAATGGCGGCAGTCGATGTGATGATCATGCCATCAGAATCGAGCGCCGCCGCTGTGACTTCGTATTCGCCTGGGTCTGTGAGCACTAGCTCATAGGACCACCTGCCTTCCTGGTCGATGGCGGTTTCCCCGGCGGGGTCGCCATCGACCAGAATTTGCACTTTCCCGCCGGGCTTCCCGTGACCCGTGAGCGAGATTTTGCCGTCCACCATCTCGCTTTCAATTTCGGGAGAACTAAGCGAGATGGGGACCGGCGTCTCTGTGGGTGGTCCGGCCGATGTATCGGCGGTGGTGGGCGCCGGTGTCGGCACTACAATAACGCGCACGGGGATAAGCGCCGGCAACGGAACGCCAGCCGCGCCCTCTGCCACCACGGTCTGCACATTTAATATGTGGAGACCAGGCGTATTCAATGTGGCCACATAGGACCACTCCCCCGCACCATCGACCGTGAGGGTGTCGATGATGCGGCCATCCACCACTACATCCAGCACGCTATCCGGCGCGGCCGTCCCCTTCATCGATACGGTCGAGCCGTCGGCCACATTGGTCATTTCCGCCGCCGCGATGTGGGGCGGGACGGCGATGACACTAACCGTACTGGTTGGCGCCGCGGTGGATGTTGTAGTCGGTCGCGGCGTGACAGTGTTTGTGGCGGTAGTCGTATTGGTAGGCGCAGGCGTAGCGGTAGATGTGGCCGTATCCGTCGGTGCGGCAGTCGATGTGTCCGTTGGTTCCGGCGTGGCTGTGTCCGTGGCGGTATTGGTTGGAGCAGGCGTATCGGTGGCCGTCGCTGTATCGGTTGGCGCGGGGGTCGGGGTATCAGTCGGCTCGGGGTGGCCGTGTCGGTCGCCGTTGCCGTATCGGTGGGCGCCGGAGTTGGTGTATCGGTTGGTTCCGGTGTGGCCGTGTCGGTGGCCGTCGCCGTGGCTGTATTGGTTGCAGTGGCGGTATTGGTCGCCGTGGGTGTGGGCGTGGCCACCACAATGGCGCGCACGGGCACCGGCGCCTGCAATGGCTCGGCGTCCGACCCTTCTTCAACCATCGTCTGCACGTTGATGGTGTGCAGCCCCGGCTCGGTCAAAGTAGTCACAAAGGCCCACTCCCCAGCGCTGCTGACCGTGGTGGTGCTGATGGCGCTGCTGTCGACCAGCACGTCCAGCACCGTCTCCGGCGCGGCCATGCCGGCGATGGACACAATGGAGCCATCGGAGCGTTTTCGAATTCCACCGAGCTGATTTGCGGCGCGATGGGCGTGGGTGTGGCCGTGGGCTCCGCCGTGGGCGTATCGGTGGGAACGGGGTGTCCGGCTCAGGTGTTTCAGTCGGCTCGGCGGTGGCCGTGGCTGTGGGGACGGCAATAATCACGGCGCCCATGGGGATGATGGCCGACGTTACTTCACCGGCTTCATCCACGCTTTGCACCACCACCTCATAATTGTCGGGCGTATCCAGCGTGGTCAGCATGGACCAATCCCCATCGGCGCCCACAGTCGTTGTGCTGACCAGCGTGCCGTTGATCAGCGCTTCTACGTTGGCGTCCGGCGCGCCGCTGCCGGCCAGCTTGATCTCGCTGCCCTCAGCCGAATTGGTCACCACAAAGGTGTCCACAGTCAGCGGGATGGGCGTGGCCGTGGGCGTGGCGGTTGCGGTTGGCGTTTCCGTCGGGACCGCGGTATCGGTGGCGGTGGCCGTTGGTTCCGGCGTATCAGTCGGGGCTGGCGTGGCGGTCGGTCCCAGCACACGCAGGGGCATGGTGGACGTGATGATCTGGTTGCCCAGGCCCAATACCGAAGCCACAATTTCATGCTCGCCCGGCCGATCAATAGGCAGCGTGTAGGACCAGACGCCGCTGGCATCCACCGCCGTGCGGCCTTGAATAACGCCGTCGACGCGCAATTCAATCGTCTGTTCAGGCTGACCGCTGCCTTCCAATACCAATGCATCACCACTCAGCTCGCCTTCATCGCCCAGTTCGGGCTGGCTAAATGAGAACGGAATGGGCGTGGCCGTGGGCGTCTCGGTCGGCACGGGGGTGTCCGTTGGCTCCGGCGTGGCCGTATTGGTAGCGGTTGGTGTGTCGGTGGCCGTGGCCGTAGCCGTGTTGGTAGCCGTCGCTGTCGGCGTATTGGTGCTGGTGGCGGTGGGCGTGGGCGTAGCCACAACCTGCACGCGCACCGGCGCTGACGCGGCCAATACTTCGCCCTCCTCATCGGCGGCCTGAATGGTCAACGTGTGGTCGCCCGGCTCGGTCAGCGTGGTCACGAAGGCCCAATCGCCGGTGCGGCTGGCCGTGGTGGTGCTGAACGGGTCACTGTCGAGCAGCACATCCAGCTCGGCGTCCGGCTCGGCAATGCCTTCGAGGGACACCATCACGCCATCATCGGCATTTTCAAAACTGACCGAACCGATCTGCGGCGCCACCAGCGTGGCTGTGGCCGTCGGCTCTGGCGTAGCTGTAGCCGTATTGGTGGCGGTCGCTTCGGGTTCTGGTGTATCAGTTGGCGTGGCTGTATTGGTGGGTCTGGGTGTATTGGTGGCGGTGGGCACGGCCACAACAACGGCGCCCATGGGAATCGTGGCCGCCATCACGGCGCCTTCCTCATCCACCGTCTGCACGACAACTTCGTACTGATCCGGCGTCTCCAGCGTGGTGCTAATTGACCAATCGCCGTCGGCGCCCACGGTGGTGGTGCTGACCAGCGTGTCGTTGACCAGCGCTTCCACATTGGCGTCGGGCGCGCCCGTCCCGGACAGCTCAAGTTGGCTACCGTCGGCCGAATTTGTGATCACAAATGAATCCACGGTCAGCGCGATAGGCGTGGCTGTGGGCGTGGCGGTCTTCGTGGCGGTGGCGGTGGCCGTCGCCGTTTCGGTGGCCGTGGCAGTGCCGGTCGCCGTGGCGGTGGCGGTTGAAGTTTCGGTGGGTGTGGCCGATGGCTCGGGCGTGGCGGTGGGGACGAGCACCGTCAGCGGCTCGCCGGCGGCGGTCGATGCGCCGCCCGGCCCCAAAGCAGAGGCTGCTACGGCGTGTTCACCCGGCTCGACCAGCGCCAGCGTGTACGTCCAGACGCCGCTGGCATCTACCTGCGTACGGCCGGCAATTTTGTCATCAATATAAATGTCAACCATCTGGCCCGGTTCGCCGGCGCCATCCAGCGTCAAGTCGCCCTCAAGCAGCCCTTCTGCACCCAAGTCGGGTGCGCTGAGCGAAAGCGGGACGGGCGTATTGGTCGCGGTGGAGGTGGGTTCCGGTGTCTCTGTGGGGGCGGGCGTATTGGTGGGTTCGGGGGTGCTGGTGGCGGGCGGTGCGGAACGCAGCAGCGTGACCGGCGCCGCCGACGCAATGGCCTCACCGGCGTCATTGAGCGTTTCGGCCCCAATCCGAAAAGCGCCAAAACCTTCCAGCGTGGTCGTAATAGCCCACGCCCCATCGGGTCCGACCACCGTGTCGGTCAGCGCTTCGTCATTGAGCAGCACGCGCAGCGCCGTTTCGGGTGCGCCGCTGCCGGTGATGGCCAGTTCCGGGCTGTCCAGTTCGGCATCGTAGATCGACAGATCGATGATGGGCGGCTGGGTGGTGGCGGTGGCCGTGGGGGCCGGGGTAATGGTGGGCGTCTCGGTGGGGGCGGACAGGGCAATGGACATTGGTTCTGCCGTGGCCACAACCAGACCCGCTTCATTCAATGTGTGCAGCGCAAGCGCATGATCACCGGGGTCAATAGGTTCTGTTTCCAATGACCATTCACCGCGCTGGTTCACCTGAGCTTCACCCACGGGTGCGCCGTCGATCAGGGCTTGCAGCACGGTACCCGGTTCGCCCATGCCGCGCAGCGTCAAGACGCCGCTGGCCAGCTCGCCTTCCAACACGGTGAGATCCAACGACGGCGTCTGAATTTGCACTTCGGGCATGGTGACCGTAAAGGTGGCGCTTTCCGATTCGGCCAATACATCGCCATTGGCGTCCACCGTGCGCGCTAGCACGGAATGTTCACCCGGCGCGTCCACATTGGCGCGATAGACCCAATCGGGATTATCGCCAATGGCCAGTTCGCCATCAATGGAGCCGTCAATCAAAATTTGCAGCCGCGTCCCTGGGCTGGCCGAGCCAATGATTTCAACCTGGCCGGGCGCCACTTGCAGCCCCGAATCGGGCGCAATCAGCACCGGGCTGACGACGCGCACCTCCGCCGTAAAGGTGGGGATGGGCGTAATGGGGGCCAAACTGGTCTGCGAATCGGGCGATACAAAACACTCGCGCGCGATCAGCATAATGATCAGCAGCACGATCAGGATTATGAGAACGGAGTACTTTCGGTTGTCAAAATTGCGGACTTCGCGTGGGGTACGTCCTCGCAACATGCTTAGGCTCCCTTCGCGGGGGTCAGGGATTCCTGGGCAAGCGCGCTGGCTTGCTCCACCCAGCTTGCAAAGTCAATGGCCTGCCAGTCGGCGGGCTGGATAATTTCGCGCAGCTGCTCCGGGGAAGTTTGCGCCAGTTCGGCAAAGGTGCGGATGCCGGCGGCGTTGAGTCGCTGTTCGTACACTTTGCCAATGCCGTTAATACGCGCAAGGGCATCCACCGTTCCCACCGCCAATGCTGGCGCGGGTGTTTCGTCAGTCGCGGCGGCCTGGCTGCCCAATTGGCGACGCAGTTCGGCGATTTCCTGGCGGGCGGCATTCAATTCTTGACGCACGCTGTCGTCGGTATGTGCGTGGCTGTGGTCAACATCATCCAACAGAGCTTGCAGCGATTCCTGCCGCCAAAAGTACCAATCGATAATCCATTCAATAATCCAACCGATAATAAGGCCTGCTACAAGGCCCACCCAGAATTGCATAATTGTCTCCCTTAGCGCGCGATTTATCCTTGGTTCTGTCATAAAGTAACGTTTTTGCTCGAGTAGAAAACATTACTTTATGACAACCGCTGGTCTATATGTGGAGTAGCATCGGTATTTTGCGATGTCGAGGGTCAGAGGCCCGTTCGCCTTTGGCGGGCCAACGGGTTTGCGCAATGGTTATAATACCTCAAAGAAAATTGTGATGCTACAAATAATTGCAATCTATTTCCCTTTGTTTCTACCATATATCCCCAAAAAATCCAAACATAGATGCCGAAAGCAGCACGAGAATTTGGCAATCGGCTCAGAGTCCCAGTACAATCGCATTGTTTTGTTTACAAAGATGTTATATTCTATTTACAGCTGATGGGAATTTCTTGCTTTATGTCTGTTCAACCGCTGCCGGTTATTCTGAGTCGTCCGCATGGCGGGATGCAAACGCCGTCTGAAGTGGCGCACAATCTGGCGATTACCGAACGAGATCTCTACAATGATTGCGATCTGTGGGTCGATGAACTCTATGATTTTAGCCACCCAGAGCTGGCGCCTCCCCCATCAGCGCGCGCGGCCGGCGTTCTGTCCGTGACGCAAATGCCCATTGCGCGGGCGCTGATCGACGTGAACCGTCCGCGCGCGTCACTGGGCCATCCCGATGGCCCGGTCAAAAGCCAGACCAGCTATGGCAAAACGATTTACAAAACTCCGCTCGATTCGGAGACGCAACAGCAGCTCATTGAGCGCTATTGGCAGCCGTATCACAACCGGCTCACCCAGTCGCTGTATGAGAATGCCGGCAAGGTGAAGCTGCTCATCGATTGCCACAACATGGCGCAGCGTGGTCCCAGCGCTTATGCCGATGCCGGCCAGGCGCGGCCGCTGATCTGCATTGCCAATATGGGTGATGCCCAGGGGGAGATCAAACCCGAGTTTGGTTGGACCCATTGCCCGCCGGCGTTTGCCAGGCGGGCGGTCGAAATTGCCGCCGAGCTGTTTGCCGACCTGCCGCTGCTGGAGCCCGGCGCCGAGCAACCGGCGCCGGCGGCCCTGCTCAACACGCCGTTTGGGCGCAGCTACATTTTGGCGCACAACCTAAACCCCGAAGCCGCGGCGGCCTTTCAGCTCACAACCGGCCACCAGCCGCCGCCCGGCATCATGATCGAGGTCAACCGCGGGCTGCTGGTGGGTGATCAGAGCGACGAAACCGCCATGACGCCGCCCAATCAGGCGCGCATCCGCGAGATTCGCCGCCGTCTTTATCAATGGATTGGGCGGATATTGGAACTTTTGGATTGAATGGGTGGCGAGTGGCGGGTAGCGAGTGGCGGGTCATGCACCACCTGCCACTCGCTACCCGCCACTCGCAGAGACTTTTTAAATGGCGCAGACTGATATTTATAAACAGACTCAATACGGCGAAGATAAGATTGGCTACATCGACAGCGGATCAATCTACCGAGCGCGCGGGAACGCTAGCAAAGAGGTTGGGCGTTATGATAGCAACGGTGCGCTGTTTCGCCTGATGCGGCACGATGAGCGCGAGTTGGGCCACTTTACGCCCGATGGCCGCATTCGCAGCCACGGGCTGTTTGAAGGCGGTGAATTGGGCTGGTGGAGCCGGACGGCGTGGTGATCCAGGCCGGGTTGATTTTGGGTGAAGAGGAGGTCGGCGCGTGGATGGTCCTGAAGCGGCGGCGGCGGCGGCGGCGCTGTTGCTGCTCTTTTTACCCGATGATGCCGAA
Organism: Caldilineaceae bacterium; assembly: GCA_041391125.1. Lineage (GTDB taxonomy): Bacteria > Chloroflexota > Anaerolineae > Caldilineales > Caldilineaceae > JACKBC01. Next base: position 51,043 of record JAWKON010000006.1, read on the forward strand.
GAGAATCGAAGGCTGGCGCGTTGACCATGCAAATTGCGACTGACTTTCTGGCCACGCCACGCATGAAGTTTCACTATCGCGCCCACGGCGCCGCTGACGGGCTGCCCATCCTGCTGCTCCACGGCAGCTTTGGCAGCAGCCGCTGGTGGGAGCCATTTCTGGAGCTGCTGCCCGAAGAGATTTACGCCGTGGCGCCAGATCTGCGCGGCTGCGGCTTGAGTGAGTCGAGTGCTGATGCATTTGAAATTGCCGAGCAGGCGCAAGACATCCACGCCTTTGTAGAAGCGCTGGGCTGGCGCGATTTTGACCTGGTGGGCCATTCGAGCGGCGGGGCCATTGCCATAGAGTTTGCGCTGCGGTATGGTGAGCTGCTCAATACGTTGACGCTGGTCGATAGTACGCCGGTGAAGGGCGTCTTTACGCCGTTGGAGACGTTGGAGCTGCTGCACGCCATGCAAAGCGATCGCGAACTTTTGGCCAACGCGCTGGCGCTCCTCATGCCGTCATATATTGCACACATCAATATTGAAACCGATGCATTTTTTCAACAGCTTGTGCATGACGCCGCCCATATGGCGCCGCCGCTCTTCACCGGGCTGGCGGAAGCATTGGGGCGCTGGAATCGGCTGGCAGAGGCGGGGATGCTCAGGCTGCCCACGTTATTGATCCGCGGCGAATTGGATGAGATCATCAGTCAGGATGCCGCCACGCGCACGCTGATTGCCCTGCCTGGCGCCAATAATCTGGAAATATTGCGCGGCGTGGGCCACAGCCCCATGATCGAAGCGCCGCTGACGCTGGCCGAACGCATTATCGACTTTATCACCGAAGATTATGGCTATTTTGCCGATGTGCGTAATACGGCGGATGAATAGGCGGCATGGCTCTCTGGAATCTCATGTGGTTGACAATCCCACCACCGGTTGAAACCGGTGGCTGATATGGTAAACCGGCTTAAGCCGGTTTACTTTAACAGAGGCCGAATTTATTCGGCGGTGTCAACTTTAGGACATAAACATTTGCAGATTTCTGTCCAAATCACATAAACTTTTCGTATAAAGGTCGTATAAGAGTGTGATCGAAATGTTGTGCAACAGTATGGTAAGGTCTGTGGACAATCTTCGTTAAGTGCATTACAATGATTACGGCATGCCAAAAAGGGATAAAAGAAGGGGAGCTGCCGTTATTTTGCGCGAAATGCGGCAAATGAATCAGGGTCACTTGTTCATCTGGAGGCGGTGAACAAGCTGGCCCTTCATTTGTTTCCATTTCGCTATTGTTGATGGGTCACTGCACAATTGTCGCTTGGGCGCCCCAATGAGGTTGGGGATGTCGATGGGACGGTTGTACAGTGACTTTGGTATTCATATTAGGAGCTCCACCTTGAATAAACGTGTACTATTTTGTGCCTTCTTTGTATTGGTGCTGGGGTTGGCTTTGTATGCGGATCATGTACAAGCCAAACCGTTTGAAACCAGCAAAGGGCAGACCACCGTGCCGGATGGAACCGTACCGGACCCATCGACTACTCCCGATGGCACTTTACCACCTGACGGGACCATCCCTGATGGAACTATCCCGCCAACAGGAACACCCGGCGGCACACTGCCGCTTACGCCAACGCCGACTCCGCCAATCATCATCACGCCCATTGTCACAGGGACGCCCCCGGGCATCCCCACACCAGAAGCGGAACCCACGTCGCCTGGCGGCAATCTGCCCGCCCCCGAATCGATCATACATATGTCGGTGGGCGTAAACAGACTGAACGCGGCGTTGGGAGACGTACTCGTATTTGCGATCCAGATCGACAATATTTCCAATGGCCCGCTGCAAGAGCTTGAACTGGAAGTGGATACGCCAACCAACACCCGCTTTGTTGCTGGCAGCAGCTCGCCCGGCTGGCAATTAGTCAGCGTTATGCCCGCGCAAACAGGCGATGCCGCCATTGCCGCCACCGCGGATCAACTAGCGTGTCCCGACGGCGCCGGCTCCAATGCCACATGCGGTATTACCGTACCGGGGTTGGGGCAAAACGGCATGGCTGTCATCAACTATGCGGCGCGTTTGGATGAAAGTACGCCGTATGGAACCAGCCAACTCGAGTTCAAATTACGCGTTAAGGGGGCAGATTTCCAGGGCGTGCTCAATGGGGGGATTGTTGTAAGCATTATCCCGGAGCAGCGTCATTATCTGCCGATGATCATGCAATAGCTCGCCTACTTGCGATCGGGTAACCCGGCGTCATCCGCCGCTACGGCAACCAGGCTCCACGATTCGCCGCGGTTGGTGGAGCGCCACAGCGACCGGCCCGTTTCAATGGCACTTGGCGGGGCAGCATCAGGCGATGCTGCCCCGTTTTCTTGGACAGCGGACGCATCGGCGATGCGAGCGAAATCCGCCGTCGCCCACAAGGTTTGGTCCGTGGCAAAATTGGGCGAAATTTCCAATTGGGTCACCCGCAAATGGTCCAATCCTTGCCAAACAGGTTGCCACGAAGCACCGCCATCCACCGAGCGCCACACGCCCAATCCGGCGCCGCCGTTTAGCACCGCCGCCCAAAATAGCGGTCTGTCCTCGGCAAAATCTGGAGATGGCTCCAGCGTCACCCTGGCCACGTCCGCGGACGCCCACTGCGGCAATCCACCTTCCAGGCGCCGCCATGCTTGACCGCCATCGGCAGAGCGGTACAAAACCCCCGCGGGGTCCAGCCCCAATAGTTCTTGGGGAGTGGCGGGATCCGGGGATATAGTTGTGCTGATGTTGGCTGATGCATTCTCAAGCGGGGCGACAGCGACTGCGGCTGTTATGCCTGTGGGCTCCACTTGCAGCAAATCACCCCCCGCCGCGCCATAAAGGATACGTTTGTCCTCAGACACCCCCAGCAGGCAAAACGCCGGCAGCAGTCCAAGTGGAGTCCCGGCGACCAGGTCAAGGCGCAAATTTTGTATTCCGCTCAATGCGGCAAGTCCTTCGCTGGTCTGTTCATCCACGTACAATAGTTGAAGGCCATCAATCTGGCGCAACTCGGCGCCCATCAGATCCTCCACCCGAACATTGTAGATTTCCAGATAGCGGCTATAGCCTATCGAACGAAATACACGTCCATTCACGGGCGGGCGCAACCAACGCTGCGAGCCACACATCTGCTGCACGGCCGGTGCATAATCGGCTGGGGCAAGCGTGCGCGCATTCAGCCAACGCTGCGTCGATTCAATGCCAGCGCCCTTGCCGCCACCAGCCGTACCGAGTTCCAATAGAAGCAAATCCGCCGCGCCATCTTTATTCGGAAACAGCGCGGCCGCCACCGCTTGTTTACACCCCGTACACCAGCGCAATTCTTGATCCGCCAATGCCGGCAGCAAATCGCGCTGGGTCGCCAGCGTCTGCGCATCGGCGCTGTAGACCGTGTAGGCTACGATCAGCAGCTCGTTGCGGGCGGGATTGTACACCGGGATGCCCGGCTGCGCACCCACCGCCACTTCGGCCAGCGTATCGCCATCAAACAGGCGCACACCGTCCGGCGCTGTCTGCGCGGCCATGGCCTGCTCAATTTCCAGCGTCAGCGGAACGCCGGTATAGACGCGATTGTGGGCTGCGTCGACGCTCACGTATCGACCGGGCAGCGTGCGCACCGTATCCAATGTCTGCGTGTCGATCACCGCAATGCGTGGCGCCGCGTCGTTGGAAATATAGCGCGTACCAGGTGCAACGAATAGGCGATGATGCGCCCTGTCCAGCGTGAGTTGGCCCCCATTTACCGCCACGGTTCGCATCACCGCCAGCGATTTTCGATCCAACACATGTAATTGGTCTGCGCTGTCGGTAACGTAAATTCGAGATTCATCCACACGCAGATCGACCAGGTCATAGCCATCATCCGCCAGCCGTACGCGACTGGTTACGCCCAGATGGGGCGCAGATTGGATGCCGGTTGGCATACGCAAAGATGGATTACAGGCTGTCAATACGCTGAGGAGCAGGATAGTTATGCAGATGCGTTTTTTGGGAATTGGCATGGGCGCTATTTGTGTCTATGCGAAGTATGCCGCGGATCGCCACGTTAACCAGGTCGACTTTGGACCAAGGACTACGGACCAAGCAACGACTGCGGACTACAGATATTAATCAATCAGCGGAATAAGCTGGGAGATTTGCGTGAGCAGTTGGCGGGTTTGCGTCGCGCGCTGCTGCCAGGGCGATACAAATGGCTTCAACAGAGGGTATTCAGCAATAATCGCCGCATATGCATCGCACCAACCATCGACAACGTTCCCCAATTCATGGAAAACCGTCACAGCCAGATCGTATTGCGCCGCCGCTTGCAGCAGATTATTCAACAGCAGCTTGCGTTCGCCAAAGCCGCGCGGAAGCTGCTGCTGGCGCCCCAATTCGGTAATGGCATCACGGCTGACGTAGATTCCGGCATAAGGCGGTGTGACGAGAAATTCAGCAATATCACGCAGACTGGTCTTATCATTTTCAAGAAGATCGGGCGTGATTGGCAAAGAAAATGTGCTGTCCGCGCGTGCAGTGAGCGCAATTTCATCATCCGATCCAATTGGCGCGGCGCTGATTTGTCGCCAATGGTCGGCCACGAGCGCCAGGAGCAGATTGGCGACTTCGGCATAAAACCCATCACCAGCCCGCTGCAGGGCAATTACGCAGGGCGCCAGCCAACGCAGCAGGTGCTGCTGCAGAAAAAGGCGCTGTTCCTGCTGCATGCGCTGGGCCATCACAGCCTGACCATCCGTTAAAGCATCGGCCTGGGCGCCCGCCAAAAAGCTGAGCAAGCCCAACTCAGCCCCCATGTGATCCGCACTATTGGCCGCACTGGGCGGCGTATAACCCACCCGCCGATAGCTCTCCAGCACCCCATCCGCCACCTCGCCCCCCACCAGGCCGGTCTGGTCCAAAAAGAAACTCTCATTGGCAAAGATATTCATCCCCAAAAGGTGCTCGTGCGCAACGGCCGCCTGCGTGAGATCAAAGGGCTGGGGCAACGCCGCCGCCAGATCGCTCAACTGATTGATAATGGGCAGTGTGCTTTCGCTTATTCCATAAAGCAACAGATTGGCAAATAGCGCATATGCATGACTACGCGAATTAACATGGTTGACATTCATAAATGGCATACCCTCAAAGTGACCTAAAACGGCTTCTCCTCAATTGCATCCAAAAAGCGCGCAAATTCTTCGTCCTTTATCTTGATCATGTGCCGTTCGGCGGGATAATCGCCGCTCTCCACATCTTTGCGATATTGGGTCAACGCGTGCGTAGCCGCATCCAGCAGCCGCGCATAGGTGATCGAATGGCGCGGGTAATGGCCCATGTTGGTGCCCAACAGGTCGGACGAAAAGAGAAATTGGCCATCGCAATCGGGTCCGCTGCCCATGGAAAAGACCAGAATATCCACCCGTTTTGCGATCTCCGCCGCCACCCGCGCCGGCACGCACTCCATCTCCACAGCGATGACGCCGGCTTCTTGCAGCGCCACCGTATCTTCATAGACCTTGACCGCCTCGTCCCACGTCTTGCCCACGGCGCGCGGCCCGCCAAACCAGGTGTTCTGCACCGGCAAATAGCCCACATGCCCGGCACAGGGATAGCGCTGCCGCGCCAGCGCCGCAAACTTCTCCGGCACCAGCCCGGAACAGTAAATGATGTCCGTGCCGACACTGCGCAATTCCCCGGCCAGCCGCAGCGCTTCGGCCTCGCTGGAATAGGCGCCAATGGTGGGCAGGCCGGAGCCGATCAGCGTGTTGGGGGCGCCGGCACGCACGGCGCTGATCACCCACTTGCTGTGCTCCAGGTTGCTGCCCCAGGCCAGGATCATGTCCACACCGGCGTCTTCGGCGGCTTTGGCGGTCCAAGCGTCAAAGGCGGTGGTGAGGATGAGTTGGCGCTTGCCTTTGGCGGCAATCAGGTCGCGGACGGTCAATTTGCTCATGGAGTTTCCCTTTCTGGATTGGTGCGGCGCGGTGAGTAGGTTACAACAGAAACGATGCGGCTCAAACTTCCCTTTGTAAACCAGCCATATTATATTATACTGTATATATTCCCTCTTTCCTCATAGAATGAACAGCTATGGCTCAGTTCGTATTGCAAGAGACAGAATAGCGCACGCAAAGCCGCTAAGAACGCCAAGACTCTCTCCTAGAAAACTTTGCGCTTTTGCGTGAGTGTCGACAAGAACTATTACATGATGGCGCAAATATGCCGAGGGTTCGAGAAACCGAGTTTTTGGCAAAAACTCGGTTTCTAAGTCACTCTCAATCTATAGGTCAATTTGAGCCGCAGTGTACTGATTATCCACAGTTAAAAACGAGAGAACACAGACTATGTTATCGCAAAAACAGATCCAACAATACCAGGCCGACGGCTATCTTGTCGTTTCTGGGCTCTTCTCGGCGGACGAAGTGGCGTTTTTCCGCGACCATTACGAAGCTATGCGTCAGCGCCACATTGCCGAGCAGATGAAAACCATGAACAAAGCCGCCTTTCCCGAAGGCGACCCGCTGCGCACCTACCCGCGCATTATGCAGCCGCACCGCCACGACGCGGCCAGCCTGCGATGGCTCATCGACGCCCGGCTCAACCAGTGCATGACGGCGCTGTTGGGTCAGGAGCCCTATGCCGTGCAGACCATGTTTTATTTTAAGCCGCCGGGCGCGCGCCAAGCGCTGCACCAGGATCGCGCCTTCATCTGCGCATACAGCCCGGCACCTGTATGGCGGCATGGATGGCCGTGGACGACTGCGACGACGCCAACGGCTGTTTGCGCGGTCCCCGGCAGCCAGGATTGGCCGGTTCTCTGCACAGTGGGCGCCGACACCACGCAGAGCTTTACGGATGTCACCGTCGAGCTGCCCACGGGCGTAACGGATGTTCCCGTCACCATGCGCTGGTGACGTGCTCTTCTTTAATGGCCAAATTGTGCACGGCAGCAATCCTAATACAACCGCCGACCGCTTCCGCCGGCGCTGATCGGTCACTACCCGGTGGGCGAAGCCGAAAAGGTCTACCAGGCGTATCATTATCCCGTGCTGCGCATGGATGGTTCGCCCATTGAAAAATGGGCGCGAGCGAGCACGGCAACACCTGCGGCGTGTGGGTCGATGTGGATGGCCAGCCCGTGTTGGTGATGGTGGCGAAGGGGCAGCGGTAAGGGTGGCGGGGGAGAGGATTCATCAGCAGCCAGGCGAGCAAGCGGCGAAGCGCGAAATTGTCATCGACATGCTGCGGCGTGGGCTGCCCAGCCGGACCAATTGGTGGACAAGTATCCGCATCAACTTTCGGTCGGCATGCGCCAGCGCGTGATGATCGCCATGGCGCTGGTGTTGCGCCCCAGCCTGCTCATTGCCGATGAGCCCACCACCGCTGATGTCACCACCGAAGCGCAAATTTTGGATCTGCTCAAAGATTTGCAGAGCGAACTAGGCATGGCCATCCTCTTTGTGACCCACGATCTAGGCGTGATTGCCGAAATGGCGCAGGAGGTCATCGTTATGTACCTGGGCAAAGTGGTGGAGCAAGCCGACATCAAGACGCTCTTCCGCGAGCCCAAACACCCGTACACGCAAGCGTTGATGCGCTCGATTCCGCGGCTGGGCGCCCGCGACCGCGGCCGCTTGCAAACCATTGAAGGTATGGTGCCGACGCCCGCCGATATGCCCGACGGCTGCCCGTTTCATCCCCGCTGCGCGCAGGCCATTCCCGGGGTGTGCGATGTGCGCGAGCCCCCGGTCGTCCACTTTGATGATGGCCACTGGCTATGCGCTCTACGAATGAAATTGAGAATCGCATGGCTGAAGCAAAGATGCAAACCCCCATTCTAGAGGTGCGCAACCTCAAAAATACTTTCCGGTGCAGACCGGCATTTTGCGACGCACAACCGGCCACGTTAAGGCTGTGGATGGCGTCAGCTTTGCGCTGTCGGCTGGACAGACGCTGGGGCTGGTGGGAGAAAGCGGCTGTCGAAGGGGACACCGGGTTTTCGACAAGCTCAGCCCTCGAGAGCCTGAGTAGTTACCTTCAGCAAGAAAAGCGCCTGACCGTCTCCGGTCAGGCGCTTTTCTTTGCTACTCCCATCAGTCAGCCCCAGGGCTGTATAAAATCTTCCGCTCAACACCCACCCACTCGGCGACGCGCAATGTAGTAGTTGAAATAGCCGATGATCTGCACGGCGTCGTGGATGGCGCGGTCGCTGAAGCCGTGGCTGCGCAATTTATCCAAATCGGCAGGCGTCATCTTATGTTGACTATGCGTAATCTTAGCAGCCAGTTCGCAAAGTGCGTAATCAGCGGGCGATAAAGGGGCTTCCCGCCAATTAGCCGCCACGGCATGAACCAACGCATCGGCAGCTTCGGACTTGGTTTGTTCGACCTCAGCACGGAGGTCGTGGGCATGGGCCTGTGTTCAATAGGGACAGGCCAGTTCAGCTGAGACCACGGTGGCCAACATTTCGCGCTGCATGCGGCTGAGAGGTGATTCATCATGCAACAGCGCTTTGTACATATTCATGCTGGCGCGCATGACTTCGGGATTGAGGCTCATGATATGCACAATGTGCCAAACGCGACCAGCGCGGGCCAATGCAGCATCAAATTCCTCTTTCAAAATACCAGTGGCTTGGTCAATGGCTATCTGTTGGATCCAGGGCATAATATTCTCCTCTCATGGCTTTGGCGTAGCCCGTTGTTCCGGCGTGGGCGGATGTGTTGGATGAGCCGGGTGGGTTGGTTGCGGATGGGGCTGTGATGGATCATCCGTGGCCGTTGGTGTAGGCGTTATCGGCGAGGCAGTGCCCGTCGTTGTCGGCGTCTCAGCCACGGTTGTGGGTATTATATCAGAGGTTCTGGTTGGCATAATCATCGGAGGTGTACTGGTCAGTATTTCAACAGATGTAGCCGTTGGCTCAGGTGTATGGGTAGCCGTTGACTCAGGTATATGAGTAGCCGTTGGCTCAGGTGTATCGGTTACCGTTGGCTCAAGTGTAGGTGTATCGAATTGAGTAAAATTCAGGGTCGGTATTGGCGTCACCACCAGCGGCCGGGTTGGTTCGGCAGCCAGCGTACCGATAGCATCGGGGTTTTCCACAATCAGTATGGCTGGAGTAGGCGTCGGCAAATCTGGCGTTTGGGCAGTAGCAATAGCTGTAGACCGATGAACATCGCCTTCTATGGGGGTAACTGTAGGCTCCGGTGCAGCAACTGTGGGTAGCACGGTGGGTGTAAAAGATGAGATCGGTGTAACGGTCGGTTCAATTGTTAGCGTCGATTGTGGCGTCCATGTTAATGTTGGCGCGCTGGTGGGTATATGGGTGGCAGTTGGCACAGATCGGGTTGGCGTTTTGGTAGGTCGGCTTGGCTGGCCTGGATTTTCCGTCGGGCGCGGAGTTGCCGATGGCGCCAGGGTATGTGTGGGCGTCGGCAACTCGGTTGGCGACGCCGTTGTAGGCGTTGATGACTGGGGTGTAGCCGTCGGGGTAAGCTGATTGGCGGTCAACACAATGTTTGTAGTTTCAGTCATTGATGTTTCCGCTATGGCTGGAAGACGATTGGACAAGGTGGGCATTGGCGTAGGTGTGGCGGAAACAACGGTGGGTTGAACCGAGGCCGTTTTTTGAACAAATGCCGTTTGCTGCGCGGCAATAATCTGTTGGGCAATAGATGTTTGCAAAGCGGTGAGATCTTGTTGAGCCGTTGCATCCTCTTGCGCTGCGGAACCGGTCAATCCGGCGGCAAAACTCTGACGAAGCTCTTCACCATTCGTTTTACCTGGCTGACCACTGAGTGCGCCAGCCGCCGCCTGGATTGACGCTGCCGTCCCAAAGTTATTCACCACAGCAGACTCCCCACTCACAAGCAGTTCCTGCTGGTCGTTGTCTACTGCCCCACTAGCGATTGCATCACCATCAGCGTTGACTGGATTAACTTCAGCAGCATCAAGCTGTGAATCGACGTTGAATGGCAAAGGAGCAGCAGTTAGGGAGTCATCTCCCGTAACCACCTGGGTTTGCGGTTCTGCAATCAGTGGTTGACCTTGAGTCGCCACCACTTCCTGCCCTGCGCGCAAGTCAATACTCTGCCCGTCAAGCGAGACGCGCACGACACCCTCAATGGTAGCGTAATACGCGGTGGTTGCGTTTCGGGTTTCCACAATAAATTCTGTTCCACGCACGGCAGCGGCAGACGAAGGGGTATTGACTTTGAACATTTCACCATCGCTTAACGACCGCTTGATACGGTTGAAAACGCGGCCAACATTCACCAGGATTTCAACTATGGTGCGCCCGTTGCGGTTTTCCAGTTGCTGAATAGTAACGGAGGCGCCAGGCAGCAATTCTGTGGTCTGGCCGTCAAAATAGGTAAGCTGAATGGAGCCGGTGGTGGCCGTAATCGTATCCCCCGCCGTAAGCAGAAGGGTGGCCCCAACGGCAACCTGTTGAACGTTACCACTTTCTAAACTGGCGTAAAGCGCAGCGCCATTGTGGACACTCGCGCTGGCTTTGGCGCCAACAGGGGCTGCAGTACCCCTCAATTGCCAGCCAATACCAGCAATTAATATGGCCACGATGGTTAAAGCCACGGCCCACACAGCGATCGAGAGATTTGATTGACTCAGCTCCGTGGTGGTAGTACCTAACTTGAATGTAATCTTGGTCTGCGTAGAAGGATTATTATGGAGTGGCAGAGACATATGATTCTACTCTCAATTTAGAGGTATCATTACAAGAAAAGACACAATTGTCCTCTAACTACGATAGGCCAATACAGGTCATATTTCAATACGACAAATGCTGGATTTAATTGTTGGTTTAGAATTAGGCGGCTTGCCATGGACACAGTTTTAGCATGGGATATTACGTTCAAGTGGGCAAAGCTGTGGTAGAGTGGTCAAAACAGCGCAAAATTAACCATTCCCGACCATTTATTATTATGATTATTTACCCAGCAATTGATTTACGTAATGGCCACTGTGTCCGACTACACGAAGGAGCATCCGGTACGGATATTGTGTTTAGCCCAAATCCAGCCAAAATCGCACAGCAATGGGCTGCGCAGGGCGCTGAGTGGCTGCATGTTGTCAATTTGGATGGTGCATTGGGGGCGGAAAATATTCACTTGGAGGTACTCCAACGTCCAGCAAACCTTCTGATTCAACGACCCGGTGAGCAGAAACTCACCAATCCATACCAAGAGGCGCTACAAAGTCTACCGGCCAACTTGCAAAGCTTACACGAGATTCACCGGGCGGTAGACATTCCCATTCAATTTGGCGGTGGTCTGCATACGCTTGACGATATTGAATTAGCCTTTACGCTGGGCGCACACCGGGTGGTATTGGGGACGACCGCGCTGGAAAATCCTGAATTGATACGCAGCGCACTGGCGCGTTGGGGGGCCGATCGCATTGTCGTAGGACTCGACACGCGACACGGCAAGGTTGCGACACACGGTTGGCAACGAACCGCCGAGATCGGCGCCGTAGAACTGGGACACCATATGCGCTGCCTGGGCGTTGAACGCGTCATCTACACCGACATTGCGCGAGACGGTCTGTTGGGAGGCGTTAATGTGGAGGAGGCTACACGGCTGGGAGATTTGACCGATCTGCGCGTGATTGCCAGTGGCGGGGTCAAAGATATTGACGACATTAAAAAGCTCAAGGCGCGTGAGTATTTCAATATTGAAGGTGTGATTGTCGGGCAGGCGCTTGACACGGGCAGCCTGGATTTATCCCAGGCTATTGAAGTCGGGCATCGTCCACTGCGGAGCCTCAGCGCGGGATTCATACCATATCGCATTGGCGATAACGATCCAGAATTCCTGCTGCTCTTTGATCTATTTTTTGATCAATGGCAGTTTCCGCGCGGCGGGATCGAGCCAGGAGAATGCGATCTGGATTGCGCCCGGCGCGAATTCAAGGCGGAAACAGGCTTGCCGGTTATGCAGATTCATGAAGAGTGTCAGACTGTATTGGAATATACGGCGACTATCCGCGGCTATGAGATTGAACGCACAATCATCTACTACCTGGCTGAAATCGGTCCCGGTCATGTCGAATTGGGCAACGAAAATCACTGCGAAGCGCGCTGGTTGTCGCCCCAGGCCACGTGGGAATTACTCACCGAAACTTCGCCGGAGCAACTGCCCGCATTTGATGCTGCACTCTCTTACCTAAACATCTCGCTTGGCTAGATAAAACTCTATGTACGCAGCACTTTCGGCGGCAAGAGAAAGCTTAACTCCCCGCAGCCCCATCTAATCTGTGACCATTGCACAATCTCCAATTGCAGGTGCGCACAGCACGCCGTCGGCATCCGCAAATGAACATGATTCGTCCCGCCTGCGCACAGCCCGGCGGTAAGTTCCTCCATGCCAGGATTGTGCCCGCAGATTATTACATGCTCTGCATCAGCCGGGCTCTCGCTCAATACACGCAACAATTCAGTCGCCGTAGCCAAGTATAGTGCGTCCGACCAAATGGTCGCCCCCTGATAACCCGTAATCGAAATTATCTCTTGCACTGTCTCCTGGGTACGCGCCGCCGTCGAACTGACAATATGGTCAACGGCAGGCGCCGTGTTAGCCAAAATGGCGGCAACCAGGCGGCTGTCGGCATGGCCGCGTTTGGTTAAAGGTCGCTCGTGGTCAGTGGCGTAATCATCGGGGCGCTCGGCCTTGGCATGGCGCACGATAGACAGTAGCTTCATTAGATTCTCTCCTTGATTGGTCTCAGGTGTAACGCACAGCAGATCTAAATCCAAGACCATTCAAATAGCGGAGACTGCGATGCACGGCTACAGAAAATTTCGGCTTAGCAGTCGGGTAGGCAGCTGTGCGTTGCAGTCGTAGCGGCCTTACTTGAACAATCCTGGTTCTAAATCTGTGCTTCATTATGATAACATGGAATTGTAACAAAGTTGCAGTTGATTTTCCAGCCCTCTATGTGGTATGCTGTAACCGCGACAGAACTTTCGTCGTGGTCAACTCGCAATGTGCGTTCCATCATATACATGATTCACCTTGCGCACAACGCACAACATAGCGGAAAATCCAGGAGGTCACTAGCGGAGAACTTATCACTCTGGGAAGAGAGCGCATGGCCCGTTTCAGATAAAATTGAAGTAGAAACGGGTGACGAGGAAGGGGTTCCCGACCGCAATGTCGGGCTAACTGCAAGTTGTTTCAAACGGCGTTTCTGGAAACAATTTACAGGAAAATCGAAAGATCAGCGGATGCCCCCAGGTCGCTTCCACCGGCCTGACCCGAAACTTGCAAGCCGATATTTAAAACTACAGATTTTACAGGTTTACACAGATTTTCTTTCATAAAATAGAAAATCTTTAGAATCTGCGTAATCTGTTGATCAACTTTATCCGGCGCCCCGCAGTTTCGGTTATATCTTCCCCATCAATTGGCAAGCAGATGCCCAAAACCACCGGGTAACCGATGGCACAGCAGGCATCAAGCAGCGGAAATTTGGCGGCAGCCCAGCCCACCATTGATCGTTCGACAGTCAGCGTTTTTTAACGCGCCGAATCGACGCGCGTTCGCTGTTGGGTCGTGATGAGGACGATTAGGGGCTGGCAGCCATTGGGCTATGCTCAGGATAGCTGAGCAAGAACTGGCCTGCGGCTAAATACTATTCCCAAAATAACATCTTGAACATTCTGTGCGCTGCCTATGGCTGCGGCCGCAGCCTGGCGCATTTTTTAACACGACAGGAGTTAATCTTATGTGTGGAATCGTTGGATATATTGGCGCGCGCGCGGCGACGCCCATCGTACTACACGGTCTGAAACAACTAGAATATCGCGGCTATGACTCGGCGGGCATGGCCATTTTGGATGCGGACGGCAATCTGCAAATCCGCCGCGAAGAGGGCAAACTGGTCAACCTGGAGCGGCTGGTGGACGCTGAGCCGGTCAATGGCAGCGTAGCCATTGGACACACGCGCTGGGCCACGCACGGTCCACCCAGCCAGCGCAACGCGCACCCGCACCGCAGCCCGGACGGCAATATTGTGGTCGTACAAAACGGCATTGTGGAAAACTTTTTGGCGCTACGCAACCGGCTGCAAGGCGCCGGCTACGAGTTTACGAGTGACACCGACACCGAAGTGATTGTCCACCTGATCCATCAGCACTATCACAACGGCAGCAACGCCGATCTAACCCTGGCCGTGCGCCGCGCCATCGGCGAATTGCAGGGGCCCAGCGCCATTGTGGTCTTCGATAAGGCGCACCCGGACCGCCTAATTGCCGCGCGCCTGGGCAATGCCGGTGGCGTCGTGGTCGGCTATGGCGATGGTGAAATGTATATCGCCAGCGACATTCCGGCCATTTTGCAGCACACGCGCCGCGTGGCCTTTATGGAAAATCGCCAAATGGCGGTCATCACGCAGCAGGGCGCCGAGTTCATGGATATTGAAGGGCATCCCCTAACGCTGAAAGAGGTGGCTATTGACTGGGATGCCGAGGCGGCCGAAAAAGGCGACTTTGCGCACTACATGCAGAAAGAGATCTACGAACAGGGCCGCAGCCTGACCGACACGCTGCGCGGTCGCCTCAACTTTGCCCAAAATCGCATTGAGCTGGACACGCTCAATCTGACAACCGCAGTGGCGCGGGCGCTCGACAAAGTGACCATTGTGGCTTGCGGCACCAGCTATTTTGCCGGGCTGGTGGGCAAGTTTTTCATCGAACAGTTGGCCCGCGTTTCGGTGGAGGTGGATTACGCGTCGGAATATCGCTATCGCAAACCGCTGGTCTCGTCGCGGCAGATGGTAGTGGCGATTACGCAGAGCGGCGAAACGGTAGACACCTTGGCCGCATTGGAAGAGGCGCGCGCCGGCGGCGCCTTTACAGCCGCTATTGTCAACGCCATTGGCAGCCAGGCGGCCCGTGTCTGCGACGGTCATATCTACATGCACGCCGGGCCTGAAATTGGCGTGGCTAGCACCAAAGCCTTTACGGCCTCGCTGGTCGATCTGCTGCTGCTGGCCATTTATCTGGGCCAAGAGCGCGGCACTCTGGCCGACGCGGATACGGCGCATCTACTGCACGAACTATCGCGCTTGCCCGGTTTGGCCGGCGAGCTATTGGAGGATGCACATAGCGGCGATCTCTATCAACAACTGGCCGAGCGCTTTCATGTCTATCACAATTTCCTCTATCTGGGTCGCGGCATCAACTATCCCATTGCGCTGGAAGGCGCGCTCAAGCTCAAAGAGATCAGCTACATTCACGCCGAAGGCTATCCGGCGGGCGAGATGAAGCACGGCCCCATTGCGCTAATCGATGAGGAGATGCCCACGGTGGTGATCGCGCTAAAAGACGGCGTCTATGACAAGATGATCAGCCAGGTGGAGCAGGTGAAGGCGCGCAAAGGGCTGGTGTTGGCCGTGGCCAATGCCGATGATGAGTATATCCAATCCAAGGCCGATTTCATCATGCCGGTACCGGCCACCCACGAGATGATCTCGCCCATTCTGGCCGTCATGCCGCTGCAAATCCTGGCCTACGAAATGGCCTGCCGCCGCGGCGAAGATGTGGATCAGCCGCGCAATTTGGCCAAGAGCGTGACGGTGGAATAAGAAAGTGGATCAACAGATTACACAGATTCTAAAGATTATATAAGGTTTTTAAACCACAGATTACACAGATTTTGCTGCTCGGAAGAGAAAAATCTGCGCAATCTGTGTAATCTGTTGATCATATTTATTCCGCTGGCGCGGCCACCTCAAAAACGTTGAGCGTCATCGAAATCAGCGTGTAGTAGCCCAGCAGGATGACCAGCTCCGCCACCATGGATTCGCCAAACATTTCCACAGTCGCAGCGTAGCGCGCATCGGCAACGTGGTGCGTATCGAGCAATTCACGCGCAAAGTCGTAGATCATGCGCGGCTCAGCGTCGACGGCAGCGGGCAGCGCCCCAGCCTTGACGCCATCAATAATGGCCGCATCCAGCCCCACGCCACGCGCGATTTTGGCGTGCGCCCACCACTCATATTTGGCCTGCCAATGGGCCGCCACGGTCAAAATGGCTAGCTCGCGTAGCTGGTCCGGCAGCGTTCCCTCATAGCGAACGGCTTCCCCTACCCGCTGCACGGCGTTCCCCAGAATTGGACTATAGAGCAGTGCATTAAAAGGACCGCGCAAGCCGCCTTCCGGATTCAAAAACGTATCGACGGAGCCGCCCTGCCCCCGTTTGCCGGTCGTGATGCTGTCGAACACTTGCTGCTGCGCAGGCGTAAAATCTTGCGAACGAATGGTTTTCAATCGGCTCATTAGATTGGTTTCCTCGTTGTATCAAAGAGATTGTTGACAGAGATTTAAGAAAAGATTGGATCAACAGATTACACGGATTTCATAAATTATGTACGGGGCAATAAAATTGTGCAAGGATATAATCTGCGAAAATCCGCGCAATCTGCGGTTGAAAAAAACTCCCAAATCTTTTAATCTGTTGATCCAATTCCCTCCTTTATCCTTCAGAGTGATCCAGATTATACCGCATTCTCATCTGCACGCGAATACGGTATAATACAAACCACGTTCTGCCTACTCCCCCCGAAAACCATCGAAAACTGAAAAACCAACAGGAGGCACACATGACGCACGACCTGGAAATGTTGCAGTATCTCTTGGATTTGCAGGGCTATCTGGTCATTGAAAACGCGCTGAGCCCCGAGGAAGTGGCGACCCTCAACCAGCTCATTGACGCGCAGAAATTGCCGCCGCCCGGCAAAACGGAACGCTTTGGCAGCGCCCCCGACGGTCCCGGCTTTTTGGATTGGGGCAAGCCTTTTGTCGATCTGCTGGATCATCCAACACTGATGCCAATCTTGCGCTTTCAATTGGGGGAAGCCTTTCGCCTGGACCGGCTCTACGGCATGTATATGGATGCCGGTATGCCCCGCGGCAAGCTCCACGCCGACTATGGCCCGACGGCGCGCAATGAACAGGTGCAGCCGGGCGAATATTACGCCTTCATTTCGCCGCAATCAAATGTCTATGATGGCTTTGTGGTCGTCACTTGGAATCTGGCCAACGCCGGACCCGAACACGGTGGCTTCTGCTGCATCCCCGGCAGCCACAAGAGCAATTACAAGCTACCTCGGCAGATCTCCGACAACCCCGAAGAATGCCCGGCTGTGATCATTCCCGAAGCGCCGGCCGGCTCCATTGTGCTCTTTACCGAGGCGCTCACCCACGGCACGGCGGCCTGGCGCGGTCCCCATCAGCGCCGCGCTCTGCTCTACAAATATTGCGTGTCCCACATCGCATGGACCGCCCGACGGGTGGCGCACCCTACTACCACCGAGCTGACGCCACGCCAGAAGATTTTACTGCAAGATCCGGGCGATCCGTTGCTGCACTTCCCGTCACTTTTCAAAGAGGCGGCTTAACGGTTCCATCAGAAAACAATAGACAAAGGATTACAGAGATGCCGGAATCAACACCAAACGACAGGCCCATCCGCATGGCGCTACTGGGCTTGGGCCAGCGCGGCCTACAACACCTCAAAGCACTGTGGACACTGCAGCAGGAAGGGCTGGTCCAAATCGTGGCGCTGGGCGATGCCTTTGCTCAGAATTTGGAAGAGACGAAAATTCAGCGCTACGTGCCGGGCTATCAAGCGGGCAATATTGTGCGGAGCCAGGATTTTGCGGCGCTCATGGACGCCCAGCCGGATGCCATCTACATTTGCCTGCCGCCCAATGTACACAACGGCGAGGTGATTCAGGCCGCGCGGGCGGGCATGCATCTCTTTGTCGAAAAGCCCATGAGTCTCTTCCTCGATGAGGCCATCGAGATGGAGAAGGCGATTGCAGAGGCCAATATCATCTCCACGGTGGGCTTCCAACAGCGCTTTGACGTGCGCCATGAAGCTATGCAGAACTTTTTGGCCGACAAGACGCCGATTATGGCGCAGTATGTTTTCCACGCCCCCTTTGAAGCCCACAGCGTCAAGCACACCCACACTGAAACCCAGGGCGGCCCGATCAACCGAGTGTGGACGGCCAATCGCGCTTGGTCGGGCGGCACGGTGGTGGAAGCGGGCATCCATCCGTTGGACCTGTGGCGCTACTGGTTTGGCGATGTGGCATGGGTGCAGGCCACGTACAATCATCGCCCGCCGCATGAAGTGATCGATGGCGCCGACAATCCGTACGCCTATGCGGTTACATTCGGCTTCGCGTGTGGCGCCCTCGGCTCCATGACCCTATCGCGGCTGCGCAAAGTCTACGCCACGCAGAGTGCCCATCAGGTGCTGTGGAGCGAAGGTCATCTCTGTCTGGAAGACCACGATGTGGCCATGTACCACTACGATGGCGAGTATCCGCCGACAACCACACCCAGCCGGGCATCGGTGCGCAGCATCCTGCCCGTAGCCGCGGTGCAAGACACGACGCTGGCCATTGCCCGCGCTTTTGCCCTGGCCATTCTGGAAGGCGACCCATCGCTCGTCCGCTCGCCCTTTGCCGATGCCATGAACAGCCTGGCCGCCGTGATCGCGGCCAATGTGTCCGACGAGTTGGGTGGGGTTAAAGTGAAGCTGGATGAACTGCTGACGGCGCCCCAATATGCCCATTTTCGCGCCAAGTCAACCCCATAGATCCAACAAATGAAAGTTCGCCCACGGTAGGGACATGATGGGCGGCGGGAAAACGCATCGACAGCACATTTCCCTTCGCCGCCTATCGTGTCCGTCCTTTCATTTTGCAATAGGTCTATCACACCCAAAAAGGAAAGCAGAAAATGCAGCTTGCAGAGATCAAGAAGGTCGGCGTGGTGGGCGGCGGGACCATGGGCTTTGGCATTGCCATCAACTTTGCCCTGTGGGGCTACCCGACCACCATCAGCGATCTCAATGCTGAGATTCTAGCCCAATCCGTGCGCAACGTGGCATCGGCCATGGATCTCTTCGTGGAGGGCGGGTTGATCGACCGGCGACAGGCCGACGAGACCATTGGCCGGATCAGAACAACAACGGAGTTGGCCGAGCTAGCAGCGGAGAGCGATTTCATTACCGAAGCAATTGTCGAGCGCCTGAGCGATAAGCAGGCGCTGTTTCAAAAGCTCGACGCGCTCTGCCCGCCCCACACCATCTTGGCCAGCAACACCTCCGGCTTTGTATTGAGCGATATTGGCGCTGGCATCCAGCGCCAAGACAAGCTGGTGCTCACCCACTATTTTGCACCGCCACACATTGTGCCTGGCGTCGAAGTGGCCAAAGGGCCGGGCACATCCGACGAGACCTTCGATCTCACCTGCGATCTGCTGGCCAGCGTGCGCAAGATTCCCATCCGGCTGCGCAAAGAGCTGCCGGGCTATCTGCTCAACCGCATTCAGGGCGCGATGGGCCGCGAGGCGCTGCAACTGTGGGCGGAAGGCATGGCCAGCGCTGAAGATATTGAGCTAGGCGTAATTTCCACCTTTGGTTTTCGCATGCCGCATGAAGGGCCATTTATGCACTACGATCTGGCCGGCATCTGGAAATGGCCCGCCGACGTGCTCAACCGGCGGCCCAGCGACAACGAACAAATTCGCGCGCGTATGGCCGAGCGTCAACCCTGGTTTGTGGATCCGGACAAATTTGACGCGGCCGTGGAAAAACGGGATCGCGAATATATTCGGCGTTTGAAAGCGCTTTATTGGAGAGACGCCGAATAGCGCCATAGCCTGCGTCGCTAACCCCGTGGCGGTATACTGAGCATTTGGGCGCCTATGCCCCAGAAGTTATCTTTCCCCTTCTAAAACGAATCAATAAAAGGAATTCTTGTATGTCTATACGAATTGGCATTCTGGGCTGCGGCAAGATCGCCCGCCACCACGCCCAGGGGTACAAAGACGCCGCCGATCTGGCCCAAGTGGTGGTCTGCTGCGATGAGTACAGCGTTGAATTGGCCGCAAAGATGGCGCAGCCCTTTGGCGCCGCTGTCTCCAACCGCTGGCAAGAGGTGATCGAGCGCGCCGATGTGGACGCCATCAGCCTCTGTATGCCGCCCTATCAGCACGCCGAGATTGCATTGACGGCCGCGGCCGCGGGGAAACATGTGCTGGTGGAAAAGCCCATGGCCATGAATATGGATGAATGCCGCCAAATGGTGCGCGCCGCCGAGGCCGCCGGCACGGTGCTCATGGTGGGCCAAAATCAGCGCTGGCAACCCGAACACGTGCAGATCAAAAAGCTGCTGGATCAGCAGGCCATTGGGCGCATTGTGGCGCTGCGTTTTGATTGCAACCAATTCGTCAAACACATGTACCCGCCCGATAGCTGGATCTTCGACAAAGCGCTCTCCGGCGGCGGCATGATTGCGCAGACGGCCGTCCACAAGATTGATCTGATGCGTCACTTTTTTGGTGAGATTCGCGAAGTGGCCGCTTTTACGGGCTTCACCGGTCTCAACCCCAATTACGCGCCCGGCGGCAATGAGGATATCGCGGCCTTTTTGATGAACTTCGCCAGCGGCATCGTGGGCGAAGCGTTTTATCTCTTTGGCGCCTACAAAACGCCCATCCCCACCACCACTAGCGAGCTGACCATTTTCTATGGCGAAAAGGGCGTCATTCACAACGTGCTGGGCTGGCACATCTACAGCACCGAAATGCCCCAATACAGCGGCGGCTTGACCCGGCTGGACATTCCGTCCTATCCATACGTCAGTCAGTCAGCGCCGAGATTGCCACTTTTGGAGTGTATCATTTCAGGAGAGGAGCCTCTCACATCCGGCCGCGACAACCTAGGCACCATGGCGGTGGTTCATGCTCTGTACGCCGCAGCGGAAAATAAGAGCGTGGTTCAGGTGGCGGGTGGCGGGTAGCGAGTGGCGGGTAGCGAGTGGCGGGTAGCGAGTGGCGGGTGGCGAGTGGCGGGTAGCGAGTGGCGGGTGGCGGGTGATGCGCCACTCGCCACCCGCTTGCTAACTTATTCCACCAACGCCCGGCGGATTTGCGTCAAATTGCGCCGATTCACGCCCAGATCGCCTTTGCCTAAGCGCGAGCCAGAGCGCATGTGCAGCACGCCATTTGGTTCATCAAAATAGAACTCGGCGTCATCCACAAAGCCCATCAGGCGTGTGCGCAGCTCGGCGTGAACATAGGTTGGTGTGTTGGTAATGATGGTCGTGCGCGGCATGGCGGCCAGCACGGCCACCAATTTTTCATGCATTTGCGCTGTGGCAACGGTATACGGCAGCGGGTCAAAGGCGTGTTCGGGGTCGCGGCTATAGGTGCTGACGCAATTGGGCGAATCCGGACAGGGTCGCAACTGCCCATTTTGCACACCTAGATCATCCGGCCTGGGGCTATAGATGACAACCAGCCGACGCATGATAAAATAACCAACAATAGCTGCTATAATAACGAAAATAGTGATCCGCAAAAAAGTCACGATCGCCCCCGATTCTGATTGGCCAATTTGTGGTACCTATTCAGCCGCGGCCTGA
Organism: Caldilineaceae bacterium; assembly: GCA_041391125.1. Classification (GTDB taxonomy): domain Bacteria; phylum Chloroflexota; class Anaerolineae; order Caldilineales; family Caldilineaceae; genus JACKBC01. The sequence goes on from JAWKON010000006.1 coordinate 72,505, forward strand.
GCTTGTCGAAGGCGGGCTTCGACAAGCTCAGCTCTCGAGTGCCAAAATGGTAACAAGTTGTGTTTATTATGGTCGATCCAACAGGCGAGTTCTGCATGTCATCTTCCCAAGCTGCTCAATCTGCAAAACTTTTTGTATACGGCACGTTGCGGCCCCCGCGTGATGGTGCAGCAGCCGGCAGTTCGCCCTACTTCCCGCAAATTGCGCCGCACCTCATAGCGCACGTACCAGCGCGCTTGCCCAACGCCGATTTGTACGATCTGGGTCCCTATCCGGCGGCTGTGCCCGGCCACGGCGTGCTGATCGGCGATTTGCTCACGGTGGCCGCGGCCGCGCTGCCCATTGCCGACCGTATTGAGGGCATCCACTTTTTACCAACGAACCAAAGTCGTCGTCGAAACGGCCGATGGGGAATGTGAAGCATGGGTCTACTGGCGTAGCGGCGGCATTTTGCTGGGCCGTCGGCGCATTGTCAGCGGCGATTGGTTCCGGCGCCATGAGAATAAAAATATGCAAACGGAGAAACAGATGAATCCACAAGATAGCGCGACGCCCCTTGATAAAACCCTGCGCACTTTGGTCCAGCGCTTTGCCGAAGCCGAATGCTCGTGGCTCAGCACCGTGCGCCCCGATCTACGCCCGCAAAGTTCGCCCATTTGGCACGTGTGGCATGGCGGCCGCGCCTACGTGGTGACGCGGCCGGGCGCGGTCAAAACCGCCAACATAGAGTTGAATCCGCGCGTCACCATTGCGCATCCGGACCCCAAAGACCCGGTCATCATCGAAGGTTGGGCCATTGAGGCGCCCGCCATGCGTGATGCGCTGCAGCCGCTCTTTCAGGCCAAATACAACTGGGACATCTCTACCGACGCCGCTTATGCGACTGTGCTGGAAATTACGCCCACCAAGCTCATGGCCTGGGGACAATATGGCGAGGGGCGCTGGACGGGGGAGCAGATTTTGAAATTGTAAATTGTAAATGGTAAATGGTGAATGGTGAATGGCTACGCACTAATTATTCACCGTTCAATAACAACTGTAGAACGAACTTCATTTTTCCACAATGGAATAACCCACAACTGAATAAATTAGAAGGATCGAGCGATGTACGAGGCGGTGGAGTTGAGTGCGCAGGAATTGGTGGACGGGCGTCTGTTTACGCACCCGCACCATGTTTATTATGATCGGCGCGTTCTCGAATATATGGTCAAGCGGCTGGGCAAGGTGATCGACGTTCTGACCCGTCTGGAAGAGACGACCCGCCATGCGCTGGTGCAGCAGGTGGAGCCGGACCAACGCGAACATCGGATCATTTTGGGGCCGGCCTGGCAAATGCCGCGTCATGTGGACCATGCATTGGCCGTTGTCGGCTTTTTTGGGCAGAAACGCTTTGATGGCGACACAGGTCTGATCAACACGCGCGACCGGCTGTTGGCGCAGGAAATGGAAAATCACCCCGGTCTCATCAGCTACAGTTCGCTAGAACTGACTAATGGTGACTACGCGAATTGCGTGCTCTTTGTAGATGAAGCCGCCAAAATGCACTGGGGAACCAGCCCGCTGCACGCCCAGATCGCCACCGAGCTTTCGCCGCGTTACTATTACTCAGTCCGTCTGTACAACGGCGCATTGACCGGCTGCCCCAGCCAGAGCCCGACATTACAGCTCACCTGCGCCAAATATTACGACTATGCGTGCCAACCGGCGTGGCGCGCTGCGCCGGCTGGATGCACCCGCGCCCAAACGGTCACGGGGATAATATGCTGACCTTATGTCCATATTGCAAATAACAACCTGCCAGGCCATAAACACCGTGGCCTTTACCAAGGCGTTGGCCCAATTTCTCCAAAATGAGCTGTCTCTGCCCGTCCAATGGATTGGCGATGAACATATGGGCTGGTCGGCGCGTCTCGACCAGGTCACACAAGGGCAAATTCACGTGGGCTGGATCTGCGGTCTACACTATGTGCGTTTGATCGACGGCCAATTGAGCGATCTGGAACTGCTGGCCGCGCCGGTGCAGGCGGCCCCCCGCTACGCCGCCCAACCGGTCTATTTTTCCGATCTGGTGGTGCGGGCAGATGCAGGCTATACCACAACCGAAGCGCTGCGCGCCTCCACTTGGGCCTATAACGAACCAGGTTCGCTCTCGGGCAGGCTTAGCATGTTGCACTTTCTGGCCACGGCCATCGGCGTGGAAGGCGGAGATGCGGCACGCTTTTTTGGCCGCGTCGTGGAATCGGGCGGCCACGCCCATTCGCTAAAACTGCTGCTGGACGGCCAGATCGATTGCGCCGCCATTGACAGCACGCTGCTCGACTATTTGCTGCGTACCGACCCCACGCTGGCCGACCAAATCCGCGTGCTGCATACGCTCGGTCCCTTCCCCATGCCGCCGCTGGTGATGCACCGGCGCGTTCCCGGCGCAGTGCGCCGGCGCATCCGCAATCTCCTTTTGGAGATGCACCATTCGCCCGCCGGTCGCCGCCTGCTGGCACTGGCAGATCTGTCCCACTTTGTGGCCCGCGCGGACGCCGATTATGATCCGGTGCGGCGCATGAGTAAAGACGTGTTGAGTATCGAGTGTTGAGTATCAAGTATTGGGGAACGGCGTAAAGGTTCGCGCGCCGAGGCCAGTTTCTCATGCCCAATACGCAACACTCGATACTCAATACTCACTTTCCCCCCTCAAAATCAGCCAAAATCTGATCCACCATGGCCGCCCAGTTGGGCAAACCAATGGCCACAAAGCCCTGGCGGGCCTGGGCCAGCAGATCGCGGCCTTCGGTTTCGTTGCCGCGCCACAGCGCCATTTGGCCGAGCCGCATTTGGAAGACAGCGACGCCTTGCAAATCGCGAATCTGCTGTGTGATTTGCAGTCCCTCGCGGAAGAGGCGCTCCGCCTCATCATAGTCACCACGCGCCTGCATGAGGAGGGCCAGCGACGATTGCGTCACCGCCACCTCCCGGCTGTCCCCCAGCTTTTCTTTCACCGCCAGACTTTCCCGATAGAGCCGCTCCGCCTCGTCGTATTGCCCACGCGTACTCAGCAAGTCCGCCAGGGTATTCATGAGCATGGCGGCGTTGCGCTCCGGTGCGGGCTGGCGGGCCAGGGCCAGCCCGGCGCGCAGCCAATCGCGCCGCCGATCAGAATAGTCGGTGTAGCATTTGTGGCCCAGCTCCACGGCCAAGTTCACGGCCAGCTCGCCATCGTCGGCGCCGGCGGCCAGCAGCCAGGCGCCCGCCGCCTCAATCTCGGCTTGCCAGGCGGTGAGGGCGGCCCACGAATCCAGATCGCGTAATTCCAAATTCGTCAGCCACTCCTCCACCCAGGCCGCATGGGCGTGCTGGGCCTGGGCGCGCTCCTCGGCGTTCAAGTGCAGACCGGCCAGTTCGCGCAGCAGGTCGTGCATCCACCACAGGTCGTCGTCAATCTCCTCCAGCAGCCCAGCGTTGCTCAGCCGGTGCAGCGTGGGGCGGGCGGCGGCGGCCGCCTGCTGCCAGACGCGCTGCACGCCGTCCAGCGGGAACTGGTTGCGGCCAAAGACGCTCAGTTGGGCCAGGGCCAGCCCGTCAGCGGCGCTCAATTCCGCAAAGCTCAGGTCAAAGGTAATGCGCATGCTCAGATCGCGCGTGTCGTCCTGATCCAGCACCTGGGCGCGGCGCTGGCGTAGGGCGTCCAGCGTGCTGGCCAGCGGGTGGGGCGACGGCTGGCGGCGGGCAGCCAGGCGGGCGGCGTGTTTGCCCGCCAAAACCAGCGCCAGCGGAATCTGTTCCAATAGTTCCACAATGGCGGCTGCGTTCGCCGCTTCCGCCTGCACGCGCCACGGCGGCGTGGCCCAGCAATTCCAAACCGGCGCACACAACTCCGCCACCACAATCGTAGCGGCGGCGTCCAAAACGTTGGCGCGGCGGCTGGCTCGTGTTGTTAAGTTGCAGCCTGTGTCGGGCGGAAAGAGCTGTTCCAGACAGGGCTGGTGGGCCTGGCGCACATCGTCCAGCACCAGCAGGCTGGGCGGGCGCTGGCCAGCATATCAGCCAACTGGTCGGCGCACGTGCAGATCTTCCGTCAGCTCCAGGCGGAGGCCCAAATGTTGGGCCAGCCGCTCCTGCACGGCCAGTGGCGGGTTGGGGCCACACTCAGCCAGATCACGCCGCCGGCACCTGCTCTCCAATGCTGCCGCAATGGCCAGCTCGGTCTTGCCAATGCCGCTAATGCCGCACGCTCACCAATCCGGCCGCACTGCCGCCGGTCAGCATGGTGTGAATGCGTTGCGCCCGGCGGCGGCCAACTAGGCCCCGGGCGCACGCGGTCGCGGAATGCGCGTGGGGATGGGCTGGGTGGCGGCGCCGGCACGTTGACAAAATTGCCCGAGCCTTGATATTGATGCCACTGGCGTTCCGGCCCACGGCCGCGCCGCGGTGCGGGTCACGTCGCCCACATCAATGTCGTCGCCGCTTAATAATCGTTTCGCTTCCGGGCGGCTTTATCGTCAGCTTGGGCTATCACCCGCTCATCCATTTCGTCTGCGGTCAGTTTTCGTTTCATCATATCAGCTTTTCGAGGGTGGAGTGATGGGTACAGTGTGGGCAGCGCCAATCAATGAGAGAATTGTGGCCTCTATCATAGCGGGATTTTACAGATTTTTCAAGTATCAATTTTGCCTTGGGGATGTTTCGCTTATGGTGTGATAGATTCTATCCTGAAGAGGCGGCAGCCGTGCTCGTGCGAACCGAAGCCGTCTCTGCCTCTTCCAGGATAGGAAGTCCCAAACTAAACACGCCCTTTTGCACTTGAGCATAAAAACTCCGCCAGTTGATCGCCCAGATCGTCCCAATTAACCAGAGCAGGCCGCCGGCGCGCGTTTGGTCGATCATGTGGGCGCGGGCGTTCGGCTGCGTCAACAGTTGCGTCACGGCGGCGGCGAATTCGGCGGGTGATGCATCGGCGGCCACCAAATGCGCAGCCGTCGGCGCTGATATGCGGCCTGTTGGCCTGACGGCGCTGGCCACGATTGGGACGCCGCAGCAGCGTGGTGGCCAGGCGCACGCTGCATTTGGCCTGCTGCAGCGGCACGGGCTGGGCGGGGAAAATGGCGGAGTCGGCGGCGGCGCAAAGTTGGGCTTGCGTTTCGGAGTCCACATAGCCGCGCCAGTTGACCGGTTGCCGGGCTGCGTTGCGGGGTCGACGGCCTGTTTGAACGCCAATTCGCTTCCGGCTGCCAGCGTTACCGGCCACTTCCGCACGTCACTGCGCCCACCTACAGGTTGCAGGGCGCGCCAGACCAGCCAGCCATTCTGGCCTCTGATTTCAACAAAACGGGTGTAGTAGAGAATTGTGTGGGCGCGGTTGTTCACTGAAGACCTGTCAGGTTTTCTGAAACCTGACAGGTCTGGCGGCGCTCACGCCGTTGGGCAGATAAAGACGCGGGGTGTGCGGCGCATAGGCGGCGGCGCGCCGTGAGCCAGGTGCTGGCCGCAGTGATGGCATCGGCGTGCGACGGATGCCCCACTCTTCTCGCCAGGCGAGAAAGATGAGCCACGGGCCAGCGTAGTGGTTGATGTCACCAGGCCTGCGCTCCCAGTCGTCGATGTCGAGCAGGATGAGGGGAGGGTGCAGCGTGGGAATGGGTGCGGGATGTCCCCGGCATGTTGTTTCGTGCGCGGAATTTGTCGGCCCAATGTGCCGGGGACGGTGGGACGTAGCGTCCACGGCGGCGCTGCCAGAGCAGCCATTGATTAGACCGGCGTGAGCGCAGTTTGACAATATGGACAATGTCGGGCTGCTCCTGCCCTATTTGTCGCCACAGCCGCCACAGCACAAAGGGCAGCCCGCCGCCCAGCCTCACATTGACTACGCGAACCCCGCCGTCGACCCAACTTTGACCGGCACTGCCGGAGAATCCCACGGCGGGATCAGGCTGCGACGCCGTGGCCGCAGTTGGTGCAGCCGGCGAGCCAACGGCAAACAAGCCCAAACCGTCGTTTTCTGCCGCAGCCCAAAGGGGGCCACAAAGGTGACGGCATTTAGCATCGTCCGTAGTTCGTGGTCCAAAGTCCAAAAAAGCCTTTATCGATTTTCAACACCCTTACTCCTCTACTCCCCCACTCCCCTACCCGTCACCGAAACGGGCCACTCGGGCAGCACTGCGGAGTTGACGCCAGGTAGTTGATTCGAGTTCTTGCGGATAGCTCACATCATATTTTTCCGCTGCCGCGGTGCATACCAGCGATAAATGACGAGGAGGGCCACGGCTTGTCCCAACCAGGTGTCGCCATTGACGGCGGGGTGCGGCCAGCGTGGCTTCGATGGCGGTGCGCTGGCTTTCGCCCAAATAGCCGTTGAGATGACGCGCATCCGGGTGGGCGGGCGATGCCGTTGAGCGCCAGCATCATCTCTAAACCAGGCTGCGCAGCCGGGTGGTCTGCTCGGCCATGAGAAGCTGTTCGCCGCGCCGGTGCAGTTCCGGCAATTCGTCTGGCGTCTGCCAGAAAGGTCAGTATTTGCTGGATGCGCTCTGCTGGGGGCGGTTAGGGCGTCAGCCAGTTGAAGCCATGATCAAAATAAATCGTTATTTCATTCATAAGGTGATTATAGCATAGGGGGAGCCATTTATGAGCGACCTGGCATTGTGGAAACGGCTGGAAAGTGAGCTGGCGCAGCGCGTGGGGCAATTTCCCGGCGTAGCGGGTCTTTGCCTGTACGATTTGACCACAGAACGGCAGATTGCGCTGAACGCCAACGAGATTTTTCCTACGGCGTCCAGCATCAAAGTACCCGTCCTGCTGCGCGTGCTGCAGCTTGCCGAGCAGGGCGTGCTCGATTTGCACGAGCTGATTTACGTGCCGCCGAACGCTATTGTGGGCGGCAGCGGCGTGTTGGGTCATTTGGAAGGCTATGGGGCGCGCGGGCTGCCCATGTCGCGACTGGACGTGGCCATTTTGATGATCATTGTGTCGGACAACACGGCCACCAATCTGTGCATTGAGTGGTGTGGACGGGACTCGATCAACGCCATGCTGGATGAGCTTGGGCTGCCGCACACGCGCCTGAACCGCAAGCTGATGGATCTGGAAGCCGCGCGGCGCAATGAAGACAACCTGTCCACACCGGCTGAGTTGGTGCGGCTGTTTACGCTGCTGTATGAGGGGCAGCCCAGCGCGTTTATAGCAGAAAAGGCACTGGCCATATTACAAAAACCCAAGAGCGGCATGCTAGAGAAAGCGCTGCCGCTGCTCGAACCGCCGGCGCTGGCCAACAAGCCGGGCGCCATTGGCCACGTGCGCTGCGATGCCGGGCTGGTGCTGTTGCCCAAGCGACCCTATGCGGTGGCCATTATGACCAAGTTTGGGCTGTGCGCACCGGATGCACAAGAGCAGTGGGTGGTGGAGACGGCGCGGGTGATCTATGCGACGATGGCCGCGCTGGATACGTCGAATGCGTATGGAAATGGGTGAGAGCCGCAAAATTGCGAATGGTAAACGGTGAATTGCGAATGGTGAATTTGTAGGTGTGGCTTGCAATACGCACGAATCCGATCTCCTCGCGCCTCATCCAGTTATGTTGCTGATTTCGATGAGATTGGCGTCGGGGTCGCGGATGTAGATCGATGCGAGGGCGCCCGTGGCGCCGGTGCGACGGACGGGGCCTTCTTCGACGCAGATTTTACATTTTGCCAAATGCGCCAGCCAATCAGACAGTGGAGTGGCGGTGATGAAGCAAAGATCGGCCGAGCCAGGGGTGGGGTGACGCGCTTTCGGTTCAAATTCGCGCCCAGCCGTGTGCAGGTTGATCTTTTGGGCGCCAAAGGTCAGTGCTTTGCGGTTATCTGCGCCAAATGTAATTGCGTCCATTCCCAATATGTTGGTGTAAAATTGAACAGTTGCATCCAGATCGCGCACGGTGAGCACGAGATGATCGAGCCGGTCAATATGCATCAGCGATTCCTTTCAATAAATATTAGATCAACAGATTAAACAGATTGCTCAGCTTAAAAATCTTTGAAATCTGTTTAATCTGTTGATCAAAAAAAGACAACAAGGATACTATGTCCGCGGCTAATCTTACTTCAAGATCGACCCAATTGCGCATTACGTGGACGCTGTTTGCCACGCAAAGCCTTTTTAGCGCCACTATGATCGCGTCGTTTACGCTGCTGCCCATTTTGTCGGCCCAGTTTGGCGGCAGCGATAGCGTGGCGGGCATCCCCAACACGTTGATTATGCTGGGGCGGGCGCTAATCGCCTATCCCATCGGCGCGCTCATGGACAAGCATGGGCGGCGGTTGGGGCTGACCATTGGCTACGCGCTGGCGGCGTTGGGCGGTCTGCTCAGCGCGTATTCGATTGGGTTGAGTTCGTTTATGATTCTGAGCGCCGGTTCCATGCTGGCCGGCATGGGCCGCGGCGTGACCGAACAGGCGCGTTTTGTGGCGGGCGATGCGCGCACCGGCGCCGAGCGGGCCAGCGCCATCGGCTTGATTGTGCTGGCCGGCACGGTGGGCGCCGTGGGCGGCCCGCTGATGGTCGAGCCGACGCGGGCCTTTATGAGCCAGTTTGGCTATTGGGCCGATGCGGGTCCGTTTGCCGCTATGGTGGGGCTCAATCTGCTGGCCATGGTGATGGTCTTTGCGCTGCTGCGCCCCGATCCGCTGGCCATTGCGCGGGAGTTGGAAAACAGATCGAACGGTGGCGTCAAAAAGCCCATGCAGCCAGCGCGGCCGATCAGCGAAATTTTTGCGGGCAGCTTGGTGCGAATAGCCATTGCGGCCATGGTGATTGGCCAGCTTGTGATGACGCTGATCATGGTGATCACGCCGCTTTACATGCATCACCACAACCACGGCGCCGGGCCGATTTCTTGGGTGATTATGGCGCACACATTGGGTATGTTCGGGCTGTCAACCTTTACGAGCAAATTGATTGAACGCTTCGGGCGCATCAATATGATTAACGGCGGGGCGGGTGTTCTGGCGCTATCGGCCATCATGACGCCGATTAGCAGCAATGTGTGGGCGCTAGGCGTAGCGCTCTTTTTGCTGGGGCTGGGCTGGAACTTCTGCTTTATAGCCGGTTCATCATTGCTGGCCGATGCGTTGGCGCCCAATGAACGGGGTAAGGCCCAGGGCGCCAATGAGATGATGGTGGCGCTGGCGTCGGGCGTGGGCAGCGCCGGCACGGGCGTCGTCTTTGCCCAGGGCGGCATGGCGGTAGTCAGCGCGATTGGGCTGGGCTTTGCGCTGCTGCTGATGGCGGCTACGGTGTGGGTGACGCGGCGGACGGCGGATGTAGCGGTGGGCGTGGGGGATTGAGGGTGTTCCATATACGATTTACGATGCTTCGGTGCGGCTCAGCACAAGTTTACGAAGCTCGTCGGTGATGTTCGGCCGTAAAGTGTGGATCGATTTGCAAACGGGATTTGATTGAGGTAGGCAATGGCGGTGAGTTACAAAAATTTGTGGCTCAGTTGCCATTTTTTTGTGGATTCTGCGGCAATACTCAGGTGCGTTTTTGTGGATTGGGCGGCAGCGGATGCGGTATAGTAGTGGCATCAATTCAATTGGGGTTCATCATCTGGAAAATCTTTTTCTTGATGTCTATAGCATTTTTATTTTAGCGCGAGGAAACATTTTATGAAATGGTTCTCCAAAAATATGATCCAAAACCTGGGCTGGCTGTATGCGCTCATGTTTTTTATGATTGCGTCGCTCAGCTATATTCCCGGGCTGACTGACGCCAATGGCCAACTTTTTGGCCTCTTCAGCTTGGACCTTTATGACGATCTGCTCCACTTTGGCTCCGGGTTGTGGGCGGCCATTGCAGCCTGGCGCTCGGAGAAAGCGGCGCTGCTTTATTTCCGGCTTTTTGGCATTATTTATGGGCTGGATGGGCTGCTCGGTCTGGCTACCGGCCAGGGCTATTTGGACGGCGGCATTTTTTTGTATGGCGTGACGCCGCTCAGTTTGGCTACGCGCGTGGCCACCAATATTCCGCATATTTTGATTGGGGGGATTGCGGTGTTTATTGGGTTTGGGCTGAGTCGGAAGTATGCGCGGGGATGAACTATTGAGTATTGAGTATTGTGTGTACCGGTATTGAAGCTTGTTCCCAGGCTAGATACTGAATCGGTACACGCAATACGCAACACGCTATATGAAAACCGTCATCAATTGTTGCGTATGGCGTGTTGCGTGTACCGGCTGAGGAAGTGAATGGGTTGCATGGTCTGCATTTGGTTGTGCGGTGGGTTTGAGACGGAGGTTTATGCGCGTTGGGCGAAGGCTTAAACGAATTGGGACGGTATTTGGCATTCTGATTGGCGTGCTGTTGATCATTGCGCTGATTCCGCTGGTGGGGGTGGCTGTGGCGTGCCGACCATTTGGCGAGGCGCCGGTCAACGATGCCGGGCAGAATGTGTCTACAGTGGATGCAGGTGAGGCGCGCCCGGAAGATCAGACTTATTTGACTTTCCCCGAGTGGTACATTGTTTATAGCGCCGATGAATATGCGGCGTTTGTGGCTGATAACCCGCCCAGCCGCTTCCCCTACTGGGCGGCAATTGGCCAGTATTGGCGCAGCTATTATGACGTGTGTGCAGTGACGCGGGAGCGATATGCGTTTAACGGGGGCTACCATTTGACGCTGGTGGTCATTGGAGTCAGCTTTACCTATGAGGATCTGTTCAAAGGATTGTATGAAAAAACGATTGGCCGCGCCACCGAGTGGGTCAGCAGCCCTGAGCTGACGTCGGAAGACGCCTATGCTCGCCAGGTGGCCAAGGAGTATGGCGACTTTATTCACACGATTCCGTGGTACGAATTCCCCTTTGATCAGAAGTTGCGCGGTCTGTGGCGCCAGACGCCGCTGTGGGGACCAAACGCCATTCGCAAATGGGAGCGCAAGCTGGCGCTCAGCGTCGAGTATGGCGGCAAGGCGCTCTATGGGCGGCTGATTCGCCAAGGCACGGCGGCGGCCTATGGCGCCGAAGAGCTGGAAATTCAGGCCGTGGTAAGCGGCGTCAATGAGCAACTTTTACGGGCTCAGCCAGCGGTCAAGCTGGTGCGCAAGCTGGATGAGAACCGCGTGCTAATCTCGATGCCGCGCTATGAAGCCTTTACCCAATTGGCGCCGCGGCTGGCCGCCCAAGGCGTGCAGTTCATCGAAATTGCCGGCAACGACCAGATTTTGGTCACGCTGATCGCGCCGGACGATTGGCGCTATGATCTGCCCGCGGGTGAGCCGCTTTTTGTCATGCCGGTGCTCATTGCATCGCGAAACAGCCGTATAGCCGTCGAGACGCCGGTGTCCGAACTACACCGGCTGCTCAATGCGCTCAAGAACAGTCCGGCCCGGTTGGAGCATATTTACGATTATTGATTGACGGCGCCCGCGCCAAGTTATAGCTCAAAAACATGGCGGGTAAATGGAGGCTGAGCCTGTCGAAGCCGGAGCCTGTCGAAGCCGGAGCCGCTTTGGCTTCGACAAGCATAGCCTCCGCTCGTTTCCCTCTTTTATTCTGGAAAGCGCTAAGCCCCAGAACGGGCTTTCAAAGGCGATCTTTACCCAATCAGCTTGCGGGCAAACTCAACATCCCGCTGCACGCCATCAAACGTGGCTTTGGTCAGCATGATCTCGATGATAAACGTATCGACGCCGGTGTCCAGCGCGGTGCGGATCGACTCCTCGGCGCGACACGTCCCTTGTCCCAGGCGAGTCGGACCGTTGCCGTCCGAATCGTTGAGGTGAAGCGAACAGACGCGCCCCTCATATTTCTTGATCCAGTTCGGCAGTTCGATGCCGCGCTCTGGCAGGAATTGGCCGATGTGGAATTGGGCCTTGAGTTCCGGCATGTTGTCGAGCAGATGTTCGAACACATATTTGTCGCCCAGCTTCACCAACTCCATGTGGTGGTTGTGATAGCCGAGCGACAGATCGTCTTGCGCTAAGCGGGCGGCCATTTCGCGGAACTTGGGCAGCAACCCCAGCCATTCGTCGAGCGTCTCGGCTCTGGCAAATGGAATCACCCAGTGGCGGGAACCGAAATCGCGCAGGATGTCGCGCCATGCTTCGTAGCGGCTGTCGAACTCGGCCATGGAAACGTGGCCACAGCGCAGGTTCATGCCGGCGCGCGTAAGAGCAGCGCGCATATCATCCAGGGAGGCCGTGCGGCCCGGATCGTTGGGAACTGCACCACTCCAGATTTCGATGGTGTTGATCCCGAGACTTTTCACGGCTTCGAAAGCGGCGTCCCAACCGCCTTCGTACTCTTTGAGCGTATATAGTTGAAATGCAAGTGTGTTGGACATAAGGTTCCTCTGGCAAATTTTGGTATGTGGTTTCCTCGGCAAATAGCTGTATAAATTACCCTGACAATGTCACATTGGCATGGCGTAGGGTCTTGAGTGGGGGCGTAGGGACCATTCCCGCGACGCGGCAACGCCATTCGCCCCCACTCGCGCCCGCCGTTGCATCGAGACGGACACGAACTAGAGCAGCGAACGGCGCCCCCGCTCGGTATAGACCTGGTTCCGCGGCTCTAGTTCATACCCTACGCGCCCTTTTAATCTGACATTGTCGAAGCGCCCCCAAAGTATACCACATTCACCAATGATAACCGCACTACAGTTTTGTTGAATTGTATCGGCATGCACCTCTTTGACTTTAGGCGCAACTCGTGTATGATAACATCGTGTTCTATTACAATTCAGCCCGTACATTTTGATAAACCTGGCTGGATCCATCGAAGCTGAAGAGGAACCCATTATGACTCACTCCTATCCTGAAATCACGGCTGAGCATGCCGCCTTTTACGCGGAAAATGGCTATCTCATCGTGGAAAACGCGTTAAGCCCAAGCGAACTCGCCGAACTGCGTTCTGAAACAACGCTGATCTGTCGCGGCGAGCGGGGCACCGACATCCGCAACTATGAACCGCCGCCTACCGGCGCCAGCGAAGACGAGGCCCTACGCAACTATCTCTGCATCCACTTCCCCCACAAAATCTCCCCCATTATGGAGCGCCATCTGGCCCATCAAACGATTGTCGATGTGTTGACCAAAGTCATTGGCCCCAATGTAAAATGTATGCAGTCCATGCTCTTTATCAAGGCATCGGGCAAACCGGGCCAAGCGTGGCACCAGGATGAATGGGCCATCCCCACCCGCGACCGCAGCCTGACCGGCGGCTGGATCGCCCTCGACGATGCCACGGTGGAAAATGGCTGTCTGTGGGTGATCCCCGGCTCGCACAAACCGGGCGTCATCTGGCCTTTTGGCCAGCAAAATGACCCGCGCTTTGATTGTGGCACCGAAAGTTTCGGCTTCCCCTATCAAGATGAAGACGCCATTCCGGTGGAAGTAAAAGCGGGCGCCATTGTCTTCTTCAACGGCTATCTGCTCCACCGCTCGCTGCCCAATTACGCCCAAAGCGGCTACCGGCGCGTGCTGGTCAACCACTATATGAGCGCCCAATCGTTGCTGCCCTGGCGCAAGCCCAAAGAAGGGCAACAGATGGCAGTCGCCGATTATCGCGATATTGTGATGATTGCCGGCGAAGATCCATACGCTTGGAAGGGGCTGGAAGATCTGGCCGAGCCTTATCTGCGCCCCAGCGGCGAAGGCGGCTGTGATAATGGGTTACGCCCCAAAGACGCGGAGCCGCGCAGCAAGGTTGTGGGGGGCGTGCGGTAGTAGGCAGTGGGACAGTAAGACAGTGGGACAGTAAGACAGTGGGACAGTAAGACAGTGGGACAGTAAGACAGTAGGACAGTAAAAGCGCACACTGCTCTACTGTCCCACTGCGCTACTGTCTTACTGAAAGGGGGATATATAGCAAGTGGGTTGAAGCGGGTCGGGAGTTTTCGAGAGTTATTGGTTTATCAGAAATCGCGGCAGTTGGCTTTAGAAATTTTTCAGTTGACAAAGAGTTTTCCAAAAGAGGAGATCTTCTCTCTTACTGACCAGATTCGGCGTTCTTCGCGTTCTATTGGCGCGCAAATTGCCGAGGCATGGGCAAAGCGGCGCTACGAGAGACATTTCATTAGCAAGTTAACCGATGCCGACGGCGAACAACTGGAAACTCAACACTGGATCGGCGTAGCTTATGATTGTGAATATTGGGGCAGAACTACTGCTACCGATCTACGCGAAAGATGCCAAGAAATTGGTCGCTTAATCGGTGGCATGCTCGAAAAATCCGACCTGTTCTGTGATAACACCTCCCTAACATTACGCGAAGCACCGGTAGAATACATCATCTCCCCACCACCAAATGCCGATGAAGAATACTGACCCACTGTCTCACTGACCCACTGTCCTACTGTCCACTGAACCTACTCTAAATCATCAAGAATATAAAGAAAGGAACCCGAAGATGCCAAGAATCAACAAATGCATTGAACTGCTGGAAACGGGGCAGCCGATCTACGCCACGCATCCTCCAGCCTGACCTATGAAGCGGGCTTGGCCGATGCGCAGACGTGGGCGGATATGCTGCTGCTCGATTTTGAGCACCATCCGTTTGACACCGTTGGGCTGACCAACTACATGCGCGGCCTGAAGGATGGCGGCCCGACTCCCAGCGGCCACCTGACCCCGACGGTCGTCTGCAGCTACCCTCCAACGCCATCACCCCGGAGGAGGTGCGTTACAATGCCTGGCAGGCGCGGCACGTCTTGACCGCCGGCGTCCACGGCATTCTGCACACCCAATAGCGCACGGCTGAATCGGTGAAGGCGTTTGTGCAGATCACGCGCTATCCGTTCCAAACCTTGGGGCGCGAGGTCATTGGCGAAGGGCTGCGCGGCGCCGCGGGCAGCGGCCGGCCAATGATATCTGGGGCGTCTCCACCGCGGATTATGCCCGGCTTGCCGACCCGTGGCCGTTGAATCCAAAAGGTGAGTTGCTGCTGGGGCTCAAAATTGAGGATCGCCATTGCCTGCCGAATGTGGAGGCGATTGCCGCCGTACCAGCGTGGCTGCCGAATGGGGCCCCGGTGATATGGGCATGTCCTTGGTCACGACGACGCCCATGATCCGCCTTACCCGAGGACATGAACGACGCGCAACCATATTGCCGCTGACAAGCAGGGCATCGCCTTCTATTCCAGTTGGGCTGACCCCAGCCTGAGCATGGAGCAACGGCTTGACTATTCGCTCGACGTGTTGGGGTGAGGATGATGGGCGCCCAACAAGGAATGGGCGGATTACGGTCGGCGCCGGACTGGCCGGACGATGCCTGTATAGTTGCACCCAGTAGCACTTGCGTGGCAACGGGTGCCAGGCAAGTGCTACCCTTAAAAGTTTGGCATACCTGTGTGCCAACTATGCTGTTGCAGCATCCAATGTTTCGACAATCCACTGATTAATGCTTTTCCTGGTTTAACGCGGCCTTTGTCGCAACTGCTTCATGCGTTTCAACAGGCATACGCACAATGAGTTTTCCAGAGTACGGTTTGTTTGGTTCCTCGTCGCTGCGCACATGTTTCAAGATAAAAATCCACAGCCGAGGAATGCATCGCGTATTTCATTCACACTTTCACCATGAAATGTAACGATGTCGCAGATGCCAACGATGCGTCCAACAAATAGTTCATCTTCGCCGCTATACCCAATGCGCGCAACATACCCTTTATATGCCATTGGCTTCATGGTTCTATCTCCAGCTTACGCATTCACGAACAGTACGCACCTGATAGGGCTTAGCCTCATTGCCGGGGTGAGGTCGATGAAAGTCAGCGCGCAGCTCCCCTTTTTTAAACGCAACACGTGAGCCAGTTCCCTCAATTAATTCACAGCCAAGCGCAATTAACAACGATTCGATTCGCCGCCACTCAATCGTCCGTAAAACCGGATTCGTAAAAATCAGTTCTAAGGTACGTTTCTGTCTACTATTCATCATGGATAGTATCACTTTTTGATATCGTTTGCAAAATATAGATAACAGATTGCGAGAGAGAGTATAGGCCGCGCGCTCAACCACTTGTCAACTACTTCTGTAAGGCGCGCCCGACACTCAAAAATATTTCTCGCTCTGTCATGAAGTTGCTTCAAAAATGGAAACCATGCTATATTGGCGAAATCATCAACCAGGTTTACTAATTATCATCCACCTATGCATTTTCATCACGCCCATTTTCTACAACTATTCCATACGCTCAAAACAATGAAACTCTGGCTTATTTCGGAGGATATCTCATTCGCGGAATATCTCATGCTGGAACTAATCGCGGAACTGGCGGAGGAAGCCGAGAGCGGTGATGTTTGGGTGGCGGAGATCGTCAAACGCGTCGAGGTAACGCCACAGGCGGTCTCTAAATTCATCCGTCTGGCCGCCAGCAAGGGTCATATTGAGCGTTTTGAGAATGAGAACGACCGTCGCAGCACTGGGGTCCGCATAACCGATCGTGGCCGCGCGGTGCTACGCAAATCGGGCGAAGAGTTGGATGCTTTTTGCCAAAGTATTTTGGCAGAATTCTCCGCAGAAGAATTGACGACGATGAGTGGGCTGATGCGCAAATTGCAAAGCACGGCGCAGGTAAATTACACGAAACACAAGAAGAAATAAAATGTCCTTAGTCTTTGAATACATGTGGAATATTCCGGCATGTTGTTGGTCGCATTGGCGCTGTTGGTGGTGCAGGCATTCTGCGACCTGGCGCTGCCGGATTTATGGCGGACATTGTGAACACGGGCGTGCTCAACGGCAACGCCGCTTTCATCCTGCAAGTCGGTCTCAAGATGATTGGGATCACCTTGCTCGGCAACGTCTTCCATCGTTGTCGGGTACTTGGCATCGCGGATTGCGGCATTTACAGCGGCGATATGCGTGGCGATCTCTTCAAGCGAGTGCAGACCTTTTCCAACCTGAACTCGACAAATTTTCGACCGCCTCGCTGATCACCCGCACCACCAACGACATCAATACAGATCCAGTTGCTCATTATCCTGCTGGTGCGCATTCTCTTTACGGTCATCATGGGCGCCGGCGGGATTTTCAAGGTGGTTGCCGAAAGCCCCACCTTATCTGGATCATCGGGGCGGTGCTGGCGCTGATCTCCGTCATCGTCTTCCTGGTGGTGATGGTGATGCCGAAGATGCGCAAAATGCAAACGCTGGTGGATCGCTTAAACCTCATCAGTCGGGAAAATTTGGAGGGTTTGCTCGTCATCCGCGCCTTTAATTCCCAGAAGTTTGAAGAGGCCCGCTTTGACGATGCCAACCGCGCTCACGGAAAACAATCTTTTTGTCAATCGTTTACGACGATCATGATGCTGACCATGATGTTTATCATGAACATCACCACCGTGCTCATCGTGTGGATTGGGCGCGGCAAATTGCCGATATGCAGATTGATATCGGCAAAATGATGGCCTTTATGCAGTATGCCATGCAGATTATCATGGCCTTTCTGATGCTTTCCATGATGTTTATTATGATTCCGCGGGCGGCGGTCAGCGCCAACCGGGTCAAAGAGGTGATTGAAACCGATACGGTGATCAAAGACAAGAAGCATGGCGGCGGCCAACCGCGGATTTTGTGCCGGATATTGAATATGAAAATGTCAGCTTCTGCTATCCTGAAAGCGACCAGCCGGTATTAAAAAATATCAGTTTTCGGGCAGAACATGGGCAAACGACCGCGTTTATCGGCGTGACGGGCAGCGGCAAATCGACCCTGATCAACCTGCTGCTGCGCTTTACGATGTCACTGAGGGCGCATTCTGATCGATGGCATCGATATCCGCGACATGCGACGCAGCGATCGCGCGCTTAAATCGGTATGTGCCACAAAAGATCATGCTCTTCTCCGGCACGGTCACCAGTAACCTGCGCTATGCCGATGGCGGCGCCACCCTCGACCACCTGCAACATGCGGCCTGCGTCGCGCAAGCGGATGAATTCATTTCCAAGATGACCGATGGCTATGACGCCCGCATTGCCCAGGGCGGATCCAACCTATCGGGCGGACAGCGGCAGCGCCTTTCGATTGCGTAGGCTTTGGTAAAAAACGCTTCATCTACATCTTCGACGATAGCTTCTCGGCGCTCGACATGAAGACCGACGCCACCTTGCGCGAGGCGCTGCACCAGGCGGCGGGAGCACCTTGTTGATTGTGGCGCAGCGGGTGGGCACCATCCTCAATGCCGACCAGATTATCGTGCTCGAAAATGGCGAAATTGTCGGTCGGCGCCCACCGCGAGTTGCTGCACAGTTGTGATGTCTACCGCGAATTGCCCAGTCGCAGCTTGCGGAGGAAGAACTTGTTCAGGCCTACTAATTTTTCGGATGCCAAGGCAAGGGATTCGCGCAAAACGCTGAATGCCCTCATCCTCTATCTGGAGCTTATCGCGCAAAAATCATCGTGGTGATGATTTTTGCGCGCTGTCGTCCCTCTTCTCGATTATCGGCCCGAAGTTGCTGGGCAATGTGACGACCAAACTCGCCGAAGGGCTGATCAGCGGTTACCTGCAAACGGGGCTGATGATGGATTTGCCTATATCGGCCGGCTGGTGGCGCTGCTGATTGTGCTCTATGTCATCTCTATGGCCTTTTCGTATGCGCAGAGCTTTATTATGGCGACTGTTTCGATGGAGGTGACCTACGATCTACGCAAGGAGATCGATCTCGAAATTGAGCCGCCTGCCGCTCAAGTATTACGATGGCACCACCCACGGCGACGTCCTTTCCCGTATTACGAATGATGTTGACCGATCAGCCAGACGCTGAATCAAAGCCTCTCAGCTGATCACCGCCGTCGCCACCGTCGTTGGCGTCTTGTTGATGATGCTGAGCATTAGCCTGCCCATAGACCGTGACCGCGCTTCGTCGATCGCGATGTCATTTGGGCTGGTCGGCGCGGTCCTCAAGACCTCGCAGAAATTCTTCCGGTCACAGCAGGCGTTGCTTGGTACGATGAACGGCCATGTCGAGGAGATGTATGGGGGCCACACGATTGTGCAAGCCTTCAATCAACAAGCGGATTCGATTGCCCACTTCGATGAGATCAACGGCGCTTCACCGACAGCGCCTGAAGTCGCAATTTTTCACGAGCATTATGCAGCCGATGATGCAGTTTGTGGGCAACATCGGCTACGTCATCGTCTGTATCCTGGGTGGCTACCTGGCGGTGAAAAAGACGATTGAAATCGGCGATATCCAATCGTTCATCAATATATGCGCAACTTCACGCAACCGATTACGCAGCTTGCATCGATCTCCAATACGCTACAGCAGACCATCGCCGTGGCGGAGCGGTGTTCGAATTTCTTGATGAAGCCGAAGAGCCCCGACCCTGGTCTGGCCTCTGCCGGCCAGGTTATGGGTCGCGTTGCTTTTGAGCATGTCGCTTTTGGGTATGATGCCGATAAGCTGATCATCCATGACTTTTCCGCCGCCATCCAGCCAGGAGAAAAGGCGGCCATTGTCGGCCCCACCGGCGCTGGGGAAGACGACGATTGTGAAACTTTTGATGCGTTTTTATGATATCAACTGCGGCGACATCAAGATCGATGGCCACAGCATCCACGACTATTCCAGAAACGAGTTGCGCTCGATCTTCGGCATGGTCTTGCAGGATACATGGCTCATAACGCGCCCATTCTTGACAATATCCGCTACGGCACCTTTACCGCGACATGCGGGAGCAGGTGATCGCCGCCGCCAAGGTCGCCCATTGCGATGAATTTATCTCCACGCTGCCCCACGGCTACGACACCATCTCATGAACGAAGAGTCGGACAACATCTCGCAGAGGCAAAAGAAATTATTGACCATTGCCGCGCCATCCTGGCCGACCCGAAGAATCTTGATTCTCGACGAGGCCACCAGTTCGATTGACACCCGCACCGAAATCCTGATCCAAAAAGCCATGGATGCGCTGATGCAGGATCGGACAAGTTTTATCATCGCGCACCGGCTGTCGACGATCAGAAATGCCGATCTCATTCTCGTCATGAATCAAGGGGACATTGTCGAACAGGGAAGACATGGGGACCTGCTTGCGGCAGGTGGCATTTACGCCGGCATGTATAATAGCCAATTTGAATAAACAGTAGATCGCAACGGCAAGGGATGAGGCTGGATTCACCATTCAAGACCGATGCCTGCCTCGCCAACACCGTTGCGGTGTACTGATAAAGTAATGAAAGGTAAGCCGAAATGGCATCCAGTATCACAACGAATCAAAAGACAGATCAGCAAGCGACCGATAATCACGAGACAGGCGAATACGAAAAGGATTTTACGCCCAAAACGGCAAACCGGAAGATCAGTCGAACGATGGTCATCACCGCTCTGATTGTGATCGTCCTCGTCGGCGCCGGGCTGGCCGGATACTTTATTTACCAGGGCGCGTTCTATTATCAGACCAATAATGCCAAGGTGGACACCGTGATTCACCAGCTTACCGCAAACTCAACGGGTCAACTGCTCAAACTATACGTCGCTCAAGGCGAGGCGGTGGCCGCGGGACAGGTGCTCGCGCAGGTGCAAAAGGGACCGCTCATCCGCTCACCCATTGATGGCACGGTCGCCAACATCACAACCCAAGATGGCAACTATGTCAATGTTGGCGATGTCATTCTGGTTGTCGCTAACACATCGGACATGTATATCACGGCCAATGTGGAAGAGACGAATATCCTCAAAATCAAGGTCGGGCAGCCTGTCTCGGTCTATTTGGATGCCTATGGCCGGAGTTTTGATGGGTATGTTGCAGAGGTCGCGATGGTAACCTCGACAAGACTTAGCGGTGCAGTCACCAGCTTTACCACCTCCGGCACCTATACCAAGGTCACCCAGTTGATCCCGGTCAAGATCAAGCTGGCCGACAACGTGGACCTTACCAATATTATCGGCACGAACGCAACTGTGAAAATCAGGATCAAGTAAACGCTTTACAGCACAAGAAACTCCATGTATAATGATGGCAGAATTGATGTCAAAAATGACGTGCATGTTTGTGGAGGATCCTATGTTTGCCGAATTTGAAACTGTGCGCACAACGTTGTCAATCCCCGTTGATCTTGTCAAGCGCTCGCAGCATTTTATCGATGGTGGCGCGATTCCCAGTCGCAACGCGCTGATCGTAGCCGCAATCGAAAAATATTTGCTGGAATTAGAACGAGAAGAAATCGACCGACAGTTTGAAGCCATGGCAGACGATAAAGCCTATGCTGCAATCAATCAGCAAATCGCAGACGAGTTTGCGGAAAGCGACTGGGATGCACTGGCTGGGATTGAAATCGAATGAAGCGCGGTGATGTGTTTGATGCCCGTTTGAATCCGACTGAGGGCTCCGAGCAAGCTGGTATACGACCGGTTGTCATCGTTAGTCGCGACGCGATCAACAGAAATAGCTCAGTCATTGTCGTTGCGCCTTTAACAAAATCTGCCAACATTCAGCGCAATTATCCAAACAATGTCATGATCGCCAATGGTGAAGCTGGGTTGACATTTGAGTCAGTGTTGCTGGGTGGACAAGTGCGCGCCATCTCAAAATCACGTCTGCTACGGCGGCGTGGCACTTTATCCGCTGAAATCATGCAACAGGTTGATCGTGCGTTGCGGATTACGTTGGATCTGTAGGCATATATGCCTTGACGGAGACAGAGAAACCAGGTTTCTGGCAGAAACCCGGTTTCTTAGCACGGATCTTATAGCTGTTCAATCTGAATGATAAACCGGCGCCAGTCGATAGACCGGCGTTGACAACCCCTCCTTGCGCTTTAAGTTGTAACGCCACATAGTGCGAGTAGAAGCGCGACCAGGCCAGATTGCCGCCGTGGATCCAGAGACCGGGCTGCCGCAACGGCTTCCACATGTTGCGCAGTTCGCCTTCCCACGGGCCGGGGTCGCCATGGGATATCCGAGCCAAGCCCCACACTTTGCCCACCTTGGCGGCAAGTTCCAGAGCACATGACTTGGCAATTCCGCTGAACTAGCCCTGCCTTGTGCGATAGAGCAGACCGCCAATCAGCGCAAAGATCGCCATCATCAACACCCCTTCCACACCGAAGGATCCGAGCCACGTCGCCTGGTGTAAATGCCACAAAACCAGCGCCGTCCGTGGAACCAACGAGCAATGTGTTCGCAATGGTATTGCCCAGCCAGTGCATCAGAACGGCGGGCCAAACGGCGCCACTGCGCTTTCTGATCTCCCCGTAGACAATAGCAGAGATAATCGTTCCCAGTATAAAGCGGGGCAGCAGTGTGACCAACCCTTCCGCTGTATGCGCCCACAGTTCGCGCAGATAGGGGAAGTGCCACGAGGCCCAGATCACACCGATCATCACATAGCCAAACAGGCCATTGTTGATGCCGGCCACCTTGGGCGTCAGATAGCCACGCCAACCCCCCTCTTCAAAGAAGGCAAAGATAAAATAGGTCACCGCCAAGGGGATCATGGCCGTCAACAACGCGGGGATGGTCACGTTGTGGATAGTCGTGGCGCCCATAAGCAACCCTATCCCAAGCGCAATCGCAATCGCGAGCGGATAGATCAGGGCGCTCAGCGCATACCAGCGACCATTGCCGCGCAACGCCGGTTTGAACCCCAATGCTGTCTTGTCACGCACGACAAGTTTCATCACCAGCGCCGCCACAAACGGAGCCGTGCCCCACACGAGCACACCAGGCCCAGGCGCCGTGGGGTCGCCGCCCAGCAGCGGTCCCAGCCAAGCCAGTCCGTTGACCAGCAGCGTAAAGAGGATGAGTTGGCGTATGGCAACTCTGGTCTCAGCCGGTTTCATCAGTAATCTCCTAATCAATGTTTATGACCAACTTTGATGACGCAAGATAGTCGCGTATCACCGTCAAGCTGTCGGTGGGATTCTCACTAATCATGTTGTGGCCTGCATGGGGGATGACCGCCAGCCGCGCCCGGGGAAAGATGGCCATCTGCGCACGCTGGAACTGCGCACCAATGAATCTGTTGCATTCTGACGCCATGAAGAGCACTTCGTCGGTGTAGTTGGCTGCATTTGCTGCAATGGGCGATATATCAGTCGATGGGCCAAAGATCGTCGTGAACGCGGTGGCGCCAAAGCGACGCGGCGGAATCGACACATCGGGTATTACTTCTACCACCCCTTCATCGGCACAACGATAGCTTGACGCCGCCGATCCTACAAATGCCGTTGACATCCGCCCAAAAATATAGTCAGTACGGGCTTCGGCGTCTGGCGGCGTCATGTGGAAGCTCTCAAAGATGGTCGGGATCAGGAGCTGATAATAGTCAAGCCCTTGCGCGGCAGCTTGTCGCTCATTAAACCGCGCCAGTGCGCGATTATCCAACGCGCCCGGCTCTGCCAATACGGCTTTGGCGGTGAACGCCGGATATTGTCCAATGTAGCCACCTACCAGCATTGCCCCCCACGAGTGGCCGACCAGGTGGACCGGTTGCCCCTTGCCGTAATGGGTGACGATGCGATGCAAGTCCGCGATAGACGATGCCAGTGATAGCTCGGATGCACCCACCCGTGGCGATAAGCCCGCGCCGCGCTGGTCATAGAAGACTACGAAGTAGTCGTCGGCAAGCTTATGTAGATTGAGTAGATAGCCATAGTCACCACCTGGCCCGCCATGAACGACCACCACTACTGGATTGTCGGCATCGCCAAAGGTTTCGGCGTGGAAAGTGACATCGTCGATGACAACATGGGGGAGTGTTGGATCGGTCGCAACGGTATTGGGGACGCTGTGGTCGCCGGCCGTAGTAATGAATAGGCCTGCGCTCACCAAGAGCAGCAGCGCGATCAGCAGGGCAATCACTTGCAGAAGGCGTCTGATGAGCTTCATGATTGCTCCCCACCTAACTGTTCACGTCGTCGCCATAGCATAACGATGGTGATGACGGTAGTCACAATGATGCCAACCGACCAACTCGCGGTGGCAACGCCAACCGACGAGCCAATCCCGAGGGCCGTACCGCTGATCCAGCCCCAGTTTAGATTTTTCATGATGAATAATACTCTTCCTCTCTGGTGAATCAATCCACCTACAGCAATTGTTGTAGACGGATTGATTCACCATCTTTGATCGAGCGTGAACGGTATACCTATGCGCCTTGCGCCACAAAGGTTGTTTTGTGCGCAGCGGCCTTTGGGCTGAGCCGCAATAGGGCAACCCCCAGCCATGCAAACCAGACGATCTGACCCAGCCCAAAGACCATGCCCCCCATCTCGCCAAGCGCAGGAACAAGCGTGATGATGCCCGCCACCCCAACGAACAGACCAAGTAAGTTGAGCAGCTTTGGCAGCCCGGCTGTGCGCAAGGCGGCCCAGCTAACCAACAACACCCATAGGCCGCCCAAGACCTCGACGCCGCCGCCAATGCCATTAAAAACAGCGTCAAGCGCCAGCCAAACCGTGGCTGCTTGGGCGGGGTCTGTGTGATAGAGATCTGTCACGACACCCATGCCAATGTTAAAGATCATGCCACTGGCAATCACCACGCCCGCCCAGATGAGCCCAAAGGCTGTGGCGGTCTGCATTATGGCCGGTGCGCCCGCTTTTAGCCGATTGTGAAGGGCCAGGGAGAGAACCACCAACACAATGCCAAACAAGACATAAATGATGAGGTTAATCAGGGCCATCATGGCTTGATTTGCATCCAATAATGCCACCGCCTGCAAGGGATCGGTAACGCCATTGTAGTCTACAACACCGATAAAAAAGACGATTCCTACTATATATGCCACTGCTTCGTAGAGTGCGGCCAAGCCACCGATCTTCTGTAACGTGTTCATGTTATGCTCCTTGTGGACTCATGCAGTCCGCCGGTTGCGTAGCTGGAATGTTAGCGTAGCGAAACCAGAGGGCTGCGTAGATCCTACGCGTTGAATCGTTGATAAGTTACATAGAATGCGGATTCACAGAAATAAGCGTTAGTCCCAAATTGCGGATTTTGTTCAAGATGCCATGCAGTGCTGCCTGATCCTCGATAGGGCCGCTGAATAGTGTATTCCCATCTTCCATGAGTGTCATGGTTAAGCCATCAAGCCACTCATGCCAGCGAGCGTCTAGGTGACCGCCAACCTTGATGTGATAACCGTTAATTGCGGGTGCTGCTGCTCTTTCTGCTTGTGTGTCATTCATGCCTTTAGGATAGCCCAAATGGCGCGGCATGTCTCCACAAGAAACTGTAGTCGTTGTGCGAAAAAGTTGTAGTCATGTTCGGGGAAAATTGTAGTGGCGGGTAGCGGCGGCTGCGTTGCGCAGCGCATTGAACCTCAACAAGCCAAGCCCTGCCCTTTATACTGCGGTTGTGATGAAAACCGTAGGTTTCGGAAACTCTAACAGATGGGGCAAACTACGGTTTTCATACAGAGCAAAGTATAGTGTGAAAAGCGGCGGGATGTTCCAAAAACTGTAGTAGTCAACATAATGGTGGAGCGCCCGCCAGCGGTTGAAACCGCCGTCTGCTAGCGGAAGTACGCTGAAGCGCACTTTTTACCATCATTTTGACCAGTACAGAATGTTACAAAAACCTACAAGTAACCCAACTCCCTGGCTTTGATGATGGCCAGCGTGCGCTTATTGACACCTAGTTTCCCGTAGAGGTTTTTGGTGTGGTAGAGGACTGTATTGAGGCTAATGACCAGTTCTGAAGCGATCTCTTTGTTTTTATAGCCGGCGGCCGCCAGTCGCAGAATCTGCACTTCGCGTTCATTTAATGGCTCGACGAATCCCTGCATAACGGGCGGTTGTCCTGCGCCCTTGCCGCACGCATCCTGTAATTGACGCATGTAGGCAGGATTTCCACCCTCTTGGGCCGCTTGGTGTAGTAACGCTGCCATGATGGGCCCTTCATCGACAAAGATGCTGATGTAGCCCTCCGGCGCGGCCAGGGCTAGGGCCTGTTGCAGCGTGGTGCGCGCCGCCGTGCTGTTGCCCGCGGCTTGGTGGGCAAGGGCCTGCACCACGAGAATATCGATCACACTCCCACCCCGTCCCCCATCTTCTGCCGCTTGCAAGAGACGGGCCAACAGTTCCTGTGCACGCTGAAGCGTCGCCGGAATGGGCTCGTCGTTATATTGGGCAATGAGAATCCGGGCCAGGGTGATGTGTTCAAACTCGCGCAGATAGCCAAGGTCGTCGTCATACGCAAGATTCTGCTGACGCGCCCAACCCAAGGCGTCAGCCAACCTGCCCTGCTGAAGCCATATCCGTGTCTTCAGTGCTGCAATGGGGCGTATATCGGGAAGGCGGTCGCGTTGATAGCGCTGCGCAGCTTCGTCGAGTAGATCGAGGGCGCCATCGAAATCTCCCTGGCTCTTTTTGACAAGGGCCAGCGCGACAGAGTAGCGATATGGCGCTTCCGACAGTGCAGCTTGTTGGCCCAATGCTTGGCTTTTGCTGAGCGCGTCTATCGCGGCTTCCAGATCACCCCACTCGCGCTGGATCTCACTTATCCCGCGGTGCAAATTCGCGACAGCCGATGGCATGGGTTGCCGCTGCTCTGCCACGCGTTGCAGTGCCTGTTGATAGCTCTTGTACGCCTCATGGAGCCGGCCTTGCGCCATTTTGATCGCCGCCAAAACGGCTGTGCCGTTGACCGCGAAAATATGATTGTCAGCCATCTGAAAATTGGTAATGGCATCGCTAAAAGAGCGTGACGCGGCCGCCAGAGCACCATTTGACCAGTAGGCAAGCCCCATGATTACGGCGGGGATGCCGCGGTAGAAATGGTCATCGGCGGGCAAGAGATCGAGTGCTCGCTGCGCGTATACTTCAGCACTGGGCAGATCACCACGGGCTTGGGCCAGATAGGCGCGCGCTGATGCGATGGTCGCGGGGAGAGACTGGAACTCCTTTTTGTCGACGACAACCATTGCGACACCATCCACCTTGGGTGTTGGGAAGTCTGATTCTTCGTCGCTCGCTTTTGTTATTTCCGCCGCCCGCGCCAACCACCGTTCCGCAT
This sequence comes from Caldilineaceae bacterium, assembly GCA_041391125.1. Lineage (GTDB taxonomy): Bacteria > Chloroflexota > Anaerolineae > Caldilineales > Caldilineaceae > JACKBC01. The sequence continues at coordinate 99,425 of JAWKON010000006.1, forward strand.
CCTGCAAACGCGGTTCAGCCGCATCGAGATCGCCGGTGTCGAGCAGCGCCCAACCATAACCGGTGCTGAGCACTGGCCTGGTACGGATGAGTTCGTCCGGCACGGCTTTTACCCAAGCGCAGCCAGGTCGCTTCCTGAAAACTTCTGTCCATCGCACGCCATGCTCGCTCTGTGAGATCAGCCGCGGCGAAATCCTTGGCAGCAAGTGCATGGGAGATGGCATCTGCCGGTGAATCATTCGCTTCAAACCACGCGCTCGCGCGTAGATGCAGAGCCGACAATTGTGCCGCGTGGATCTCCCGTGCATGGGCTTGCAAAACTTCGGCAAAGAGGTGGTGATAGCGATACCATTGACGCTGGCCATCCAGCGGAATGACGAATAAGTTGCCACGCTCCAGCATCTCCAGGATCCTTTGACCGTCGCTTTGCCCGGTCACAGCATCACACAACGAACTGCTCAATCTATTCAAAATAGCGGTTTGTAGCAGAAAGTTACGCACGTGGTCGGGCTGACGTTGCAGCACTTCTTCGACCAGATAGTCGAGCACAAAACGGTGGCTGCCGGTAAAGGCTTGATGAATTGGGCCGTATCCTCTTGCCCCTGTAGTGCGATCTCTTGCAGTGCCAGGGCCGCCATTTGCAATCCCGCAATCCAGCCCTCGGTGCGGGCTTCCAAGGCAACAACCTCTTCTTCGGAAAGGCTCAGCCCCATGCTCTGGTTGAGAAACTGGGCCGCTTCGGCAGGTGTAAAGCGCAGGTCGGCGGCGCGCACTTCGGTCAATTGACCGCGGGCGCGATAGCGGGCCAAGGGCAGGTCGGATCGATGCGGGTGGTGATGACCAGGTGCATCTGCGGCGGCAGATGGTCGAGTAGAAAGGTAAGCGTGTCGTCAATCAGGTCTGTTCCAGAGGAAGCCTCGCCCCCATCAAGAACATGGTAGTCGTCCAGAACAAGGACAAGATCATCTGGGACGGCGGTGAGTTCATTGAGCAGGCTTGTCAGCATGAATTCGCGGCCAGAGGAATCCCGAGGTAGCTGGGGTGATTGGAGCGCTGCCAACACCTCTTTTCCCATCGTTGGTGCAATCGTTTGCAAAGCCGTGACGAGATACGTCAGAAAGCGTGTGGGGTCGCGATCCCCTTCATCCAGCGATAGCCAGGCCGTCGGTTGCTTGCGATTCGCGACCCATGCGCTCATCAATGTGGTTTTGCCAAAGCCGGCCGGCGCCGAGATCAGCGTGAGCTTGCGTTGTACGCCCTGTTGCAAGCGTTCAAATAGGCGGGGCGGAGCACAAGGTCTGGACGTGACGGGGGGTATAGAGCTTGGTGGCTAAAATGGGTATGGGCATGGCTAAAGTTTATCACATCTCAGTCAGTGTGATAAACCGGCGCCAATCGATAGACCGGCGTGGCGATCCCCTCCTTACGCGCCTTGAGTTGTAACGCCACATAGTGCGAATAAAAGCGCGACCAGGCCAGATTGCCGCCGTGGATCCAGAGACCGGGCTGCTGCAACGGCTTCCACATGTTGCGCAGTTCCCCTTCCCAGGGGCCGGGGTCGCCGTGCGTGTCCGAGCCCAATCCCCACACCTTGCCAACCTTGTTGGCAACCTCCTGAGAAATTAGCTTGGCAATCCCGTAGTTGGCCGCGTGATAACCGGTGGCGTAGACAATGAGGTCGGCGGGCAACTCACTGCCGTCGCTCAGCACGACGCTCTGCTCTTGAATGCGCTCAATGCTGACGCCGCTGCGCAACTTGATGTCTCCGCTGATAATCAGATCCGACGCGCCCACATCAATATAAAAGCCGCCGCCGTTGCGCACCGCTTTCATCCCCTGCCCCGACTCGTCCGGGCCGAAATCAAGCTGGAATCCTGCCGCGGCTAGCCGTGTATAGAAGTCGGCATCGCGTTCTTTGATCTGGCGGGTTAACGTCTGCCCACCGATGTGTTTTAACGCAAATGGCATCGACGCGTCGATTAGATCAGCGCGTTCGGTTGTGATCCCGGCAGCGAGCGCCTTTTCCGAATAGAGTCGCCCAATGGCAAGCTCCATCAATGTTTCCGACCGGACTACCGTCGTCGAGCCGCGCTGGATCATCGTGACCTCTGCGCCATGCTCCCACAGATCGGCGCAGATATCGTGGGCCGAGGTGCCAGTGCCCAACACAATGCATTGTTTGCCCGCCCACTCTGTGCCGCTGTAGAACCGGCTGGAATGGAATTGGACACCGCGAAAGGTCTCCGCGCCGGGGATATCCGGTGTGCGCGGGCTGCTCAATGCACCGCCGGTCGCCAGCACGAGTTGCTTTGGTTTGAGCACCACCGGTTCGCCGTCGCGCTCCACTGTCACCGTCCATTCCTGGGCGACTTCATCATACTCGGCATGACGACAAAAGGTCGATGACCAGTAATTCAACTCCATCACCTTGGTGTACATCTCCAGCCAGTCGCCCATTTGGTCCTTGGACGCAAAGACCGGCCAGTGATCGGGGAAAGGGAGGTAGGGAAAGTGGTCAAACCAGACCGGATCGTGCAGATAGAGGGATTTATAGCGCTTGCGCCACGCATCGCCGGGCCGTTCGTGCTGGTCGAGGATCAGCGTCGGCACGTTGAGCCGTTTCAAGCGCGCACCCAGCGCGATGCCGCCCTGTCCACCGCCGATGATCACGCAGTAGGGTTGTTCGGTGTAGCCGAGGCGCGCGGCTTCGTCTTGGCGTTGTTCTAGCCAGGTTTGGCGGTTTCTGACCGCGCCATGCTCTACCCCCTTGATGCGTGTGGGGCCGGCCTTTTCCTCAAAGCCCTTCAACTCTTGCAATGTGGTCAACAGCGTCCAGCAACGCCCATCCTTGAGGCGGAAGATGCCCTTCCCTCGCCCGACCGCAGTTTCAAAGGAGAACCAACCTTCGATGATGCCATCCTTTTCGGTGGCCGGTTCGGTCAGGATCCAGTTGGTGGGTTGGGTTGTCGCCAGTGTGGCGGCCAACATGTCACGGATCTCATCCCGGCTCTCCATCGTAACGATGTTCCACGTAAAGGCGAGCAGGTCGCGCCAGTAGCATTCGTCGGCGAAGAGGGGGAGGGCCGCGGGGATGTTTGATTCGGTTAGCGCATGGTCCAATGTGGCGAGCCATTGGGTGGCTTGGGTGGTGGCGGGATCAGGTGTGTGGGTCATGTGGGTTCTCCTGTGTAACTCGGTGATTCGATTGAGGTAAGTATAAAGGAGAACGGGCGATCTGCCAACCGTGTGATTTTTGCCGTTATATGGTGTGATGGAACGGTGACGAACCAGAAAATAGAAGGGTGCAGTTCAGTTTTGGGGCAAGAATAATTCCCAGCCGATATGGGCGCGGATTGTAGGTTTCCGCGGATTTTCTTGTCGAGTCACCAATCCGTGTTTTCCTGTTATCCGCGCCCGTATGACCCAAAATTGAAGCGCTCCCATTTTTTGTTTCAAAATGGTCGAAACTCACTTATCATAGTAAAATTTGAGCGAAAGGCTTTGTGAAAGAGGCGAGCGCGTAACGGCGCAAAGCTGACCTACAGGAGCTTTGGGATGAATGGTTTCGCTAAAGAACAGGTTGCCATTGCGCATAGTGTGATCTGCGACGGTGACGAGATTATTATCCGGCTGATTGGTGACACAGTCGTGCGCTTTCCGATTACCGTATCGACAATGCTCCAAGTGGCGGAGAAACAGGATCGGATCAATTGTGAATTGATGCCCGGCGGGATGGGGATTGAATGGCCGGAATTGGATGAACATCTATCGATTCAAGGTTTGCTCAATGGCGAGAGCAGTCGCCAATCATTAGAGTCAGCACGTCGTGCACTAGCGCGACTTCGACAGCGCAATGAGGCTGTCCCAGTTGGTGTGTAAATACGAGGGCTGCCCAGTAATATCAACGTTTTTTAATCGCACTTGATGCGCGCTGTGATTGAGCCGCAACAACTCAGGCTGATTGTATTTGATATCGAAGAGAAGGCGATTGTTCTATGGATCGAGTAGAGCAACTGCGCAAACCAGTGGTCGAACTCATCGAAAGATTTGCCGGCTATAAACCTGCCTATGGTGAAATCGAAAACGAAGCCGTTTTTGATCACGAACATGGTCACTATCATGTAATGAGTTTGGGTTGGGAAGGCAATGAGCGCGTCCACTATTGTGTGATGCATCTAGACATCAAAGACGGCAAGATTTGGATTCAGCACAACGCCACCGACGTCGATATTGCAGAAGAATTAGTTGATGCCGGTGTGCCGAAAGATAAAATTGTGCTTGCGATGCACCCAGCCTCCCTGCGAGAATATACTGGTTATGCGGTGGCCTAATATCGGAGCAGGTGAGGGCATGATCCAATGCGGATAGCCATTAGGTGTCTTGGGTGGTGGTAGGATCAGGTATGTGGTTCATGTGGGTTCTCCTGTAAACTCGGTGATTCGATTTGAGTGAGTATAAAAGAGATCAACCGATCTGCCAACCGCTCAATTTTCGCCGTTGATCTGTGAGATGGGACGGGTCAGCGATGGGCGGCAAATGGGGAGAGTTTACCTTTCATAATTGATTGACAGGGAATGCGCGGCTGTGTATACTGGTGAGATTTTTGAATGGCTTACATTATAGTAATTATTCTAACGATCTGTGGTCAGCGGTGGTGGAGTATGATACTTGATTACAGTGAGAGACTGCGTGTCGCGATTGTAACAGTGGAAGTATAGTTCGCCTGCTTGTCCTATAAAGAAGTTACTGGTTGTAAATATCAATGGTACACAATTGCCTCTTGATATGTGCATGAAATATGGTTTGATATATGACACGCCAAAGCATTTGGCGTAATCGGAAATTTTCTTACCTTGGCCTTTGATAGGCTTGCAGCTTGAGATCGCCAAATCATGTGGTCGCTGAAACGAGAGGGGAGTACCTGATGTCGTCAAGAGTTGCTTATGTAACCTTCTTATTGGCCATTATATCTTGCACTATCCTCGGTGCTTGCAATACTCTGAATGGCCGAACGTTGACGCTTCAAGGCAGACTCGGCGTTGGCGACGTAACATGTACAGCAGAAGATTGCCCTGTAGATCGACCATGTTGTAACAGTTGCATTGGAGAAATATATCTATTTGTAGAGAAACCTGCCCTTGAACAGGACCGAATTTTGAGAAGAGTTGCCGAGCAAGTCAACGAACTATCGATCAAACTCAATTCTCCCAATGGCGCGATCTGTAAAGGAAATAGCTGTAGCTTGGTCTGTCCTAACGATCTGCAGTTAGGTGTACGCTACACAATAACTGGACGCATTCGAGACTGTGATGAGAGGTTTCGCGGTTGTGTGATGAACGTAGAGGCCTATGAGGATGATTAATGTATGGATCCCCCTTAGATGGAGCGATGACAGTGAATAGTGCAAAATTGATTTTCGAAGAGATGTCTTCTGGATAATTTTCAGATGTGGGCTGGCTATACTTGTAATCTTTGTACTGGTCTGTATCGGTTTTGTCGGTGGAGCAATAGCTCGCACGCTATTTGGACGTACCTACTTGTATGAATGGCATACAGATGTTGCCACTACCGGAACCATCCGAATTAGCTGCTGTGACAGGTGTGACTTAGAAACATCGAGTGGAGATTATTATTATCATGTGACGACCGTTCATCAGGAGGAGTACACTTGCAAACAAGAACCCAATGAACTAATTGTTCCTGTGGATAGTACTGCCGCCATCGATGTATGGCAAGCTCAATATGATTCACTGTCCGTTATCCCTGGCTAGAGCATTCGCCCTTTTAGGTTATCCATTTGGCAATCCAAGATCTTGTATGAATGGCATACACAGATGTTGCCACTACCGGAACCATCCGAATTAGCTGCTGTGACAGGTGTGACTCTAGAAACATCGAGTGGAGATTATTATTATCATGTGACAACCGTTCATCAGGAGGAGTACTATTTTATTGTTGAATGGTTAGGGAAGATACAGGAGAGATTTACGCCACCATCACCTATTATCTCAATGACTTCACAGAAGTCCAAGCGTACCTAACTCGATTGGAAAGCCGACAAGAACAACGCTACCGTGAAAGCAAAAAAAATCCGTCGCCAGTCGCTGAACGTCTGCGCCAATTGAAAGCAAACCAAGCCGTTGCGGTAACTGCATGAAGATCTGTTATCTGCTTGATGAAAATGTGTCACCACCCTAAAGCAACCCCAAAATCTCCTGCGCCGCGCTATACAACTGGCGCTCTTCCTCATAGTGCCGCTGGTTCTTCTTGATCGTCCCATCAAACTTGGGTGCGCGTTTGCGGATGTCGATTTCCGCTTCAATCTGCTGCTTGGCAAGCTCCGTTTCCACATGTAGCAGATTGCGCTTGAGGGTTCCATAGATAGTCATTGATGGTACATTGGGTTTGGGCAAGAATGCGTTGACCTCTGTACAGAACTCACAGTCACAGGCCAATCGGCCGGCGCGTGACCAATCTTGGGGTGGCGCGGGCGGCGTGGGAAATTCAGCCTGGAGGCGCTGCCGTACTGCATCCCCAAAGCGCTCGGTAATCGCTGGCTCATGTGGCAGTTGCTCAAGATCCAAGCGTGCTTCAACGACCGCACGGCCATAGGTTGTGATGAGGAATTGTTTGTCGGTCCGTTCGGCCAAACGCGCAATGGCATGTTGCGCGACGTCTGCCATGTTGAGGCAGGCGGTCAAGCGGATCAGATAGATCAGTTCTGCTTGCTGGTCGCGCTTTTGCTCGTTGAAGTGTTGTAACTCGTGATAATGCCTGCGCGGTCACCGGTTTGACCTCGTGATAACAGTCGGCGTAGAAGGCCACGAAGCTCGACTCAAACAAGCTGTTGTCGGCAAAAGAGTAGCGGTTGCTCTGCCCGGCATGGCTGATGATCAACTCGCCCCCTTGATGTGCCGCGGGTAGGTTGACGACCAGGGTGGCAAACATGTTGGGGATCTTTTCCGTATCCCGATGCGCGGTGAAAAAGGAGCCTGCTTCGTAGATGAGTAGCTTGTAGGGTTCGGCGCTGATCGTGCAATCCACGAGGCCCAACTCGTGGCCGATCTGGTCAGCGGCGGATTGGATGGCTGCCTGCCATTGCGAATTGGTCAGTTCAAACGTTTCTGCCCCAATCTGCCAATTCTTGCGCACCTCGGTGTCCACAATCGCTTCCTCGCGGCGGCCAAAGGGTGCTTGTTCGCTCTGTGCAATCAGCGCCTGTGCCTGCTGTGTGGTCAACGGAAGACCAATGTGACCGATGCCCTGCACCGTAAGCCCAGGCGGAATTGGCGGTAAGGTGCCGCTGACGGCAAATGCACCTGAGCTTTCGACTTGATCTAACAGGTGGAGCAGGGTTTGCATGGATGGTCTCCGATTGGTGCAACACACAAATTTAAATCAGCCAGCTGCTGTATCATACACAGCATCTGGCTGATTGGAAAAGTAATGGATTCTGCCAACTGCTCGATTTCGTCGTTGATCTGTGTGATGGGACGCGGTGTTTTTGGCCGACAGATAGGGTTAGACCTTGTCTATCATGTCGATTGACAAGGGATCTGGTACTATGTATACTGGCCATTTATGATAGGTAGTGGCGGGTTGTATCCTCATTAACAGCGCGCAGACGATCGATTTGATGGCTATCAATACCTTAACGCTGTTCGGGGTCAATTGATTGTCCATCTTCAACATTGAAAGATCGATTTTAACAGTCAATATTCCTGAACGTCAGAGGACAACTCCACAGCGGTGGGCTATCGAGATTGGAGGAAGAGAAAAGGCATGAATGATCTACCAAAACCGGAAGCCCCAAAGGTCCTCTGGGAGCGCCAAAGGCAACTACAACTCGAAGCCGCGGCGGTTCTGCAAGACCTCGAGATCGTCGAACTTCTTACAACGGTTGGGACGGTCGTGCAGGTTGGCAGCGTTGCATTAGAGCTAATGGTCTGGCGGGAGATTGATTTCACAATCCTCTGTCCACAGCTTGATCTGGCGCAGATCTTTGCGCTAGGGGCTCGCCTGGTCGCTCATTCCCGTGTGCGAGGGTTGCACTTTCGTAACGACACCGGCGACTGGAACCAAGATCCGCGCTATCCTGATGGTCTCTTCTGGGAAGTGGATTACGTCTCTGCCGCCAAAAGTGCCTGGGAGATGGACATCTGGTTTATTCATGAGAGCACGCGTCAGCCGGATATGCGCCATCTCGAAGAGTTCCTCCCGCGTCTCACCGATGAGACGCGACTGGCGATTCTGACAATGAAGGATGTTTGGCGGCGCACGCCGCTCTATGGTAACGGCGTCTCAGGCTATGATTGTTACACAGCGGTACTCGACCATGGCGTGCGGACCATTGACGAATTCGCGGCGTACCTTGCGCAGCGCGATCGCACACGCTAATAGCGACGATGTAAAGGTCGCATTGATAACGAGCCGCCAAACTCAGCAGTTCACGAAAGTTCATAATTTCCGCGGAATCAGCATTCTCTAATGCGGCATCTACAGCGAGAGATAGGCGTTAGAGAACACCGTTTCCGCAAAATCGTGAACGACTGATACAGCAATTCCAAATTAGGAAATTACTGACAAAAAAGGATAGATCGAGTAATGTATAGGTCATCAAATCCAAGGAGGAATAGATGACCAAAGTCCTAAAGATGAGTCGTATCGTGAATCGATGCAAAGAAAGCTGGACGGGACTGACGGATATCCGCAAAAAGAGTAATCGGCTGAGCTATACGATGTCAGAAATCGCCTTGTCGGCCTTTGCGGTATTCTTCATGCAAGCGCCCTCATTTTTATCTCATCAGCGAGATATGGCACAGAAGAAGCGTGGCAATAATGCGCGCAGTCTATTCAATATCGAAAAGATTCCATGTGATCAGCAAATCCGCAACGTACTGGACCATGTAAAGCCAGAAGAACTCAGTGCTGATTTCTACTGGTTGCTCAAAGAACTAGAACAAGGCGGTCACCTGGCAGAGTACAGATGGTTTGCCCAAACCAAAGCGATTGCGCTGGACGGCTTGACCTACCACTCCTCGACTGAGATTCATTGTGATTGCTGTTCGACGCGCAAGGATAACCAAGGGACGCTCCACTATTATCACCATGCGTTAATGCCGGTCATTGTGAAACCGGATTGTCCACAGGTGCTGGCGTTACCCCCTGAGTTCATCGTGCCTCAGGATGGACATGAGAAGCAAGATTGCGAACGTGCCGCCTCGAAACGGTGGCTCAAGCAACATGAAGCCCACTTTGCGCCCTTCACCATTACCTATTTGGGCGATGATCTCTATTCGAATCAACCGCTCTGTCAGCAGATTGTTGAAGAGGCGCAGCAATTTTTTCTCTTTGTGTGCAAGCCTGATTCTCATCAAACGCTTTACGAGGAAATCGCTTTGTTAGAAAAAGTCGATGGCGGCCTATCAACCCAACAAATCCGCCACTGGAATGGCCGTAGCCATGAGCTTTGGACTTATCGCTGGACTTGCCAACTCCCGCTGCGTTCAGGCGAAGACGCACTTCACGTCAACTGGTGCGAATTGCGTATCACTGATGAAGCCAGTGGCGACATACTTTTCCACAATGCCTGGATTACCAACCATCTGCTGACTGATGCCAACGTCATCGATGCCTGTCAACTTGGGCGCACACGCTGGAAAATCGAAAATGAGGCCATCAATGTCCTCAAAAATCATGGCTATCATCTGGAACACAACTTTGGCCACGGCGACTATCACCTATCTTCCACCCTCTTTACACTCAATCTATTTGCCTTTTTGGCACACACCGCTCTTTATCTCGCCAATCTACACTATCGACTCATTCGGGATGAACTCGTCACACGCATCACCTTTTTCGATGATTTGAGAGCTTTGACTCGTTACATGCTCTTTCGCTCTTGGGAACACCTTTTATCTTTCATGATCGATGGTCTCGAAATCGACCCCATTCCCATATAATCCGCTAATTTGGAATTGCTGCGACTGATACTAGGCGCTTGCCCCACCGTAGACCGCCTGAATCATCGCATTTACATAACCAAAACTGTACGCATACGACTGATAATACCCTTCGATCGTCGGCGGTGAGCGGGACGTGGTCGGGATCGATGCCGTAGCAATAGCCGGTCTCTTTGAGCGCCTTTAAGACGCAGTACATATCCATGTCCCCTTCATCAGGCAGGGCCTCGCGGAAGCTGTAACGCTTGCCGATGATGTTGCGGTAAGGCACGAGGAAAATCGTGTTGCGGCTGCCGAAGTAGTCGATGAACGGGTAGATCTCCTCCGCCGGATTTTCGAGCATCTCCGCAATGGAGCCGATGCAGAAGTTCCAACCGTGGTAGGGGCTGCGCTGAATTTCAATGAAACGCTTCATCCCTTCAAAATCATTGAGCACTTTGTCCACGCCCCGATAGCCAGGCGGCGTCGCTGGGTCTTCCTGCGAATTACCCATGCGCACCTTATACTCCTCAGCAACCGGAATCATGCGTTCGAGCAGATATCCGATTCGTTCCCAATGCATCTCCGCGGTGACACGCCCGGCGTCGGTCAGCGCGGCCTGTTGTTCAGCCGGAATCTGCTCCAGGCGGAACGCCGTGAAAATTACCGCCAGGCCCTGCTTCCGGCGCGGTGCGGTCGATGGGCAGGACGCAGGTGTTGTAGCGTAACGAATCGATGCCGGCGCGCGCCGCCGTGCGGATCATTTCGCAGACCAAGTCGATGTCGCGGTCACGCTCGGGGCTTTTGCCATATTGAATAATGTTCGGCAACTGTTCGTAGATGGGCAGCGAACTCATGTCGAGCGTCATGCCAAAGGCTTCGTGGCGCTCGTGCTCCTGGACCAACTCGTCGAGTTTCCAACCGATGCCGGGATGGAAGGGAAAGTGGCGGCCTTGTGACGCACACCGCACCGCTGCAAAAACCGCAACTCGGCATCGGTTGAGCCAAAGCCCTGGGTGCGCACGTACATACGTCCGCCGTTTTTCGCTGTTGATGCGGCGCCACCAGCCGCCGAAGCAGCCGCCTCGCCCGCGGCCAGACCTTGTTCAAATGGGTCAAATGATTTCATGCGTCGATTCCTCCTCTTATTCTGCAAAGGTGTGCAATGTTTTATGCAGCGCTCTCCTATTGGTGCAACGCTCCAATTCAAATAAGCCACATGCTCTGTATGATACATGGCATGTGGCTTATTGGAAAAGGCATTCATTGGTTGCCTGTGGTTGTCGGCGATAAAGAATCCCTGCCAGGTAGCCGCGTCTAGTTACCGATGAAACTATCCGACTTCCTTCATTTTGTAAGAGGGTGCGGCGGCGCTATCAACGCAACCGTTCGGAAACCTGTACTTTCTCGACATAAGCCTTGCGAATCACGGCATTGACTCCCGTCCACTGGATGCCTTGATAACGCTCATTGTCGAGGCGCGCCGGTGACATCACGCCGAGCGCGCTACAGTAGCCATATTACATCGCCACCCACATCGGCATCACCTCGTCCGGCTTGCCCGGTTTGAAGAACTTCATTAGCTTCCAACAACAGAGCATCCAGGACTTACGCAAGACGCCCGAAACGCCGACATCTTGTCGGCTCGTCTTGCGTAACTCCTAGCATCTTAAGAAAACATTTATCAGATCCCGTTTGATTTAGTTGCGAACAATTTTCAAGAGCCTCAAAGTTGCCCAAAGCTCAAAGATCGCAATCACTCCGATCATGATCTGATTCATCATTGCCCCGCCTATGGCAAAGCCGACAATAATATCGCCCACTTCAATGACAAGCCGAGAAATCAGCGTAATGAATAACCATTGTGGTTTGTTGTAAAGTACGGAAATCAGTAACGCAATGACACTGCCCAAAACTCTAACGCCTGTGCTGGCAAAGCCCAGCTGAGAGGAGTAATCTGTAATTTCTGCCCCTGGAAAAGTCAACCCTGGATTAAATGTGAAGACATACGCAAAAAATAGCCCGGCAGTAATTAGCACCCAAGTGAAAATTTTTACAGGCTGCGGAATCCCCACCTTGTCTGTTGAAATTTGGTTTATCATTTTCTCTCCTTTTCGGTTCTTAATCGCTGCTTGACGATCTCACCACCTTAATTAGCGGTTGCCCCCCAAATCAGCATTACTTTTTGTGGTTGTTGCATGTACCTCGTTGTGGTAGCTGTGGTGTTTGTTCATCGTGCAAACTCGTTATATGATAGTCTATATAGAAATAAGATAGAATGGCTATAAAGCTATATTGCATATCCAATCGTCTGTTGTTGTCCATTTTGAAAGATTCTTATGGTGCCATGGATATTGTCTCCGAATTGATGCGCTCAGTGGGGGTGATGCCGGCTTATCTAGCCCAGGGTACCTTTCCCAAACCCTGGGGGATCGACTTTCCGCCCATGCGAGGGGCGGCCTTTCATCTGGTTGTGCGCGGCACGGGCTGTTTGCGTTCTGCCGACTTGCCGGCACCCATCCAACTGGAATCTGGTGATCTAGTGCTGATCACCCGGAAACTGGGGTATGAATTGGCCTCTGATCTGAACGCCATCGCCAAACCGATTGAGGAAGCCCTCACTACGGCGTGGCGCGGGTCGCCGCCGGAGGGCGAAAGCACCAACGCCACCTCCTTTATCTGTGGCATCTATCGATTTGCGGTCGAGCCGATCCATCCTTTTTTTGCTGAGCTGCCGCCCTTGATTCATATGCCGGCCCATCAAATTGCCGCGCACGAACCGATGTATGCCGCGCAGCGATTGCTCTCGGCGGAATTGGCCTACGCCAGCACCGAACCGGGCAAGTCGATCCTCACTGATCGGCTGGTGGATGTGATGTTTTATTACAGCTTGCGGCAATGGGTAAACAGTCATCGCCATGGGCAAGGGGCATCCTGGGTCAACGCCTACCACAACCCCTATCTGCGCAACGCCCTGGTCGCCATTCATGAAAACCCGGCGCATCCCTGGCAAGTGGAAGAATTGGCGCAAAAAGCCAGCCTCTCACGCGCCGCCTTTGCCCAGCACTTCAAAGCGCTTTTGGGCGATACGCCGGTGAATTATGTGACCAAAGTGCGTATTCAGAAGAGTATGGAGTTATTGGTGCGCACCGAGGAAAGTATTGAGCGCATCGCGGAAACGGTGGGGTATGCCACAGGCTTTGCGCTCTCTAAAGCCTTTAAGCGGATCAGTGGCGTATCGCCGCAGCAATTCCGGCGGCAAGCTGTCCCGTGAGATAGCACCGGTGGCTGCGTTGGCGCAGGTATGCCTGTTGTAACTTCGACATTCACTGCGCCAACATGCCAACAAATAATGAAATCAACGCAGCCGATCCGACGCCTGCACCTTGACAAACAGAGTACGGTGACAAACAACATGCTAAAGATCGAGACCAACGCCAGCGACTCATACATATCACGCACCTTAACTCGCCCGGCTTGATCAACCATCACCACATTGACGGCTGAGCGGCCATGCTCAAAAACTCAAGGATCAATGCGCCATAGAGCGCCGTCATCTGGTGCCAATGATTCTGGAATCATTGCCTTTGCACCGGACGTAACAACGCTTGCCTGTCGGCGTAGATAGAGAGCATAGAGTTGAAAGATCAGTCCAGACACACAAAAACCAGCCCATAAAGTTCGCAAACGGTACGCCAAAGTAGCCGCCACCATCGCGCCAGATCCAGGATTCGCCCAAAGTCGAGCGGGCCGGGTCCATTGACATATCCCACATCACCATAATCAAGCCGGCCAGCACCGGCACAGCCCAGGTCTGTAGCTTGTCCGTCACCTGATCAAACTTGTCCAAGACAATGTTCGCGAGATGCCAGGAGACATAGCAGATGGTGCATAGTAGGCCGGCATAATGAGCAGCGGAACATCCCCCAACTTGGGGCCGAGGCGGTCAGCATAGTGGTAGTGACCAAAGGGAAAAGCCGGTCTTGATGCTCAACGACTCATAACACCAACTGACGATGAAGGCAATGACAAGAAGACCAGCAGCCTTGTCCAGCCGGATCTGGCGCGGCTCAGCGCAGCAAGACGAAGCCGAGCATGGAAAGGATGGAGACTGCGGGGACCAGCGCATCGAAGACGCTGTCCAGTAAGACCGGCTTGAACGCGCTGAAGAGCGTAACAGGATAATCGTGCCCCAGATAGCCTGGTTGCGTAATTTGCTACTCATGGTTGGTTGCTCTCTTTTTATGTTGTTGATGATTGGATAGTTAATTTACTTGCGTAAAATATTTTACTCTTGTAAACTTTCTGCTATCCTACAAAACGTGGATGGGGCTTGTCAATGATCAAGATCGTCGCCCTGTAAATTAATTGACACCAGGAGCAAAATGTCTACCAACCGGAGCCATGATCGCCGGACGTTAGCAAACACGCGCCGCATTACAAACCGCGCTGTTAACGCTTTTGCAGAAGCGACGGCTGGAGAGCATCCAGATCAAAGAGATCACCGATCTGGCGGATGTCCGCGGCCGGCCTTCTATTTACACTTTGCATCAAAAGAGGAATTGTTGCTGAGCTTCATCGATGATCCTTTGCGCAATTACACCAAGCTGTCTTTGTTGGAGGTTGCCCAAAGTCGTCCCATCACTTTGAGACGCTGGTCAAGGTGACTTCGTTTCAACTCTGGGGAAGAGAAGCAAACGCGCAGGTTGCTCGGCGGATAGAGAACAAAGATCTGCTGCTCACTCGGCCGCGGCAGCACATGGCAACCTTAATGGCGGAATTTGCCAACTATCCAGGGAGCAACATCACCCAGCACCCCGCCATGCACGAGTATGTCGTTGATTTTGTGACCGGAGGGGTCTGGCTATGCTGTTGCGCCGTTGGATCGAGGAAGGGGATGAAGACTCCGGTTGAGCAGATCGGCGGCTGGCCTATCAATTGGTGGCGCTATGGCGCTTTTGCGTAAAATATCGCGTATCAAAATCACCGCCCCTGCCGCGATAGTTTTGGGGCAATTCAGGCAATGGTGAGATTAGCTCCGTTCAAGCTTTTCCACCAGCATCATCATTTTCGTGCTGTTCCGCGCTTCCGCATTCTGGTTTTGTCCGGTGACCACCCGCCCATCGACGACGGTGAGATCGGCAAAGAAATCTTGAACGCGGTGTTGTGGTTATAGATCGTTTCCGCTTTGCGCAGTTCCGTCTCGGGATGTTGCGGGGTCACGTTGACGGCAACTTCGTGCAGATGCTTGTCGCTGACGCCGGTTACATTAATGATTTGGGCTGTGCAGATTGTACATTTTTGGCGGGTCACCAAGCACGGGTACGAAGCGTCAACCCGCTCGTTGCTATAGCACCGGCATGATAACCGGCTCCTAATTTTGATAATGATGTTGTGATTACTCACTGAGTTGTGTTACCTTCTGATACGAATTAGCCAAATCGTCGTTGATCACAAGGGCCAACCCGTCGGCTATCAGTTTAGAGTCCTCAGTCAAGACCTGGCACTTGATAGCGCCACCCTTCGGGCAGCGCCAGCCGTTCCCCCAACGTTTCCAAGTCGGCAATCGTCAACGTTGGGTCGACAATTTGCGCATAGGATTGCATGCGATAGACATCTCCCTCGGGGGTGATCAATTCGTAGACCCGATTGCCGGCCCGATAGGAGAAAGTTGTCGTGCGCTGTACCTCGTTCGGCGCATAGAACGCATCACCAACCGTGCCCACCCACACTTTGGTCTCCAAAACCGCCGGCAAACCCATTTCGATGCCGCCGAAATCGACAGTCTTGCCGGTTGCGGTGTCACCCCGTGCAGTGAGCTGATTCAGCACCCAATAGCGCGGGCCATTGATTTTGACCGCAACGGAATCACCACTATGAATGATTCAACGCTCGAACGGGGCCTGCTTGGCGCATTTCGCTTTTTTATTGCCATCCGGCTGCTCTTATGGCTGCTCTTATATCTGGGTGATGCCGATATTGCCGCGCGCCCAGCATTTGACGCGCTGGGCGTTCAGATCTTTGTGATAACGTTTATACCGGATTTACTGATGCTCATCGCCCTGCTTTGGCCACCTGCACACCCGGCGTTCAAACCCTGGCTCTTCAAATGGTTCCTTGTGGTCAGCACAATGGTCTTGCTCTTTGGCCATGCCGGTGTACTCTCTTTGCGGGATATGCAGAGCTTGCCCAATCCTGCGGCCTATTTCACGCCCTACACCCTCTTCCTCTTTACCACCGCCCTCTTTGTGGGCTGGCAATATGACTTTCGAGCTGTGCTGCTCTATGGTGGCGCGGTGATTAGCGCTCTGGTTCTTTTGTTGTGCTATTTCGGAACGCTAACCGTGGATCGCGGCTCGGTCACCATTGCGGTTGGGCTGCTGACCATTCTGCTCCCCGGCTGGCTGATCACGCGTATGATGACCCAACAGCGGCAACAGCGCGCCGCCTTGGCCGCGGCTGCCGCGGAACAGGCCCGCACCAATGAGAAGCTGGTTCACTATGCCGCGTCATTGGAAGAACTGACCATCAGCCGCGAACGCAATCGGCTGGCGCGCGAATTGCACGATACGCTGGCCCACTCGCTCAGCGCGGTGACGGTGCAGCTCGGCGCGGTGGAGACTTTGTGGGCAAGCAGCCCCGACGCGGCCAAGTCGTTATTGGCGCAGGCTGATGCCAGCGCCCGGCAGGGCTTGGAAGAAGCGCGGCGGGCCTTGCAGGCATTGCGCGCCTCGCCGTTGGAAGATCTGGGGTTGGTGTTGGCATTGGCCGCGTTGGCCCAAGAAGCCGCGGCCAGAGCCGGCGCCACGCTCCATCTCGCCCTGCCGGAGGATAACCTAAGTTTCCTCGAACCCTACATCGAGCAGAGCATCTATCGCGTGGCCCAAGAGGCGCTGGAAAATTGCGTGCGCCACGCCGAGGCCAAGACGCTTGGGGTCAAGCTGACCCATTCTGCCGAGTTGATCCAACTGATGATTCGGGATGACGGTCAGGGGTTCGACCAGTCGCTTGCGGCGCAACGCGGTCATTATGGCTTGGCGGGCATAGCAGAGCGGGCTAGTGTGATTAGCGGAACATTAACGATTGAGAGCGCGCGGGGCGAGGGTGCAACGATTCAGCTCACCGTGTCATGCACATAATGCACGCGCTCATTCATTGTCGTGTTAATGGAGAAGGGGCAAGCCGTTATGTCTTGGCTGGGCGCCACATTGGCCCAACAGCCAGGAGCAGAACAAGAATGTTAAAGAAGGCGTTTGAGGGATTTCCCGATGCAATCGAGCCGGCGCTGTCCAAAATGAACCAGGCAAGCACACCGGCCACGACAGTGCGGCGGACTGCCTCGGGGGCAATGTCATAGACCCATGCGCGCAGGCACCAAATCATGACGCCCCACCCCAACAGGAAACCGCCTGTTAACGCAGAGAGAAAACGCGTGTCGGGCGATGCATAGGTCTGCGCGCCATCAAGAGGCCAACTCAATAAGTCTAAGGTCCAGCGCGCAGGCTCTGCCGTCGCTTGCATGGCGCCAAGAAAAAAGACTGGCCCAAATGATCCGACAACAATCGCCGTGATGATA
The DNA here is from genome assembly GCA_041391125.1 of Caldilineaceae bacterium. GTDB lineage: Bacteria > Chloroflexota > Anaerolineae > Caldilineales > Caldilineaceae > JACKBC01. The sequence continues at coordinate 116,941 of JAWKON010000006.1, forward strand.
AGCCAAAACTTATGAATCTTTTGCGATTGAGACATAATGGTTCCCTTTTGTAATAGCGAATGTGCAACGTTTTGGATACACATCCATCTCTTCATGTTGAAAAATGTAGCACTTGCTACATGGCCGATATTGTAGCACTTGCTACAAAAGCGCAACGTAATTTCTACTACAATTAGATCATGGACAAAATCACAGCTAAGAAAGCACAGATCATCCAAGCAATCACCCAATATTTCATCGAATATGGACTTGCTGAACTTGGTTTGCGAAAGCTAGCCGAAGTTGCCGGCACAAGTGATCGCATGCTCATCTACTATTTTGAGACAAAAGATGCCCTGGTCGGCGCAGTATTACACTCGATTGCGTCCGGTTTGGCCGAGCAACTCGATCTGCTGCTTGGCCAACATACGCGGACCCGCGATGTGCTGCTCAATGAGTTACTTATCCTGAGCAACACACCACAGTTTTATGCAGTGGTTCAACTATGGTTTGAGGTGGTTGGACTGGCTGCTCGTGGGCAAGAGCCATTTTTGAGCAATGCAACGGAGATCGCCGCCAATTGGCTGCAATGGATCGAAAGCCGCATCGCAGATCCTCAACCGACTGACGCGAGCGCCCTCTTTGCGGAGTTAGAAGGTCGCCTCATGCTCAAGCTGCTGGCAGTTGCGCAGGAAGGAGCGTTATGATTCGGGTTCTACTGGTTGACGACCAAACGGTTGTGCGCGCCGGTCTGGCCGCGATTGTGGGGAGTGATCCGGAGATCGAGGTTGTAGCGCAGGCCGGCAACGGGCACTGCGCGCAATCACGTCAACGAGATCATGGGGAAGCTGGCCGTCTCGGATCGGACGCAGGCCGCCGTGTTGGCGGTGCAGATGGGGCTGGTGGATTCCCAATAACGCGGCGCATTTCCCATCCGCTCCTTGCCTATGGCTGCATCAAGTCGCAAAGGGATCGTCCACCCACGGAAACTTGTGCAAATCCACCCGCGTATACGGAATCTGCGTAAAGCGCGGCGCCACCGAACCGGGCGAGGCCATGTAGAGAATTTCCGACGCCACCGGCTCAAAACCGGCATAGAAGTGCTGGTTGGATTTGACAACGAGCAACTGTTTTTGGCTGATGTCAATGCCAAAATTGGTGAAAACCATCGGCCCAAAGACCTGCACGCGCTTGGTGTTGACAATGATGTCAATGCCGTTGCAGTGCAGACAGACCGCCGTTCCACACGGAATGCGCATGGGTTCGCCCTGCTGCGGCCACTCTTGAATCATGTTTTCAATAATGCCGGTCACGGTGACGCGCAGATCGAGCGGGTCGCCGGAGACCGGCCCCATCTTACCGCCCAGCCGCAGTTCGAGCGTGGCGCCCAGCCCACCGCCAATCGCCACATTCACCGCAATCGGATCCCACATGAGCGCCAACGCCGCGTTGTCGATGCCCCGTTCCAGCAGCCGCCGCAATACAAAGGTTGAATCGCTGGGCGCGCCGCCGGGGTTGTCCGCCCGGTCAGCGGCCACCACCGGCCACTCCTTGATGGTCAGCGCTTGATCCAACACCTCGTCGATGGAGAGATTCTTTGGGGCAAGCTCGTGGCGCAGGCTGAAGAATTTCTGTCCGATCTTGGTTGCGACCGCTTCCGCCTTGGCCTTGTCGCCATCGGTAATCGCCAGTGCGGTCGCGCCACAGGTCGGCACGTTGGACCAGGGGAAGCAATGGGCCAGCGACACCGAGAGGATGCCGTCCTGCCCCTCCATGTCCAGCATTTCATCGACCAGCCCGCGCATGGGTTCAAAGGGGGTGGCAAAAAGTCCGATCATCTTGCAATCATAGAGAGCCATCGTCGGCTTGGTCTTGCCTTCGGCGGCGTCGGCAATTAGTGTGAAAAGATCGTCGGCTCGATTGACTACATCAATATGGGGGTACTCTTTGTAGATAACAATGGCGTCAGCCTGCGTAATCATCTCCTGCGTCACGTCGCAGTGCAGATCCAGTTCGACACCGATCTTGGTCGCCGGCCCCACCAGCGCCCGCACGCGGTTGATGATGTCGGTTTCGCAATCATCATAGCCGTCGGCCACCATGGCGCCGTGCAGGTTCAGCAGCACAATATCCACCGGCAGCGCTGCTCGCAGCCGATCCAGCAGCTCGTCGCGCAGGCTCTCATAGGCCGCGCGCGTGGTATTGCCGGCCGGCTGTGCACCTGCATACAACCCGAATACAAACTCCCAGCCGCGTTCGGCTGTGCGCTTTTGGAAGTGATCAATGGCCGGAGAAATGCCCTCAGCGGGGATGGCTTCGGCGCGCACAATATCGAAATCGTTGATGCCAGTTGGCATGGGGGAGAAGGTGTTGGTTTCGGTGGAAATGCCGCCGCTGAAAACTTTCATGATGGATTCCTTTTTATGGCTCTTTGCGGTTTTGTGGGGGCGTACCACAGAATGAATTCTGTGTCTGGTACGGGAAACCGGTTAAAACTGGTTAGACGCCGTGACCTGAACGTTTAGCACGTTTGCTGTGGCAGGCTGGGAATTCATTCCTTGCCCACCCCTATTGTTGGGCGGCCACGCTAGCGGCGGTTGAGTAGGCTGGGGCCGTTTCCAGCCGTATCGAAACCAAAGCGGCTTTATGCCCGAGAATGTTCAGATAAGGCCGCTGCGACTGCAACGTACGGCTGACCGCTCGCCTGCAAGGCAGCAATTTTCAGAAGCCGTGCATCGCAGTCTTCGCTATTGAAATGGGCTTGGGTTTACGCCATAAAACAGCAAAGAATCTGATTTTACCGGCCGGCAATCCCCGACATCTGAATCCCCTCTAAATAATAACGCTGCGCGCTAAAAAAGAGGATGATCAGCGGCAGCAACATAACCGTGGAGGCCGCCATGAGCAGATTCCACTGGGTCGAATAGAGGTCGGAAAAACCCTGTAATCCGATGGCCATCGTCCATTTATTCATGTCGTGCAGATAGATCAGCGGCAGCACAAATTCATTCCAGTGCGCAATGATGCTGAAGATGCTAACCGTGGCCAGCGCCGGTTTGGCCAGCGGCAGGATGATCTGCGCATAGATGCGATAGTTGCTGGCGCCGTCAATGCGCGCCGCCTCGTCCAGCTCCAGCGGAATGGTGAGGAAAAATTGGCGCAGCAGAAAAATGTTGAAGGCGCCGCCCCCCAGCCAGAAAGGCACAATCAGCGGCATATAGGTGTCGATCCAGTGCAGCGTGCGGAAGAGGATAAAAGTGGGGATCAGCGTCACCACGCTGGGCAACATCAGCGTGGAAAGAACCAACGCAAAGAGAAAACCGCGCCCCGGAAAGCGCAGCCGCGCAAAGGCATACGCCGCCATGGAGGCCGTAATCAGCGTGCCCAACGTGGCCCAAAAGGTAATCGTGACCGTGTTAAAGAAGAAACGGATAAAGGGCAACGAGGTGAGCGCATCCGGGTAGTTGGCCAGCCGCACTGGGTTGGGAATCCAGACCGGCGGCAGCTTAAAGATAGCGCCTGGCTCCTTGAGCGAGGTGGAAATCAGCCACGCCAGCGGCGCCAGCATCACAATTCCAATGGCGGCCAACAGCAGTTGCCACAGCCATTCCTGCCACACCGGCAGTTGTCCCGTCCCAATCCGATTTTTTTTCAAAAAGCCCGAAGTTGTCGTCTGCATAAGGTAAGACAGTGAAAGTTTTATGAACCACAGATTGCGCAGATTTTCGCAGATTCTCTCCGACGATTTAAACAAAATAGATACGCCATAACAGACAATTTCTCGACCGGTACACGCAATACGCAACACGCATTGCTGGCGTAATTACTTTTCTACAATGGCCGCAGAGAAAATCTGCGATTTCCTAAATGCGTTCAAAATAGCGCTTGCGTTCCCAATCGGTCACCGCTTTGTCGAAAAGTGACTGCTCCACGCGCCAAAAGTGCGTGTAATGGGCCACCACATCGCTGCCCAGCGCTCTTTTGGCAAAGCTGCTCTGCTCAAACAGATCGATGGCATCGCGCAGTGACGTGGGCACGCGCGGCAAATATTGGGCCGCGTACACATCCCCCTCAAACATTTCCGGCGGCTCAATCTGGTGCATAATGCCGTCCAGCCCGGACGCCAAGGCCGCGGCATAGGCCAGATACGCGTTGCAGTCCGCCCCCGGCACGCGACACTCAATGCGTAGGCTGTTGCCGTGACCCACCACGCGAAATCCGGCCGTGCGATTATCATGGCTCCAGGCCAGGCGTGTGGGCGCCCAGGAGGCATCTTCAAAGCGCTTATAGGAGTTGATGGTCGGCGCATAGCAGACCATCAACTCGGGCAGATGTTTGATCCAGCCGCCCAAAAACCAGCGAAACTGATCGGACCCCCGGATCGGCCCAATCTGCTGATCGCCGGCAAAGATGTTGCGGTCGCCATCCCATAAGCTCATGTGGATGTGGCAACTGGAACCGGCCTGGCCGGCCGCTGGCTTGGCCATAAAAGTCAGGCTCATCCCCATCTGGTCGGCCACCTCTTTGGCGCACTGTTTATAGATCACGTGGCGGTCGGCCATGGTGAGCGCTTCGGCATAGCGCACGTTCAGCTCATGCTGGCCCAGCCCCCATTCACCCTTGGAGTTTTCCACCGGCACGCCCGAATCGCGCAGGTGGCGGCGGATGGCGCCCACCAGCGGCTCCTGGCGTACGCCTTGCAGCATGTGGTAATCCTCAATATACCAGCCCAGCGGCTCCATCTGGCTGTAGCCGGCCGCGGCAGCCTGGCGATAGCTATCCTGAAACGTGTAAAATTCCAGCTCAGACGCCGCCATGACGGTGTAGCCGGTTTGGGCCGCCTCTTTGAGCTGCTTGCGCAAAATCGAGCGCGGGGCAAAGGGGACAAGCTGATGGCTCTTCTCATCCTCCACATCACAGATCACCAGCGCACTGCGATCCAGCCAGCTCGCCACGCGCAGCGTATCCAAATCGGGAACCAGATGAAAATCGCCATAGCCCAGCGCCCAATTGGCATAGCTATAACCCGGAACCGGCTCCATCTCCATATCGACGGTCAGCAGATAATTGCAGCCATGCGTACCCGCTTCGTAAATGCCATCCAGAAAAAACTCGGCGTCAAAGCGCTTGCCCATAGCGCGCCCATACAGGTCGGTAAACATGACCAGCACCGTATCGATCTGATCCTGCGCCACCAGTTCCTGCAACTCATCGATGGTCAACATGCCACGTATCGGCGTCATAAATCAATAATCCTTGTCTTTTGGGCGATGGGGAAAGGACCGCTCCCCCCCATTCCCCATTCACGCAATCCCTTAATACATCTTCGGACTGGCCTTCGCTTCACTGCCGCGCACCTGGGCCACCATAGCGTTGGCCTGGGCGCCCAAGAACGCCGCATCCGACTGGAGCGTTACAAATTGGTAGCCAAGACCGATCATGTCCACCGTGTGCTGGGCCGACATGCAGTGGATGCCCGCAATGACGCCGTGGCGCTGACACGCCTCGGCTACCTTTTTGATGGCCTCCATCGCTTGGGCGCCCATTGGATCCGGCGGCATGCTGTTTTTGAGCGAAATGCTCAGGTCGGCCGGCCCCACATAGACGCCATCCAGCCCCGGCGTGCTCAAAATGTCATCCAGGTTCTGCATGGCCTCGGCTGTTTCGATCATGGCCAAGGCCAGCACAGTGTCGTTGGCGGCCGTGCCATAATCGGCGCCGCCGTACAGGCGCGCCCGGTTGGGGCCATTGCTGCGGCTGCCCAACGGCGGATATTTGCAGGCGCGCACCAGCGCCTCGCTCTCGGCGCGACTGTTGACCATGGGGCAGATAATACCATAGCTGCCGGCATCCAGCACCTTGCCGATGATGCCCGGCTCGTTCCAGGGCACACGGGTTAGCGGGGTTACGTCCGTGGTGGAGATGGCTTGCAGCATGGGGAAGGCCACATCATAGTTCATGGCGCCGTGTTGCATGTCGATGGTCATGGAGTCAAAACCGGCATGGCACATAACCTCGGCCACATACGAACTGGGAATACCAGCCAGCCGTTAATGACTGCACCGCCGTTTTGACAGATGGTTCGGACTCTATTTTCGCATTTTGCGAGCCTTTCTAGGTGAAGATAACCTAATGGATTTGCCGATGATAGTTTGATGATCAACAGATTACACAGATTTTGAAGATTTTAAAATCTGTGTAATCTGTGTAATCTGTTGATCAAAGCTCTTTCAGAATATCTATAAATTCATCGGGGAATCGGATTTGGGAGACAACTCAATTTTACTTTCTCTGCGCCATGTATGCAACCTTATGGTATACTCCAATGAGTGATAACCGCGATCCCATATGGCCATGTCACCGAAATAATTGCTCCATACCAAACAAACGTCTCAATCGGTACACGCAACACGCAATACGTATTGCTGGCGTAATTATTTTCTACAATGGCCTATCAATATCAAAGGATTTTTGCATGTCGCCCATGGCCGTAATCCCGCTGAACGACCCCAGCGGGCTGAGTGCTGCCACACGTACCCAAGATTTTGCCGCAGCTCAAGCGCTTGTTTGCGCGTACATATGTGAGCCTCACGTTGCCCATGCAGCAACAGCAGCCCGCTTTCTGCCGCTGGGTGCACCAAGAGCCCCATTTTGCGGTGCTTGAACATGCCGAGCCGCTCACGGTGGGCCAAGATTTTGGGCGGCTGTATCAATACGCAGCCACATCCTGTGCGCCGGAGCAGCTATTGCATCTCTGCTTTACGGACCGGGTGGCCTACGCGCTGCAAAGCGCATACTGCGCTCAGTTTCGCGCTGACATTCAGGGCGTAACCTTGGCCGACACGCCCCTCATATTTGCACGTTCTGCGGCAGCTTGGGAGACGCACCCGGCCAATTATTACGCCGTTGAACAGATCGTGGTGCAGGCTGGCGAACTGCTCCTGGGGCAGACGCTCGATTTTGCCTGGTGCCATCTGGTTTTGTCTGCCGCCCAATTACGGGAACTGCTGCCCAAATTGCGCAGCCCCAATATTGATATTGTGGCTGAATTTGTCATCCATCTGCACCACCAAATTAAAACCAAAGAAGTGGATTGGCTGGCCTGGGAAGACCCCTTTATCTATCAACGCGATGCCCAACAACTCAAACAGGAACGCGCCACCAGCCTGACCGAAACCCAAAAGCGCTTCAACTACGCCATTCCCATGCTGCAACATTTGCTGGATGCCTCTCGTATTAAATAGAAGCGATGCGGGTAGCGAGTAGCGTGGCGTAATGCCACCCGCCGGGTGCGTTTCGCTTTGGGGCGAGATGTACCCCTTCCTGAAGCTGCCCATGCACTACAGTGCGCCAGGGAATGAAAAAACTATTCCCCTCTTGTGGCTTTTGTGTTTTTGTGGCTATTTTCAGGCGAGGCAGAGACGGCCTTAGCTCGCTAAGGCGGCAGCCTCTGCCAGGAAGGAGTGGCCCCTAACTAAATGCCACCACCTGCCAGAGTTCGTCCAATGCAAACAATCATCAATCTTAATGCCAAAATCAACACTGGCGAATATGCAACCCAATCTACACCCAACAACTCAGCCAGTACACGCAATACGCAACACGCAATAGACCATTTATCCATGACCGCACCCACACCACCATCCCCCTCCCCTCCCTTCGACTGGGCCATCTACGCCGACGCCACGCTGGCCGGCCTGGCCGTGTTGATCCCGATCCCTTTTGTGGACGGCTGGGTGGAGGGCATCTTTCGCCGCCGTATGCCGCACGCCATTGCGACGCGGCGCGGATATATGTTAACACCAGCACTAGTCGCTTTGTTGAACAACGGCAACAGCAGCTTTTTCGACTATTTCTGGGGCTGTTTGCTGCTGCCATTCCGCTTAATCTTTGAACTCATCGTGCAGCTCTCGCGCAAGCTGCTCTATTTTTTGACCATCAAACGGGCCATCGACGCCCTCAATTATTATTGGCAGCGCGCCTTTCTGCTCGACTATATGCTGCAACGGGGCTATCTGGATGAACTGGAAAATGCGCCGTTGGCCCTAAGCGCGCTGGAGCAGACGCTGCGCGCCACCACGGCCAGCCCGCTGACCCAACTGGCCCGCCAGATTATCTTTGGGCCGTTTCGCATTATGCGCAGCCTGTGGCACATGATCCGCGGCCAGCGCGATGTCGAAATTGACGAGACCCGCCAGGAAATGGCGCGTTCATGGAATCGCTTTGCCGACTTTTTCGATTCTCTCGCGCACCGTTATGAGCAAATATATGATGACGCTGCCACGCGCACCAGAAACGCCGCGCTATAATCTATTTGGCGCCGAATTTAAAGCCAACCCGCACCCGACCTATGCGGCCATGCGCGCCGAGCACCCTATCTGCCGCCGCACCAGCAGCGACGGTCAATCGACCATCTGGTTTGTGACGCGCTATGACGATGTGGCCGCCATGCTGCGCGACCACAAACGCTTTGTCAAAAACTTTCGCAGCACGCGCACGCCGGCTGAATTGGCCAATTTGCCGCCCGAGCCGGAGCTATTGCGGCTGATGAGCAACCACATGCTCAACCTGGATGGCGCCGATCACGCGCGGCTGCGCGGGCTGGTTAACAAGGCTTTCACCGGCGCCATTGTGGAGCAGATGGAGCCGCGCGTACAGGCTATCGCCAATCAGCTCATCCGCAAGGTCTATGCGAAGGGGCAGATGGACCTAATCGACGAATATGCCTTTCCGCTGCCCATCATTGTGATTGCCGAGCTATTGGGCATCCCCCCGCGTGACCGCAACCGCTTCCGCAACTGGTCGCACGCCTTTGTGACCTCCACGGCCAACGTGCAGCGCAGCGCCAAAAAGCTGGCCAAAGCGGGCCGCATTATGCAGGATTTTACGCGCTACCTCAGCCGCGTTTTTGAGGAGCGCCGTCAGCAGCCACAGCCCGACCTGATCACGTTGCTGCTGCAAGCCGAAGAGGCGGGGGACAGATTGAGCGAGGACGAGCTGTTCAGCATGGTGATTCTGCTGATTGTGGCCGGCCACGAAACCGCCGCCAACCTGATTGGCAACGGCGCGCTGGCCTTGGTGCAGCACCCGGAGCAAATGGCCCGGCTGCGCGCCGACCCCGCGCGCATCCCCAGCGCCGTCGAGGAGATGCTGCGCTTTGACCCGCCGGTGGAGCGCGCCACCATCCGCTTTGCCGCCGAGGATGTGTCGATTGATGGGCAGACCATCCGCCGCGGCGACGTGGTGAGTTTGGTGCTGGCCGGGGCCAATCGCGACCCGGCGCAGTTTACCTGTCCCCACGCCTTTGACATTGAGCGCACCAACAATCGCCATCTTGGCTTTGGTCTGGGCGTGCATTACTGCCTGGGCGCGCCGCTGGCCCGATTGGAGGGGCGCATTGCCATCGAGACGTTGCTGCGCCGTCTGCCCAATTTACGGCTGGCCGTGCCCGTGGAAAGTCTGCGCTGGCGCACCGTGCCGGTGATTCGGGGGATGTTGCATATGCCGGTGGTGTGGGAAATCGAGTAGAGGAGTAGTGGAGTAGAGGAGTAGCCCTCCGACGCTCTCATCAATGTTTGAGTGGTCGAGGGCTGCAATTGAGGAATGCGTATGTATCAAGCGAAGGTGTATGGGCGTGTTCGACCAGGCAGCGAACGGCGGTTGAGTAGGCTCCGGCGGTTTGGAGCCGTATCGAAACCAGAGTGAGCGAGTCGACCGTTTGGTCTCGATACGTGCGGAAACTGCCCCGCACTACTCGACCGGCACTCCTCTATTCATTACTCACATCCTTAGCTTAATGTGTATGGAGCTGAAATTAAGGAATGAAAGATGACAACAGAACTAAAATACGATCTCTATGGGGGAAAATTTCAAAGCTAATCCGTTTCCAACCTATGCGCGGATGCTTGAGGCAGATCCGGTCTGCTATGAGCAGGGGCTGGAGGGGCAGATCTGGTTTGTGACGGCGCGCGGATGTGGAGGCGGTGCTGCGCGACCACAAGCGCTTTGTCAAAGATTGGCGCAACACGCGCACGCCGGCAGAGCGGGCGCAGTTGCCGCCCGAGCCGCCGCTTGCGCGGCTGTTGAATCAGCACATGCTCAACATGGATGGCGCAGATCACGCGCGGCTGCGCGGCCTTGAGAACAAGGTGTTTACGGCGCGCATGGTGCAGAATCTGCGCGGGCGCGTCCAGGGCATTGCCGACGATCTGTTGGACAAAGTGCAGGCGCGCGGCCACATGGATCTGATCGACGAGTACGCCTTTCCGCTGCCCATTGTGGTCATTTCCGACCTGTTGGGCATTCCGTCCGCCGACCGCGACCGCTTCCGGCTCTGGTCGAACACCTTTATTGCACCGACCTATGGTGAGGCAGAGTGGAAACGCGCTGAAAAACTGATGCTCGAATTCACCGGTTACTTGCGCCAGGTGTTTGCCGAACGCCGTAAAGAGCCGCGCAACGACCTGATCACCGGTTTGGTCAACGCTGAAGAGGCCGGCGACAAGCTGAGCGAAGATGAACTCTTTGCCATGGTGATTCTGCTGATTGTGGCCGGTCACGAAACCACGGTCAACTTGATTGGCAACGGGGCGCTGGCGCTGCTGCGTCACCCTGCACAATTGGCCAAACTTAAAGCCGATCCATCGCTCATTGAGTCCGCCGTGGAAGAACTGCTGCGCTATGATGGGCCGGTGGATCGGGCTACCATGCGTTTCGCTGCTGAAGATGTGGAAGTGGGCGGCCAGCTCATCCGCCGCGGGCAGGCCGTGTCGGTGGCGCTCACCAGCGCCAACCGCGACCCCGCCCATTTTGCGCACCCGGATGAGGTCGATATTGCACGGCAGGACAACCGCCACATGGCCTTCGGTTTTGGCGTGCATTATTGTGTCGGCGCACCGCTGGCCCGCATGGAAGGCAAATTGCCATCAACACGCTGGTGCAGCGGCTGCCCAATCTGCGGCTGGCGGTTCGCGTGGAGGAACTGCAATGGGGCACGGTGCCGATTATTCGGGGGATGAAACATATGCCGGTGGTGTGGGATGGGGGAAGGTAGAGGAGTAGAGGTAGAGGAGTAGAGGAGGGGTCAGCCGCTTTCAGAGAGTCGGCATATAATTGGCTATGGTTGATTGAAAAGCGGAGTAATCGATAAAATGCTCGGCTTGCCAACCAAACCTGCGGGCGGTGTCAACATTACCCAACGAGTCATCCCAAAAGAGAATGTGCGCCGGTTGCAGCCCCAGCTTCTGCGTGACTTGGGCAAAATAGGCGGCGTCGTGCTTCATGTGGCCCACCTCGCAGGAGGCGAAAATACCGTCAAAGTGCGTTTCAAACCGCATCTGTTTGCGCATGTAGGCCAGGCGATACGCCTCTTGATTGGTGGCCAAATAACAGGGGGTGCCCTGGCCGCGCAGCTCAACAATGGCGTTGAGCATTTGTGGATCGGCGGCATCCTCGGTGCGGAACCAGTGCGCCATGAATTCATCAGCCGTTCCGCGCCAGCCCCATTGCGCCAGAAAAGGCGGCAACTCCGCTCTCAGATCAGCCTGGCCCACCATACAATCCACAAAAACACCGGTGAAAAAGCCACGCGTCTGCGCGGGCGTAATGCCGTGTTCCCGCTCGAGAAATTGGGCAAAGCGCCAGGGGAAGATAATTACGCCGTCGGCGTCGAAAAGGAGAGCGTCAATGGGCATGGGATTTGTGATTACCTCGGAGTGAAGTGGAAAATATTGTTGCGTGGTGCGTATTGCGTGAACTGGTCTAGTAGGTCACTTTTGCAGAGTGACATCCGTCGGTAGACCGAGTCCGTCACTCTGCAAGAGTGACCTACGAATGTCAACCACCTGGAATCCTGAAGAACCAATATTGTTACGTGTTGGGTGAACTGGTCTAGGGGCTGGTGGGACGGCGAGATTCACCTAGCGCAGAGCAGGCCAAATCCACCCGGGTGAACGGTTGTGTCAACCAATCTCCCTTTCTCCCTTTCCCCCTTTCCCCCCTTCTCTTCCACTCCTCTCTCCTCCCCCTCCTCTACTTTCCCCCACTCCCATCGCCGCCGCCAGCACCCGCTCCTGCGTGGCGTCGGCGGTCGAAGACGCCCATCTGCCGCCCTTCGCGCATAACCAGGATGCGGTCGCTCATGGCCAGCACTTCGGGCAGATCGGACGAAATGAGGATGATGCCCAGCCCCTCGGCGGCCAGGTCGTTGATAATGTGATGCACTTCGGCCTTGGCGCCCACGTCGATGCCGCGTCGGCTCGTCCAAAATGAGCAGTTGGGGCCGCGTGTTGAGCCACTTGCTCAGCATCACCTTTTGCTGGTTGCCGCCGGACAGTTTGCCCGCTTCCAGATGCACCGACGGCGTGCGGATGGAAAGACGCTGACGGAACTCCTCAGCAGTCTGATCCTCTAAGCGCCGGCGCACCAGCCCCAGTCGGTCCAAATATTCGTGCAGCATGGGCAGCGTAATGTTGGTGGCAATCGACATGGGCATGGTCAAGCCAAGCTGACGACGATCTTCGGTGACATAGGCAATGCCCAGCGCCAACGCCTGCTCGGGCGAGTGGATGTTCACCGGTGAACCGGCAAATTCCACCTGCCCCTCATCGGCCGGCTCAATGCCAAAGAGCGCCAGCCCCACATCGGTGCGCCGGGCGCCAACCAACCCGGCAAATCCCAACACCTCCCCCCGGTGTACGTCAAAATTGACGCCGCTAAAGGCCCGCTCCTTGCCCAGATTATGCACCGAAAGCAGAAGCTCGCCACGCGCTGTTTCGTCCTTGGCGAAAAAGTCGCCCAATTCGCGGCCCACCATGTCGCGGATGGCGCTCTCCGGCGTCACCTGCTCACGCGGAGCGGAGGAGATAAATTTGCCGTCGCGCAGCACCGTCACCCGGTCCGCAATATGAAAAACTTCTTCCATGCGGTGGCTGATAAAGAGGATGGAGACGCCCTGGTCGCGCAGCGTGTTGGCCAGCTTAAAAAGCTGATTCACCTCGTGGGCCGAAAGCGAGGCCGTCGGCTCATCCATGATCAGCACGCGCACGTCCAGCGAAATGGCCTTGGCAATCTCCACGGCCTGCTGCGCCGCCAATGTCAACCCGCGCGCCTGGCTGCGCACGTCCAGCTTAATGTCGAGCTGGGCCAAGATGTCAGCGGCATCGCGATACATCTGCCCCCAGTTGACCACGCGGCCCCGATCCTGGTGGCTGATAAAAATATTTTCGGCTACGTTGAGATCAGGAAAAATCATGGGCTCCTGATGGATGGCGGCAATGCCATAATTTTGCGCATCCACTGAATTGCGTACGGAAATCGGCGCGCCATCCAGCCGCATTTCACCACTGTCGGGCGGATAGATGCCGGTCATGATCTTGATCAGCGTCGATTTGCCGGCGCCATTTTCACCCAGCAGCGCGTGAATTTCGCCCGGATAGAGCGTGAGCGATACGTCGTCCAGCGCCTGCGTCGAGTCGAAGCGCTTGGAGACATGTTCAATTTCTAAGACGGGGATTGGGGAGTCAGATGATGGCATAAGGCTTGAGGAGATAATGGTTAATTGGGTTATTGATTGATTTGTTCTGCTGGGGTAGGCGCCGTGACCAACTCCAGCCAGGTCAAATAGTGCATGGCGTGTTCACGGCTATCCCCACACATTTCGGCATTGGGGCGCAACTGGTTGCAGACCGGCGGCCGTTCGGGCAAACCAAAGAGCAGACAAAGATTGTCGTCGGTGAGCTGGATGCAGCGCACCCCGGCCGGCTTACCCTGCGGCATGCCGGGGATGGGCGTGGATATGGAAAGCGCCACACAACAGGCGCCGCAACCAATTCGACATTGCATAGGCAACAAATGACCAACTTGAGCAATCGACTGTTGACGACTTACAATTTGTTCGTGCATTATAACAGAGACGCGGCATTACGCGCGCATTCGAGAATATGCAACCACAGATTGCACAGATTTTACAGAAGAGTAATCTGTAAAATCTGTGGCAACCTGTAAAATCTGTAGTTCGTATAAAATTGAAAGGCGCCCTGTTGAATCGAAAGGTTTGTTTTGCTGGTCGCGTTAGGTGAATTAATTTCTACTGAGCTTGAGCGGCTTCTCATCAAGATCATCTCGGTGAGCCCGTTTACGCTGGTGGCTGCGCGGCCTGGTGGCATCCATCGTCATTTTGCCGGCTGGGGCGGCCGGTGCTTTACGTGTCGCATTACAAGTGGGGGCGGTGGGGCTGGTCGGTGCGCAGCTTTTCTTTTGTGCTGGCCACGCGGAAGACCACGGCAGCCAACGCCATCTTTATCCAATACACGGCGCCGATCTATGTGGCGCTCTTTTGGCATCTGGTTTTTGCAGGAGCGGGCCACCCCTATCGATTGGCTGACGATGGCGGTCGCATCGTGGTGGGTATGTTTTCTTTTTTCAGACGGCTTTGCCACCGATGGCTTTTTGAAGGCAACTTTTACGCCTTTCTCAGCAGCATCAGCTTTGCCGCCTTTATGTTCTGTATGCGCAAACAGAAAGATGGCTCCGCTGTCGAATCGGTGCTGTTGGGCAGCCTCTTGTCCGCGCTGGTGGGGGCTGCCGTTTCTGTTTCAAGAGCAGCCCACGGCGCCGAGTGGGGCGGGCTGCTCTTTATGGGCGTGGTGCAGACGGGCATTCCCTTTGTGATGCTGGCGCTGGCCATCAGACAGATCACCGCCGTCGAATCCATTCTGATCCAGACACTGGAACCGATCCTCAACCCGGTGTGGGTCTTTATGGTGGTGGGCGATTCCCACGCCGGTGGCGGTGGCCGGCGGCGTCATTGTGGTGGCGGCGGTGGTTTTCAGGCGTTAGGCGGCACGGGCGCGGCCCGCATTGGGCGTAGGGGGCTGTATCGATGCAGTTGTGATATAACATGACCTAATATGATATAATTGGTATTATCGCTCATAAGGACATTTAAGAATTTGTACACTGATTTACGCGGGATAAACACGGATGCTTCAGTAAGAATCAGCGTCTATTCGTTACGCAATCTAATGATTTGAGCTTTATCTATGTACTTTGTGGATATTCGGTCAGCGCTACCGCTATAATGCGCTGTCAAGCAACAGGTAGATAATATGAAACACACTATTGAACTCAACCAAGAACAGAGCGCATTAAAAGAAGCTTACGAATCAAGTCCAATATCATCACACTTTGGTGTAAATGGATTTATGCTTTATGTTCTAGATCTCTATCTTCGCATAGAGGATTTAAACGACTTTGCTACTACTTCGCTTACCGATGGTAGAGACGATAAGAAAATTGACATGTGTTACTTCAACTATAACGATGGTTATGTCATTATCGCCCAAAGTTTTTTGTCACCTATTTGGGGTCGCGAGGCAGCACCGGCTAATAAGGCAAGCGACTTGAATACTGGCATATCATGGCTATTAGCGGCGATGAATCCTGAATTCCCGCAAAACTCCGAGACAAAGCCATAGAGTTGCGCCAAGTTGTATTTGCTGGACAGATTAAACGCATCGAAATTTTATTCATCCACAATTGCTTTGAATCAACAAATGTGGCAAAGAACTGAAGACAGTGGCAACTGCTCGGTAAAAGGAATGGCGAGCATATCATGGCAGTGATGTCGATGACATGATTGTTCCTACTGCGGAAATGGGTCTAAATAGAGCTTATGAATTGTATCGTTCGAGAGATAGCGACATTATGATCGACCGCTGGTTAGACATTCCTCAAAGCAATTTATGAAAGAGAGCGCTGAAGGTTGGGAAGCAATTATCACATCCGTAAAGGGGGAATGATCCGGTCACTATATCAAGATCACGGAGAAAGGCTTTAGTGCCAACTTTGGGATTTCGAATTATTTAACGCAAAGGCACATCAATTCACAATTCAAGAAACAGTTCAGGAACAACCAAGCAATTTTTAAACTCATAATTAAATGGAATTACTGCTTTGACCCACGAAATTCACATATCCACAATTTGCTTCGTATTAAAGGCATATCAATAATTAATGGGAGCACAGACATCAGGCGCAATTGGCGAATCAAAATCGGCCAATATTGTTGATTCAAGTGTTTTGCTCAGAATTGTACAAAAGCAATGACAAAAACTTAGTTGAAGCAACATCGCTACTACAACAACACTCAAAATGAAACCGGCAGATCGTGTAGCTAAAGATCAGCGACAGAAACGACTCAGTGATGAATGACAACAATACGGAATGGAATACACTCATAGACGTGATAGTTCAAGAAGCCACCGATACGCAATATCTGCAGCAACATTGGTCCTATCCTTTTGTGCATTGCATGGAGACCCGACAAACAGCATATAGAAATTCAAAGATATTTTCACATGACAAAACTTACAATTATGTTTTCAGAATTGATATATCGCCAGAACACATATATCTTGCATATACATTATCGCAAGCCATCACATTAGCAAAATCCACAATTAAAGCTAAAGTGTCAGATGATTCAGCAACACAATTTGGAGTTACAGATGTATGAGATACCAAGTATTCTATGTCGAAATATTTTATTCTTATACGATCGGTCAAGTTGCAGAAGAAGTAATGTCAAAGAGGATAGCTGATTTATACGAATGGAAATGTCGGAAAGATATGATATCACCGTGATCCAACCACAGGATGACGAACATCTTGTTGCTGCAGTCATACCTTATTGCCTCATATTGCTCATTTGGTTATACAAATGGGAATGGATATGATGATGTGTCTTGTAAAGTATGCGGAGGCTAGCAAAGAAATTAGCCTGAAGTTGAAAGCTTTGTTGGTCTCTCTCGACTATTCATTAAAACCGCAATTTGAAATGCTAAGGCGCAAATACTGAGGTATAGCCATCTCATGCGCACCCAACCCAACATCCTCCTCCTTTTTCAGCGACGAACACAGCTTCCGCTTTATGGGGCCGACGCCCGCCGCCAGCGGGTGGCGAACTGGCCCACACGCCCAACTTTGACCGGCTGCTGTGCCACCGTCTTCAACAACGCCTATTGCCAGATGCCGCTCTGCACGCCCTCGCGCATTTGCTTGCTGGCCGGGCGCGCAGGTGCTGCACTGCGGCGTGGGACAACCGTGCGGTCTTCCCCGCCGGATGTGCCGTCCATGCCTGCGTTTTGGCGGCGGCGGGCTACACGACCTGCCTGCGGCAAGATGCACTTTGGCGGCAACCGCCAATTCAACGGCTTCAGCATCGCCCCTATGACACCTGACCGGCAACACTGGTCACCAAAGTGAGCCGCCTTTAGCAGCGGACAAAGATGGCATAGCCGTGCGCACGCGGCGACGCCGGCGTCACCGAAATTCCCGAAAGCAAGTTGGTAGGAAATGTAGTGGCCGAAGAGACGCTGGCCTTTCTGCGCGAGCATCGCCATGGCTCCAGCCCGGACACGCCCGGTTCCTCTGCGCCTCGTTTAGCCGCCCTCACTTTCCCCTGACCGCGTTTCGCGCCGCTTTTTCGACATGTATTATCCTGACGGCGTAACCGAACCCAAGATCGCCGCAGGGCGACGCCTATGATCACCCCATGAGCGTGGGCATGCCGAGAAAGGGCTTTCAAGTAGATCGCATTGACCACGCCGAAAATGATGCGGGCGCGGGCGGCCTTATCTTGCCTGCGTATCGCATCTGGACGAGATTATTGGCGACCTGCTGCTACGCTTGGAACACGCCGGGTTGCTGGAGAACACCATCATCGTCTACACTACCGATCATGGCGAAATGGCGGGCGAGCACGGCGCCTGGTGGAAGAACGGTTGGTATGAGGCGTGTACGCACATCCCCATGCTGGTTTCGACGCCCGCCCAGCGCCGGGCCAGCAGCCCGCCCGCACCGTGGACACCTATGGCGTCATCGATCTCTTCCCACTTTTGCGGGCGGCCGGGGTTGAGCCGCCCGCTGGGGCTGGACGGCGCCGATCTATCGCCCGTAACTGGGGAAGAGGACGCTTCCGGAACGCCCAATCTTTATCGACAAACTGATTCCTGCGCCAGGGTGAGGGGGACCGAGTTCCGCGCCGTCCGCTGGCGGGATTATAAATATGTGGCCTTCGCAACGCGCCGCTGCTGCTGTTCAATTTGGTCAATGATGCGGATGAGCAGGTGAATTTGGCGGCGGAAGAAAGAGGGGTGATTTGTGTGAGGAAGATAGAGCAGCTCCTTGCCCATTTGCAGCGTGGCCCGTGACAGCCTGATTTTGAGGAAGCGGCCGGAGACGCCAGCGCTGGAGCGCCGAAACTCCAGGCCGCGTATCCATCCATTGCGGCCGGCAATATTGGGCAACCAATATCACATGCCCAACGGGACCATTGTGGAGGCCGATGACATGCTCTTATCGGCCCGATGTGATTACGGACGATCCGGCGAGTTTGTTTGCTGATTGGCCGAAAACACCACCAAATTCAGCAACCGGATCCCACTCATCCAGCGGAATCGTATCCACATAGCCCGAGGGAACTCCTCCAGATGCACCTGATCCCACACCGGCACCACAGTTTGATCTCCGCCGGCGCTTCTGAATCAGCTCGGCGTAGGCGTGTTCGAGGATGCGATAGCCCGAGGTGGGCGAATTATGAAGGGCGGATGGGGCGCAAATGAGGCCGTCGGCCACCATGGGCCTGATCCAGCACATCGGCCATCTGATCCAGCAGTGCCAGCTTGCGCTCCCAACTGGTGGAGAGTTGCACGGCTTCATCCACAATGGGTTGCAGCAGCGTGTATAAACGGGGCAAAGCGCGCAAAATAGGCCATGATCCACTTATCGTAGGGCGCGTATTGTTTGTCCAGCAGGAAAGCAAGCTGAATGCCCAGCCGCAGCGCCAGGGCAAAGCGGGTGGCGGCGTAATAGTCGTTGTTGCGTAAAATGGCCCGCTTGAGCGCATAAGTCCCCATGCCGGAGAAGTAGCGGCACCAATGCGCAATGCGCCGCAGCCGCACCGGTTCGGGATAATAGTTCAGAAAAGTTTGGCGCACCGCCGTAAACTCGCCCAGCGGATCGTGCCACACTTCGCCATTGATCACATGGATAATGTCTTCCTCGGGGCAGCTCAGCCACTCGGCATAACTTTGCGGCGCGCGCTTCAACCCAACCGAGCGTTTGAGCAGTGCCGATAGCGTATCCGGCGCCAGCCCCGCGCCAGCCACATGCCCATGCCGCAGCGAATGGCCCCGGAATGTTTGCAGATTGGCGGCCAGCGTCTGCGCAATGGCCTCACGTTTTTGGGCAAAGACCGTTGCGGGCATACGGCATCGATGCGCAGCCCGAAATGGTGGTCGCGCGAATACGCCCGTCATCCATGCCCAGCGCCTGAACCCAGCCCAAAGACCGCCAAACGCAGCCCTGCGCGGTTTCGGCGGGGAAATGCTCTTCCAGGTAACTGGCTTGACGATCTGCTCGAAAAATTCGCGGCTAATGTCGATAATTGACCGGGTCATCTCTGCCTCTTTCATAGTAACATCACTCAGTTCAATCAAGCAGCGAATGCCATCGAACTTAACAGCGGAATCTGCGGCTTGATCTTGCGTGATGCCGCCAGCGCATTGACCCGCAGCGCCGCCAGCACAAAACCATGCCGCTGATAAAAGCGCAGCGCGTGCAGATTGTCATTGGTCGTCACCACCACCAGGCGCTGACAGCTCTGCGCGCGCACCGCATCCACCACGGCCTGCACCAACGCCGCCCCCACGCCCAGACTGGAACGCAGGCTATCGAGTGTGGTCAGTTCGCCTGTAGCATCATCCAGTAGCCGATAGGTGGCCAGACCGATGTGTTCACCATCCGTAGTTTCCGCCACAAAACCCGGCAGTTCGTGCGGCCAAAAAGGTTCCCCGCGCACCACCGACATTTCAGCGCCCCAATGCTCAATCAT
Source organism: Caldilineaceae bacterium (assembly GCA_041391125.1). GTDB lineage: Bacteria > Chloroflexota > Anaerolineae > Caldilineales > Caldilineaceae > JACKBC01. Next base: position 136,814 of record JAWKON010000006.1, read on the forward strand.
AAACTCACGCACCCACGGGCGGTCTTCATCGGTTATGGCTTGAATATGAAACGCGCTTTTTTCCATAGACATTATCGCAAGGGCATTTGAAAAAATTATTGTGGGATGCACGCGGATTTTCGCAGATTTTTCAGGGGAGAATCCGTGTTCATCTGTGGGCATCCGCGCACTAAATCTTATTTCCAATAATCTCGCATGCGTATTGTTTGTAAACACGGATAGAGAAATACCTGATGGACTAAGACATTTAATTTTTCTGTCATAAGAGCGCGAAGATGCGCAAGGGGTACTCGAAGATGTTCTTCGCGCCTCTGGCGATCTTCGCGGTAAAAATAAGTTTAGCAGTCAATCAGGAGAAACACCGATTTTGAGATTTACAATCTATCCGTGATCCCCCTATCCGTGTTTACACCATTCCTCTATTCAATCATCCGCCGCCATCTGCATCTGCTTGCGCCCATTCGCCGCGCGCGCCCAACTCTATGCATCGGCCATTACTGCCTTTGAGCTGCCACCATGCGCTAGCAGCCCCTGGCGCGCCATGAGCTGGGCGTGATTGCCCGCCTCCACAATGCGGCCCTCTTCCAACACCAAAATTTTGTCGGCGTGGCGAATGGTGGAGAGCCGATGCGCAATCACCAGCGTGGTGCGGTTGGCCGTCAGGCGCGCAAACGCTTCCTGGATCAGCGCCTCGGTTTCACATCCACGGACGAAGTGGCTTCATCCAAAATCAAAATGGGCGCATCTTTGAGCAGCGCCTGCTAATGGAGAGCCGCTGCTTCTGGCCGCCGGAAAGGCGCACGCCCCGCTCACCAATCAGCGTGTCGTAGCCCTGCGGAAGCCGCGCACAAAACGATGCGCACGCTGGCCGCTTTGGCCGGCCGCCATCAGCTCTTTTTCGGTGGCGCCCGGGCCACAAAGAGCAGATTCTGGCGCACCGTGCCGTGAAAGAGAAACACATCCTGCATGACCGACGCCACCTGGCTGCGCAGAAAATCGAGCATCCAGCTTGCGCACGTCATAGCCGCCCACCAAAATTGTGCCGGCTGTCGGATTCATACAGGCGCGGAATCAGGCGTGGCTGATGGTTTTGCCGGCGCCGGTCGGACCCACCAGCGCCACCAGCTCGCCCGGCTGCATCTTTAAGCTGACGCTGTGCAGCACCGGTTCATCATTTTTCATTGCCACAAAACCTTGTAATCAAACGAAACGTTGCGAAACTTAACCCCCCAACCCTCATCTATCATCGGCGGCGGGTGTAATGGCGTCGGGTGCTGACCACGTCGGGCGCAATGTCCAGCAGTTCAAAGACGTTTTGCAGGTTGGTGGCGGCTTTTTGCAGCGTATCGCCAATGTCGGCCAATTTGAGAAATGGCTGATAAATGTGGCCCAAATAGGCCGTAAAGAGGAAGAGATCGGCCACGCTCATCTGGCCGTTGAGGGCAAAGCGACCGCCGATCAGCACGGCCAATATCACACCCAGCCCGCCCGCCATTTCCACAATGCCGGCGGGCAGCAGCGAAATGCGATTGGCCGCAATAGAGGCGTCGCGAAATTCGGCGCTGCGGCTGCGCACCAGGGCGGCCTGCTCGGTTTCACGGCCAAAGGATTTGATCTCGGTGATGCCGCCAAAGTTGTCCTGCACCTGGGCGATCAGCTCGGCGGCGCCGCTGCGCACGCGCCGCCACATGGCCCGGATCTGTCCGGTAAAGCGATAGACAATATAGCCCGCAATGGGCAGCGGCAGCACCACAATCAGCGTCAGCAGCGGGTTAATGTAGGCCAGCACGCCAATCATGGTCAGCGGGATCACCGCCGCCAGCACCAGATCGGGCACGCCGTGGGCCACAAAATCCTCAACGGCTTCCACGTCGTTGATCGAGCGCGCAATCAGCGAACCCGTGCGCTGCTGGTTGTAAAAGCGGTGCGACAACCGCTGCAAATGGGCATAGACGCTGCTCATCATATCGTGCAGCGTGTGATAGGCCACTTGATGCGAAAACTGGCCATAGTAATAGCGACAGGCGCCGCGCACCATGTAAACCACAGCCAAACCGATCACAACAAAAGTGAGGCTCTGCATCGAACCGCCGCCCTCGGTCAGCCACAGAATCAGGCGGCGAATCAGCAGCGGCGGCACCAGCGTAGTGGCGGCAAAGAGCGTGCCAAAGGTCACGGACAGCGCCATTTCAATGCGCCGCCGTCGGCCCATAAACTTGAGCAGACGAATGAGAAAATGGGAAGAGATTGACATGAGTATTTGGGAATGGAGGGATTCGGGGATTGGGGATCGGGGATTGGGGCGGCAAGTGAGTCCGCTCGTGGCCCACCACCTAATCCCTACTCCCTAATCCCTACTCCCCAACCCCAGCGCAGCCTACTTCGACGCGGCTTCTACATTATCCGCATTGTACACGGTGAACGGCCCCATGAGGACGCGCAGACCGGCGTCGCGGGTGGGGTCTTTTTCGATGGTGAAAGAGCCCATGCGGCCGGCGTCGAAGGACTGGCCTTCCTCCGCCGTGATCTGGCCGGTGGCCAGGGCGTGGGTGGCGTAATAGGTCAGGTAGCCCAGGTCCACAAAGCTCCACAGCGCAAATTCGGGCGCGCAGCCATTGAGCGTGTAGGAGACCATCTCGGCGGGCAGCCCAAGACCGCTCACTTTCACAGTGTCGCACAGACCTTCGTCCTGCATGGCCTTGGCGGCGGCGGCAATACCGACCGTGGTTGGCGCCATGATCAGCTTGAGATCCGGATATTTGTCGACCAGCGCCAACGCCTGGTTATAGCTATCCTCAGATTGATCGTTGCCGTAAACCAGGTCGACCATTTCGATATTGGCATAATCCGCACCGGCCAAAACCTCTTGGAAGGCCGCATTCCACGCGTTCTGATTGGCTGCATCCGGCGAGGCCGAAAGAATCGCCATCTGGCCGCCATCGGGTCCCATAATGCTGCGCGCCATGTCGGCCATGACCTGGCCCGTCTCGTCAAAATCGACCTGGGCGATGAAGACATCCTCACCCTCCGCCGACGGAATTGGCGAATCCCACGTGACCACGGTCATGCCCGCTTCTTTGGCCGCCTGCACGGCCGGCACAAGCTGGTCACCGGCGTTGTTGGAGATCATAATGGCGTTGACGCCCTGCGTGGCGGCGGTGGTGACGATTTCGATCTGGCCTGCCACGCTATTCTCGGCGGTGGGACCAAGGAACTCAGGCGCCGGGGCGCCCAGCTCGGCGGCGGCTTCCTGCGCGCCCTGGTTGGCCTGGTCAAAGACCAGGATGCCCAGGAACTTGGGCAGCAAAACCGACGTGGGGCCTTCAGCGGCGGCGGCCGGTGCGGCTTCTTCTTCGGCCGGGGCCGTGGCAGTGGCCTCTGCTTGCGCCGCCCCACCGCCCGAGTCTGCGGGCATGGGGGCGCACGCCGCCAGCAGCAAACCGGCTACGAGCAGCAGGGCAAGAAAAACGTGTACTCGCTTGAACATGCTTGTTTCTCCTTTGAAATTGGAAGTTAAAGTGGAAAACGATTTGCAGAGTGGGGCATGAGGGAGGGCGGGTTGCGTATTGCGTGTACTGGTTGAGAAGCTGGTTCCTCTATGGCGTAGTTATCTCTTTAAGATACTCTTATAGAGAACGCAAATAAAAGTGGCAAGATAGCCGTAGGGGTATGCATGGCGGCGGGACGATTGCGGCCAGCAGAAACCGTGCCACCGCCGCCTTTCGTACCCGCCCATTTATGCTATCGCCAATTGCGTTCTCTCTTAGCGAAACTGGGCCAGGATCTCCTCGTCAAACTCTTGGAATTTTTCGACCTCGGGGGTGGGCAGACCGGCGAACATGATCTCATCGACGCCGGCATCCACAAAGGCCGCAATGCGATCCAGCACATAGCTTTTCGGCCCGGCGGCGGTCCCTTCGCCCAGGTCGCGGTTGGCAATAAAGTGGGCCGCGGCGGCCGGGTCATCGGTGACCAGGACCGGCATGAGGATGGTGTGCTTGATCTCGCTCGGATCGCGGCCCAAGGCGGCGCAGTGGCGCGCCAATACGTCGAGCTTGTGTTGATAGTACTCGACCGTCATGGGACCGCGCGCCCAGCCGTCCAGGTTGAAGATATCGCCATACATGGCCAGCGTGCGCAGCGTGCGCTGTTCGCCCGTGCCGCCGACCAAAATAGGGATATGCGGCTTTTGATAGCAACCGGGCGCAAGGGGCGCCTGATTCAGCCGATAGTAGCGCCCGTGGAAATCGACCGGACCCTCGGCGGTAAACAGCGCCCGAATTAGCGCGCACGCTTCCTCCAGCCGGTCCGAGCGTTCGCGCATGGGCGGGAAGTCCCAGCCGTAGGCTTCGTGCTCGCGTTCAAACCAGGCCGCGCCAATGCTGAGCGTCAAACGGCCGTGGGAGATCTGGTCAATCGTCGTGGCCATCTTGGCCACCAGCGCCGGGTTGCGATAGGTGTTGCCCAGCACCATGTTGCCCAACCGCAGCCGCTGGGTCATGGCCGCCGCCGCCGCAATCAGCGAGAAGCCTTCATAGGCCGCCAGCGGCTCTTCCGCACGACGGGGCGGCGGCGGCAAAAAGTGATCGGCAAACCAGAGGCTGTCCCAACTGCCGGCCTCCAGCGCCGTGATGACGGTGTGGATTTTGTCCCACGTTGTGCGGTAACAGTTGACTTGTGCGCCGAATTGCATGTTGATTCCTTAGCCCGTCCAGCGTGGGCGCAAACATGAGTGGCAAAACAGGGCGCAGCCTCGCTGTTTGCCGCCCAATAGCTGATAGACCGGCACGCCCAGCGCCTTGCCCGCAATGTCATAAGAGCGCAATATCAATGGCCGAAATGGCGGCGGTGAGCACGCGGCCGCCCTCAAAATATTGGCTGCGATACATCTCCTGCCAGAGCGCGCCCATACGCATGGGGTCGCGGCCGATCAGAAACTCGCGGTAATGCTGCACCGCGCCGGCCACGGCAGATTCGCGGCCCGAAAGCCCCGATTCGCCCCAGCCATAAATGCCTTCGTCAGTTTCCACTTTGACCACGCACTGATTGCGCTGGCCAACCCAAATTGGATATGTTTTGATGTCGGTGATTTTCATAATAGTTTCGGGATTAGGGAGTAGGGATTAGGGATTAGGGTGTCTGATGAGCCTACTTCCTACTCCCTACTCCCTAATCCCTACAAAACTTCCGCCGGTCCGGCGGGTTTGCAGAAGTGAATGCTGTAGCGGCTGGCCTCTTCAGGATGGGCGGTGGGATAGACAGCGTGGATGGCGGCAGCGACTTCGTCGCGCGCGGCGGGATCGATGAGCGCAATACAGTTGCCGCGAAAGCCGGCGCCGCTGAAACGCGTGCCGTGGACGCCCGGCGTATTGGCCAGCGTTTGGTATAGCGTGATCATGGCCGGGCTGCCGCATTCGTATTGATGCACCGAGCTGGCGCCTGAAGCCGTCATGAGCTGGCCAAAGCGCGCCATATCGCCCGCTTGCCAAACAGCCACGCCCTCTTGCACCCGTTCCATCTCGCTAAAATAGTGGGCCGCCCGCTTATACAGTGCTTCCGGCAGCTTCTCACCATGCTGCTCAAAAAGCTGGGGCTCCACCAAACGCAAGCGCGGATCCGCCACGCCGGGCTGTTCACCATATTCGAGCAACAGCCGCGCCGCCTCTTGACATTCGGCCACGCGGTTGTTATAGCCGGTCCCCACCAAGCTGCTGGCGGTCACGCCCGAATAGATGATCATCAAATCGCAGTCGGGGGCGTCGCCCTGCTGCACTTGCGTGATGGCGCGGTCGGCGCAATCAATGCGGGTCAGCGCGCCGGGGCGGCTAAAGAGAATGGAGGTCTGGTCCAGAATGCCGTTGTTGAGGCCGATGTAATCATGCTCGGTGCGCGTGACCAGCGCCACGTTTTCCAGCGGTGTGCGCGTCATGTCGTTGACCGTTTGCAGCGCCAGCAGATAGGCAATGGTCACTGCCGCCGAAGAGCTGAGCCCACCCACCGGCATCTCTGAATCGACCACGCCCACAATGCCGTGGGCCAGCGGACCGTCCTTTTGCAGCGCCAGCGCCGCCCCGCGGATATAGTTGCCCCAGTCACCCTTAGCATACGGCGGAATGTCATCCAACGTAAAGCGGGTAGGCGCCGCAAAGTTGAGGCTTTCCACCTGTACGCTGCCATCGTCGGTGGGGGCAAAGGCCAGCAGCAGCGATTGATCAATGGTCATGCCGGTCACCACGCCCAGTTGATGGTCAATGTGCGCGCCCAGCGGGCAGATGCGCAGCGGCGCCCGCACCACGCGGATGTCGTCCGCGGCCACGCCAAAACGCACCCGCAACTGCTCGGTCACGCGGCCGATACGTTCACTTTCCAGCGTCGTTTTGCGCACTGGCGGAATAGTATTTGTCATAGAAAACAGTTCCTGATTTGCAGAGGGCGGAGTGGGTGAATGGTAAAGGGTAAATTGCGAATGGTAAATTGTGAATGCGGGGATGCGCGTAGCCGGCCCCGTCAGCCATTCACAATTCGCCTTTCACCATGCGCAATTTTCAGCTTTTACTCCCCCAATTTCACCAGCATCTTGCCAATATTTTCTCCCGAAAACAGACCCATAAAAGCCGCGGGTGCGTTTTCGATGCCGTCGACAACAGTCTCGCTCCACTTGATCTGGCCGGCAGCCATCCAGGCGCGCAGGTCGGCGTAAAATTCGTGGCGGCGCGATGCATAATCACTCACAATATAACCTTTGAGCAGCAGCCGCTTGCCGATAATGTTGAACAGATTGGACGGCCCCGGCTCCGGCTTGGCCGCGTTGTAGCCGGAGATCATGCCGCAGACGGGGATGCGCCCGTTCTGGTTCATGACGGCCAGCGCCGCTTCCAGATGGGCGCCGCCCACGTTTTCAAAATAGAATATCGATGTCGTCGGGACAGTGGCTGGCCAGCGTGCGCGTCAGATTGTCGCTCTCTTTGTAATTGAAAGCGGCATCCACGCCTATTTCATCCAGCAGCCAGGCCACCTTGGCCGCCGAACCCGGCGCTGCCCACCACGCGGCAGCCCTTGATCTTGGCAATCTGGCAAACTATGGAGCCAACCGCGCCCGCCGCCGCCGACACAAAAACGGTTTCGCCCGCCTTGGGCTGGCCAATGTCGAGCAGGCCAAAATAGGCCGTTTGTCCCGGCACTGCCCGCCGCGCCCAAATAGGCCTGAACGGGCGCCACGTCGGGGTCGATTTGCGTGAGGCCGCGGCCATCGCTGATAAAATATTCGCGCCAGCCCAGCCCGTTGCTCACGTAATCACCGGGCTGAAATTTGCCCTCATTGGACGCCACGACTTTGCCCACAGCGCCGCCATTGAGCGCTTCGCCCAGTTGAAACGGCGGCGTATAGCTCTTGCGGTCATTCATGCGGCCGCGCATGTATGGGTCCACCGACATGTATAAATTCTGCACCACCATCTGCCCGGCGGTTGGCTCCGGCACGCTGGTCGTCACAAGCTCAAAATTCTCGGCCGTGGGCAGTCCCACGGGGCGGCTCTTCAGCCGGATTTCCCGGCTTTGCAGTTCAGGCATTGTCATCGCTCCTGATTCGTGAATTTATTATCAGTAGATCGCAACAGCGGGAGATAGGGCTGGGTTCATCAATCGAGACCGACGCCTGTATCGCCAACACCATTGCGGTGTACTGATTATGGTTGCTTTGGGGAATGTCGTGCTATTGTACTCAATTTTGGTCCCAGCGCCAACATGGATCGTGGTGCGTGGTGCGTGTACCGGCAGCCGCTTGTAACAGAACGAGTCACTCAACCGGTTCACGCACCACGCCGCATTTGACAGATCAGCCTCCCACGCAATAGGATTTCCCTGCACTTACTATTCTGTTTCCAACCATTTACAGGCCAATGAACCTTGACTGAACAACCGGATGACGCACTTGCTGCGAATAAAAAACCCGCCTCGCCAGAGCGCAGCGCGCCGGATGATGATAATTCCGCGGCGCGGCCGCTCTTTGCCGAGTTGACCAATTGGCAAGTGGTGGAAATTGAAGGCGAGGCCAGCCCGGTTCACGATGAGCGCGCGCAGGTGGATGCAACCACGCGTCCGCAAGCGGCGGCGGCCAAGATGCAAACACGTGGGCAAAGCGAAACGCCGCGCCCCATTGCCGATGTGGCGGACGAAGTCATTATCCTCAGCATGGAAATGCGAACGCAGAGCGCCCTACCCGGAGACACCGCCCGGTTCAGCCTAGCCGTGCTCAACAATGGGCGGACCGCAACCACCTTCACGCCCGCCATTGAAGGCTGGGTTGACCAGGAGTGGGCTGTCATTACCCCGTCGCACACGCGGCTGCAGCCAGGGGCCAGCGCCACGTTTGAACTTGCCATTACGCCGCCGCGCCTGCCCAGCAGCCAAAGTGGTGAATATCCCTTTGTTGTTGTGGTGCGCGCCGAGAGCGAACCCGGTCGCCGGGCCCAAATGGGTGCGACGCTCACGGTGGCGCCGCGGGTTGATTTCACGCTGGGTGAACTGCGTCCGCCGCGGCTGCAGAGCAGTTGGCGCCGCCCCACGGCCAGCTTGATTGCGCCGCTGACCAATCACAGCAACGCCGATTTGTATGTGGAAATTGATGGCGCATCGGCCACCGCCGACCACCGTTTTGAATTTGCCGCGCCAGGCGCCGTGGCCCCGCACATTGGACGCACGTCGTTCGTACTCACCCCTGGGCAGACGATGCATGTAGCCTGCCGCATTACGCCCCAATCCCACCGCCTGATTGGGCTGGGTCCGCGTAAAACGCTGTTTCGGATCGCGGCCCACGGAGCGCTAGCCACGAGGCAAACAGCGGTCACCGGTCAAGCATTGGCCAATCGGCCATCTCTCACGGATTCGGGCCTGTGGTCCGGGCTGCCCCTGGGCGAACGCAGCACGTGGGACGCCTCGCGCACGGTCAAAGGCGCGTTGAGCCAGACGCCCTTGCTGGGGCCAGGCGCCATGAGCGCGCTGGCCGGCTGTGCATTGACGCTGCTGCTGGGCGCTGGGTTGACCGGGCTGGTAGTGCTGCTGGCGCTCATGCCCGCGCTGCGTGGACAGCCCGCCGCGCCCACGCAGACCATCGCCGCGCCGCCCGCCGCCCTGGAAATCGTGGTCAAAATCGCCGAGCCGGTGCCCGCGCCCAATGTGACGGCGCCAGTCGTCGAACAGCCGCTGCCCGCCGCCAATAACGTGGGCCAACCGCGGCCGCCCTGGCAGAGCACGGTCAACCCATTGTGGTGCAACCAGCCGCCAATCCGGTCCCCGCGCAGAGTCAACCGGTCACCGCAAACAGTCCAGCCAGTCTGCCCGTTGCCGCCAATGGCGAAGCGCCGCAAGTGACCGCCGACCAGATCACGCAGCCAGGGCAAGTTTACGCGCCGCCCGCCGCAGCCGATAACACACAAACGGATAGTGGCGCCCGTCGTGCAGCCAACATGATCAGCAGTCCGGGCAACGCCGCGCGCCAGCGCAGCCATCCAACCAGCGGCCAAATCCACCAGCAGCCGACACCGCCACCATGACCTATGAGCAGCTCTTCCGCTCGATTGCGCAGCAATATAATCTGGATTGGCGGATGCTGGCGGCGCAGGCCTATGTGGAGAGCAGCTTTAATCCGCTGGCGTTGGTAGCCAAGGGTGATCTAGAGAGCGATGCAGGTGCTGCCCTCAACGTGGAAAGAATGGGGCGCGTCGACGTGGTCGATCCATTTGATAGCTATAGCAACGTGCTGGTGGCGGCGATTTATCTCGACTATTTGCGCACCACCTTTGCCGCCCAGGGCTACACGGACCCCGAGTGGATGCTGATCGCATACAACTGGGGCCCCAGCCAGGTGCGCAACTTCCTCAACGGCGGCGGCGAGTTGGAGAACCTGGACGAATCGCTCCAGCAATAAGCGCGCGATGTGCTGCGGATTGCCGAAAGCTTGCCGCGCGAGTAGAATTACAGCTTTCTGACTGAGTGTATGGAATGACAAGATGACAAGGTGACCGGATGACATGGTAAGCGACAGATGTCATCTTGTCATCCGGTCATCTTGTCATCCGGTCATCTTGTCATTGATTCAAGCAAGGAGGTGCTGTGGAACATGAGTATGATACCGGAACGACCCGATCTGAGTGGTCTGGATGCCGAAATTGTAGAATATATTGAGGCGCTGGAAGTCGCCCTGGAAGAGGCCGGCGCCAGTGAGGGTGGAAGGTCGCGCGGGCCGAAACGGCATTGGAGCCCAGCGAGCCGCCCACCACCATAAACATTATTTCGATTAGCCAGGACGGGCTGGCCAAGCGCACGCCGCGTCATCTCTATTTTCGCCAGCGGCGCGGCGGCATGGGCGTCTTCGATATTGAAACGCCCGACGATGATCCGCCCGCCTTTTTGGCCGCCGCCGACAAAAGCGCCGGCCTGGTGATCATCACCAGCCAGGCGCGCGCCTTTCGGCTGGCCGTGCGCAATTTGCCCGAAACGCCCGTGCGCGGCCGCGGTGAGTCCGTATTTGAAGGCTTTACGCTGCGCCCGGGTGAAAAGCTGGCGCTGGCCTTTGCCGATACCGGTGGCTCGCACCTGGCGCTAATCAGTGAGCGCGGGCAGGTGCGGCGCATTGCGGCCCACTATTTTGGGCAGAATTTGCAGCCCGGCACGGTGCTGTATGACGTGAAGGAAGGCGGTCCGCCCGCCGCCGCCTGCTGGACGCCGGGCGACGGCGATCTCTTTTTGGCCACGCAAAACGGGCAAGCCATTCGCTTTTCCGAGCGGCAGGTGCCGGTGCGCGGCTGCCTGGGCATGCGGGTGGAGCGTGACGATGCGATTATTGGTGCGGCGGCTGTGTATGAAGAGAGCGGCGTCTTTTTGGTCACAGACGAAGGCAAAGGCACCATTCGCCTGATGGGTGGCTTTGGCGCCAATAAAGCGCCCGGTTCGGGTGGCAAAACGGCCATCAAAGCCGACCGGCTGGTCGGCGTGGCGGCAGCGGCGGCGGGCGATGATGTCTTTCTCATTTCGCGCCTGGGCAAGATGATCCGCTTTCAGGCGGACGAGGTGCCGGCCAAAGAAGGGGTGGTGCAAGGCGTCAACTGCATCAATTTGCGGGCCGATAGCTGTGTGGCCGCCGTAGTAAGCCGTATTTGATCCATAGGCCAAATGCAGCCAAAGTGTCCAGGCCCGCCCCTACAAAGGCGGGCCTTTTGTTACTCATCTGCACCTGAGGATTGGATAATGGGTGAAAGGATGACAAGGTGAAAGGGTGACTGAGCCTGTCGAAGTCACCATGTCACTCTTTCACCCTTTCATAAAGTTTCATGAAGGAGTAAGAAATGTTGTCGACCCCGACGACCAATACAGTTGAATCGAAAGAGCGCTTTCGACGCCATCTTTTTCGCGCCCAATTGGCCGATCTGTTTGCGCTGATTACGGGCGCCAATACCGATTTGGTGCGCTACGATGAAGTAGCCAAGCGGCTGCGCGCCCGTCAGCAGGTGGAAATGGGCACCGAGTTTGTGCCGATTGCCAAAATTGTGGGCAGCGTAGGGCGCTATCAGGACTTTACGCGCACATTTTTGCCGCGCACCAATGTGAATCAAGAGCGCTGGGCGCGCGTCGATACGGCTATGAATTCGCTGGAGGGCGTGCCGCCGGTGGAGCTGTTCAAAATTGGCGATGTCTATTTTGTACGCGACGGCAATCACCGCGTCAGCGTGGCGCGCGCCAATGGGTCCACTTATATTGAGGCGTATGTGACGGAGGTTAAAACCGATGTGCCGCTTACGGTCGACGATTTCGAGCGCGACCAGTGGCTGATTAAGGCCGAGTATACCGAGTTTATGGCACAGACGCATTTGGACATTCTGCGACCCGGTGCCGACATTCGCTTTACCGAGCCGGGTCGCTATGAAATTTTGCCGCGCCACATTGAGGTGCATCGCTATCTGCACAACGAGCGCATTCCGCTCCATGAGCCCCAGCGGGCCATGGATTGGGAACAGGCCGTCATGAGCTGGTACGACACGGTTTACATGCCCGTCATCGAAGCGATTCGCGACTATCATATTCTGGAGCATTTCCCGGAGCGCACCGAGGCGGACCTCTATCTGTGGATTGTGTACCACCGCGAGCGCCTGGCCCAACACTATGAACTGGCCCCGTTGAGCCCGGAAGAGGCTGTGATCACTTTTGCCGAAACCCACAGCGAGCTGCCGCTGGAGCGCGGTTGGCAAGCCATTCGGCAGGGGTTGCACCGCACGTTTTGGGATGATGAAGTGCCGCTGGGCCTGACCGAGGAGGAGTTCCGCGCTTTGCGCGCTCGGCATGATGCCGGTGAGATTTCGCTGGCCGAGGCGGCTGAACAGGAGCCGGGCGAGTCCCAACCGGATCACTAGACTACAGTGGGACAGTTGGTCAGCGTCAGTCACTGCCCCACTGCCCCACTGTCCCACTGTCCCACGGAACGCCGGCTTGGCAAGCCGCCTGCTATTTGCGCCCCCATTCATTTACCTGGGCTTAACAATTGCTGCGCGGTCCAATCATGACTTCGCGTCCACATCACTTTATGGTACGATAATCAAAAAATGTGCGAACTTTTTTGGTTCGCGCCGATTATCAGAAATCATAAGGGGGTTGGATGCTGCGCGTAAAGATTTTATGTACTATTGGGCCAGCCAGCCGCGATATGGACGTGCTGGAAGCGCTCATTCGGGCGGGCATGAATGTGGCGCGGCTTAATTTGAGCCACGGCACCCATGAATATCATGCCGAAACCATTGCCAGGGTGCGCATGTTGTCGGACAAATTGCACAAGCCGATTGCGATTTTGGCCGATTTGCAGGGACCAAAGTTGCGCATGGGCAAAATGCAGGCCGGGGGCGTACGCTTGACCGATGGTGAATCATTTATTTTGACCAATGAGGATATTGTGGGCGTATCGGGCCGGGCGCCGGTCCAGTACAAGGCCCTGCCCGAACTGGTGCAGCCGGGCGAACGCATCTTAATTGATGATGGGCTGCTGGAGCTGGAAGTTGTCGAAACCAATGAGCGTGAAATTCATACCAAAGTGATCTTTGGCGGCGTGCTGCACGACAACAAAGGCATCAATCTGCCCGACGCCTCGCTGAGCATTCCGGCTATTACCGATAAGGATCGCGAAGATATTGTCTTTGCGCTAGAGCAGGAAGTGGACTGGGTGGCGCTCAGCTTTGTGCGCACGGCCAGCGAGGTGCTCGAGCTAAAATCGATTATTCAACAACATGTGGGCGATGGCTACCGCACCCCCGTTATTTCCAAAATCGAAAAGCCCGAAGCGGTGCGCAACATTGACGCCATCATTCAAACGTCCGACGCCATTATGGTGGCGCGTGGCGATTTGGGCATTGAAACCAGCCCGGAAGCCGTGCCAGTGGCGCAGAAGACCATCATCAGCAAGTGCATCAAAGCGGCCAAGCCGGTGATCACCGCCACCCAGATGCTCGATTCGATGATCCGCAACCCGCGCCCCACGCGCGCCGAGGCCAGCGATGTGGCCAATGCCGTTTTGGACGGCACGGACGCCATTATGCTCTCTGGGGAAACGGCGTCGGGCGCCTATCCGGTTGAATCGGTCAAAACGATGGTGCGTATTGCCAAAACCACCGAACAAGAGCGCGAAAGCGCCTTGGCCACCAACATGCTGGCCAAACCGGATGTGTTTACGCCGGCAGGCGCCGTTTGCCACGCCACCATTCGGACGGCGGAAGAAATTGGCGCCGGCGCCATTATTGCGCCCACGGTCAGCGGCAACACCGCCAAACTGATCGCGGCTTTTCGCCCGAATGTGCCGGTTATTGCCGTCACCCCCAACCCGGCCGTCTATCGGCGGCTCTGCCTGCATTGGGGAACCTATACGCTGCTCTCGCAACTAAAGACCACCACCGACGCCGTATTAGACGACGCCGTGCAGGTGGCGCACAAAAACCAGATGGTCAAACTCAACGATCTGATTGTGATCACAGCCGGCGTTGTGGGCGGTTCGCGCAACGCTACCAATCTGATGACGGTGCGACGGGTTGAGGAGGAATAAGGCTACACAAAAGAAAAGGCCCCGCGACGCGAGGCCTTTTCTTTTGTGTAGCGCTTAATTTATAACACCTTTACCACAACATTGGCCTTATTCCACAGCCCTTCCAGATCGTAGAAGGCGCGGGCTTCTTCGGTAAAAAGGTGGACAATCACATCGCCATAATCGAGCAGCGCCCAACCGCCCCCGCTGCCAGCCCCTTCCATATTGAGCGGTCGAATGTTCTGCTCCAGCTTTAACTTCTCATAAATTTCATCTTCAATGGCTTTGGCCTGCCGCTCATTGTACACGGTGGCGATGACAAAATAGTCGGCAATTGAGCTTTGTTCGCGAATATCCAACAGCAGAATATCCGAAGCCAGTTTGTCCTCCACCATATCCACGATCTGTCTTGCAAGTTGATTACTGTCCAGAAAGCCCTCCGTTGAAAATGTGAATTGACAATTGATGTTGTATCTATTGTAGTTGAGTTTTGCGTAGTTGTAAAGGGGGGAAAAGCGGGTAGCGGGTACTGTCCGTACGATAATTTTTATGATTTACTGATGGACTATGATTACGAAATCATAGTCCATCAGTAAATCATAGTTTAGACGCCTGCCCCATGCGAACCAGCCGCCAGTCGGCCCCCAGGTTGCGCACCGCCTCCAGCCCCTCTTCCGCCGCTGCCTTGACCAGCGCCGAGCCTACAATCACCCCATCCGCAATGGTGGCTACTGTGGCCGCCTGTGCGCCCGTGCCAATGCCGAAGCCCACGGCCAGCGGCAGGTCGGTAAATTGGCGCACGCGTTCGACAAAATTGGCCAAATCCGCCGACAGTTCGCTGCGGGCGCCCGTAATGCCGGTGACGCTCACAATGTAAATAAAGCCGGTCGATTTGGCCGCCACCAGCTTGATGCGCGCCTCTGTGCTGGTGGGCGCCAGAAAATAGCTTGTCGCCAGCCCCAATTGGCGGCAATAGCGCTCCAGTTCGTCGGCCTCGTCTGGCGGCAGGTCCGGCACCAGCAGCCCATCAAGGCCAGCCGCTGCAGCATCCTGCACAAAACGGTGCAGCCCATAAGCCAGCAGCGGGTTGTAATAGGTCATTGCGCTAAAGGGTTGGTCAACCCCGCGGGCGCGCAACTCGCGCACCATGGCCAGCGTATCGGCCACGGTCGTCCCCTGCGTCAGCGCCGTATAGGTCGCCGTCTGGATTGTCGGCCCATCGGCCAGCGGGTCGCTAAACGGAATGCCAATCTCAAACAGGTCGGCGCCCACCTGCGCCAGCGTTTCCACCACGTCTATACTCTTGGCGCGGTCCGGGTACCCCATGGCGTGATACGGCATAAAAGCCGCGCCGCCCTTCTGCTTCGCGTGCGCAAAGACAGCGTCAATGCGTTCCACTCCAGTCATCGAATTCTCCTCACGGCAATTATTATTGGATCAACAGATTACACAGATTTTAAAGATTTTTGTAACCATCAAGCCGCTCCTTTCGACAAGCTCAGGGAACGGCTTAGAGGTTACCATTTTTTAATCTGTGTAATCTCTGTAATCTGTTGATCCTCTCCCTAAATCAATTGAAAAATGAATTTCTCTAAGCACCCAGCTCGGCAATTACTGTGTTCAAATCCTTGTCGCCACGGCCAGACAAATTGACCAGTATAATCTGATCCTTGTCCATCTGCGGCGCCAGTTCCATCACGTAACCAATGGCGTGCGAACTTTCCAGCGCCGGGATAATCCCTTCGGTTTCACAGAGCAATTGGAAGCCGCGCATGGCCTGCTCGTCGGTACAGTACGTATATTCGGCGCGGCCCACTTCGCGCAGCCAGGCGTGCTCCGGCCCCACGCTGGCGTAATCCAGGCCGGCGCTAATGCTGTGCGTCAGCGCGATCTGGCCATCGGCATTTTGCAGCACGTAGCTCATGGTGCCCTGCAGCACGCCGATGCGCCCCATTTGCGGATCGCAGAAGCGCGAAGCGTGTTCGCCGCTCTCGATGCCGTGGCCGCCCGCTTCCACCCCGATAATGCGAATGTCTTCCTGTTCGAGGAAGGCGTGGAAAAGCCCAATGGCGTTGCTGCCGCCGCCCACGCAGGCCACCAACACATCGGGCAGCCGACCGGGGCCATCCTGGCCATCGAGCATTTGGCCGCGCGCTTCCTGGCCAATAATGCTCTGGAAATCGCGCGCCATGGCCGGATACGGATGCGGCCCCAGCACGCTGCCCAGCAGATAGTGGGTGGTGCGCACGTTGGTCACCCAGTCGCGGATGGCTTCGTTGATGGCGTCTTTGAGCGTCTGGCTGCCGCTCGTTACGCCGCGCACCTCGGTCCCCAACAGCTTCATGCGGAAGACGTTGGGCTGCTGTCGCGCCATATCGACCACGCCCATGTAGACCACGCACTCAATGCCCATGAGCGCCGCCACCGTGGCCGTGGCCACCCCGTGCTGACCGGCGCCCGTCTCGGCCACAATGCGCGTCTTGCCCATTTTGCGCTTCATCAGCAGCGCCTGCCCCAGCGCATTGTTGATCTTGTGTGCGCCCGTGTGGGCCAGGTCTTCCCGCTTGAGATAGATCTGCGCGCCGCCCAGCCGCTCGCTCAACCGCCGGGCATAGGTAATGGGCGTGGGCCGCCCCACATAGGTGCGCTGCAAATAGGCCAGCTCGGCCATAAAGTCCTTGTCGTTGCGCGCGTTGAGATACGCCTCTTCCAGCTCGTCCAGCGCCGGCATCAGGGTCTCCGGCACAAATTTGCCGCCAAACGGGCCAAAACGCCCATCTTCATCCGGCATAGCGTAATAGTTGATGCGGCCATTATCCGGCATCGTGTTTGTCCTTTCGTTATGGGGAGTAGGGATTAGGGAGTAAGGGATTAAGCGTGTCGCGACGGCCTAATCCCTAACTCCTTACTCCCTACTTCCTACTCCCTCTCCCCCCAAATCACCATTCGATGGCTGGCGGGAACATAGCCCTGTGCTTGAAAAAAGCGTTGCGCCTTTTTGTTGAAATCCCACACGCTGAGGGAAAGAATTGTCGCGCCCTGTTCCTGCGCATAGGTGCGCACGGCCTGCATAAGACGGTTACCGTGGCCGGCGCCTTGTCGATCTGGCCGCACCGATAAATGTTCGATGTGGCAAGTCGTTCTGGCATAGGCAAATGGATTTTCCGCACTATTTTTGAGCACGGCGCACAGATATCCCACAACCACCGGCGGTGCGTCGCCATCCTGTTCTTCAGCCAAAAAAACCACGTTGTTGGGGTCATCCACAAATCCCCGCACAACGTCCTCTGAAAAGCCACCGGCTTGCGGCGGCTTAAAAAAGTGGGGCAGCGCCTCGGCATGCAGGCGCTGCACATCAACCAGCAGCTCCGCCATCACCGCCAGATCGTCGATTGTACCGCGCCGTACGCTTGTGATCATATCGTATTCTCCAAGCGGCCGCTCCTCCCCCTGGCCCCCTCCTCTCCACCTGTGGAGAGGAGGGGGAAAGACGCACAAAGTGCGTCAAGGGGGCGGAGAGGCTCCCTCACCGCCCCAAGTGGGCCAGACACGCCTGCCGCATGACCGCAACCGGCGCGGCTTCACCCGTCCACCGCTCCAGCGCCAGCGCACCCTGCCAGATCAACATGCCCAGCCCGCCAATCGCCATTGCGCCATCGGCCTTGGCTTTGGCCAGCAGCCGCGTCTCCGGCGGATTATATACCAAGTCATACACAACTTGCCCGCGTTGAAATGCGATTGACTCAACCCAGGGGGTGGTCTCCACATTGGGCGTCATGCCCAACGACGTGCAGTTAACGATGAGATCGACCGCGTAAACATCCTCACCAATTTCACGCAGGCCAGCATGAGCCTTAATGGGACAATCGGCAAAATAACCCTGCATCCGTGCGGCCAGCGCCGCCGCGCGCGGCTGAGTGCGATTGATGATGGAAATTGTCGCACAGCCCGCCTCAGCCAATCCATACACTACAGCGCGCGCCGAGCCGCCCGCCCCCAGCACCAGCACCCGCTTGCCCGCCGGATCCACATCGTGGTCGCGCAAATCAGCAATAAAGCCGCGGGCGTCGGTATTATCCCCCGAGAGCCGACCATCCGGCTCGACGCGGATAGTGTTGACAGCTCATGCCTCGGCGGCTTGGGTCAATTCATCCAAATGGGGCATCACGTTTTGTTTGTGCGGCACGGTGACGTTGCAGCCGGCCAGCCCCAATGCACGCACGCCGGCCACTGCTTCGCTAATGCGCGCCGCGGTTCGGTCGGCACCGGCAGCGGCACATAGCACCAGTCCAGCCCCAAATGGGCAAAGGCGGCGTTGTGCATGGGCGGGCTGACGCTGTGGCTCACCGGATAGCCAATGAGGCCCACAATTTTAGTTTTGCCGGTTAAATTCGAACCACTCATGCATTTACCTCTATTTCAGCGCCCAATGCTTGCAGCGTCGTTGCAAGCCGGGAAAGCTGTCGGCAATCACCTCGGCTCCATAAATCGTCGTGCGGCCGCGGCTAGCCCGGCCACCGCCAGCGCCATAGCCAGTTGAGCATCACCGTGGCTTTCTACCGGTGCACCGCGTATCTGTTGGCCCTTCCACCACAAGCCCTTCAGCCGTTGGCTCGATGCGGGCGCCCATTTTGCGCAGTTCGCTGACGGTGATGGCAAGGCGGTCGCTTTCTTGAACAGGCGCGCTCCGTGGATGCGCAATACGCTTTGACCGTGGGCTTGCGTGGCGGCCACCACCAGGGCGGGCAACTCGTCGGTCATGGCAAAAGTATGGCTGCCGCCAACAGTGGCGCCATGCAATTCACTAAAGTGCACCGTCACGTCCGCCACCGGCTCGCTCCCTTCCGTGCGCCGGTTTTGTATTTCCATTTGGGCGCCCATCTGACACAGCACATCCACAATGGCCGTACGGGTCGAGTTGACCCCTACGTCGGCAATGGTCAGGCGGCTGTCGGGCGTGATGCAAGCTGCGGCCAATAAGAAGGCCGCCGCTGACAGATCGCCCGGCACGGTGAGATCCAACGGTTGGAGCGGACGCGTGGGGCGTTCGCTCGAAATAGCGTGACCCAACGGCGAGATAGGCGCGCCCATGCTTTGCAACATACGTTCAGTGTGATCCCGCGTCAAAATAGCTTGGCGCACCACCGTCAGCCCGTGCGCATACAAACCGGCCAGCAGCAGACAGCTTTTGAGCTGGGCGCTAGCTAGCGGCATTTCGTATTCAATTGCCTTGAGCGGTGAGCCCTGAATGCCCAGCGGCGCCAGGTTGCCGCCCTGCCGTCCCATGATGAACGCGCCCATCAAGCGAAGCGGCGCCACAATGGGCAGCATGGGGTGGCGACGCAACTGCGCGCTGCCACAGAGAAACGAATTGAACTTTTGGCCGGCCAGCAGCCCAGTCAGCAGACCCATGGTAGTTGCCGAATTGCCGCAATTGAGCAAATCGGTGGGTTCTTGCAGCCCATGCAGACCACGGCCATGCACATGCAATTCGGTGGGAGATGCTTCGTCAATCTGCACGCCCAGCCCGCGCATAACGTGCATAGTGACGCGGCACTCTTCACTATCCAGAAAATTGCGCACCTGGCTTACGCCCGTGGCCAGCGCGCCCAAAATGAGCGTGCGCTGGCTGATCGATTTATCGCCCGGCACGCGGCATTGGCCGGTCAGGGGGTGGTTTGGCGTAATGGAAAGCTGGGTCATTACCTGCTGCTGAAATGGGTTGAAAGTGCATTTTCTCTATCGGTCGAGTATAGCATTTGTGGGGGTTGTGGCCCAAAAAAGAGCGTAGGCGGCACGCAGGTGAATGGTGAATGGTAAATGCGGTTGGCTCCTTGCTTCCCCTTCATTGATGGGGTACGTTCGCATTGGGGAGACGCCTCTCCTGGCTCTGCACCCTTCGGGTGCGCCGCGTCCCTCTCCGCCTCGTGGAGAGGGACAGATTTTGCACTAAAGCGCAAAATCCGGGAGAGGCCACGCACCCTCTCCCGGAAAGCATTGCGCTCCCCCCATCACTGTAGTACAATAAAGCCCACGTTTCCGACAAACACCGTTCAATTCCCAGGAGGATAACATGGCTTTTACACTTGAACTGGGCGACCGCGCCCGGATTTCAACTTGCCCGCCACCGATGGCAATGATTACAGCCTGGCCGATTTTGATGACGCCAAGGCGCTGGTGCTCTTCTTTACCTGCAACCACTGCCCGTACGTGGTCGGTTCCGATGAAGTGACGCGCCAGACGGCGGAGAAAATATGCCGGTCGGGGGGTGAAATTTGTGGGGATCAACTCCAACAGCGCTAACACGCACCCGGATGATGATTTTCCGCACATGGTGCAGCGCATGAAGGAGCACAACTTCCCGTGGGTCTATCTCCGTGATGAGTCGCAGGAGGTGGCGCTGGCCTACGGCGCCCTGCGCACACCCCATTTTTACCTGTTTGATGCCGACCGCAAGCTGGTCTACACCGGCCGCGGCGTGGACAATCCGCGCAAACCAGCAAAATGACGGTCAACGATCTGGACAACGCCCTGGCCCAGCATCTGGCCGGCCAAGCCATCAGCACCGCTGGACCAACCCGATTGGTTGCAACGTCAAATGGGATGGCCAAGACGCCCACTGGATGCCCGCAGAAGCATGTGATCTGGTGTGGCCGGTGGCCGCGTAGGGATCAGGTTAGGGATTGGGCGTCTCCTGACCCCCTCCCTACTCCCTACTCCCTACTCCCTACTCCCTACTCCCTACTTCCCCTCCCCCCGACGCACTCAACAACATCTGCAAAATATCCTCCTGCGTCACAATTCCCTGGATTCCGCCATATTCATCCAGCGCAAATATCATCTGCGCGTGTTGGTCTGCGAAACTGGAGCAGCATATTGGAGGGCGTGGCCGACAGCGGCACAAAGATGGGCGGCTGCGCAATGCTCATCAAGTCCAGCGTGGCTTGCGTTCCTCTGATCTCAGCCAGCGCCAGCAATAGATCACGTGTACGCACGACGCCCACCACATTGTCGATGCGCCCCTGGCACAGCGGAAACGCATCCACATCATGCGCTCGTACTTTCTGGCGCAAAGCATCCACGGTATCATTTACATCCAGCCAGTGGATGCGCGTGCGATGCGTCAAAATTGGGCGCAGCGAAATGTCGTCCAGCTCCAGCGCCTGCGTGACGATTTGCTGCTCCAATGGTTCAAATACACCGGCGTTGGCGCCTTCGGCCAGCAAAAACTTTAGCTCCTCTTCCGTCACCGGCGGCAGTTCGCTGGGCTGCACGCGCAACAGCCGCAGCACCCACTCGGTTGACCAACTGAGCAATGCCACAAAAGGAGTGGCCACGCGCGCCAGCAGGTGCATAAAAGGGGCCACGCGCAAGGCAAAACGTTCGGGATTGCTCAACGCAATTGACTTAGGAATCAGTTCGCCAATCACCAGCGACAAATAGGTGACCAGCGCCACGGTCAAGACAAATGCGCTCACCTCGGCATAGGGCGCAAGGAAGGGCAGCCGCGCCAGCAGCACCGCCAGCTCGCTGCTCAAGGTGGCGCCGCTCAAAGCGCCGGCCAGAATGCCGATCAGCGTAATGCCGATCTGGACCGTGGAGAGGAAATCGGTCGGTTCAGCCGCCAGCCGCAGCGCGCGGCGCGCACGCGCATCCTCCAGGGCAAGCTGCTGCAAGCGCACCTTTTTGGCCGACACAATGGCAATCTCCGACAGCGCAAATAGACCGTTGAGCGACAACAGCAGCAAGAGAATAGCCAGCAGTTCAGAAAGTAGTCGGCTTATGGCAGATTCAGGCATGATATATGTGGTCTCTCTAAACCTCGAGTTTTTGATCGTCAGTAGTAGCGCCATGGCAAGCGATGGCGCCGGATTCACCATTCGAGACCAACGCCTATATCACCAACACCGTTGCGGCATACAGACATACTGCGGGTGAGCATAGACAAGTAAAATCTGACGCCTTTGTAGCCGGGTGGCGCATTCTCATCTATGCCAGTGCCAAGTATGATTATAACTGGAGTATACCGTCGGTGGAAACGAGTGTCAACGAACGACAAACCTTCGGCAGCGTCTCCCTAACTGAAGCTGGCTTCACGGGTGCAAACTTGCTTTGGCCAGCTCAATTCCCGCTTGTGTCATGGGCAAACTTACGGTAGATATGCCCGCATCGATCAGCGGTTGAGCCGCCGCTTCATTGCGAATTAGGGCATTGATGGGACCCTGAAATCCAAGTCCGCGCAACATCTGCGTGGCAAATATGCTGCCATTATGGTCAGGCGTGGCCAGCAGCACCGCGCGCAAGTTTGCGAACCCCAGACCATCCCACAGTTCAGGATCCTGTTCATCACCAAATATCACGCGCCGGCCGGCCGCGCGATGGGCTTCCAGCTTGGCGGGGTCTGAATCGAGCCCCAGTGGACGCCCGCCGTTGCGCACAATGTAGTCATAGGCGGCTGTACCCACCCGGCCCATGCCCACGATCAAGACATCAGTGCTGCCCAAAATATGCGGTTGCTCATCGGGGTGCTGTGGGCTCTGGCGCTCCAATCTGGTCAACCAGCCTTCATAACGCACCCAGAGGGCGTTGGCCGCGCTCCCCAGCGGCGCATTCAGGCCATAGGAGGCAGCAACAAGCAGCCCCAACACAATCATGAATGACGCGGGCATCAGGCCGCTGCTCGCGGCCGCCGCCGCCAAAATCAAGGCAAATTCACTGTAAGCGGTCAAAGTCAGACCGGCCATAAACGCCGTACGCGCGCGCAAATTGAAGAGGAGCAGCAACCCAAAAAAGAGCAGCCCTTTGAATGGCAATACCAGCAACAACAGGCCAAGCATCCACAGGTCATCCCATGAAGGCAGGCCCGTGAGGCCAATCTGTACGAAAAAGGCCACTAAAAATAGCTCTTTGATCGCCCATAATTTCTCATACAGCTCATCGGCGCGCGGATGGCCAGCCAGCAGAACACCCGCTGCCAGCGCCCCCAACTTGGCGCTCAACCCGCCCAGTTCAAAGAGCCAACCAATGCCCAAAGCCATCAACAGCCCATAGACAAGCATCAGTTCATCCTGGCCGCTTAGGACAAGACCGCGCAGGAATAGGGGGCGCAGAAAGGGCAAAATGAGCAAGCCGACAGCCCACCAGTTTGGTATTTCAGCACCCGTTACGGCCAAAAGCAGAACGGCTACAATATCTTGAAAGATTAAAATGCCAATGGCTACGCGGCCATGATAGGCATCCAGTTCGCCGCGCGCCTCCAGCGACTTGGCCGTGAGCACCGTGCTGGAAAAGCCAAGCCCCACCGCCACCAGCAGCGCAGGGCCAAACCCTATGCCCCACATAAACAAAAGACTGCTAAAGAGGAGAATGCTGATTACTAGATGCAGAGCGCCCACACCGAGAACTTCTGGTCGCAATATATTCTTGACGCGCAGGTGCAGCCCCAGAGTAAAGAGGAGGATAATTACCCCAAAGTCACCGATGGCTTTCAAGGTATCTGTGGGGCGCACACCCAAGGCGGCCAAAACAAGTCCGGCGGCCAGAAAGCCAACCAGGACTGGCAGCCGCAAAGCTTTGGCTCCCAGCCCTGCGCCATATGCTGTTGTCAACCAGACGAGTTCCATGATGGCAGTCTCTCTCTATGAGGTGGGTCGGGCGCAACGGACCCAAACTTGATTTCGGCGACCGCGGCCACATAATCATCCAGCGAGCGCGCCTCTTCTTGCACATCGGCCAGCAAACGCTGATAGTTGGCAACCTGGCCTTTGGATTGACTCATCAGCGCCTGCGAATAGATGGCGCCCAACATCGAGACGGTGTTCTCAATCTTGACTTCGGCCCACTGCATCATATCGCGCAGATTCTGCAGCGATTCCAACTGTTGTCGACGATTGGTCAGCGTGCGCATCAGTTCCTGGCGCATACGTTCGCTGGGCGCTTTAGCCAATTGGCTTTCCAGGCGCGCAACCGCCTGTGGAACCGTTTGCAGATCGTGCTGCAACAACTCATTTTTTTGAAAGTCGTCCACACGCTGCACTAGGGCAGTTAGCGATTGTTGCCAGTGGTCAATATGACGACTCAGGTCGGCAATGCGAGTTCGGTTAAATTCGCCCGTTGCATTGCGGGTCAACTCGAGGATGCCCGTTTCATACGCGCGCCTGATCCAGATAGCGTCGCAGCGTCGAATTGCGCACGGTCGGTGTGGGCCAAGAGTCCTCGGCGGCTGACGGTAAATTGTCCCCGGATGGTCTGTCACTGGCGTTTCCAAGCAGGCCCCACAAGCGCTCCATTAAAGTTTGGGGGGCGCGTTGCGGCGATTTTTCACTCGATTTTTTCGATGCCTTGCGGCGCTTTTTCTGCTCCCGCAGGCGTTTTTTGATGCCGTCTGCCAGATCTTCAAATAGGTCATCTAAATCAGGCACAATTGCCTCCTTTGTGCGCCAAAGCAAGCGCCAGTTTGGCTGCAAACTGGCGCTTGGAATTTCCCGTGTTTTCGTCAGCGTGCATGTTAACGAGCAAAAGCCACCCGCTGCACTGCACCTTTTTGCTGTGCCAGCGCGCGTAGCGCCGCTACGCGCTTGGCAGTTTCTGGATGTGTGCGGAAGAGCGAACCAATTCCTCCCAGCACTGGGTTCACAATATAGAGATGCGATGCGGCCGGATTTACGGCGGCAGGCTGCAACTGAACGCCCCTTTCCAGCTTTTCCAGCGCGCTGGCCAGCGGCAGCGGATCGCCC
Organism: Caldilineaceae bacterium; assembly: GCA_041391125.1. Classification (GTDB taxonomy): domain Bacteria; phylum Chloroflexota; class Anaerolineae; order Caldilineales; family Caldilineaceae; genus JACKBC01. The sequence goes on from JAWKON010000006.1 coordinate 161,606, forward strand.
AAAATCGCGGCGCCCGTGGCGTCGGCGCTGTACTCGCGCGCTCGCGAAATCGCCATCTGGATCAACATAGCGCCGATGGGGGCCAGCATAAGGGTCAAGAAGCCGCCTACCATTTCGCCCAGGCCGCCACCCTCTTCTTCATCGGAACCACCAAAGCCGCTAAAGATAAAGCCCCACATGACGATGTCGGCCAGCATGGCTATGGCGCCGGCAACCGTGGCGGCCACGCTGGCAATCAAGGTGTCGCGGTTTTTGATGTGCGCCAATTCGTGGGCGATGACGCCGGCCAGTTCGTTGCGATCCAGCATGCGCATAATGCCAGTGGTAACGGCCACGGCGCCCTTGCTGGGCGAACGCCCGGTGGCAAAGGCATTGGGCATATCGCTCTCAATAACATAGACACGCGGCTTAGGCAGCTGGGCGCGCTGCGCCAGGTGCTCTACCATTTGGTGCAGTTCCGGCGCTTCGGCGGGCGTTACCGCGCGGGCGCCATTCATGCGCAGCGCCAGCTTGTCTGAAAACCACCAGGCGCCCATGTTCATGCCAATCGCCAACAGAAAGGCGATGACCATGCCCGTCTGGCCGCCAATGGCGGAACCAATGAGCAGAAACAGCCCGGTCAATGCGCCCAGAAGCAGCACAGTTTTGAAGCTATTCCAAAGTTGTTTCATCGATTCGTCTCCTATTTTGAACCTACCATTTATTTTTGATAAACATAAATAAAAAAGGCCGACGCAAATATCTCTCAATGAGAGAATTTGTGTCGGCCTACTTTCCAACCCATTGCGTTGCTTCAGGTGTCAAACACTGAGGGAAGCAATGCTTTAGCAAGTCCGCCAAGCGTATATCGTTACGCATATTTTAATGTTTTGTCCAGCGTTTGTCAATAGACGGAGATTAGTATTTTATTAGAAAAATGATTCGAATCAAGCATGATGCGCCGTAACGGCATGCATATTGCTGATGGATTGCGACCAACTGAGCCGCGGGCGCAACCCAAAGGTGAATACAATGCTGTCGCTGTCGCAATCTACCCTGACGCGCGTATAGGTGACGGTGCTAGGGAGTATATGCTCAACATGGCGCGCAAAAGTTGGGTAAATCTGTTCGACCAACTCTTCAATATAGCGCTGGAAGAATTCGCGCCCAGCCGTGCGCCGCATTAGATTCTGTTCAGCAGCAGCCAGACTGTGCTCAACTTGGACTGTCAATATGTTTTCCTTAATTGTAGCCACGGCAGCCGTACCCGAGCGCCGTAACGAGGCATCTAACTCCTCGCGACAGCGCATGGCAATCGCCTCCAATTGGCCTTGCGTGATGCGTGGCTCCACCCGCTCCTCCGGCTTTGCATCGGCTGATGACAGTTGACGATCTGAAAAAGCACTTTGCGTCTGTTTTTTTCGCTCGGTTTTCATCACCGTTCCCCCTACATATTAAAGTTAATAACCCAACGTCCTGTCCCCATGATGATCAAAAGGGCGCCCTCCCAGCGCGTCAAACGCCAGCCAGAGCGCATAAAAATGAGCAGCACCACCCCCATGCCCACCATCAGCGGCAAACTCTGTTGGGCCGCCTGGCTTATGGCAAAGGGATGCACAATCGCCGCCAATCCCAACGCGCCAAAGAGATTAAAGAGATCGCTGCCGATGAGATTGCCAGCGGAGATTCCGTGAAAACGGCGCAATAGAGCCACCAAAGAAGTGACCATTTCGGGCGTGGAGGTGCCAACCGCCACAATGGTTACCCCAATGATCCATTCAGACACACCGGCCGCGCGCGCCAGCGCCGAAGCAGATTCGACCAGAAAGTGCGCTCCCACAAGCACAATGGCCAACCCAGCCGCCAAACGCGGAATATCGGTCCACACAAATTCGCCAGTGGGCATATCCTCATCGGCCCCTTCACGGGCTAGGAAAAGAAGCGCCAAATAGACGCCAAAAATTACCAACATGGCCCCACCTTCCCAACGGGCCAGATGTAAATCGCGCAGGAAAAAGGTGAGCAAAAGCGCCGCGCCAACCAACATAGCGCCATCGCGCCGCACCAGTTTGGGTGAAACGGCAATGCTTTGCATGAGGGCAACCGCCCCCAGAATAATGCCAATGTTGAAAATATTGGAGCCAATAACGTTGCCAAAAGCAATATCCGGCGCCCCTTCAAACGCGGCATCCACGCTGACGGCCAGCTCCGGCAGCGAGGTGCCAATCGCCACAATCGTCAAGCCGATGACCAGCTCCGAAAGCCCAATGCGCCGCGCCAAACGCGCGGCGCTCTCCACAATCCAGAGGGCGCCCAGCCAGAGAGCGCCAATACTCAACACCAGAATAATAACCTGTATAGCCATTGTATAAATTCCTGTCTATGTTCTATTCCTCAGTTACCGGCGCCTTTGTGAATCGAAAAGACCCATATCGCCGATCAATGGACGTCCTTTCCCAGAAGGCCGCGCCATCCTTATAACCGGCGCGCCCCATCATATGCGCGGCCACCGGGGCCGTTAGAAACGTAAATACAATGACGGCCAATGCTCGGCTGGTTACACCCAAGTCGTTAAAATAGAGCGCGGCCGCCAACATGAGCAGCGCCACACCGAGAGTGGCTCCTTTGGATGAGACCGATATGCGCAGGAAGAGATCGGGCATGCGCACCAGTCCCAGCGCCGCAATTAGCATCAGCAGCACTCCGCCTAGCATAAAGCCCAGCGTAAGCAATTCCGCCATCGAATCCACCTTCACGCGTTCGTTCTCCTTTCCACATAATAGGCAAAACCAACCGTGCCTAAAAAGCCCAATAGCGCCACAATCACGGCCACATCTAGATAGGCAGTTTGGCCTGTTGCCACGGCGTAAATGGCCAAGATGCCGACGCCGACTATTGCGATATAATCCAGCGCCACCACCCGATCCAGCACGTGCGGACCGCGCACCAGGCGCACAAATACCAGGAGCAGCGCGCCCACCAAAAGCGGCAAAGCCACATTCAGCGCCACCGTTGTCAGTATCATGAACGCATCACCCCCTCTACGCGAGTCGCTAAATTTTGCTGTAGTTGAGTGCGGAAACGATCAATGGCGTCTTGGGTAGAGCCGACGTGCATGGCGTGAACATAAAGTGTACGCGCGCCCTCCGCCGCTTCATCCACAATATCCAGACTCAACGTCCCCGGAGTCAATGTAATAAAAGTAGCCAGCAAAGTGACTTCGGCATCGCTATAATCTGGCAGCGGCACGGCGACCACCGCGGGGTCAAAGCACATGCGCGGGCGCAGCACATCACGCGCCACGCGCAGGTTGGCCAGAATTAGCTCCCACACAAAAAAGCACACAAACGAGATAAGACGCGGCGCGCTATTGAAATAGGCAGGCCGCCCGCGGCCATCTGCATCAGTAGATGCCGCACGCCCAAAGAACCAGAGTACGGCGTACGATATTACCAGGCCAAATAGAAAGTTGAGCGGCGTAAATTGACCTGTCAGCAGCAGCCACGCCACTGCCAAGAGTATATTTAGCAACAACATAGGGTTTCCCTAAATTCCCCCATCTTCACAGCATGGTCCATATGCGCACAACTTCATAGAGCATGACGGCAATCCACATCAAAATGGCAACCCCAGACGCAGCCGCGGCCACATCTTTGATGGCGCCAATGCGAGCGTCATGCTCTGGCTGGATATAGTCACAAATCGCTTCGATGGCCGTATTAATCATTTCCACCACCAATATGTGGCCGGTCACAATCAAGATGAGCACAAAGTCAAACCAGGCGCGCAACCCAAACGCAGCTATCAGCACCACCAGCGACAGCGCCATCTGAATTGCCACATTCCGATCGCTTTGGACGGCGGTCCGCAGACCGGCCAGAAACACTTGTAGCTTTTGCTGCAAATTAAAGGGCTTCCAGCGCCCCTGCGCATGTTCCATTATTGTGACCATTCACCTAGAAAGGCCCAAAAACTGGCAAACGTCGCTAGAAATATTGTGGTTCGATAGAAAAACCAGCCAGGCATAATAAATTCCCTCTGAGATCGATTCTCATTTAGAACGCGCCACAGCCAGCACATCAGCCCCCAAAACCGCCTCGATATAGGCCGTGGGCTCCAGAAGCTGGGCGGCGGCGGCGCCACTCATCTGCAAGAGCGGCTCCACGAAGATGCCCATGCTCACCGCCAATATGGTCAGCAGCGCAATGGGCGATAAGAGTGACCAGCGTTCTGCGCTAGACATTGGTTCGCTGCGCTCGGGCGCCAAAGCTGGATCGTCCGCCTCTTTCCAAAAGGCTTCATTCCAGATTTTGGTCATCGAATAGAGCGTCAAAACGCTGACGCCCAGTGAGACTCCCACAATGCTCCATGCCTCCACCGCCAGCCCCGCCTGCACCAACAGCAACTTGGCCCAGAAACCGGAGAAGGGCGGCAGCCCTGCCAGCGCCAGCGCTGAGACCAGAAAGAGCGCCGTCAGCATGGGCCAGCTACGATAGAGCCCACCCAGCTTTTTTAACTGCTCGGTGCGCTGGGCGCGCCGCACCACGCCGCCAATCAGAAAGAGATTGGTTTTGACAATGATGTTGTGCGCCACAAAGAAGATGGCGCCACTCAACGCCAGCGGGGTAAAAATCGCCAATCCCATGATCATATAGCCAATCTGGCTGACAATGTGGAATGAGAGTATGCGCCGTATCTCATTTTGGGCGGCCGCCCCCAATACGCCAACCACCATGGTCACCCCGGCCACCCACAACAGCAGTGTATGCGTATACGCCGGATCGTGGACAAAGAGCAACGTAAAGAGACGAATCAGCACATAGACAGCCACCTTGGTTAACAGCCCGGCAAAGAGCGCCGAGATTACCGGCGGCGCGGTATGATACGAAGCGGGCAGCCAAAAGAAAAGGGGGAAGAGCGCCGCTTTGATGCCAAATGCGACCAGAAAGAGCATCGCCAGCATGGTCATTAGGCCAGGCTCCACCACGCCACTGGCAAAGCGCAACGCCAGGTCCGCCATATTGAGCGTCCCCGTTACGCCGTACAAAATGCCAACCGCCGCCAAAAAGAGGGATGAAGCAAAGAGATTGAGCGCCACATATTTAAACGCCCCTTCAATCTGCTCGCGCCCTCCGCCCAGCGTCAACAGCACAAAGGAGGCGATCAACATGACCTCGAACCAGACAAAGAGATTGAAGATATCGCCCGTCAGCACGGCGCCAACCAGCGCCATGAGCAGCACCTGCACTAGCGGATAATAGCCATCTGCCTGGCGCTCGCCGTCTATAGCGGCCAGCCCGTAACTGGTCACGGCCAGCCCGATGAGCCCAATGAGCACCAGCATGATAGAACTTAGCAGATCGGCAACCAGCGTAATGCCATAGGGCGCTGGCCAGGCGCCAATTTGCACCGCCTGCACATGGCCGGAATGAACTTCGTTCAGGAGCAGAAGGCTGGCCAGACATAGGCCGGCCACACCAGCCGCGTTGAGCCGGCGCTGGAGGCGCACTCGCCTCCAGGCCAGCAACATCAACGCCGCCGTAATTAACGGTATTAGAATCGGCAGAACAAGCAAAAGCTGCATGAATCTATTACTCTCCAGCCTGTGCCAATTCGGTGACAGGCATTTGGCTATCGGTCATCCGCATTTGGTCCAGATCGTCGGTTCCTTGGGTCTGGTAGACGCGTTTTACTAACACGAGTGCAAAGGCCTGCACGCCAAAACTAATCACAATTGCCGTCAGAATGAGCGCTTGCGGCAGCGGATCGGCAAAGGGTGCAGCCAAGACCTCTGCCCCGGCTTCGACCAGCGGAGGCGATCCCCGCACGGTGCGACCGACGGTGAAGATGAGCAGGTGCGTGGCATGGCCCAAGAGGACCAACCCGATAATAAACTTGGCAATGCTGCGCCGCATTAGCATATAGATCGCCGCGGCGTAAAGCCCACCCACGGTAAGTGCAAGAAGCATCTCCACAATTCGCTATCTCCACTCTCTATCTCGATGTGGTCGTCGCTCTATCGGCATTGGCTGTAGCGCCACATCCGGCGTGGTCATGAGCGTAAAGAGTATCTTAAGCGTGACGCCCACCACCACCAGATAGACACCCACATCAAAGAGCAGCGGCGTCCCCAGCTTGCCCACCACCGGAATGGGTTGGCCTTGCCACAGCCCGGTCAGGAATGGGGCGCCTGCCAGCAAGCTCCAGATGCCAGCGCTCACTGCACACAACAGGCCCACCCCCATCAACGTGCGCATATCAAAGCGCATGAGCCGTTGCGCTGCCGTCACGCCAGCCGCCAAGGCATAAAGCGCAATGGCCGCTGCCGCCACCAGCCCTCCTACAAAGCCGCCGCCCGGTTCATTGTGTCCACGCAGCAGCAGAAAAAACGAGAAGAGAAACAGCAGCGGCAGCAGATAGCGCGCCGATGTCATCAAAATGACTGAGTGTTGGTTCATAGATATTTTCTCCTTATACTCATCTCAACCGCCGCATAAAAGCGGAATGCTCACTACTTTGCGTCTCGGAGCAACGGGCGGATCAGGGCGTGTACACCCAGCGCAGCGACAATCAGGACCACAATCTCACCCAGCGTATCCAACGCCCTAAAATCGACCAGGATCACATTGACCACATTGCGTCCATTGGCGGCCAGCCAGCTCTGCGCGGCATAATAGTCGCTCACATGCATGGGGTGCGGCGCTTCGATAGCGGCCAAGATCAACAGCACCATCATCACGCCGGCCATCAGCGCTATGACGCCGTCGCGCAGCCGTTCTGCTCGCCCGCTCAGTTGGCTAAAGTGCGGCAGCCGGTAAATCACAAAAACAAAGAGCAGCACCGTAAGCGTTTCGACCGCAAATTGGGTCATGGCCAGGTCGGGCGCGCTGTAGAAGACAAAGAGCAGAGTCATGCCCAGCCCCACTGCCCCCAGCGCCACAATGGCTTTCATGCGCGAGGCTGCGCGAACAGCCACAAGGGCCGCAGCCAACATGAGCGCCAGCACACCGACCTCGTAGAGCTGAACCTCCGACCACGACATGGACCACACGGGAGCTGAACGGTTCAACAAAGTAAAGCCCATCAGCGCCACCAAGACGACCACCACGGACATCAAATATATCCGTAAATAACCATGTTGTATCCATCGGGTCTGCCAGGCGGCTAGGCGGGGCAACGCGCCCATCAGCCAGCTATATCCGCGTTCTGGCCCCAACCGGGCGCCCACATCCAGCGCGGCCACTGCCGCCAGCAGGCGCTCCTGCCGCATCCACGCCACCATCGCCAAACCGACGGTGAGCACACTCAGCAGCAGCATGGGATTGATGCCGTGCCACAACGATAGCTTTACGCTCACAGGCGCATTGGTCACCGCGCTGACGGCGGGCGTAATCAATTGGGTTCCCACGGCGCCAATCATCGGCCCGGTCAACAAGCTGCCCGTGGCCAACAGGCCCGGCCCCAGCAACAGGCTAAAGCCAGCTTCAACGGGCGTGTCGCTCCCGCTGGGCAGCCGTCCGCCAAAAGTGCCTATCACAATCAATCCCGCCGCCAGCACGGTTAACACATTGGCAATGAGGGCGGCGCTGGTTAACAGCCAACCCATCAACGGCGCATAAAGCGTGGCTTCATAAAAAAGCTCCTTGCTTATAAAGCCCACCAGCGGCGGCAGCCCACTCATCGAAAGAGCCGCCACGGTTGCAACCAACGCCGACACCGGCATGGCGCGCCAAAGCCCGCCCAGTTGTGTTATGTCGCGCGCGCCAGTTTGGTGCTCAACCGCTCCGGCCACCATAAAGAGAGTGCCTTTGTAGAGCGCATGGGCCAGCAGAAAGACGATCGCCGCCTTCAGCGCCACAGCCGTCCCGATACCCAGCAGCAGCATGAGCATGCCCAACGCGCTAATGGTGGTATAGGCCAGAATCCGCTTGAGATCGGTCTGCCGCCAGGCCAGGAAGGCCGCCACGAGCATGGTGACGGCGCCAAAGATGGTCAGAAGTCCCAGCCAGAGCGTCGTACCGCCGAGCACGGGCGTAAGACGGGCCACCAGATAAACGCCGGCCTTGACCATAGTGGCCGAATGCAGATAAGCGCTGACCGGCGTAGGTGCGGCCATTGCATTGGGCAGCCAGAAATGAAACGGAAACTGCGCCGACTTTGTAAATGCACCGGCCAAAATCAGCACCACAATCGCCGGATAGATGGGGTGCGCTTGGATATCTTGGCGCTGTAATATCAGCGCGCTTATTTCCAGCGCCCCGCCAACCTGGGCCAGCAATAAGATGCCGGCCAACAGCGCCAGCCCACCGCCACCTGTGACCAACAGCGCCTGCAAGGCGGCATTGCGCGCGGCGGCATTGCGATGCTTATAGCCAATCAGCAAGTACGAGGTGATGCTGGTTAGTTCCCAAAAGATGAAGAGCATCAATAGATTAGCCGAAAGCACCAGCCCCAACATAGACGCCATAAAGAGCAGCAGATAAAGATATAAACGACCTAACTGCTGTTCACCGGCCAGATAGCTGCCGGCATAGATGAAGACCACCCCGCCAATGCCCGTGATCAACAAAGCAAAGAGCAGGCTCAAGCCATCGAGTCGCCACGAAAGCGCAACCCCTAAGCTCGGAATCCACGCTGTCTGATGGCTGACGCCGCCAGTCTCCGTCACCAGATTCAGCAAGCCCAATAAACCCACAAAAAGGGCCAGCGCCAACAAGCCAAGCAAACATCCCAACCCGGTAAAGATGTTGACGCCTAAATTTTGGACTGAAGATGCACGTCGGTTTAATGTTGTCATTTTGCAATCTGGCTCTGTCATTTCAGTGCGCATTCAGCTATATGAGCAGGCTCGGCCGAGTTTCATCATCCTAGCCAAAACCAATAAAAAAAGCCGACATGCCCCAAGAAGGGTTCACATGTCGGCTTACTCTGCAACTTGTCATCTTCATATTTTGCGGGCTTTAAGCCCTTGCGCATCAGTCGCTCTGCGCCATGAAGAGTACACTTCACCCAGTCTGCCTGAGTTATGCGGTTGAAACTATTATACCAAAACCCCAGGGTTTGTCAATAGTTTGCACAGGTATTTTGATGAGAATTTGATTAACGTTTGCCTTTGACAGGGAATTTTGTGTCTAGATCTTCATCCACGACCAGAATGATCATGCGTTCACCACTTTTGGTGCTCATATCGGTGTGTAAGCTAATTAGGCGGCATTTAACAACACTTTGCACGACCTCTTCGAGCAACGGGCGCGAGCTCTCAAAGAGCTGCCTGCGCATCTCCTTGACCAGATCGCGCCCTTCGTTGCTGGCCGCCAATTTCTGCTCGGCCGGCGTCATTAACCCCTTCAAGCGCACTAATATCATGTCTCCTAAAAAGATCGTACGCGCATCCAGCGGGCCGCGCCCAAGATGCTCTCTTTCAAACTGAATAATTGCTTTGGTGAATTCGGCTTCCACCATGCCACGCGAAATTTTCATACCACGATCACCCTAAATCCTTGTCAATTTGTGCCAACCACTCCGCATCACCCGCCGCAAAACTTTGCCCCGTCTGCCCGCGGCTCCACGGACCGCAGAGCCAATAGACCAGCCGAGCCACACTCGCCGGATCGGCCAGGCGCTGCTGTTCGTAGCTTTCATGCCAATAGGAGTAGTCGAGCGTGCTTTCGCTGGTGTCCACGCTGCGGATGTCGCTCTGCATTTCGGTGTCCACCATGCCGGGGTTGAAGGAATTGACCGTTACGCCGCGGCCATCCAGCTCTTTGGCCATCGTGCGCGTCAACATCTCCAGCCCGGCTTTCGCAGCGCAATAGGCGCTCATCCCCGGAATGGGCGTACGCCCGGCGCCGCTGCCAATGTTGATAATGCGGCCATAGCGCTGCTCCAGCATGACCGGCAGCACATTGCGCGCCATGTAGAACGGCCCCACCAAATTGATGTGAATATTGTAGGCCCATTCATCGGGATCGGCTTCGGCGGCTTCCTCCAGCGGCCAGACCACCGCCGCGTTGTTGACCAAAATATCAACGCGGCCAAATTGGTCCAGCGCCGATTCGACCACTTCTTCCACCTGGCCCGGATCGCTCACATCCGCCGGGACGCCGATGGCGCGGCCGCCGCTCTGGCGAATCGATTTGGCCACGAGATCGAGCTGGTCTTCACTGCGCGCGGTGAGAATTACGGCGGCGCCGGCCTGCGCCAACTGTTGGGCAATGGCGGCGCCAAGACCGCGGCCGCTGCCGGTGACAATGGCGACCTGGCCTTGCAGTTTGCGCGGTGATTTGGCGGTGGCTGTTTTGGGAGTGGTGGCGTTATTTTTTTTCATAGATGGCAGTATACTAGAGAGCGATCAAAAGGTCTAAGTTTGGCGGCACTTCGACGATGCATAAAAGGCGTCATTCGGCGGGCGGCGCGCCACCCGCCACCAGCCACTCACCACCCGCCAGATTGACAGAACCGCCCGTTCGTGAAACAATACGCACAGGAATTTTACAGAATTACCTCCATTTATTGCACTCATCATATGTTCCCAAGAATCCATGGCGCCCGATAGCCTCAGTTCAATTACATCGCGCGACATTCAACTCATGCAGCGAGTGTCGCAAAGAGATCAGCAGGCCCTGCTTGAATTGTACCAGTTCTATGGTAGCCTGGTCTATGGCATGGCGCTCAAGGTTCTGCGCACACAGGTGCTGGCCGAGGAGATTACGCAGGATGTTTTCATGAAGATCTGGCGGCAGCCCGAGCGCTGGAATCCTAGCCTGGGCCAGTGCAGCACGTGGCTGCTCACCTTGACCCGCAACGCGGCCATCGACCGTCTGCGCAAAGAGCAGCGCCAACCGCTGCAAAGCAGCACGCCCATTGAATTTTTGCCCCCCGAGAAACACACCACCGTAACCGTGGGCGAGGCGCGTTGGCACGATGGGCAGCTCTTGCAGACGCTGCTCATGGAGCTGCCGGTGGAGCAGCTTCAATTGGTGGAACTCGCTTTTTATCAGGGTTTTACCCACAGCGAATTGGCCGAATTGCTCGATATGCCACTAGGCACAGTCAAGACCCGCCTACGCTTGGGCCTACAGCGGCTGCGCAAGCTGTGGTTCGACGCCACGGAAATGGACCAAAGTTGAACAGATATAAATCGGTATAAATCTGAATTGGCGCTGCCAAACGTTTACTTATATAGAATGATGTTACCTTGCGATAACGTCCAGTAACAACAGATCGCAACGGCAAGGGATGGGGTCGGATTCAATACCTGAGACCGGCGCCCGCATCGCCAACACCGTTGCGGTGTACCGAGTGTAAAGTGCCAATGATGAACATTATACTCAGCTCTGAATGAGAACCGGAGTTTCACTACTCCTGTTGAGCTTATTGAAAAATCCGGTTCTCATCTCAACCGCAGTATAGTTAGCTACGCAATGCGTACACGCCAGAAGTGTACAGGGTTATGAACAGAAAAAGACGATTCCCATTTAGTAAACAACCGCAAAACAGACCACCGGCCGAGCCAGCCAGCCAGCCCGCTGCGCCCATGCATTCCGACATGGCTGCGCCGGATGTGGATTCCTTGATCGCCGCCTACGCCATTGGCGCGACCGATGTGGAAGAGGCCGCCTGGGTGCAGTCTCAACTGTCGGCGAACCCGGCCGCCGCCCAGGAATTGGCGCAGTATCAGGTCCTGGCCGATCAACTTTTGCACAGCGCGCCGGCCGTTGAGCCGCCCGCCGCGCTCGCCCAGCAGTTGGCCGCGGCAATTGAAGCCGAAGCGGCCGGTCCATCTGCCCAACATGCCGGCGCGTTAAGTCGCCCAATGGCCGGCCAAAACAGCCGGAATCAGCCAGGCGCGCCGCCACGCACCTGGTTCTTCGGATCCCGGCCGCGGTTTGCGCTATCCAGATTCCAGATCGCTGCCGTCGCCTTGCTGGCGCTGCTGGTGGTGTCCAATATTGTGTCTCTGACCAAAATCCGCTCGCTGCAAGCCGTGCAGGAAAAATTGTGGCGCCAAATCTCCACCGAGCAACTGACGCAGCTCAGCATAGCTCAGGTCATCTTGGCCACGTATCCAACGACCTCGTTTGAGGTGGCGGCAGACGGTGGCGCCCGTGCATACGTTGAGTGGTGCCCGCAAACTTATACTGTGCTGGTAGAGGCCGGTGATTTCCCCGTACTCTCCCCGGATATGACCTATCAGCTCTGGCTGATCCGCGACGGCCAGCGCACCAGCGGCGGCCTTTTTACAGTCAACCCGTGGGGCAACGGCACGCTGGTCATGCAGCTTGACGAACCGCTGGATCAATACGACGCTATCGGCATTACGCCCGAACCGGCCGGCGGCAGCAGCGGCCCCACCGCCCCGCCCGTCGTGCGCAAAGAGTTTTAGCCACAAACATCATGTAAACAAAAACCCGACCGCTTGAGCGGTCGGGTTTTTGTTTACATGATGTCTTTAGCGCAAAATCAACGGCAAATAAGTCGCCCTCTCCACCACCACCGCCCCCAGCAGCAGCGTCTGGCTATCATCCGCCACCACGTGAACGGCGCCGCCATCATTAATGAAATACTCAGCGCGCACGTTGACCGCACCGGCGGCATTGGCGGTTTTGCCAAAGCTGGCGATGAGCTGGCCGCTAGCATTGGTCGTGCCGGTCACCACCTGGCTGCCGCCAATGGTCCCCTGCGTACCGCTGTCATCGCTGACGCCGATGCGCACGTCCACGCCCGCCACCGGATCACCCCACACGTCGCGCACGGTGGCCACCAGGGCAGAGGCGCTGGCGCTGCCCGTCAAATCCAACGGGGTGGCGGTCAACTCAAGGGTCGAGACGCCCGCTTCGTGAATATAGACAACCGCCGTCGTCGTAACGCCGTCCACGCTGGCGGTTACGGTCGCTTTGCCCGGCGCATTCGGCGCAATAAAGGTAATCGTGCCGCGGCCATTTTTGATCGCCACATCGATATTTTGGCCGCCGACGCCGTCCACATCCAGCGTCCCCAGATCGGTGGTCAGGTTGGCAATTGTATTGTCCTGCACGGGCAGGTCCTGCTCGTCCAGCACCGAGAGCGTCAAGATGGCCGTGTCTGTTCCATTGGGTCGAATGGCGGCCTCACCCAGCGGATTGGTGAGCACCACCTGCGCCGCCTCGCGATAGCGCGTAATGGTGGCGCTGTCGCTGTCGCTGATGGCGCCGCGCTCGCGCTCGACAAAAGCGGCGTTGACTTCGCCCACCCCGCGTGACGGACCGTCGAAGAAGGCCGGGCTGGGCGTCACCAGCAGTTCGCGATTGATGCTGGCGCCGGCCGGAATGCAGACGCCGAAGAACTGCTCGCTACCATCATCGCCCGGCGGAATGGTCCAGGCGTAGCTCCAGCCCTCAGGCACGGTGACGCGGTCGCCATAATAGAAGCACTGCTGCACATTGTCGTGATTGGTGATCTGCAACGGCAGCGCCAACGTCCCACCCACATAGCTGAGCTGCTTATTGAGCATCTCCACGCTGACCGGCTGGAAGTTATAGGGAACCGGGTCGCTGCGCACAAAGTTGACGCCGTCGATGGCGCCCTGCACCCACAGATAGCCCACGCCTACGCCCGGTGCATCGAAATCGGGGAGGCTGAAGATGCCATCGCCGGCGCGCCCGTCGCCGTGTGCGCCGTCGTCAAAGAGGCTGAAGGCGCTGCCAAATCGTTGGCCATTGGGACGCTGCAGCCAGGCGGAAAGGCTGTTGTCATCCACCGCGCTGCCCAGCCGCGTCGAGAGACGCACTTTGCCAAACGCACGCAGCCCGCGCTCGCCCACCGTACTAGCCTCAATTGAGCTGGCGGCCAGCCCGCTAAAGGTGAAGGTGCCTTCGTTGCCCTCTTGCGCATCAATGGTGGCGGTCCATTCGCCGGTATTGCCATTGACGTTGACCTGCACATACTGCACCATGCGGTCGCCAGCCACGTTGTCCATGGTGATGCAGAGCACGTTGGCCGCGTCTGCACAGTTGACCGGGTTGCCCGCCGGGTCGCGCACGATCATGGGCTCGAAGCGGCCGCTGTAGCCGGTTTGCAGGAAGCCGACGCCGTCCATCAGCGCATCCACGGTGACGGTATAGACGCGGCTGGGCTGCGGCGGCGCGGGCGTGAATTTGTAGCCCATGCCGTTAAACGCGCCGGCGGCGTCGCGATTGCTGACCAGGAATTTGTCGACCGTGGTTCCACCGCCAATAATGAGCGATTGCCGCTCGGTGCGCAGACCGATTTCCGCATTGGCCGCTTCGCCGTTGAGCCGGTCGTACTGGTAGCGAATTTCACCGGTGTTGGTGTTGAGCCAGATCTGAAAGGCGCGATAGCGTTGCGCCGTGTCGATGCCCTGAATCGAAATGATGTGCCATTCAAAGCCCAAATTGGCCGTAAAAGCGCAAACTTGGGGACCATAGTCATGGGTCGCCGGGTGGCCGTCCAAAATGTTGATGCAGAAGGGATCGGTGTTGGTCACATCTACATTGGCGGCGTCAGCCAGCGCCGGCGGTTTAACATCGAAATCCCACTGCATATCGTTGTTGAGCACATCCAAGAAGGTGCGCGTGAACCGTATCTGCGTGCAGAGAATCGTGGTACACGGGCTGAACTCAATAAAGCCATCTTGGCTGACGCCTACACTACTCTCATTGCCGCCAAAATTGAACGGCTCCGGCATGGTGTAGATCATGTAACCGGTGTCGGGCAGTTGACCTTCGCCCTGCCCCAGCGATTCGGCGGGGAACCATTGATACTCGCCCGCCTCCAACCGGTCCCAGCGATAGGTGAAACTATCGCTTACGTAATCGCTCCACTTGCCGGCGCCGGCGCTGTTGGCCACCTGCGCGCGCAGAATATCCGCCGCGCTGCCAAGCTGGTCTTCGCGCACGTAAATAAACTGGCCGCCGCTGCCCAATGCGGTGAGCAGATAGGGCACAATGCCGGTAGATTGGCTGCCGTTCGCCGCCTTGCCCAAATAGGAGATCTCGCCGCCGGTCACGTCGCTCATCTTGGCGGGCAGCACGGCCGCACAGCCGCCCAGCATGGCAAATGAGCCCTTGATCTGTTTGGCGTTGAGCAGTTGTTTGGCGTTCTCAATAGTGGGCGACAGCGTGGAAGCGCGGTCGGTGTAGAGCCAGATGTCGCCGCCCTTTTGACGCTGGGCGGCCTGCGTTATGGCGCTGAGCGCCCCCACCGCGCAATCGCCATCGGGCGCAGAAATGGTGGTCAGCCCGTCGATGGCCGGGTTGACCACATCGGCATAAAATTTGAGACCAGCCGGTTGCTGCACGGTAGCGCTTGTGTTGTTAAAGGTGTAAATGTTAAACTCGGTCCCCTTGGGCGCATCGGCCAGATCGTTGACCTGCTCTTTCATCACCGTTTTGACCGCGCCGATCTTGTTGCTGTCCGCCATGCTGGCGCTGTTGTCCACCACCCAGGTCAGATTTTTCCACCAACGGAAATCCTCCGGCGCGCCGCCCACAGGCACGCCGCTGGCAGCTGAGCCTGTCGCAGCCGTCGAAGCCAGCGCCGCAGGTTCAGCAGAGTTGTTGACTTCGACAGGCTCAGTCAACGGGCGCGCGGCTGCGGTGGCTGAGCTTGTCGAAGCCGCCGAAGCCGCCGCCACGCTCAAAAAGCCAGGGCGAATACCGATGTTCTGCTGCACAATGGCGCCTACGCCGCCGGTGGTCGGCTTGCCCGTATCGGCCCACGACCAGAGATAGACAAAGGCGGTGCAGGTGTCGTCAAAGATGTCGCCATTGTCGGAAAAGGCAGGGTCGGTAAAGACCTGTTGCAGCATGGCTGGGCCAAAGCCGGTGCGATCCTGATTGTCGTTGGCCGTGTCCTCCAGGTCCCACAACATGGCGGCAATGGCGGCTTCGTTGTAGGACGTATTGAGCGTACTGCTAAAGGTGTCGCGTCTCAAGTCATAGCCGCCCATGTTGCCCATGGCATCGCCGTCCAGATACCAGTTGCCGTCGGTGCGGCCCATGGCGTTGCGCACGGCGCTCTGGTAATAGTTGGCATAGCCCTCGGACCAGGCCAGCTCCAGATCGCCCAAGTTTTGGCTGGACGAATGATCGCCGCCCAGGAATCGTCGCAGCCGTAATTGTCGTCGGCCTGGTGGTTCCATTCGTGGATGATCACGCTGTCGTCCCACTGGTCGGGGTCGGATGGGCCGTCGGCAATCGTGATCTCGTCCCACACATAGCCGTTGTAAAACGACTTGTCGTCATCGTCCCCAGCCTCCCAGTTGACCTCGGCTTGATAGTCGAAGATGGCATCATCACCCACGGCGCCGCCATTGTTGTTCCAAAAGGTCCAGGCGTCGAGAATGGCGTCGGCAATGTTCATAATGCCGCTCTGCTCCATCGTGAGATCATAATTCTTTTCATAATTGCCGCCTTCGGACTCCCAGACCGGGCTGTCAAACTCGTACACATCCTCGGGCGGAATCAGCCCATCTTCCTGCACCTCGGCAATATCGTGGCCCTGATTATCCTGGATGACGGCGTGCAGGCGCACATAGAGTTCCAACTCATCATCAAAAAGGCCATCATCGTCGCAAAAGCTAAAGGAGTAGCGGCCCTGATCGTCCGTGATTGTCTCACCGTACGAATCATCAAAAAACGTATCCTCCTCGCGCATCTCCACCAGCGCCGAACGCACCGGCACCGGCGCGCCCGTTACGTAACCATTTCGTGTGGGCGTGCGCTCAATGCGCTGGAAAACGCCATGCACGGTAAAACAGGGGTCGCCATTGGGCGCGTTGACGCCAGCGGCATGGACTTCATGCGATTCCGCCTCTATCATCAGCGAACCCATGGGGTTGACCGCATTAGGATCTTTGGTGGAAAGCGTCACGCCACCATTTTGGTCCACAATCAAAAAGAGCAGCGCACTATCCACAAAGCGCATGGATTCGCCCAGCGGCAAGAGCGCGCTGACGCCCGCCCGATAGACGCCCGGCCCCGCAGATGCACGCGCTCGCGTCTGCTCTACCGGCACATCCTCCGGCGGCAGATCCCAGCTCGACTCCGCGGGGCCATCAAGCAGTTCGCCGCCGTCGAGCAGCCCCCACTTCATCTGCATTAAGGGGACCGGAATGCCGGGGGTGGCCTGGGCGGTCAGCGTCACTTCGTATGGACCGGTGGCGGCGCCGGCCAGCGTCACGTGGATGCGACCGGCGTTGATGTCGTGGGCGCTGGCGATGTGGGGAAGGAGAAGCGCGGTGAGCAGAGAGAGCAGGATGAGAGGTTTGAGGGTTGAGAGAAAGTTGGGTTTGGTCATAAGGACTCCTGCGTGTGGCCGCCCCTCCCCCTGGCCCCCTCCCCTCCACGGGTGGAGGGAAGGGGGGATTTGTTTGTGGAGCAGTTTGGGAAAGAGGTGGAGTGGGTTGGCCGTAATAGATTGTATATGTGTAGTTCCGGTGCGGATGTTTTCGGCAATGGCTTTACGGATAGAGAAATTCATGCCGCCATCACTTCATCTATGATATGGCGTCATCCTTGGTGACGCCAGCGATTTTTCGCCAGAATTTTGACAAAGTGGGCATGGTTCAGGCGTACCGTGCGCGCGTGAAGCGAAATGGGGTCTAAACTATGATGCAAATGATTTGGTGATGAGCTATGATTACGTATGGCGCTCGCGAGTTCGATGATGCTAGCGAGTTTGGCAATGGGCGATGATTGCATATGGCGCTAGCGAAGAGAAAATGGCAACCAACATTGGCAAACAGAATCATAGCCCTCATAAAATCACAAAAATCATAGTGCGGACAAGCCCACATCCCACTCAGAAGGAGCAATTTGTGCCATCAACCCAGTCTACTCTTGAACCCTCCAACACCTTTGGCGACTTTTTGCGCCAGTTGCGCCGCCGCGCCGGCTTTACGCAGGGCGAACTGGCCGCGCTGGTCGGCTTTAGCGTGGCGCAGATTTCGCGGCTGGAGAAAAATGAGCGGCTGCCCGATCTGGCCGTGGTGGCCCAGGAGTTTGTGCCGGCGCTGGCGCTGGACGACGAACCGCGGCTGGCGCAACATCTGCTGGAGCTGGCGGCGCTGGCGCGGGGTGAACGATTGCCCGCGCAAATGCAGATCGAACGACGCATCATCGCCGTGGTGCAGGAGCAGGTGGTGGAGCACGATAGTGCGCTACCCGCGCTGCCCACGCCGCTGGTGGGCCGCCAGCGCGATCTGGATATGATTGCCAAACGACTCATGGAGGCGCCCGGCCGGCTGCTCACATTGATTGGTCCGCCCGGTGTGGGCAAAACGCAACTGGCGCTGGCGGCGGCGGCGCACCTGAGCTATCTTTTTGAGCGCGGCGCCCGCTTTATTTCGCTGGCCGCCATTATGGATCCGCACAACGTGGCTTCGGCCATTGCGGCCGGTTTGGGGTTGACGGAAGCGGATGGCAAATTGCCGCAAGTGCGCCTGGTCGAGCACCTGCGGCGGCAGAAGATGCTGCTGGTGCTGGATAATTTTGAGCAGGTGACGGCAGCGGCGCCATTGGTGGCCCAGCTTTTGAGCGAATGCGCCCAACTGCGCATCTTGGTCACCAGCCAGGAGCCGCTGCGGCTGCGCAGTGAACAGCGCCAGCGCGTGGAGCCGCTGGGCGTGGCCGCCGCCGTGGAACTCTTTTTTCAGCGGGCGCAGGCCATTGACCCCACTTTTGAAATTTCGAACGAACAGGCGGCCATTGCGGCCGACATCTGTCTGCGCCTGGACTGCCTGCCTTTGGCCATTGAATTGCTGGCCGCGCAGACCGAAAGCTTTACGCTGCTGCAACTTGTCAATCGGCTGGCCAATCAGCGGCTCGACCTGCTGGAGGATGGGCCGCGCGACCTGCCCGCCCATCAGCGCACGCTGCGCAACGCCATTCACCGCAGCTATGCGCTGTTGGATGCGCCGGAGCAGCGGCTATTTTGCAGCCTGGGCGTTTTTGCCGGCGGCTGCACCGTAGAAGCGCTAGTCGCGGTGATGCACCCTTTGCAAGATGGCCAAAATATCGAGTGGACAGAGGAAAACGTAATCGCCGCGTTGCGCCAATTAGTGCGCAAAAGTCTGGTGCAGATGGATGCGTCGGTGCAACCAGCGCGCTATCACCTGCTGACTACGCTGCATGAATATGCAGCTGAACAGCTTGCGTTGCGCCCAGAAGATGCCCATCTGCGCCACGCCCACGCCCGTCATTTTTGGCAGTGGGTGCAAGCGCCACAGGCCCCGCCCGCGTCTGATCAGCCCAAGCAGGGGCTGGACGAGCTGGCGCTGGATTACGACAATTTGCGGGCCGCGCTGCAGTGGACTCTGCATTATGACAGCACGCTGGCGCTCAAGTTGGCCGTGGCGCTGACAGATTTTTGGGCGTTGCGCGGGCATGATTTTGAAGCGCGCCAGTGGCTGCGCCAGGTGTTGGCGGCGCATCCGGCGCAGACTTCAGACCGGGCCGCGGCGCTGGTGGCGGCAGCCAGTTTTGCCCGCCGCCAGGCTGACTATGCCGAAGCCGAAAAAGATATGGTCGAAAGTTTGGTGATTTACGAAAAAGAAGGGGATCGCCCCGGTCTGGCCGAGGCACTGCGCCAGGATGGCTGGCTGCAATACGATCTGCATCGCAAGGAGCCGACCATTGCGCGTTTCAGCCAAAGCCTGGCGCTGCAGCGAGAGATAGGCAATCAACAGGGCATCGCAGACCTATTACTCTGTCTGGTCCATGTGATGGTGCGCCAACCTGAACATGCGGCGGAGGTCAGAGCCTATCTAAGTGAAAGCCTGCAAATTTTTCAGGCTTTGGACGACCGCGAGGGCGTCATCAAAGTTCTGCAACAGCAGGGCGAGCAAAAGTTAATGGCGGGCGAATATGCGGCGGCCCAAGCGGATTTTCAGGCGGCGCTCAGGCTTTGGCGCGAGCTGGGCGCCCGGCTTAACGTGGCGTGGTCGCTGGCCCAGGTGGGAGAAGCAGCCTGGCTGCAGAATGATCTGGGCACGGCCAGCCAATGTTATGCCGAAGCACACAAACTGTTTAGCGAGTTGGGCAACAAGGATGGCATCGCCATATTGCGGCATCACATGGCGGAAGTGGCGCGCAAAGAGAACGATCTTGGACGGGCAGAGCGGCTTTATGTGGAAAGCCTGGGCATGGCGCACGAGCTGCAAAACCAGCACATGGTTGCGCGCTGTCTGGCCGGGTTGGGAGCGTGGCGGCGGCCAAACTGGATCGCGCAAACGCGCGCGATTACCTGAGCCAGGCCCAGCAAATATTTAGCGCGCTAGCTCCCTTTTTGCCGCCGGCGGATTGGGCCGAATGGATGGAGTTGCAATCGACGTATCTGAGCGGTGCATAACGCCCACCAACGTCAACAACTCTTCGGCAGCCTCGCGGTTGGAGCGAGTGAGTTCCTGGTCCTCTGGCAGCAGAAGGCGCGTAGCCCACGCAGAATGCCCAGGTGTCCACAATAATAATCGTAATCGTACGCTGAATGGCTATTGTCATGCCATAATAATGGCAGAGTCAGGGGTAAATCCAGCGATTTTTGACAAAAATTTGCCGGACTCTTGAATTCTTGCCTTGGCGTGAAAGGGCGGGGCGGCGGACACGAGTTGGGCAAGGCATAAATTCCCAGCCTGCCACAGCAAACGTGCTAAAGCGCGTTCCGGTCACGGCGCGAACCGGTTTTAATCGGTTTCCCGTGTCAGACACAGAATTCATTCCGTGGTACGCCCCGGAAACCTCATATATCCGCAGTTCTTTAAAAGTTTTAGGTCCAAGACTGTTCAAATAAGGCCGCTACGACTGCAACATACGGCTGACACTCGACTGCCAAGCCGGGGTTTCTGTAGCCGTGCATCGCAGTCTCCGCTATTTGAATGGTCTTGGGTTTAGGTCAGCAGATCACCCGGCATGGGCTGGAATGCCACATCATAGCCGAACGAGGCCGGGCCAACCACTTTTAACGCCTGGGGCGTCTTGATTTCGCGGGGGGCGGGCATGCCCAGCACGGCCACGCGCAGCCCGTAGCGCAACATTTCGGTGCCAATGGGCTCGCCATCGTCCTGGTTGATAATGCAGATCAGATCCGGCACGGTGCAAACCTGTTCGCCATTGCGCCAGGCCACCAAATTCTCATTCTGAAAGACAATCTCCATCACATCATTGGGGTCGCCAAAGGCGGCCAGCTTAAGCCTCCCGCGGGCAAAGCCCTGCACCGTGCGCCGCTCCACATCGGTAATCTTGCCGCGGAAGAGCACACGGCCATTGCCCAAGGCGGCCACCGCTTCGGCCGGTTCCTCATTGCGGCGGCGGCACTCCAGCACGACCTGGCCCATCTGCTGCGCCAGCGTCAGCGTGCCGCGGATAATGTGCTGCTTCATATCGCGTCCCGTCAGCAGCGGCATGGCCAACGCCGCGCTGCCGCCCATTTCAATGGTCAAGCTGCGCCCGTATTGCTCGGCGCGGAACGGCGAATCCACGTGGCTGAAAATGGTGACGTTGCCGTGGCAATCGGCCAGCGCCATGGGGCTCATGGAGAGGCCGCCAATGGCAAAGGTGTCCATCTGCAATTCGGGGAAGGCGCGGCCCATGGCGTCGCCATCCACCACCGGCAGATCCATTTGCAGACCGCAGATCAGCGGTTTGAGCGCGTTGGCGCCGCCGATTTCGCCAATGAGCACGGCGGCCAGCGGCGCTCCGGCGTGTTCCTCCAGCGCCCGCATGGCGTAGAGAAACTCATCGCCCTGCTGGAGCTTTTCAATGCCCACGGTGGGCGCGCCCATGGTGCCAATAGGGCAGGTGAAGGCATCATCGGCCACGTCATCGGCGTCAATGACGCGGCAGGCGCCACCGCGCTTCTTCAGCTCATGCTCCAGCCAGATGCGGCCAATATAGGTGTTGCCGCCGCCGCCGGTGCCAAGGATACCGGCGCCGATGGCCACGGCGTGAGTGTCGGCTAATGTTATTTCGCGTTCCATGAATTACCACATCGATTTCAGTTGGTTTAGATTAGGAAAAAGCGATAGGAGAAATCATCCAAAGTATAATTGTCGTTAACGCTCAGATATTGAAATTTACGATATTCGAGAAGTCGACTCTGCGGACGCCCATGTTCGTTGAGACCATAAAGTTCAATTGTAATTTGCGCCCGATGCTGATCGATTTCACTCACCGTTGGATTTACTTCGATCTCGCCCGTTTTATAATTCACCAGGAAATAGTGTTCAAAAATGTAATCGTCTGCATCTGGCTTTAGCAACCTGCGGTCGAAGCGATTTCGTTTGGTATTTTGGCAACGGTCACAACAGGGAAATAAGTTGTGCCACACGTATGCCAACCGAGGATAGTGTGATACAGGTCGAAAATGCTCAATCGTTTGAAGGGAGGTGGGTCCGAGCGGATAACCATCACAAAAGGCGCAGTGCTCGGCCAACTTGCCAAAAGCCTGCATAATCAGCACGTTGACGCGCTGGCCAAAATACGTCTTCCATTGAAATGAGGCCGATGGATCGGCATCACGCCTGCTTTTGTGTTCGTGGCCCCATTTTTTGTATTTCTCGCGCAAAAAGTCGGGTTGAGGCGGACGAGGGAACTTCATCATAGCGGGAGGTCTTGTTGGGTAATGCGTTGGAGCTGGCGCAGTTCGCGGCCAACAATGTCTTGCACTTCAATACTTTTACTGGAAAGGCGCTGGGCAATGGCCAATAGTTCATCAATCACGCTGTGATTTCCTTTAAGCACCTCCTGTTTGAGTCGCTCAAATTCGTCAAAGTCGCGTTCGGTTTCTGGATCAAAAAACTCATCAATGCCAAAAACCTCGTCCAGCACCGTCACATAACTGCTGCCCGCTTTGGACGCTTCAACGGAGGCAAGCTGCGACTGCCCATCTTTTACGTCAAAGCGATAAACCCACGCGTCACTGACTGAAGCCACCACAAAGGGCGAGTGCGTGGCGATGAAAATCTGGGCATTTTTGAAGAGTTTCTGCACCACCGGCAAAATTCGGCGCTGCCAGGCTGGGTGTAGATGGATTTCGATTTCGTCTAGGAACAGAATGAAATTGCGATCCAGAACATCACGATCATCAACCCACTTCAGACGATCCATCCGCATCAGTAGATCGGCTATCCAGCTTATGATTGATTTGAGACCATCGGGCAAAAGATCGAATTCTAATTCGCGATCCGCAACTTTGACGTTTACACCAAGAGGATCGTAGTGAAACGTAAACTCAACCGATTCACCAACAATCTCTGTAATTGCTGATTCGATTCGGCGTAATGATGTTTGATAGTTCTCCGCTTGCTTTGGTTTGTTGTCCTGAATAGAAAAGGCAACTTTGGCCTTCGTATTTGCAATCCACTGAATTAATTGTTGCGTATCAATTGGATTATGAAAATTAAGAGCTTCGGAAAGCGGGTTAGTTTCAAGTTCGAAAATTGACGTAATTGTTCCCGAAGACAAGGTACGTGAACCAGAATACGCGAAAGCCGCCATTTCAAAATTACGAGTTTGCATTCCTTGCCAACTATCGTTCACACTATGCCGAAAAAACTCTAGCAAATGGCCATCATTGACATAACTTACCCTATTATTGGGGTCATACTCGATTTTAACTACGTGGCGTTGTTTACTGGAATTTGAGGCACTTAACAGCAATGAACTTCTAGAATCCTCATAGCGAAAACGTTTGAGAAGAACGTGGGGTACTCCTATAAAAGCGCTGGCCAATGCATAAAGTATCGTGCTTTTTCCACTGCCATTCACGCCGGTCAATATATGTATTTCCGCCTTGTCAGGATCCAACTTTGGACGGAACTCTATTATCTGATGTTCAAAGACCCCGACATTGTGCAATTCAAGCTGGGAAATGCGCATAGCCCCTTACCCTTAACTCACCCATACCGCTCTTCCACCGGCACATACTCCACATTATACCCGAAGTATTGCGGCCCAACCAGCGCCAGACCGGCCTCGGTGCGCCAGTGCGGGGCGCAGGGGATGCCGAGGACGGCCACGCGATAGCCGTAGCGCATGCCCTCGGTGGTGATGGGCTCGCCGGTATCAATGTCCAGAATGGTGATCAGGTCCGGCACGCTCACTTTGACTGCGCCATCAATGGAGGCAGCCAGATGCTCGTTCTGAAAGCTGATCTGCATCTTCTGCCCGGCATATTCGTCCAGCCCGTCCAAAAAAGCGTCGCCTTTGGCAAAACCGGCTTCGGTGCGTCGCTGCACGTCGCTGATTTTGCCCTTAAAAATGAGAAAGCCGCCCACCTCTTTGCGCACCGTCTCTACCGGGTTCAGCTCGTTGACGCGCGCCGCGCGGATGGTGCGGCCGATCTGCTCGGCTTTGCTCATGGTGCCCACCACGGCGCACTGCTTGAGCTGCCCCGCCGTGGCCGCATAGAGCGCAATCATGGCCGTGGCGCCCATGTCCACGGTAACGCTGCGGGCGAAGCGCTCGGTCCAGCGGTTGTTGATCGTCTCGATCATCACCGTGTTGCCGCGCTCGTCGGACATGGCCATGGGCGTGGCGCTAATGCCGTGGATGGTGTGGGTGACCATCTGGATTTCGGGAAAGGCGCGGCCCATGCCGTCGCAATCCACCAGCGGCAGCCGCAGCCGCGCCGCCACGTAAATCGGCACCACCGAGTTCATGCCGCCCGCCTCAATGCTCATGGTGGCGCGGATGGGCTGGCCCAGATATTTGCCAATGGTGTTGAAGGCGTTGATCAGGTCGTCGCCATTGGGCATCTTCTCCACCATGACCGTAGGCGCGCCCATCATGGCCGTGGGCACAATCAGGTCGTCATCGTCCAGCTCATCCAGCGCATAAAGTTCCACCGGGCCGTAATCGCGGATGGCCTGGCGCGCCATCAACATGCCAATGTACGGGTCGCCGCCGCCGCCGGTGCCCAACACCGCCGCGCCTAGCGCCAGATCTTCAATGTTTGCTTCGTGCAGCAATCGCATCAGGCCAGCCTCACTTCCGCACCGGTTTGGGCGCTCTCCAGCAACGCCTCCATCATCTCCTGCACAATCAGCCCGTGGCGCAGCGGTGCCCCGCACGGTACGCCATCCAAAATACACTCGACAAAGTGATCGGCCACGTTGTCCCAGGCGATGTTGCGATCCAGCGGTCGGTTGCCCGGGTCGCGCAGATCAATGGTCACATCCTGCTGTGCGCCGTCCACCGTTTTGTACACGGTCAGCGGGCGATATTTGGCGCCGGCTTCGGTGCCAAATAGCTCCATCTGCAAGCCCTCGGGCTGATGCGAGGCCCAGAAACTTTCCACCTGCAAGCCCGCGCCATTTTCAAAGCGTACAAAGCCGCCGCCATAATCATCAGCGGCGTATAATTTAGCCAGCTCATCCACCGATTTGGCGGGTGGATAAATGTGCCAGAAGCCCTGGCCGCGCGGCCCAAATTTGGCGCCCGACACGCCGCTCACGCTGACCGGTTTGGGCATACCCATAAGCCACCAGACCGAGTCGAGCACGTGGACGCCCATATCGCGAAAGGCGCCGCCGCCCTTTTGAATAAAGCCCAGGCTCCAGCCCGGAATGCCAATGCGGCGGATGCTGCTGGCCTTGGCGTAATAGATCTCGCCAAAGTCGCCGCGATAGCTCATGTTGCCTAAATATTGCACCTCCGGCGAATAGCGCGTCGACAGCGACATCATGTTAACCACACCCTCCGCTTCCGCCGCTTCCACCAGTTCGCGCGCCGCCGTGGCCGAATCGGACAGCGGCTTGGTCACGATGACGTGTTTGCCATTGCGCACCGCCTCCAGCGCCACCGGTACGTGAAACTGGTTGGGTACGCCCACAAAGACCGCGTCAATCTCGGGGTCGCGGCTCATCTCCTCATAGCTGGTGTAGTGCTTCACATCGGTCAGCCCCAGCGCCTGCTCGGCCTCCACCATGCGCGCTTCCACAATATCGCACAGCGCCGTCACCCGCGCCCGCGGATGCCGCATATAGCCGCCCGCATTGGCCCGGCCAATCCCCATGCCCACAATGGCAATTCGCACTTCATTCATGATGATTTCCTTTGAAAACATTTGATCAACAGATTACGCAGATTATTCAGATTTTAACACTAGCGCAGACTGCGATGCACGGCGCCCTGAATTTTCGACCTTTCAGCAAGCCCATCCGCCGTGCGTTGCAGTCGAAGCGGGTCGGGATTACAGCCTCTATTGCAAATCCCCCACCGCCTTCACCGCAATACGCGTCGCATTGCCCGGCAAATAGGCCAGCGGCACCTCTTCCACCTCCACAATTTCCACGGTGTCGCGAATGGCGCCGGCGGCCACGGCTTTGTCGATGGCCTCCTGTTTGGCCTGAGCCAGGGCGTCGTCGCGGCTCATTTCGGCCAGCGAGAAGATGCGGTCGGTCTCGCCGCCGATTTGGGCGATGGCGGCGCCAATGGCGTTGGCTACGGCAAAATGTTCCGGCTTGACGATTTCCGATGCACCGGCCACCGGGCGCTGGATCAAAATGCTGCCACCGCCCACAATGATCACCGGCATGGGGGCGGCGCTGGTCTTCATGCGGTCCACCGCCACGTTGACCATCTCGGCAATGCGGTCCTCCACGGCGGTGATCAGCCCGCGATCTATATTGGATACGCGGCTCCCATCGCCAATCTCCACATGGCCGCCCGCCACGCAGATGTCGGTGGCGGTCAGCACGTCGCCGCCAAAGACTTTGGCCTGGCTCGTCAATTCATAACCGACACTCTGCGGCCCCACCTGCACGGGGTCCGTCGCCACGTGCGAGCCGCCGCCCAAGCCAATCGACAGCGTGTCCGGCATACGGAAATTGGTGCGCACGCCGCCAATGCTGACGGCCAGCCCGGCCACGCGCGGAAAGCCCTGCTGCAGCACGCCCACGTCGGTGGTGGTGCCGCCCACATCGATCACAATGGCGTCTTTGAGCCCGCTCAAAAAGGCCGCCCCGCGCATAGAGTTGGTCGGCCCGGAGGCAAAGGTGAGCACCGGATAGTCGGTGGCAAAATCGGCGTTCATCAGCGTGCCGTCGTTCTGGCTAATGTAAAACGGAGCGCTGATCTGCATATCGGCCAGCGCTTTTTTGAAGCCGTTGACCGTGCGCTGCGCCAGGTCGCGCAGACAGGCGTTCATGATGGCGGCGTTTTCGCGCTCCAGCAGCCCGATGCGCCCGATGGTGCTGGAAAGCGTAATATTGGCCTCCGGCATCACCTCCAGCACCAGGTCGCGGGTGCGCTCTTCAAACTCGGTGTTGACCGGCGAAAAGACCGACGAAACCGCAATGGCCGTAATGCCTTTGGCCTGAATTTGGCGGGCAATGCCGCGAATCTCCTCCGCGTCAAAGGGGGAAATCTCGCGGCCGTCAAACTCATGCCCACCGTGGGCCAGATAATAGTTGCGCCCCACCACCTCCGCCAGATCATCGGGCCAATCCACCATGGGCGGCAGGCAGGCCGTAGCCGGCAGCCCCAGGCGGATGCAAGCGGTGGGCTGCAAGCGCCGGCGCTCCACCACGGCGTTGGTAAAGTGGGTGGTGCCAATCATCACCGCTTCCAGTTGCGCCACGTCCAGCCCGGAATCGTTGACCAGCGTCCGCAGCGCGGCGGTAATGCCGTCGCTCACGTTGAGCGTGGTGGGTGTTTTGGTCGACGCCAATACGTCGGCGCCGTTCATCAGGACGGCATCCGTATTGGTGCCGCCCACATCAATGCCTATGCGCACAAGTCCTCCTTTTTGAAATACGAGTGGATTATAGCATTACATTTCCTGCACCATATCTGTGGCGGTAATCAGCAGCACATTTTCGCTTTCGGCGAACGCTGCCATTTCGGCGGTAAAGCCAGTTTTGGCAAATAGTGCGTAATGAATTTGCCAGCCTTCGACCTCACCGAGCATACGGGCTGCTTTACGTTTTAGATCGTCCAGAATATTGACGCCAACTGGTCGCTGGGTCCATTTACATTCGCCCACCAAAAGCAGCTTGTCAGTTTCGTTAATTGCCACCAGATCTATCTCATCATCATCCGTCCACCAGCGCCCAATGCGTTCCGGCAGAAAAGGGAGTCGCCCAGCCGCCGCCTTGTGCGCAATGAAGGCTTGGGCGGCTTCTTCAAAAGCCAGGCTCACAAATTGATCAAAGTGCGGCCGGACACGCTGTTCAAGAATCGCCGCCGCCAGTCCTAAATCCAACATGCCCTGGTTAGGATGGACAAAACGGAACCAAAAACGCAAGAAAGCATCGCTGAGTTGATAGAGCCCTTTCCGGCTCTTCGATGGTTGTCGTTCCGTAACCGGCGTCTCACGCGTCACGACGCGCAGTTGACGCAATATGTCTAAAAAGCGGGAAGTGCTGCGGCTATCACCAATACCCGCTCCCTGCACAATCTCGTTGAGACGGCGCCGCCCTTCCGCAATTGCCCGCAACACGGAAAAATAGTTGCGCGGCTCGCGCAGTTCCTCCATGAGCAGGAGTTGCGGCTCGCGATAGAGTAATCCTCTAGCGTCTAAAATATGTTGCTGTATGTTATCAAATATGGTCTGTTTATCCGAAAACAACTGCAAATAATAGGGCATTCCACCCAAAACAGCCCATGCCTCGATCTGCTCAATGGGCGAATAAGCCGGAAAAAACTGGGCGCTGGCAGGCAAGGAGAGCGGCTGTAAATGTTCGCTGCCCGTGCGGCGTCCGTACAGCGG
Organism: Caldilineaceae bacterium; assembly: GCA_041391125.1. Taxonomy (GTDB): domain Bacteria; phylum Chloroflexota; class Anaerolineae; order Caldilineales; family Caldilineaceae; genus JACKBC01. Next base: position 190,292 of record JAWKON010000006.1, read on the forward strand.
AGCCTGATAGCCCATAACTTCGCGCTCCATCATGCCCACATAGGAACCACAAAGCGCCAAAAAGAGATTCGACTGCCGTAGCTGACCATCCCAAACCTTTTGCAAAATTGAGGGAAATGCCTTGTTTCCTTCAATTAGATAAGTTATCTCGTCCAGAATCACAACCGGACGACCAGGCAAATTGCTCAACATTTGCAGCGCGGCATCCCATGACGGAAAAGTAAAGTCCTCTGCTGCCTCGCCATACAAGAAGCGCCAAATCTCCTGGGAAAATGTTGCCAGTTGATCCGCATCTGAACTCAATGTAGCCACAAAAAAGATCTGGGGCTTATCTGCACAAAACGTGTGCAGCAATTCTGTTTTGCCTACACGCCGCCGACCATAGAGTACATAAAGCTGGGCAACTTCTGCTTGATACAATTGTTTGAGATGGGCTAATTCGGCCTGACGATTAATAAACATTGTGGAATCACTCAAGACAAACAAATCACGATTAGTCTAATCCAGATTAGACTAATCGTGATTTGTTTAATTGTCAAATCAAAATCTTTCCTCTGGGTTAGATCGTACATTCCATCAATGATGCCAGGTCAACGCCAATCTTACCTCCAACCAGCGGCGCAAAATCGACATCATACCCAAACGCCCGCGGACCCACCACCTCCAGCGCGCGCGGCGTCTTCATCTGCGCCGCGCCGGGGACGGCCAGCACGGCCACACGTGTGCCATAACGCAGCAGTTCGGTGGCCACAGGCTGCCCTTCGTCTTCGGTCACAATGCAGATCAGGTCCGGCACGGTGGCGGCCACGCGGCCGTTGATGTAGGCGATCAGATATTCGTTCTGGAATTCGATAAACAGCTCAGCCGCGCTTTGATCGCCGCCGCCGTAGCCCTGCACAGTCAACGTGCTGCGGGCAAAACCTTTGGTCGTGCGCCGGTTCACATCGCTGATTTTGCCGCGGAACAGAATGTGGCCATCCAAAATGTCAGCCACGGCTTCCGGACATCCGCACCCGCCTTGCGCTATCCAGCACCCGGCGCCCACTTGGTGCGCCAGCGAAAGCGTGTATGGCACGACGTATTCGCGAAACTGCTTGCCGCTCATCACAAAGCCGGTCAGCCCGGCGGTGGCGCCCATATTGATGGCCAGCGTACGCGCCAGCCGCTCCGACCAGACATCGCTGGCCGTGTTGGGGAAGATCACGCGATGACGCCGGCATCGCACATGGCAAAGGGAGCCACCTGCACATCGCCATGAAAGAGAAACGAAGCCATCTGCACCTCGGGAAAGGCGCGCCCCATGCCGTCGCCATCCAGCGTGGGGATGCCCGCCTGCAAGCCCGCAATCAGCGGCCCCAGCGAGTTGCCGCCGCCAATCTCGGCAATCCCAATAGCGTCCAGCGGGCGACGCAAATGCGCCTCTAGCAGCCGGATTGAGCGCAGCAGTTCATTGCCCTGCGGCAGCTTTTCCACGCTGACCGTGGGCGCGCCGATATAGCCGGTCACGGCCACCAGCGCATCATCGGCCAGCGCTTGCGGATCGAGCACCCGCTGCGGGCCGCGCTGCGCGATCTCGCGGCGCAGGTGGATGCTCTCCAGATACGGATCGCCGCCGCCGCCGGTGCCCAAATGCCGGCGCCAATGGCGATGGGTTCAATGTCGTTGAGGGTAACTTGGGTTAACATGGTTAAACATGCCAGTCTAGTGCCGGTCGAGTAGGCTGCGGCTGTTGGCAGCCGTATCGAGACCAAACGGGTCTCGCGTATCTCTGCCTGTTAACCGCTCTGGTTTCGATACGGCCGGGAACTGCTCCGGCCTACTCAACCGCCGCTAGGCTCGATTTGTCTATCACCAGAAGTTAGTGCCGGTCGAGTAGGCTGCGGCTGTTGGCAGCCGTATCGAGACCAAACGGTCTCGCGCATTCTGCCTCGTTAACCCGCTCTGGTTTCGATACGGCCGGGAACTGCCCGGCCTACTCAACCGCCGCTAGGCTCGATTTGTCTATCACCTGCAGAAGTTAGTGCCGGTCGAGTAGGCTGCGGCTGTTGGCAGCCGTATCGAGACCAAACGGGTCTCGCGCGTATCTCTGCCTCGTTAACCCGCTCTGGTTTCGATACGGCCGGGAACTGCTCCGGCCTACTCAACCGCCGCTAGGCTCGATTTGTCTATCACCTGTAGAAGTTAGTGCCGGTCGAGCAGGCTGCAGCAGTTTGCAGCCGTATCGAGACCAAACGGGTCGCGCGGGTGACGCCGATTCGCAAACCCGCTCTGGTTTCGATACGGCCGGGAACTGCTCCGGCCTACTCAACCGCCGCTAGGCTCGTCTTCTGTCCGGCGTCTTTCACCATATTTTGTAAAATCTTTGCGTGCCAATGCGCGCAATGCCTCATAATCGCCACGGATCAACGCTTCGCTTTCTTGCGCCCCCAGTTTTGAACTTGCTTTTCCACGGCAAAAGCATCTGCAATATTAGCAAACTCCGCGGCAAAACCAGTTTCACCGGGCGACGCCGAGAAGTATATTTGGCTCCGTGTCCATCATTATGTTCCTGAAGACGTCGCTCAATATCTTTCGTCGAGCCCACATAATACGAGCCGTCTGCGCATTCGAGGATATACATCCAGGCCATTTTCAATAACGATCCCCTAGTGCTAGACCCGCTTTGGTTTCGATACGGCCCATACTGCCGGGCCTACTCAACCGGCGCTAATCTCACGCTGTTTAACATCTACCCCGCCCCGCGGATCCAGCAAATCCCGCACCCCATCCCCCAGCAAATTCCAGCTAAACACCATCGCAAAAATGGCCATGCCCGGAAAGGTGGAGACCCACCATTCGTCGGGGAAATAGCGCCGGCCATCGTTGATCATGGCGCCCATTCGGGGGTGGGCGGCTGCGCGCCCAGACCGATAAAGCCCAGGGCGGCGGCGGTGAGCACGGCAAAGCCAAAGTCGGTGCTCATTTTGACAATGATGGGCGACAGCGTGTTGGGCAGGATGTGGCGGAAGAGTATGCGCAGATGGCCCACGCCCACACTGGTGGCGGCTTCCACAAAGACCTCTTCGCGCAGCGAGAGCACCAGGCTGCGCGTCAGCCGCGCAAAGCCGGGCCACCAGACCAGCGCAATGCCAATCATCACGTTGAGGATGCCTTTGCCCAGCGCGGCGGTGACGGCAATGGCCAGCACCAGCGCCGGCACGGTCAGAAAGATGTCCGTAACACGCATGAGCAGGTCATCCACCCAGCCGCCAAAATAGCCCGCCACGGCGCCCACCGTCACCCCAATGGCCGAGGCCAGCACAATGATCACCGCGCCGACGCGCAGCGCCAGCCCGGTCCCCAGCAGCACGCGGCTGAAAATATCGCGGCCCACGTGGTCGGTGCCAAACCAGTAGGGCGCACCCGGCGGCTTGAGCCGATCCACGGCGCGCACGGTGCCCAGGGCGTCTTCGGGAAAGGGCGCAATGAATGGCGCCAGCACGGCCACCAATACGATCAGCACCAATGCGCAGAAACCCAGCATGGAGAGCGGATTAGCGCGAAGCGCGCGATACCGCGGCGCAAATTTTCCAGGTCGGTGCGCTGGGCCAATGGCGCGGCAGTGGAGGATTGAAGCGTCTGCTCAGCCATAGCGAATCCTTGGATCGAGCACGCCGTAGGCCACGTCGGTGATCACGTTGACCAGGCTAAACACAATGCCATAGAGCAGCGTGATGCCCATAATTGGCTGAAAGTCGAGCCGCAGCGACGATTCGACGGCATACAATCCCAGGCCCGGCCAATCGAAAATCGTCTCCACCAGCACCGCCCCGGCCATGAGCCAGCCAAATTCCAGCGAAATCATGGTTAAAATCCCGTTGGCCGCATTGCGCAACACGTGGCGCAGCAGAATCAACGTGCGGCCAATGCCCTTGGCGCGGGCGGTGCGCACATAGTCGCGCTCCAGCACGTCCAGCACGCTGGCGCGCGTAATGCGTGTAATGCTGGCCAGCGAGCCAAAGGAGAGCACCAACGCCGGCAGCGCCAGGTGCGAAAGGGTCTGCCGCAGCGCCGCCATGTCCAGATGCAGCAGGCTGTCCAGCAACAGCAAGCCAGTCGGTCCCGGTGGCGGGGCCAGGCGCACGTCAAAGCGATTGCCGGTGGGGAACCAGCCCAGTTCCAGCCCGAAGGTGGTCTGAAAGATCATGGCCAGCCAGAAAGCGGGGAAGCTCACAAAGAAGAGCGCCACAATGCGCGCCAGGTGATCGGGCAGGCGGTTGCGGAAGTAGGCCGAGAGGATGCCGGTGGGGACGCCCAGCAACGTCCCCAGCAGCACAGCGGCCAACGTCAATTCCAACGTGGCCGGAAAATAGGTGCGCAAGTCATTCAGCACCGCCCGCCGCGAATAGAGCGATTGCCCCCAATCGCCGCGAAAAATGCCGCTCATATAGCGCACATATTGCAGCGGCAACGGCTGATCCAGCCCAAATTGGCGACGCAGCGCCTCTTTTATTTCCGGCGTCGCCTGCGGACCAGCCGCCAACCCCACCGGATCCCCCGGCACCACGCGCGCAATCAAAAAGGTGAGCAGGCTCAACCCCAGCAGCAACGGAATGATGAGAATTAGGCGGCGCAGCAGGTAGCGAGTGAGGGTCATGGGGTCTCGTTAGTGCAGTTTGGTCGTTAACTGCTGAACGGGGGAAAGGGGGCAGGGGAGAAAGGGGGATCGGCTTGCCCTCCCCTGCTCCCCTTCTCCCTTTCCCCCCTTCCCCCAGTCATCACTCACAGCCTTCCATGGCCAAATCCTGGAACAGCACGGACAGGCTCTCCAGCGGGCGGAATTCGTAGCCTTTGATGCACTCGTTCATGGCGATGACTGTGTTTTCAGTGTAGGTCCAGACGGCGGGCTGATCTTCGGCGATCAGGCGCTGGGCTTCGCCGTACATCTCCATGCGGGCGTTCTGATCGCCCAGCACGCGGGCCTCGTCGAGAAGCTGATCGACACGCTCGTTTTTGTAGAAGCTGCACGAGTTGAAGCTGCCCCACTGACCGGAGTGATACTGGTTGTAGAGGTGGGCATCCGGGTCCAGATAGGCGGGCTGGGTGTAGATGTTGATCAGGTCGGGGCCGCTCTCGGGCGTGGCGCAGGATGCCACCATGTCAGGCCAGAGCATGGGCGTCATGTTGAGCGTAATGTTGAGCTGGGCCAGCCCATCCAGCAGCAGCAGACCGGAGACCTCTTCGCGGGTCAAGTCGGTCACGTAGACGTAATCGAGCGTAAAACCGCCATCGGGCCAAGGTGATTTGGCCAGATACTCTTTGGCTTTTTCAAGGTCAAAGGTGGGCACTTCCAGATCCTGCACGGCGCCCGGATAATCCAATGGTGTGGGGCCTTTCAGCACCTGCACCGGAATGTCTTCCACCACCGGCAGCTGGTCGTAATTCATGGCGTAGGCAATGGCTTTGCGCACGTTGATGTCGCCGGTGTATTCGCCCTGCGTGTTCATCTTGAAGGTGTTGACAAAGAAGCCGCTGGAATTGTAGACCACAAAGCCGGGCGTGCTCTCCACCTTTTCCACATCGCTGCCGGCAATGGTGTCGGCAATGTGGGTTTCCCCGGCCAGCAGCGAATTGAGCTGGCTGGCGTCATCGCGCTTGATGATCCAGAGGAAGCCGTCGATGTGATTTTCGCTGCGCCAACCACCCCAATAATCCGGCACGGCGTGGAATTCATATAGATTGCCGATTTCCCAACGCCCCTGCGTAAAGGGGCCGGAGCCGGCCTCGTGCTCTTTCAAATAGCTCTGGCCAAAGTCGTCACCGCGGTTGGCTTCCACAACGGCCGGGTTGACCACAAAGAGCTGCGTCAGCGTCCCCACAAAAGGTGCAAAGGGCTGGGTCAGCGTAAATTCGACGGTGTATTCATCCACCGCTTTGGCTGTGTTTTCATCCGCAATGCCGGCCCAGCGATAGGTGGGCGGCCCTTGCAGCTCCAGCAGGCGGTTGAAGCTGTAGACCACAGCGTCGGCATTGACCGGGCTGCCGTCGTGGAAGACCGCGTTCTGCTTGAGTTTGAAGGTGAAGACGGTGGCGTCGTCGTTCACTTCCCAAGTATCAACCAGATTGGGTTCGGCATTGGCCCCGCGCATAATAAAGAGCGCATCGTACAGACTCAACAGGGCGGCGTTGATCGAGTAGTTTTCACCAATGGCGGGGTCAATGTTGTCAATGTCCTGGTTGCCGCCGTAAAGCAAGATTTTGTCGCCCGCGGCCGCGGCATCTCCGCCGCCAGACGCACTGGATGCCCCGGTTTCGGCTGGCGCGGCCGGTGCGCAGGCCGCCAGCAGCAAGGTTAGAATAGCCGCAATAAATAGCAGTTGGTTTGAACGCTTCATAGGGTGTGGGTTCTCCTTTGTGTGATGAACTGCCGAAGGAAAAATGGCCACCGAAACAGAAACCGCGCAAAAAGGTCAGATGATATATTTGCGGTTGATTGTCTTTGTGGCAATTCGGATCGGTTTAGGCAGGGGGAACTTCCGGGGATTTATTCTCGCAGCTTGCGTTCGAATTGTCAAAACCCTTTATTGGCATATGCTTTTAAAGCAATATAGCGTGGATTAAAATAGCCCGCCAGCACAGATTGGACCTCGCTTTGTCCAATCTGTGCTGGCGGGCGGCACTGTGGGGGTCAATATGATGTTGACTATTACAAAAATTATCAACTGTTCACAGTTTTTACAGACGAGGTTGACATTAAGCTACGCTGGTCTAGGCTGCGCAGATAAAAATAGACGGCGACAGCAATCAATAGTAGTAGGAGTTGCGGCAACATGGTCTCCCAAGTGGGGTAGATGCCAATCAGCGGAATCTCTCTGAGAAATGCCACCGGCGATGTGGGCAAAATGCCGGCCACTTGCAGCGAATGAATACCGGCGCCGACAAATTTGAAGCCCAAATAGTAGACCAACAGACCGGCCACGCGGAAAAAGAGGCGCAGCGGCAGACGCACCCCAACCACTAACATTAGGAAGGCGGCCACTATTAAGATGGCGCTGCCAATGCCCAGCCCCAAAATCAGTTCATTGAAAGCAATGGAAGGCGCCATGCCCAAATAGAAAATGGTCGTCTCGGCGCCTTCGCGAAATACGGCCAAAAAGGCCAGCGTAGCCAAGCCAAACATGCTACCGCGCGCCAATTCGCGACTGGTTCGTTCGTTAATGTAACGCTGCCAGACGGTGATATTGGAGCGGCTGTGCAGCCAGTATGAAACGTAAAAGAGCATGGCCGCCGCCAAAATACCGGTGATGCCTTCCACCAATTCGCGGTTGCGGCCGGCAGCTATGCGGCTAAAGACAGCCTGCAGCACAAAGGCCGTACCCAGGCTCACCAATACACCCGCCCCGACGCCAACCCAGATCCATTTGCCTTTGTCGGCATTGTTAGAACGGCGCAAAAATGCCAGCAGCGCCACCACTACCAACAGCGCTTCCAGCCCCTCGCGCAAAATAATCGCCGCCGCATCAAAGGCATGATAGGTCTGCTCTTGCGTAAACGGCGCCACGGTGGTCTGCAATTGCGTCAGCAGCGCTTTGGCCGCCGCGGCATCAACCGTCTCCTGGCGCAGCAGCGCCGAGGCGCGGCCAAGGTCGGTTTCAATTGCGCGGTAGGCGTCCGCAGATTGGGTGGCAATCGCGCCTTCAATGGCGGGCCAGATGGCAATCGCTTCGCCCAGCTCTGTGCGCGCCTGCTCGACATTCGCCCCATCCAGCGCCAACAGCGCGCTATCCAACTTTTCGACAAAAAGGCCGGGCGTAGCGCCAGCTTCCTGTACGGCGCCGGCTTCGCCATGCTCGTATTTTTCCGCCATCTCATACGCTTCATCTTTGAGATGGTCATAGGCGGATTGCACGGCCACGAGATCGAGCGGCGTGGCTGCCAGCGCCTCTTTCACGCCGTCGAAAGCCGCCTCCAACTCGACATAGGCGGTGGGATTCCAGTCGCGCACGGCATCCTCAAATGTCTCCCAGGCTTCGTGACTTTCATCAAATTCGGCCTGCGCGGCGGTCGCATCATTCTCTTGCGCCGCAATCATACCCGCTTCGGCCCGCTCAGCCAACTGTTTGAGCTGGGCATAGAGATCGCCCTCCTGCGCCAACGCCACACCGGGCAGAGCCAACAGCCACACCAACAAACCCACAATCAACCAGCGAAATCCTCTTGAAAATCCGTGCGCTAACATTTAGCCCCCTATGTGATTGCTTATTGTACTACCTTGCTTTGACAATGTATCGACGAAACTTACCTATTGCAGGACCAACTCAGCCGTTCCCTGAGACTTCGACGTGAACTCGGTCGAATACTCAGATTTCAGGCCACGGAGTCGTTATCTGTCGCACAAGAATACCATGACTTATTGGCTCATTCAAGCGAAAATCTCACACACCTTACAAGAACGCAAGTCTGTAAACATTAAGCCGTGAATTAAACTAAGGTCAGAGGAATTGTTAAATCGGGTTGCCAATATTTTTCACCATGACTAAATTCTAGCCTACCAACATTAACGCACCCCGCGCAGAAGCTGCCAATAGGGCACAAACCCATAGTACCAGGCCAAGAGCAGCACCAATCGCACCCCGCCCCAGCCGTCACGCCAGCCTTGTAGCGTGACGTAGCGCCGCCAAAACTCGCGCAGGGGCTGCAGCACAAAGTTATGCGGACGCGGGCGAATGCCGCGCCCGGCCAGGATGTGCGCTTCATATGCCGCATATTGGCGCTGCTTGCGGTGAAATTGGGCCCATGAAGTGTAATTGTAGTGAATCAGCGGCGCGCGCAGGTGTGCAGCCTCGCCGGCAAGCTGCACCACCTCATGCACCGCACGGGCCGGGTCATATTGGGCGCGGCCGCGGCGCAGCAGCCGCAGTTGATAATCGGGGAAATAGCCGCCGTAGCGCATCTCCTGGCCCACAATAAAGTTGCGCCGCGGAATCCAATAGCCCGCGGCCGCTTTATCATCGGCCTGCACCAATGCCAGCACCTCGGCGGCCAGGGCGGGCGTAGCGCGCTCATCGGCATCCACAAAGAGAATCCAACGGCTCTCCACCGCATCCAAAGCAGCCTGGCGCTGGGCGGCAAAGTTATCCCACGACCGCATCATCACCAGCGCGCCCGCCGCTCGCGCGGCCTCCTGCGTCCCATCCGTGCTGCCCGAATCAAAAACCACCACGGCATCCACCCACTCGCGCAGGCTGGCAATGCAGTCGGGTATATTGTGAGCTTCGTTTTTGGTGATGATGATGGCGGTTAGGGTGTGCATGTGGTTGGTGAAAGGGAGAAGGGGGGCAGGGGAGAAAGGGCGATCTTTGCTATGCCCCCCTGCCCCCCTGCCCCCTTTCCCCCTTTCTTAAAATTGCGCGATACGCCGCCAGCTCCTCCCCCAACTCCTCCCCCGATATTTCCCCGCGGGCGAAGCGGTTTTGGGCGGCGCGCTGGCGTTGGGTAAAGGATAGGCGCAGGAGCGTGCGCAGGGCAAATTGGGCCCAAGCCGAATAGTGTTTTTGATAAAAGCGCAGGCGGCTTTGCCAGAGGCGCGTAAAGCTGGTCCAGCGGATCTGGCGGGAACTGCGCGCTTCGTGGTGGATGACGCGGGCGCTGGGAACGGCGTAGGTTTGCCAACCGGCCTGGGCCATGCGCAGACACCAGTCCATCTCTTCGCAATACATAAAAAAGCCTTCGTCCAGCCCGCCCACCTGTGCAATGGCCGCCCGCCGCGCCAGCATGGTGGCGCCCAATACAAAATCGACCGCAAATGGTTCGCCCCCGCGCCAGCGCGCCAGCGGATAGCGCCCGTTGAGTGCGCTGTCATAGAGCCAGTGCGCGCCGCGGATGCCGGCGATGGGCAGGAGATCAATGGCCGCCTGCATCAGCGTGGGGAAGTGAAAAGCGCCGTGCTGAAACGCGCCATCGCCATATTGCAGCCGCGCCCCACACATGCCCGCCGCGGGCGTCCGCTCCATAAAGTGGACCATGGTGGCCAGCGCGCCGGGGGTGAGCTGGGCGTCCGGGTTGAGGAGGAGAGTGTAGTGGGGAAGAAGTGAAGGGGTGAAGGGGTGAAGGGGTGAAGGGGAGAGGGAACGAGTAGAGGAGTGGAGGAGTGGAGGAGTGGAGAAAACGAATCCGAGTTCAACAGCATAAAACCAAGGTGGTTTAAGGCAAGATTATTCGCGGCGGTGAAGCCGATGTTTTGGTCTAAGGCGATGAGAGTGGTTTGGGGGGGAATTCGGCGGCGACCATGTGGGAGCTGCCGTCGTGACTGGCGTTGTCAATGACGATGACGGTCAGATTGGGCGCGGGATCGAAGCCAGTGGGACCGGCTTCATAAATACTTTGCAGGCATGTGCGCAGGAGATCACATGTGTTGAAGCTGACGACAATAACGGCAATGTGCAAGGGCTGGTTCGACTTCGAATCCACAGTCATGCGAGCTGCGCCGTGACCTTTCCGCTCGTCAATGGATTGCTCCACAAAGCCCAAGCTGGCGTAAAGTGACTGGGCGACCGCATTGTCCGCCTTATAGCAGATCAAAATGGGCTGCGCGCCGGCGCGCTGGCGGAGCAATTCAATGAGTTGCTGCATGGCGGCGCGGCCATATCCTTGGCCCTGGTGGGCGGCGTCGATCATGATGCGGAAGATTTTCCATTGCTGCGTTTCATCATCGCGGCCAAAGAGCGCGTAGCCCACCATTTGCCCGGCTGCGTTGTAGATGGCTTGCGAGCAGGCGTCGGGGTAAAACTGCGCCTCTGCAATCGAGTAGAGATTGCTGGGGACAAAGTCAGCCTGGTCCGCCGCCACCCGCATATTGATGCACTCCTTCCAATTGGCCGCTGTAATCGGTCTCATAATTACGCTCATAGCCATTATTTAGACCGCTCCGAGTGCAACGCACGGCGCACATCTCGCCTCTGTGTTCGAACATATTCGGCGCCGTGCGTTGCACTCTGCGCTAACTGCATGGCAAGAAAAGTTACGCTCACCATCACCCCTCCACCTTGGGCAGTCTAGCAAAGCGCGCCCGTCGCCAAACCACCACGCCCAGCCCCATAAGTAGCGGGGCCAGCGGCAGAAACATAAAGGCGCCGGCGCGGTCGCCTTGCACCAGCTTTACGTCGCGCTGGCTGCCGGGGATGATGGCGCCATTGGCATCCACCAACTGCAATTGAAAGGCGGCGTGTACGGGAGAGACGGTCACCGCATAGCCTTCAATATCGGGCGTGCGCGGCGCAGCCGCTCTTCCTCGGCGGGCAGCGTCTCCTGGTCCAAAATTTCATAGCCCAGCGCCGAGCCGGTGCATTGGCGCACCACAAAGGGTCTGCGTGCAATACGATCCACCACCTGCCCGCCGACGACCACTTCGAGCGTCGCGCCGGTAATTTCGCCCAGCTCGCCCCAGGCCCAGCGGTCATTGTTGCCCGCCGTGGTCTGCGGCTCTTCGCAGGCGCAGATATGCGTATTCGTTGTACTCTTTGGTTTCGTACGGTTTCAAGTAAATGGTGGCGCCGGCGCGCCATAGAGCACCTGGCTGTCGTCGTTGCTCTTCTCCGGCGTGGTCCACTTGTCGTAGGGAATAATCGAATAGCCCACGCCCTCGCGCCGGCGCAAAGGTGACCAGGTTGCGCTGGCTATCGGACACTATCTCACCATCCTCGCCGTAGCCGCATGGCATAGCGCTGCCGGCGGCAGGTTGACCGGCACGCCCTGATTCACCGTGGTGCTGAAAAAGAGAAACGGCGCCGGTTCCTGCGGCGGTGGCGGTGGATCGGCGGACGCTTTGCCGGCGGCGATCTGGTCGTCCAAATCCTGCCGATATTGGAGCGTGGCCGAATAGTAGTCCGCCACCCGATCGCGAAAGGCCAGCCGCTGACGTTCGAATTCGGTGTATTGGGCGTCGGCCTCGTCGCCGATGTAGACATGCACCTCCCTGCCCTCAAAACCGCTGGGATATTGAATCACATAGCGATCCTGGGCAATGGTCTGGATTACGCGCCCGCTCTGCAAGATTTCCAGCGCACCCGGAATTGGTTCGTTCAAGCCGTTGAAATCGACTTCATATTGATTGGTAATCGGCCAAAAGTAGACCAGGCTTTCACGCGGCGAAATCACATTCGTCACGTCGGCAAAAAGATAAAGCGTATCCACATTGGCATGGGCAGAAGATGCCCTTGTACTGTGCGGCCCTGGAAGGCGTTGACGCCATAGACAAACTCAAGTACTTTTTCCGGAGCCTGGGCGCGCCAGAGTGGGCGCCAAAATCAGCAGCACAACTATCGCCAAAATCCAGCTTTGCTTGCGTCCGATAAATTTAGACCGCAGTGTTGTCAAATATAAGTGTAAACGTAGCAGAAAAGCGAACGGCGGTTGAGTAGGCTGCGGTTTTGGGCAGCCGTATCGAAACCAAAGTGAGCGGGTCGACCCGTTTGGTTTCGATACGGTCAAAAACTGCCTTGACCTACTCAACCGGCACTGGCCAGAACCCTTATGTTTACACTTGTGTACTGTCAAGTTACTCATATCGTTTCATAAAATCAGTGGATAACTATCGCTCGCCACACATTACACCTTTTGCGCCCCTTGCGCCTTTTGCGTTCAAATATCGACTCACAGCAGCTTTGCATTTCATCGCCGCACACCCTTGCGTTCCAGCATAAATACGCTAAGCCCCAAAAACAGCAACGTAAACAGCGCCGACGTCGTTGCCAACACGCCGTACATCCCCATACTCCGCGCCGCACTGCCTCCATGCCTGCATCAAGTACGAGAAAGGCGAGACCCAGCGCACTACATTGTTTAGGTTGACCAGCACGTTCTGCATAAACAGCATAGGGTTGTAATAGCGCCCCGTCACTGGAATAGCGCTCAAAATTTCACGGCCAAATTGGACCAGAAGCAGCGCCAGCAAAATGCTCAAAAAGAGAAAGAGCGCCGTGCGCACGCTGCTGCTCTGCGCCGATAAGAAGATGCTAAACGCGATCACATCCGACACCACCAAAATCGACAGCAGCACTACCCAGCCCACATTACCGGGAAATGAAAAATTGGTCAGCCCCACAAAGAGCCCAAAGCAAAGCGCAAAGAGAATCAGCATAAACAGATAGGTCGCCATCTGCGCCAGATATTTGCCCAGCACGTATGAAATCGCGTCGACCGGGCCATAAAAGAGCACCTCCATGGTGCCCTGGTCCCGTTCGCGCGCAATGGTGGTGACCGATGAAACAGCCAAATAGATGGCCGACAGAAAGATCACCGCAAAGAGCGGAAAGTTGAACGCCGGACATGACCATCAGCCCGCTCTCCTGCACAAAGTTCAAATAGTTGCGCAGCAACAAAATTGCTGCCAGCAGCCCCAGCGCCATCACCACGTAAAGGCCAAAACCAAAGAGCATAGATCGCAGCTCGCGCCGCTGAATCACTGCGCCGCCCGCCAGCGCTCTTCGGCTATTCCCCATCAAAATCGTCTCCGCCATATTTTTATTAACCACAGATTGCGCAGATTTTCGCAGATTTTTCCTCTGGGATTCCCAAAATCTGCGTCCGCAATACGGCCATCGGCGAAATCTCCGGGTTATTTCTTCTTTGTGTCTTTTGTGTCCAACGTTGGTTGGCTTTGTGGCTATTCTTCTGCAACTGCCCCATCGGTCAGCAGCGACACATTCTGCTCGGTGATGGTGACAAAGGCCTCTTCCAGGCTCATCTCCTTTGAGCGCATTTCCAGGATCAGCGCGCCGGCGCCGCTGATGGCTTGCGATATTTCGCGGCGATGATCGCTGTTGCCCTCCACTTTGAGCAGCAGCTTGTGGCCCTGGCTCACCGCCTCATCCACAAAGGGCAGTTGGGCCAGCCGCGCGGCCAGCTCCGGGTGCGCCTGATCCAGCTCCACCTCCAGGTCCAGTTGCGGATGCAGCCGGTGACGCAAGTTGGCCAGGCTATCTTCGGCCACCAGCCGCCCGCGGTGCATAATGCCCACGCGGTCGGCGGTCTGCTCCACTTCGGACAGGATGTGCGACGAGATAAAGATGGTCTTGCCCGCCCGCGCCTGCTCCAGCAGCAGACGACGAATCTCCAGCACACCGTGCGGGTCCAGCGCCGACACCGGCTCATCCAGAATCAGCAGCTCCGGGTCGTGCAGCAGCGCCCGCACCATGCCCAACTTCTGCTGCATCCCGCGCGAAAAGTCGCGCGCCCGCGCGTTGCCAAAGGCGCGCAGATCGACTGTTTCCAGCAGCGACTCAATGCGGTTCCCCGCGTCCGCCACGTCATAGAGTTCGGCAAAAAAGCGCAGATAGTCGCGCGCCGTCATCTCGTCGTAAAAGAACTGATGCTCGGCCACCACGCCGATCCGCCGCTTGATGGCAAAGTAGTTTTCGCGCAACGGCTGGTCAAAGAGCAGCACCCGCCCACGCGTCGGCTTGACAATACCCAGCAGCATCAAAATCGTCGTGGTTTTGCCCGCGCCATTGGGGCCCAAAAAGCCATAGATCTCGTTGGGGATCACCTGCAACGAAACATCCTGCACCGCCGCAAAACCGTTGTATTCCTTGCTCAACTTCTCGGTTCGTATCACGTATCGGCCTTAAAAATATAAAAAAAGCTGATCAACAGATTTGAAAGATTTCACAGATTACGAAGAGAAAAATCTTTTTAATCTGTGAAATCTGTTGATCAATATTTTGGGGGGTTGAGTTACTGTTTCATCATACGCCAAGTTTGAGTACAGCAAAAATTGACTTGACACCCGCGTCTAGCATTGGCTATACTGAAAATGATCAACAGATTTCTCAGATTCCACAGATTTTTAGATTTCTCCATGCTCAATGGTCAGTTTTGCATAGAAAACATTTTGAATCGATGTAATGGCTTCCCTCATCGTAATGGCTTCCCTCATCGTCTACACGAAGTTATTACGCGCGGACGCGTTTTTACGTTATTCCAGCAAATTGCCGACACACATGCCCCCACGCTGACCGCCCGCCACACCCGCGGACCGGTGATTCAGCAGTGGCTGGCGGAGATGCAGCAGGCTGGGTTGTGCAGTCAACAAATCGAGCTTGATCTCAACTACCGGCGCACCGGCAACGTCGTACTTTCGCTTGGGCAAAATGCGGCCAAACCGGTCTGGGCCATGGCGCATCTCGACATGATCAGCTTTCTCAGCGGCTCCTATGCCGACGGTCGCTACCCGCTCACGCCCTATTGCGAGGCCCGGCAGACCAGTGGGCGACGGGCGGCGTTGGCGCTGGATTTTGCGAGCGAACCGGCCGGCGAAATTGTGGCCAACGGCTGGCTCTGCTCGACCGAACAGGGTCACTTTTTTGAAACGGAGAATGCCAACCTGCCCCCCGCCACCCGCGTTGTTTACGCCAGCCAGGCGTACTGGGATCGGGA
>JAWKON010000007.1:0-203654 GCA_041391125.1 Caldilineaceae bacterium
AGAAGAACTTGGCAGTATGGGTTTCCTGATCCTGGAAGAACGTGTGGGCAGCGCCAGCCTTAATTGTGGCAGTGTTGGATGAACCATCACTATAGGCCACATTCACCGTGGCGTCATCACTGCCGGCATTTTGCACGCTGAACCATGTATCAAAACCACTGTTGCCCTTGTTCAACAGGGGAAGCTGGACTTCCGTGGCGCCTGCGCTGCGACCCACATAGGAAGCACCGGCACTAAAATCGCTGGCCACGACGTTAGCAATGGCGGCGCCATTTTTGTCGCTGGAAATCACGACCGAACCGCTAAAGCCTGACGCCACATTAGCCAGCGGGAAGATCGAAATAGTACCATTCGGATCGACCGTGTGTGTACCCGTCTGTCCGCTCTGAGAACCATCGGGGTTGTACGCAATCAGATTAATCGTAGCCGTCGTATTTTCCAGGTTTGCAAACGAAATACCGGACGTATAAGACGGCTGCTTTCCCTGCGCAAAAGCGGCAGAGCTAAAGCCAGCAGCGACGACCAATGTGAGAGCAAGCGTAACTGCCGCTTTTACAAAAGTCTTCATAATCGTTTTATCTCCTCTTATGATTTTGAAGTAAAGCTTGAATAAGATGTATACCTGTACTTATCATTAAGATTATGTTGACATTCCGAAAAACATATCTTTGTGACAAACCAGGTATGACGGTGTGATGCAGAATCCCATTGGCCGTATATAATCGCAGTGTAAACAAGAGAATGACTTCGATGTTTACAGCCGTTTAGGGGCTGCCGTTACAATACCCGATTCAAACTTAAATTTCAATACCAAATTGGGGGTATTTTGATATTTCTCAGAGTGAATACCCCATATGGGGTATCAGATTATAGCCTGCGGTGCGCCAGATCTAATTGTTGACGGAGCTCTCGCCGCGCCGCGCTGAGGTTTTCTTTGACTTGAAAAAAGGCAGCTTCGCTAAATTCCATTTCATCTGCCATAAGCAATTTCTCAAGTTCTTCCACCACGCGCAACACCTTGGCCTCAATCAGTTCAATAGTGCCGCCATATAGTCGCTCCGGCACAAAATAAAGTCCCAGTAAAAATAGCAAATATAGGTAAAACAACAACGAGCGCGTCATATGCCGCAGCGACAACGGGAGGGCAAAGAGCAAAATGAGACCCAGCACAGCGGCAATTGTCATCAGTTGCCAACGCGCAATGGGGCGCGCCGGCGTAATCGACACTAGCGCGCTTGCTAATGGTTCGTGGGCCTTGATCTTGGGCAGCCATCGATTAAATTGATAACATTGCTTTAAATTGACGCGGTGAGGATCATAAAGGGCAAGTTCCAACGCATAGCGTCGACAATCGCCCGCCAATTCATAAAATTCCTTACGCGTTAACAAAATGCGTGGAACAGATGGAGAGGGAGGCATAATCTTCCACGTTATACAGCTTTGTCGATCCAGAGGGCCAACAGAAATAGCAACCAGGTAAACGCGGACCCTTTGATGGTCGCTCTGTAAAGTAAAAGCCGCTGGGCGGGTGCAGGCTGTTCATCATACATCTGTTTCATTCCCCCCACCATAATTGGTAAGGCAGCCAAACAGATTAGGATGGTTAATGGCATAGCCGCCACAATCACCAACACAAAAAAGGATGCATAAATAGCCAATATGACCAAAGCACTAAAATTAAGCGACCGCCTATCTCCCAGGGTTACCGCCAACGTACGCTTGCGCGAAATCCAATCGCGGCGCCGATAAATAAGATCATGGGTAAAAGGGGTTAAAATCGCCAATAGGCCAGCCGGCGCCCCCACATAAAATGGCAATGCAGATAACACGCCTGATTGTACATAGTAGCCATTGAGCAATTGTAGAAGCCCAATACCGATAAAACACCCCAATTCCCCCAAGCCCCAGGCTAGATATCCATGCATGGAGGGTGGCGCCATACGCAAAAAATAGAACAAACCGGTCAATCCCAGGAAAAAAAGGACCGGCCAACCGGCCAGCAACACCAACCAGGCCAGGCTGGCTGTACTCAACATAAATAGTATGATGCTAAAGCCTAAAACCGTATGCGGCAGAAAAAGTTTGCGGATAAGAAGACTGGAGCCAGCAAATGGTCGTTCATCAACGTACTTGCCTTCGGGCGCCACACTGAATTTGTAGTCTTTGTATTCCGCCAATAAATGAATTGCCTGTAAGCAAGCGGCAATTGTAAAAAGTGTAAACAGGGTATTAGGAACATCAATATGCCCCATCTCCCACCAAGCCAACATAACGCCGCCAAATGTGGGGAAAAGTAAAACCAATAGAAGATCAATGCGCGTTACCAATGCAAGTGCACCAGCAAAAGTACGCGGAGATAACGGGATATTATACACCGACGTATGCGGTGCGTGACCATCTAGCTGTGCGGCCATTGGCTTATTGCCGGCGTTGATAACGGAAGATCTAGAAGATTGCTCTGCTAAATTGCCGACAGAATGTGGTGGCATATTTCAATTTCCTACTCATTCTATCTATGACATGCTTAACTTGTCTGATAAAATGACAATATTTGGTCTATCAAGCTCCTTTAGTCAACTGGCATTTTAACATTTTCCCTATAGCTCGTCAAGGGTTATGCGAAAAACCGATAGCCGGCCATGAAATCAAGGTTGCTCCATGAATACAGACAGTTTAGAATTTGAATATGTAGGAAATGATTTAGAGGCAATGTCTTTTGCCACTAATTATCATCGGTGGATTTTCGAACATTTTACGCCGTATCTTGGGCAAAATGTTGCTGAGATTGGGGCAGGGACAGGTAATTTTTCTCAGCTTTTGTTAACGAGCCCCATCCATCACCTCACCACTTTTGAACCGTCCAATGACATGTTCCCCTTGCTTCACCAAAAACTGCGCAATATACCGCGCGCGGCAACGGTCAATGATTATTTTGGCTCCGTCTCACACCGATACATTCGCCAATTTGATTCGGTTGTTTACGTAAATGTATTGGAGCATATTGAACATGAAAGGCTTGAGCTGGATTTTGTGCGCAAAACGCTGAAATCTAACGGTCATATATGCATTTTTGCACCGGCCTTACCGTTTCTCTATAGTGAATTCGATGCATCCATCGGTCATAAGCGCCGCTATCAAAAGGACCAATTGGTGAATTTGGTAGAATCCGCTGGTTACAAGATTGTCCGGGTGAAATATTTCGACATAGCGGGCATCCTTCCCTGGTATTTCAACTTCGTTTTGCTGCGGAAAACTCTTACACCCGCAAACGTTAATTTGTACGACAAATTAGTTGTGCCGGTCATGCGGGTCATCGAAAAGCTGATGGTGGTTCCGGCTGGCAAAAATCTGCTTTTGATTGGTCAAAACGTCAAACAGTAGTCCTATGCCCTTATATTTTGCTCTAAATCAAAACCGGAGTTTTATTTCTCTGACATAAAGCTATGGAAAACTCCGCTTTCGATCTCAACCGTGTTATAGTCCCCTACATCCAATATACGCTAACGATGTGGGCGTGGTGGATTGGCCATTTTGGACTAATCTATGGGTTGAGCCTCCTGGTAGGTCGCATATTTAGAATACAATCCAACAACACCTCTATTTCTAGATTTCAGCAATTTTGGCTTGGAATTGTCGCTTTATTCTACATTTTACAAGTTACACATCTATTGTGGCGGATAGATGGCTGGACGCTCCTCATCATTACAGGCGCGGCATTGATCGGGTATGCCGCGCATATCTCCACTTTGAAATTTCATATTCCCCAGCTTACAACCGCCCGGCTGCTGGGCAGTTTTGTCATCATATTCATTGCTCTTTGGACGGCTAATCGCGGGGCGGGACCGGTGGCAAATTCAGATACTGCTCTGTATCACCTGGCTTCTATGGAATGGAATGCTGCCTTTCCTATTGTCAAAGGCTTGGGCAACCTCCACGACCGATTTGCTTTTAACAGCTCCTATTTTTTATATGCCGCACTCACCGATGTTGGACCCTGGCAAGGCAAATCGCAACATTTTCTAAATAGCTTTCTACTCACCGTCTTACTAATACAAGTAGCAAGTTACGCTGCAAACATCTTATCAACCCGCCGGAAAATCGCCTTGGAATCGGTCTATGCAATGCTTCTTGTAGGACCGCTCATCACCGAAACGCTCAAAGGCAGCGTCCCCAGCCTCTCGCCAGACTTTCCCATATTTCTCCTGGGCATCATCTTAAGTTGCCAACTCCTTGGCTATCTGACCTCTCCCCAACTTTCAGCGCAACAGGAGAAATTTCAGCTCTATTTAATTGTTGCGCTCTCGTGTTTGGGTATTACAATTAAACTTAGCTTCCTCCCGCTCGGGTTGGTCTCTTCACTCCTGTCTATTATTTATAGTTACCGCAGATATTATCGAAGAGAGGTCAAGAGCTTTCTTTCTCTTCTGTGGCCCCTTGGCGTATTTTGCACTTCATATTTGGGTATCTGGATAGCGCGCGGCATAATACTGAGCGGCTATCCTGTCTATCCTATGACGATTGGCGCCCTACCGGTTCCCTGGCGCATCCCCCGTTCACTAACCATTAGCGTCGACATGTGGATCCGCAGTTGGGCGCGCCAGCCTTGGCAGCCCTGGCCGGACGTGTTGCAAAACTGGCAGTGGCTTTATCCGTGGCTGCACGAAATGCCCACCGATATTGTAAAGTTGACATATGTATCAGTAGCCGCCGCGCTCCTTTACACCGCCGTGGCCTTATGGCGGCGGCGCCTTCACTTGTGGCCATTCTTCACGTTACCCTTAGCCGGCATCTCATTCTGGTTTCTGTCCGCACCCTCTTTTCGCTTTGCCGGCGCTTCGTTTTGGATATTGGCAGCCGGCCTCCTGGCCATTAGCCTTTATTATCTTTTTGAAAATCGGCCTGATTCGCTGCGCATCAACACTCTGCTGGTCGCCATAAGCGTTTGCCTCTATATTACGCCCTGGCAACAGCCCCTGCTCATCTACCCACCCAGCACCCAGATTCTGCCGACTATTCCAACACCCGCAACCATTACCGTACAAACCCATAGCGGTTTATCCCTACAAACACCTCTGCCCGGCGCCTATGCCTGCTGGCGCATCATGCTCTGCACTCCCTATTTCAGACCCACTCTGCACACCTTTGATCCGCTGGATATTTCCCAAGGATTCTATCTCGATCAAACCTTTACCTATGCCGATATCAATCAATCCTCGTTTCCCGCGGGGATCACTGCGCCGCCTAATCTGGGAGTTGCCATCGTCGAACAACTGCTCCCCATCCCCCCTGCATCGGACTTGCCGCCACAACTCCGCTTGCTGGTTTATAGCGAAAAACCCGCAACCGTACATGCCTTGCTCAATATCGCCACCGACGCCAATGCCTTGATTGCAGATAACCGCCAGATTGTTTTATACGCCAATCAGCAAACTTACGAATTTCCCCTCTCAACCGGCGGGCCAACCAAAATTAACATCCCCCTACACAAAGATTTCAATGTGGTCATATTGGCGCTACGCAACGGAGCCATCATTCTTGCCCCCCAAAACCAAACCGGCGTCAATCCAACCATTTCGAATAATTCCTCTTTGATCCTACATTTACGCCAAATTGATTTTTTCTGGTAACTCTCGGCCTCTCCTTGCGCTGGGGAATAAAAGCTTCATCCCGTCGAGGGTAGCGCCGTGATAGCCTATGCTGCTGCCACGGGCACCATAGGCTATCACGGCGATCATTGCCCTCGTGGCCCCGGTGGTCATCACGCTGACCATCGGCAGCGAGCAGCTCAAGACGACACCGAGGCAACCATTAGAGCGTATTCCGATTTGTTTTGCACTCGTGTGACAAGATGACAAGATGACCACGGCAATTTCATCCTGCCATCTTGTCATCTTGTCCTATCGTCATGTTAAATCGGAATAACGTCTATTCTATGAAGTGACATCTGCACCGTGGCAAGTGGCCGGGCAATGTCATTAAGTTAAGGACTTGCGTGTCAAAGGAAACAGTGAACAGTGCTCAGTTTTCACTGTCCAGTCGGGAAGTTCACCCTGGGAACTGAGCACTGTTCACTGCTCATTTAACAACCTTGAGCGGTCGGTCGCTGGACGCCCGCTGACGAGCTTGAAGTTAAGGATCAGATTTATCGGGCCGATGGCGCGACGGGCGTGGTGGATGCGATTGAATTCGTGGCCACGCCACAGGTCATGTAAAATATGACCGTGGCGGATACCCGCGCCAAATCGAGATCGCCCTTAAACATGGCGCAGATGGCCTCGAACAAGAATAGCCTGCATTGGGGCCATGTTTCAATAGTTTGCCCATAGACGGTAGACAATAGTCAATAGTGTAATGTATATCAGGGAGAAAAAATGCGCATAGCAATTTATGGAACCGGCGGCGTGGGCGGCTACTTTGGTGGACGGCTGGCGCAAAGCGGCCAAGAGGTAATCTTCATTGCCCGCGGAGCGCACCTGGCCGCCATCCAAGCCAACGGGCTGCGTGTGGACAGCGTGGAGGGCGACTTCACCGTGCAACCCGCCACCGGTGCGGCTGATCCCAAGCAGATCGGCCCTGTGGATGCCGTCTTCGTCTGCGTCAAAGCGTGGCAGGTTCCCCAACTGGCGCCGCTGCTGGAACCACTGCTGGGGCCGGACACATACATTCTGCCGCTGCAAAATGGCATTGAATCGGCTGGTCAATTGGCGGAAATCTATGGGACCGAGCGCGTGTTGGGGGGGCTGTGCGGGCTGATCAGCTATATTGCCGGGCCGGGCCACATTCGTCACGCCGGGGGGCTGCCCTTTATCAAATTTGGCGAGCTGGACAATCGCCCCAGCGCGCGGGTGGCGCACCTGCGGCAGCTTTTTGAACGCGCCCACGGCCTGGCGGTGGAAACGCCGCCCGACATTCACGTGGCCATCTGGCAAAAGTTTCTGCTCATTGCTACCTGGAGCGGCGTCGGCGCTATTACGCGCGCCCCCATCGGCGTGTTGCGCAGCCAGCCTGAAACCCGCCGCCTGCTGGAGCAGGTCATGCAGGAAATATATGATGTGGCCCACGCCCGCGGCATTGCGCTGCCCGCCGAAACCTTTGCCCAAACGCTGGCCTTTTTCGACGGCATCCCCGCCGACGGCACGGCCTCCATGCAGCGCGACGTGCTGGCCGGGCGCCCATCCGAATTGGAATCGCAAAATGGCGCCGTGGTGCGCGCCGGTGCGCAGGCCGGCGTCAAAACGCCGCTCAACCAACTCATCTACCACGCCCTGCTGCCGATGGAGCGCCGCGCCCGCGGGGAATTGAACTTTGCAGGATAATTTGCACATGCCTTCGCAAAAATTGCGCCGATTTCGTTACAATATAGTAAGATTTGACGGGCATTTTTTTGCTATACTCTATATAATATATTTGTAAAGGATAGATATATTTGTAACGGCTCGTGTTGCCTAAAGCCGAATGCGTCGTCATAAACTCAAGCCGGTCGACAAATGAGCGCCTCAATGAACAAACGTCTCGTCAACCGGTACACGCACCACGCACTACGCAACACGCCCTACTCACCCGTCTTCGGCTCAGTTTTTTAACATAAAGGAAATCAGAACTTCAATGTCAGACATTATTCATCAATGGATTATGCAAGAGGAACAGCGCCAGCGCGAGATGATTGGGCTGATCCCATCCGAGAATCACTTTGCGCCGGAGGTGGCGCAGGTGCTCTCATCGTGTCTTTCCAGCAAATATGCCGAGGGGTATCCCGGTCGCCGCTATTATGAGGGCAACCAGTTTGTGGACAAAATTGAAAACGAGGCCATTGACCGGCTCAAAGCGCTCTTTGGCGTACCCTTTGCCAACGTGCAGGCCCACTCCGGCTCGCCCGCCAATTCGGCCATTCAATTTGCGCTGCTGGAGCCCGGCGATACGCTCATGGGGCTGGAGCTGGGCGGCGGCGGCCATTTGACTCACGGCCATCCCAAAGTCACCTTCTCGGGCAAATATTTTAACAGCATCCAATACGGCTTGGATGCCGACGCCCGCATCGACTTTGCACAGATGCGCGAATTGGCCCACCAGCACAAGCCCAAAATGATCATCGCCGGCACCACGTCGTATCCCTTTGTGCTCGATTTTGCCCAGTTCCGCCAGGTGGCCGACGAAGTGGGCGCCTGGCTGGTGGCCGATATTTCGCACATTACAGCGCTGGTCCTTGCCGGTGAGCATCCCTCGCCGACGCCGTATGCCGATGTGGTCATGTCCACCACGCACAAAACCTTCCGCGGCCCCCGCGGCGCCATGATCCTGGCAACCGAGCGCGGGCTGGAGCGCGACCCCAAACTGGGCGCCAAGATCAACGCCGCCATTATTCCGGGCTTACAGGGCGGCCCGCACAATGCCAGCGTGGCCGGCATCGCCATTGCCGCCCGGCTGGCCGCCGAGCCTTCGTTCAAAGAATATGCGCGCCAGGTGCGCCGCAACGCCAACGCGATGGCCAACCGCCTGATGGAACGCGGTCAAAAGCTGGTGGGCAACGGCACCGAAAATCACCTGATGGTGGTCGACTTCACGCCCTACAGCGAAGGGCTGGGGACGCAAGCAGCCTTTGCGCTGGACGTGGCCGGCATCTACGCCAACCGCAATGCCATTCCCAATGAGCCATGCTCGCCTTTTTACCCGTCGGGCCTGCGCGTGGGCACGCCGCTGGTAACTACCCGCGGCATGGGCGAGGCGGAAATGGTGCAGATCGCCGACTGGATTGCGCAGGTCACCGAGCACGTGCAGGACGCCGTGCTGCCGGCAGATAAAAAAGCGCGTTCGTCATTTATCGCCCGCTTCCAAGAAGAGGCATTGGCGGATTCCTATCTGCTCGACATTCGCAACAACGTCAAAGAAATGGCCACTCAATTTCCGCTCTTTGCCGAAGAGCCAATCATGGAGGCCGTTTTGGCTTAAAGAGTGAAGACTGCGATGCACGGCTGCCGAAAATTTGGCCTTAACCGCCGCGTTATCAGCCGTGCGTTGCAGTCGCAGCGGCTTTGTTTACACAGACTTGCGTCTCAAAAATTGTTCCGGTGATGGGGGCTTCCCAATCCCTTATCCCCGCTCCCCAATCCCCATCATGCATATCTGGCTCCTCTCCCCATACCAAACCGGCAGTCACCAATCCTGGTCGGAAAATTATCAGCGCCACAGCCACCACAAAGTCACGCTGCTCACCATGGCCGGGCGCTTTTGGAAGTGGCGCATGCAGGGCGGCGCCATTGAGCTGGCGGCGCAAGCGCGCGCTGCCCTAGCGTCTGACGCCTCATCTGGCGCACCGGACGCCATCATCGCCACCGACATGGTGAATCTGCCCGCCTGGCTGGGGCTCTTGCGCCGCCACCTTCCACGTGGCATTCCCATTCTATATTACATGCATGAAAACCAGCTCACCTATCCCTGGCGGCCCGGTGAAAAGCCGGACCTCACCTATGCCATGTTCAACTGGAGCAGCCAGCTTTGCGCCGACCGCATTGCCTTCAACAGCCGCTATCATTTGGAAAGCTGGTTTGACGAGGTGCCGCGGCTGCTCAAACATTTTCCCGATTATAATCAGTTACAACTGATTGATCAGGTGCGCGCTAATAGTATGGTGCTGCCGGTGGGTATTCGGTGTGACCGGTTGGCGCCGGTTGGGGGGCATGCTGACTTTGATGAGACGGCGGGGGCGAGTTTCCCAACTCGCCCTACAGGGCAGGCGCCGCTCATTGTGTGGAACCAGCGTTGGGAGTATGATAAGCGGCCCGATCGCTTCTTCGCTCTGCTTTATCGGCTGGATGAGGTCGGAGTGCCCTTTCAACTGGCCGTGGCCGGCGAAAATTTCCGCAATATTCCCCGCGAATTTGAAGAGGCCCAGGAGAAACTGCAAAAGCGCATTGTGCATTGGGGCTATCTGGATTCGTACGACGACTACGTCAATTTGCTGCGCCGCGCCGATTTGGTGATCAGCACGGCCATTCACGAATTTTTTGGCATCAGCATCTTGGAAGCCATTGTGGCCGGGGCGTTTCCACTGCTGCCCCATCGGCTGAGTTATCCAGAGTTGATTCCCGCCGCCTTGCATCCGGCCTGCCTTTATGCAGATGAAGATGATCTGTTTGCCAAGGCGCTGCACCGTCTGCAAGCGCCGCGCTGCGCCCCGCCGGCATTGCGCAACCACGTTGTGGCAGAGTATGATTGGCCCCATGTGGCCGCTCGCTATGACGCGTGGCTGGCGGCAATGGTCGAGAAGGGGTGAACATGCAGACAGCTTATAAAATTGTCGCCTCGTATGTGGGCATTTTTTTGTTGGGCGCTGGGGTTTTTAGCCTTGGCCAGAGATTCATGGGTTTGGGCGTTGCAGGTGGTTTCGGCGGCGGTTGGGCCATATGGCTCACGGCGGTTGGGCTCATTGTGACTGTGTGGAGCTTCACCAATCTCCGGCGCAATGCCAAGACGCTCACTGCTATCCAAACCGCGCGGCAGGATGAACACAGCTCCACGGATGATGGCCAAAGTGATGCTGCACCGCAGCCGCTCAACACAGAATGCTGTGAAACCTTGACGGCTGATGCCTCATCACCGCCAAAACAGGCCGCACCCTTCATGACGCCATCCCGCACAGCGACGGGCGGTCCCAAAATTGTAGCCATTGGCGGCGGCACCGGCATGCCCCAGTTGTTGCGCGGCCTGCGCGAATATACCGATGCGATCACTGCTATTGTCACCGTGGCCGATGATGGCGGCAGCAGCGGACGTTTGCGGCGGCAAATGGGCATGTTGCCGCCGGGCGATTTTCGCAACAACATTGCCGCGCTCAGCGAATCCGAAGAGCTGCTGACGCGCCTGTTCCAATATCGCTTTGCCCGTTACGACGCCCTGCGCGGCGCACAGGACAAAAGCGAATTAGCCGGCCACAGCTTTGGCAATCTGTTCATTGCCACCATGGCCGCCGTTAGCGGCAGCTTTGAATCGGGTCTGGCCGAGAGCAGCCGCGTGCTGGCCGTGCGCGGGCGCGTCTTGCCCAGCACGCTGGAACAGATACATCTCTGCGCCGAAATTGCCCGTCGCCGTGAGCCCACGGAACATTCTCAAACTGGCGGGCCGGATGATGATGAATGGCTGCTGGTGGAAGGCGAAAGTCAGATTCCCGAAACCGACGGACAGATTATGCGCGTCTTCCTCAAACCGGAGACGCCACCCGCGTACCCGGAGGCCATTCGCGCCATCTTGCAGGCCGACTTGATTGTGGCCGGACCGGGCAGCTTTTTCACCAGCATCATGCCCAATTTGCTGGTGCCTGGCGTGCGCGACGCCATCTGCGCCTCGGCCGCCCCCCGCATATATATCTGCAACATTACCACCCAGCCCGGCGAAACCGACCACTTTACCGTGTCCGACCACATGCTCCAGTTGCGGCGCCACGCCGGCGATGCGTTTACGACCGTGCTGGCCAACCACAATTATGACGCCGCTACGCCACCTTCCTCTGTTGCCCAATGGGTGACGCTGCCCGCCATGCTTTCTGGCGTTGAAGAGGTGTCGGAAATGTTCGGACGCTTTCCCCTCAACTATCGTCTCTTTACCGGCAATCTGGTGGACGCCAACAAGCCTTCGCACCACGATCCCCGCAAGCTGGCCGCCCGACTCATGGAAGTTTTTGCCGGCCTATAATTGGTTCTGGTTGCGAAAGTCAATTTCTACCGCCAAGAACGCGAAGAGCACAAAGGAAGCTCGGAGTATGGCCTTTGCGAATCTTTGCGCTCCTTGCGGTGGGAAAACCTATCGCAACGAAAACAATCTATTCCCCATATAGGCCCGTCTCTGGATGAAATGCCGCCCAGGCAAACCAGAAGTGATCGAATGATAGCACGCGTTCAAGTTGACTGCCCGCCAATTCACCCGCCACAGCCTCTCCCAGAATATTCCAAGTGCTGCCCGTTTCGGCATCGGTGAAGGAACCGTCCGCATTGGCAGAGAAAGTCAACATCTGTCCATCCACTGCGCGCTTGAAAACGGCGACGCTGCCCACATCGCGCCCTTCATTGATCGTGCGGCTATCGAGCGCGCTGGCTGTCCCACCTTTGTGCATAACCACAATGGCTTCACCGCCCAACTCATCATCCACCGCGCCCGCGTCGGCCACGGCGCTAAAGGGATATGCCATCACGTTGCCATTCAGTTCCACACCGACCACCCGCTCCGTCGCTGGCAAACGGGCATCCAATTCGCCGGTAAAGAGGAAGGGCCGCCCTTCTGTCGAATCATAGCCAGTGTACGGATTGGCCCCATAGCTGCGGTCAAACGTGGGACGCAGCAATACCTGCCCATTGGGAAACTCGGCGGCAAAGTCGCCAAAGCTGATCACCTGGCTGGGCAGAAAATTCAACTGGCGCCCCGCATAGTCACCGATCAGCGCTTGGCCGGTAAACTGCTGCCACCAACTTTCGGTCACCCGGTCATACATCACCAGATCGCTGTTGCGCAGGCGGCCCGTCGTGCCAAACTCATGGGGCTCGCCATCGATCGTGGCGTCAAACACAATGCTGGCGTTGCACAGCGGGCAAAAGGTGACCGCCACTGGCAGTCCTCCCACCTCATCATTGACAATTTCATGCCAAATCAGAATGGCCAGCGGATAGGCGCGCACGTCGTCATTGTGGGCGAAGAAAATGACCGGATCGCGCTCGGTGAGCCACTCCGCGGCGGCGTCCACGCTTTCAAATGTGGGATCGTCCACTGAAGGGATGCCATCCTTGGGTGGGCCGCCGGACAGTATTTCGTCCCATTCCACAATGCGTTTGCTAAAATCGGTGCGCCAGCCAGATGTGTCAAACGGAGGTGTTTGCGGCGGCAGCAGTTCGACACCGTTCACGGTGTCGGCGGCTGGGGTGTCTCCGGCTGTTTCCGCGGCTGTGGGCGAGGTATCCTCCGTCGCCAACGGGGCAACGCAGCCGGCCAAAAGTAATGCCATGAGGGCTCCGGCGATCCATATCCATCCTTGATATTGCTTGAGCATTGGTCTCCTCCATCATCTGCGTAGTTTAACAATTTCTCCTGTCACGATGCCACAGAATGGAGGCGGCGGCTGTAGCGTCCCCTACGCACGGGGAGATGTTGCGTATTGCGCGTTGCGTGAACTGTGATGCCAAATGGTTGGTAAGTGAGATGCTCAGGGTTTACGTTGTGGTGTAAATTACAAGTTAGGCGAATATGATTGTTCGACGGAATAGAGTCAAGCATCCAACTTTGGCTTGTGTTGGGATGTGTGAGAAGGGTTGATCATGAACAGCAGATATGACTGATCTGTGGTATAATTAGTTTGATATTGCTTTAAGATGTATCGCAAGCAAGAAAATTCATATGCCACGCTGACCTTTATCACGAACCAGTCAAACGCGCGCTCATAAAGGACGGATGGTCCATTACAGCTGATCCATTTACGTTGGAATACAAAGAGATACGTGTACTTGCAGATCTGGCTGCCGAAAAGGCGCTGGCGGCTGAAAGGCCGGAAGATCGCTATTGAAATCAAGATTTTTGGATCTACCATCCCCCATTAGTGAGCTTGAAAAGGCAATTGGCCAATATGGTCTTTATCGTAGCCTTCTTAAACGGCTTGAACCAGAAAGGGAGCTGTTTTAGCCGTGGCACAGGATGTTTATGTAGACTTTTTGCAGCAATCGGCTGATTGCAAGAAGTGTTGGCCGATCATCAGATGCGATTTATCGTTTTTGACCCCGTGCTGGAGGAAATTATCGCATGGATCAACTAGCTAAATATCGGAATCTTGTCAAGCAAATCTTGCTGCGTCACGCAGAGAATATGCGCCGAGCCTGGGGAGAAGTCGATAGTGTGCCTGTTTTGATGAGCAGAACGGGCAATACCTCCTGGTGGACTTCGGTTGGAATCGCACAGGACGGGTGCATTCGGTAATTCTGCATCTGCAAATCAAGAATGGCAAAGTGTGGATCGAACGTGACGGCAGCACCGAAGAAGGGATCTTATGATTTGATGGAAGCCGGCATTCCCAAAGAGGATATTGTGCTGGCATTTTACCAAACCTGAAAGGCAGGTGATCTGGAGTTTGCGGTTGCGTAGTTACAGCAATACTTATAATTTGGTATAATTATGCAACCTGAAGGTGATTAAAGCATCAGTCAAGAGATAGAATTTTGTGCTACCATTTGAGTTCATTGTTGACGGACCACCAGTATCTCAACAAACAAGACGCCGCCAGGACTACATGAGTGGCGGGAGCAAGTGCGAGTAGAGGCCAAACGAGTATGGCCTCCAGGTGAGGTTCCTCATGCCGAATCCGTTATGATGTCGATTATCTATTTCTACGACTCAATTACAATGGACGTAGATAACATTTATAGCCGATCTCGGGCGCGCTTATCGGACTTGTTTACATGACGACGACCAAATAACGGACTGCCTTGTGAAAAACGCAATTTGTCTGGAAATTTGAGACTTGAAAACCCGTCCGATGTATTAGCAGATGGATTTAGTCGCGGCAATGAGTTTCTGTATATTCAGATTCAAGAAGCCCCGATCAAGAGGTTATTCGATGATAAACTTAGCAATTAGCCCTGAAGCGGGAACGCTTAGAGAAGATTGTAGAAGAATATCGAACACAAGGTTACGAAATACAATTGGCAGCCGCATGCCTCGATCTGCCATTATTCTTGCGTGAATATCAGCCTGATCTCATTGCGCATAAGGGAAATCAATCGGTTGCTGTTGTGGTGAAAACTAGACAGGCGCTTGCCCATAACAGTCAGGTTCGGGAAATGGCGCGTCGCCTAAATGAAACAGATGACTGGCAGTTCGACTTGGTTGTTGTGGAAAAGGGTGAAAATGGATTGGCTCTCAGCCAATCTCTAGATGAAGTCGAAGTCCACCAAAATCTAGATGAAGCTCAATCTCTACTTAACAGTGGACACATAAGTGCCGCTATGTTACTCATGGTCATCGATAGAAGCTACTCTTCGGCTGGTTGGTCAACACGAAGAGCCACCAATGGTGCATAATAGTCACTCAGCATATGATAAAGGCCCTGACAATGGAGGGCGCTATTTCAAGAGCAGATTATGAGTTTCTGCTTGCTGCAATGCAGACGAGAAATGCGATTGCGCATGGCTATCGGTCGGCGAGCAATGAAGGACAGGTTGTTGAGAAACTTATTGGCGAAGTGACGAAGAGATTGTTGTTGATCTTCTTACGCAGAATGACGAGGAATTGTGTATGTGGTGGGAAGCGAGCCAACTACAATGCTACCAAATGGTCTTACTTCCCACGAATCTGCGGCAACTCATACAACCGATTCAACGCATCCAACGTTGTTAACCCATTCACATCCAAACTATGTGGCGCCTCCCACACATGTAGGCCAAGTTTCCCAACTTGTCAGCGCCTGATTACCGGACAAGTTGGGAAACTTGGCCTACAGCTACTTCCCCGCCATCTGCTGCAACTCGTACAGCCGATTCAGCACATCTAACAGCGTCAACCCATTCACGTCCAGCTTACGCAGCGCTTCCACCGTCGGGTGTACATCGGCGAAAGCGTAATCTGACGAGCAGCGGGCTTTTGATTCGGCTTCTTGTCCCCATCAATCAGCCGCTTGGGACCGGCGGCGCCGCTGCGCTCCAGGTCGACGAGTATCTCCTCGGCCCGGTTGATCACGGCGCCGGGCAGCCCGGCCATGCGCGCCACGTGGACGCCGTACGAGCGGTCGGCCTTGCCCGGAATAATACGGCGCAAAAAGACCACGTCGTGACCGTCGCCGCCGTCGCCACTGCCGCTGTCGTCCACGGCCACGTTGTAATTGACCACGTGGGGCAGCCGCTCGGCCAGCTCGGTCAGCTCATGATAGTGGGTGGCGAAGAGCGTTTTGGCGCGCAGACCGGGGTGGTTGTGGATGTACTCGATGACCGACCAGGTAATGGACGGCCCATCGCCGTGCTGGTGCCGCGGCCAATCTCATCCAGCACCAGCAGGCTGCGGTTGGTGGCGTGGTTCAAAATGTTGGCCGTCTCCACCATCTCCACCATAAAAGTGGACTGGCCGCGATGAATCTCATCGCTAGCGCCAATGCGCGTAAAGATGCGGTCCACCACGCCGATCTGCGCCACTTCCCGCCGGCACAAAGCTGCCAATCTGCGCCATCAGTGTAATCAGCGCGGTCTGGCGCAGGGAAGGTGCTTTTGCCCGCCATGTTGGGCCCGGTCAGCACGTGGATGGCGGCGTCGGGCGTTAAGTGCGTGTCATTGGGGACAAAGGGCTCGTCGGTCAGCGTCAGCTCCACCACCGGGTGGCGACCGCCCATGATCTCAATCCCTGGCCCCTCGTCCACCTGCGGGCGCATGTAGCGCCGGTGCAGCCCCACTTCGGCCAGCGCGGCGTACACGTCCAGCTCGGCCAGCTTCATGGCCAGCAGCAGCAGATCGCCGCGCATGGCCGCCGTGCGGTCGCACAGGTTTTTGAAGATCTGCTGCTCAATATCCAGCCGCCGCTCATCGGCGTTGAGCACCAGCGATTCGTACTCTTTCAGGTCGGGCGTAATGTAGCGCTCGGCATTGGTCAGCGTCTGCTTGCGGATGTATTCGTCCGGCACCTTGTCGACGTGGACGTGGGTCACCTCGATGTAGTAGCCAAAGACCTTGTTGTAGCCCACCTTCAGGCTTTTGATGTCCAGCCGCTCGCGCTCGCTCTTCTCCAAATTGGCGATCCACTCTTTGGCGTGGCGGCTCTTGTGGACCAGCCCATCCAGCTCCTCGCTGTAGCCCACGCGGATCATGCCCGGCGTGGAGAGGGTGGCGGGCGGCTCATCGGCCAGCGCCGCTTCCAGCAGGTGCAGAATTTCATCGCAGGTGGGCAGGTTGAATAGATGAGTGAGCTGTTCGCCGTCGTTGACGCCAAACGCATGCACGTGGACGTTGTGAATTTCCGGCACTTTGCGCAGCGCCTCACGCGGATGCCCACCAAGTCGCGCGGCAGCGCAATGCCCTGCGCCACTTTTGATTGACCCAGCGCTCCAGATCGCCCAACCGCTTTCAGCAGCTCGCGTAATTCCAGCCGCAGCGAAGTTGGATCGTAAAAAATCTGCACTGCCTCCAGCCGCGTTGATAGCCGCCACATCCAGCAGCGGCTGGTTGAGCCGTCGCCGCAGCAGCCGCCCACCCATGGGGGTCAGCGTGTCGTCCAGCACTTCCAGCAGGCTGCCTTTGGTCTCGCCGCTGCGGATGGTCGAGGTCAATTCCAGGTTGCGCCGGGTCGATTCGTCCAGCGTCATAGATTCGCCAATGGTGTATGCCGAAAGGCGTCAATTGGGGCAGTGCGGTAGCTGCATTTCGCGCCAGATAGGCAATAGCGGCGGCGGCGGCTCGGACTCGGGCGCCCCACTGCATGCCGTAGCCGTCCAGGCTGGTCACCTTAAAATGGCGTTTAAGCGCTTCGGTGGCCGTGCCAATCTCCACCTGCCACGCCTCCACCGCAGAGATGACCGCGCCCAAACTTTGGATCAGCCCACCCAGCTCGG
This sequence comes from Caldilineaceae bacterium, assembly GCA_041391125.1. GTDB lineage: Bacteria > Chloroflexota > Anaerolineae > Caldilineales > Caldilineaceae > JACKBC01. The sequence continues at coordinate 17,558 of JAWKON010000007.1, forward strand.
TCTCGTCCAACTGCCACTCGGCCATGATCAGCTCGCTGGGCTGCAAGCGGCTCAACTCCTCGCCTACGCGGCGCTCCACTTCGCCGGCGTCGCGGCCGTCGATCTGGGTGGCGGCAAATTCGCCGGTGGTAATATCGCAATAGGCTACACCGGCGCTCTTGCCAAAGGCGCCAAAGGTGACGGCCAGCAGATAGTTGTTGCGCTTTTCGTCCAGCAGATTGGGCTCCACCACGGTGCCGCGCGTCACCACCCGCCGCACCTCGCGCTCCATAAGGCCTTTGCCCGGCTCGCCCAACTGCTCGGCAATGGCCACCTTGTAGCCCGCCTCGATCAGCCGCGCCACATAGCCATCCACGCTGTGATAGGGTACGCCCGCCAGCGGCACGCGCAGATCGCCGCCCACCGGCTTGCTGGTCAGCACCACGTCGCAGACGCGCGCCACCGTCTTGGCGTCATCATCAAAGGTCTCATAAAAATCGCCCAGGCGGAAAAAGAGGATGCAGCCCGGATGTTGGCTCTTCAGCGTCAAATACTGCTGCCGCATTGGGGTGGTCATTGGGGTTCGCGTTGTCCTTTTGTTGCTTTATTGCTGTATTGCTTTGTTGCTGTAAATTCTCCGTTCCCCTAATACAGCAATAAGCAATACAGCAACAGATTAATCCACCAACTCAATATAGTAATCATACAGCTGCGCGTCGAGCCGCCAATGTTCGGCGCGGTGGGCCACTTTTTCCAGCTCGCGTTGGGCCAGGCCGCTGCTGCTGTTGACGCAGACCACTTCCAGCACGGCGCGGCTCAGCACGTCCTGCGCGTCGGCCTCGCAGACCGAAACATTATAATCGTGGCGGATGCGTGCAATCAGCGGCTTGAGGATGCCGCGCTTGCCTTTGAGGCTGTCGTTCAGGGGGAGGTACAATTCAAGCGTTAGTTTTGCAATGGCCATGTTGGGGTATAGATAATAAGGTCATTCAGAAAAAATTGTACGCGGATTTACGCAGATGAACGCAGATTTTTCAGAGCGAATCAGCGTTTATCCGTGTTCATCTGCGTACCCATGCTTAATTCCGATACTCTCTATTGTTTCAAGCCGATGATAATCGTCGTCTCGCACTTGGTTTCGTCGCTATGCCAGTGGCCATAGATTTCCAGATTTGGAAATACGGGTGTTTCGCCCTGCTGCTTGATTTCGGCCATCAATTGAGGCCAAATCTGGGGGAGTTCAGAGTATGCCCCTTGGTGGACATGGCGCAGATAGCGTGCGAGCGGTACCTCCAATGGCGCCAATCCAGCCACTTGATTGGATTGCTCTGCGGCTAGTTCAACGCCCACAAACATCTCAGCGTTGGGCAAATAGACCCAATGATTGATGCCTTTTGTTTTGATATTATGCGCATGAATTACGCCCCACATTGCGTCCATCAAGCGTTTGCCAACGACCGGCACTGTTTCGCCGTTGATTGTCCCGCGCAATCCAAACAGCGTTAGATGCAATGGTGAGTTTATGATTTCGTATTGCATAGTGTAATCCGAATTTAGTGATGTTGGACTAATGCCACCTTGTGCGCGCATAAAAACTGGCTCATCAACTTCTTCCAGTTCGTCGTCAAAATCAGTCAAATCGTGCGTATCCCAAAATTCAGCCAGAGCAGCTATTGAGTCTATCTGCGGAAGCTCTATTCTTCCAGAATTCGGGTCTTTCATAAGACACAATCTTACCACAGAACATACGTGCTCCACAAGCGTCTCAGCGCACTCGCGTCCACCCCGCATTGGCATATTGCTCGCGCAAAAGCTCGGCAGTGCGGCGGGCCTCCTGCGGGGTGAGCTGCCCCGATTTGAATTGTAGATTGAGCACCTGTTCAAAGCCCTGTTTTAGAGTATGAGCTGCCTGTTCGAAGCCGATTGAATCGGCCCCATTCCCACCAATTGCCTCGTTGAGCGTGCAGAAAGGCGCTGCGCAAGCTGCACCGCCAGCAGATCGCGCTGTTCGGCGGGCAAATTAAGCACCGGAATCAGGAAGCGCGTGATATCGCCAAAGAGGGGCAGGCTGCCGTGCTGCAACACGTACCCGGCGCGGCGGCTCTGCGCGCTGCCCATCAGCTTGCGCCCGCCCACGGTGATTTCATAGGCGCTGGGCACTTCAAAGCAAGCGGCGGAAACATCTTTGCTCACTTTGGTTTCAGCCCCCGCCTTGTCCGCCGGTACGCCCAGCAGATGCAGCCCGGCCACCAGCGCATTGCTCAACCGCAGGTACGCATCCATCACGCCGCCCTGCACGCGTGGTTCGCTCTTGGGCGCCGCCACCGAATAGGTCAGCTCGTCCACGTGCAAAATGGCGCGCCCGCCCGTGGTGCGCCGCACAATATCATAGCCGCGCGCAGCGGCAGCCTCCAGATCGATCTCAGCCAGCGGCTGGTGGCGCCCCAAGCTGACCGCCGGTGGTTGCCAGCGGTAAAAGCGCAGCGTGGGCAGGCTCTCCTCCGCGGCGCACGCCTCGGCAATGGCGTGATCCACCGCCATGTTGGCCGGGCCGGCGCGTGGCGCGTCTTCGATGATGAGTCGCCACGTAGCGGGTTCGAATTGGGCGAGTGGGGTTACGGGATTTATTGGCATATATGCCTACATAATACTGTCTATGCAGTGATTGCTTGTCCCTGCTCCGCCAATTTTTCATGCAGCCATAGGTTGACAAGTGTTTCAACATTGATATGGCGTAGCTGCGCTTGCTTTTCCAACGCGGACAATAGGTCTGGCTCGATAGATACGATGCAGGAAATATCAAATTCCACATCTGGTATATCTGTATCGAACTCTGTGAAATCGTGTTCATCCCAGAATTCGCCCATCTTTTGAAGCGTGCTTGACTTTGAAATATTGCTTATATTATTTTCGGCCATAGTTACACACCGACAAACGGCAACCCCACCACCTCCGCCTTGACGCCGCCCACCTTCACCGCACTGCCCGGCTCGTTGTGCGGGCGCTTGATAATCGCCAGCGCCACGGGGGCATCCAGCGCTGGGCTGTGCGCTGCGCTGGTGACCGTACCCACGCTGCGCCCCTCCACGGTGATGTCGGCGTCGGCGGCCAGCGGTTGCGCGCTACGCAGGCCCACCAGTGTTTTGGTCACTTTGTCATAGGTGATCTGGCGGGCGATGATCTCCTGGCCGGTGTAGCAGCCCTTGTTATCGGCGCAGACCCAGCCCATGCCGGACTCGAGCGGATTGAATTCGTCGCCGATTTCGGCGGCGGGCAGCGGGCGGCCCAACTCAATGCGGCGGGCGGTGTAGGCCAGCAAATCGTCCAGCCGCAGCGCACCATGCTCCATCAGCGTGCTCAGGAATTCGGCGCGCGCCTCCACCGGAACCAGAATTTCGTAACCGGGCAGATCATACTCGCTCTGATGCACAAGGATGACGCCATTGGCGGATTCCACCGCGCCATCGGCTGGAGACGCCTCATAGCCCAGGTCCATCAGCGTAGCCCTGGCTTCCGGTCCCATGAGGCGCAGCCGGGCATATTGCGCGCTCACGTCCTCAATTTTCACCTTGTCCATAAAGAAGATTTGCCCGCGCAAGTGCTTCAAAAGCGCCTCCGTTTCGCCCAGCGCAGGCAGCAACAGCAGCGCATCCAGCTCGCAGACCACCGTGAACGCAAAGAGTGAACGCGCCACCGGGCTGGTCAGAATGGTCAGGGCTGCCGTACCCGGCGTCAACGCGACTATATTATTGGTGGTCATGCGCTGCAAAAAATCGACGCGGTCCGCATCGGTCATGCGCAAAACCCCACCGGTCGGGCGCAACTGGAACGCCGCGCCTTTGGTCAATGCAACATATTGAGCATCCATTGTGGCTGTCTGCATGATCTCCTCGCTTGGTAACACTCTACAGTTTTTCAACTACAGATTATACAGATTGTACAGATTTTTTTCGGCCAGATAACCAATTCTGTGAAAATCTGTGCAATCTGTAGTTCATTCTCCCCTTTAGTATACACCAACCTGCCGCGCGAATTCCAGAATGCGGTAGAACATCTCCTTACCGGCGTCGCTCAAGTTTTCATCAATTTGCAGATAGTGGCTCACGTCCTGGTAATAAAAAACCGTCACCGGCACGTCCGCTTGGCGCAGCGCGGCCTCCAGCGCATAGGCCTGTTCAATGGGCAAAATGCGGTCGGCATCTGTGTGGATGATCATGGCGGGCGGCAAGCTATCCACATTGTAGACCGGCGAATAGCGCAGAAAGGTGAGCGGCTGCACGTTGGGCGGCCCCAGCGCTGGAATAGCATATGCATACTCGGGCGGCATGGTGATGGCGCCGGTGTAAAAATCGTGGGCGCCGCGAAAGGCATCCGCAATGCCGCCCACGGTAACCCAGCCCGCAATCTGGTCGGGCGCCAGCCGCAGCAGCCGGTTGAGGATGGCGCTGCTAAAGCTGCCGCCCAGCACCAGCGCTTTTCCGCTTTGGATGTGTGGACTCAGCGCGCCGCGCACGGCCATTTGCAGCGCCACGTTGGCGTCCAGCGCGTGGCCCTCAATATCAATACCGCGCTCGGTCATGGGTGAGATGGCCACAAAGGCTACCCCATGCGAAGCAAAAGCAGTGCTGACCGTCTCCCACCAATCGACATAAGTTGGGTAAACCATAAAGAGCAGCGGCAACTTGGCGTCCGCCGCCAAATTGCGCGGCAGATAGAGGCGCAGCGTGTCCACGCGCGCGCCATTGTATGTAAATTGGAACGCTTGCACCTCGGCGGCGGCATTGTCGGGAAAAGGGGCAGTGGTGGTGTGGATAGCGGTCTGCGTGAGCTGAAAAGCCGTGGTCAAATCATCCGGCAGCGCCACCGGACGGCTCGGCGTCAACGCGAGCGGCGGCGCTGCAGCCGTCTGACTAGACTCGACTTGCACCAAAGTTGGCATCCCTAAATCATCGTGGAGCGCGGCCTCATCATACCCGGCGGCCACGGCGGCGGGGACATAAAAGCCAGGCGGAATATTGTCGATTTGATAGCGCCCGATCGCATCCGTGCGCGCAACGTGCGGTTTGCCCGCTGGTTCAGCCACCACTACATTGGCGTTGGCCACCGGTGCGCCATTGTGCAGCACAAAACCGGCCAGCGCACCAACGCCCTCTGGTGCGGGCCGCAGCGGTGGACATTCGACCACTTCGTCTGGCATGGCCGCCTGCGTCCAGCGGCACACTTGCTGCGACGCCACATAGCCAATCACGTTGGCTTCAGCGCTGGGCTGGCAGGCTATGAGGAGAAAGGGAAGGCAGATCAGGATAACCATGATCCGCCCCCTTGCGCCCTTTGCGCCTTTAGCGTCTCTTGCGTTCATCATTCTCGTGCTGCTCCAACACCTCTTGCGCGGCCCGGTGCATCAAACAGTGCCGCCGCGCCAGTCGGTCCACGTCCGTATCATAGCCGCCGCCAATGACGCAGGCCACGGGGATGCCTCGTTTTGCGCATTGAGAAAGCACCCACTTATCCCGTGCATAAAGACCCGCATCCGTCAGCGCCAGCAGCCCCAACCGGTCATCGCGATGCGGGTCGACGCCGCCATCGTAGAGCACCAGATCGGGCCGCCATTCGTCTAGCAGCGGCGGCAAGTGGCGCTGCAGCGTCTGCAAATAGGCGTCATCGGTCATATCCACCGGCAGCGCCACATCCAGATCGCTGGCCGATTTGCGATAGGGGAAATTTTTGCCGCAGTGCATGGAAAAGGTGAAGGCGTTGGGCTGGTCGCGCAGAATGCTGGCCGTGCCGTCGCCCTGATGCACGTCCAGATCCACGATCAGCACGCGCCGGACCATCGCCGCATCAAGCATGTACAGCGGCCACGGCCAGATCGTTAAAAATGCAGAAGCCGGAGCCAAAATCGGCGTGGGCGTGGTGGGTGCCGCCTGCTGTATTGCAGGCAAGACCGTGCCGCAGCGCCAGTTGCGCCGTCAGCACCGTGCCGCCCACGGCGGTACGCGTGCGGTTGACCAGACCGGGGCTCCACGGCAAACCAATGCGCCGCATGGCCCGCGCATCTAGATCGCCGTTCATGTACGCCCGCACATAATCAGTTGTGTGCGCCAGCGTCAGCCATTCCACCGGCGCAATTTGCGGCACGTGAAATTGCTCCAGCGCGGCCAGCCCATCTTTGACCAGATATTCATACACTTTGCCAAATTTGGGCATGGGGAACCGATGGCCCGGCGGCAAAGGCGTTACGTAATCAGGATGGAAAACCAGGGGTAACAACATAGCATCGGTTGTGGAGTCATAATCCCCATGTGTATCATGCTAAGGGCGGTGAAGGCGTGAGACGAGGCGTCGAGTATGCGGCTGTTTGCGCGTATCGAGACCAACACGCGCCACTTGGTTCGATAGCTCAACCGCCGCAGCCTACTCAAGCGTTCGCTTCCTGCACAATCACCAATATAGCTTACTGATACATATGGGTGGAGTCGATCACATCCCCCACGGCATGGGCGTCGGCCCCACAAAATCAGAGCGGATCTCCACCGGTTTGCCTTCGGTGTACGATTCCACAATGGCGCAGAGGATTTCAACCACGTGGGCGGCCTGGGCGCCGGTGGCGCGCTGCGGGCGGCCTTCCTGCATGGCGTCGCTGATCTCGGCCACGGCGCGACCCCATTCGATGCCCTGGAACGGCTCGCGCACATAGGGAACTGGCGCATAGGGCTTGCCGAATTCGGCAAATTCGACCGGCGCGTGGAAATCTTGAAAGCTGCCCAAGAAAAGCGAACCCAAATCGCCGTGAAACTCCAGCCCTTTTTGCTTGCTGTGGTGACCCACATAGAAATTGGTGGTCAGCCGCACCACGGTTCCATTGGCCAACTCGACTGCTGCCGTCACCCAATCGGGCGTGTCGATGTGGAATTCCTTGCCCTCTTTGGTCACCCGGTCCGGGTGCAGCACCGTGCCATAAGCGGTCACTTTGCGCGCCGGGCCAAAGAAGGTGGTGACCAGCGTCAGCGGATAGACGCCCACGTCAAAGAGCGCGCCCACATCGTAAAACGGGCCGGGATTGGGGTGCCACGACTCGATGCGCCCCCAGTTCACTTCGCAATAGACCACGCGCACCGCGCCCAATTGGCCATCGCGGATGGTCTTCCAGGCGGTCTGCTGCGCCTCACCCATAAACGTAATGGGCGAACAGCTCAGCCGCAACCCTTTCTCCTCTGCCAGCGCCACCAGTTGATGTGCCTCCGCCGTGCTCAACGCCAGCGGCTTTTCGCTGTGTACGTGCTTGCCCGCGTTGAGACACTGCGTGATCACGGCCGGGTGGGCGTGGTGGATGGTCAGATTGACCACCAGATCCACATTGGGATCGGCCAGCACTTCCTCCAGTGAAGCGTAGGCGCGACCGCCGTGTTCGGCTACAAACTGTTCCGCCCGCCCCGGCAAAATATCGGTGGCGCCCAAAAACTCAATCTGCGCATAATTCTGCATCGTGCGCGCATACGGCCCGGCAATATTGCCGCACCCCGCAATGGCGACACGTAGTTTGGGATTGTCCATTGGTTTCTCCTGAAATTTTTGTGAGTTGCGGGTGGCGAGTGGCGGGTGGCGGGTACCCCATGACTCGCCACCCGCTACGCGCCACCCGCAACATCTCTCAATCATCTGCCGCTTGCAACTGCATGGCGCTACGCGCTTTGGCCGAATTGGCCACCAGCACGGCCAGCAGCGCCAACATGCCATAGACGACCGCCGCCCCGCCAAAGACGCCGCGCAAGCCAAACCAGAGCGTCAACGATGCGCCCAACATGGGGGCAAAAATGCGCGCCGATGCGGTCACGCTGTTCTCCAGCCCATAGACCGAGCCCTGGCTATTGCCCGGCGTCCACAAATTCATGAGCGCGGCCAGCGTGGGCATAACGCCGCCGGTGGCAATGCCGGTCAGCATCTGTAAAATGAGCAGTTGCCAGGCCGCAGTTACAAAGGGCTGCGGCAGATAAAAGATCAGCGCCGCCAGCGCCGCCGCAATCATCACGCGGCTGTGGCCCAGGCGGTCGCCCAGGCGGCCAAAATAGACCGAACTGAGCGCGCCGGCAAAGGCCGTGCAGCCCAGGATAAAGCCGGTGATGGAGGCCGGCCTTGTTCAGCGCCGGTCAGGCTCACAATGAAGAGCGCGATAAAGGCGAAATGATGGTCTGGCCCAGGCTGCGCAAAAAGGTGAGACTGTAGAGCCCCGCCATGCCCGGCGTGGTGAGCAGCAGCTTATAGCCCTGCCAGAAGCTGGGGCGCGTGCGCGTATCGGGCTGGTGGAAATCTTCGCGCACCCAGATGATGACGCAGAGACCGGCCAGCCCCAGCATAATGCCGGTGATCCAGAAGCTTTCGCGGAAGCCAAAGGCGTCGCCGATAATGCCGCCAATCACGGGTCCCACGGCCACGCCCGCCCAACGCCCCATCTGCATGAGGCCCAGCGCGGCGCCGGTGTGCTCTTTGGGCGTGTTGGCGGCCACCAGCGCATTGCCCGCCGCCAGCACGCCCGTCACCAGCCCCTGGATGGTGCGCAGGACCACAAGCTGTTCGGCATTCTGCACAAAGCCCATCAAGCCAATCAAAATAGCGCCCCCAATGGTGGCGCGCACCAACATCATCTTGCGCCCATAGCGGTCGGCCACCGACCCCCAAATGGGCGAGGCGAACATCATGGTCACCGCCTGCGACGAGAAAACCAGGCCGGACCAGAATTCGACCGAACCACGCGTGGCAATGCCGATCTCCTTGACATAGAGCGGCAAAAAGGGAAAGACCAGGCTAAAGCCCGCCGTCGAAAGCACCTGGATCGAAAAGAGGATGTAAAGGTTGCGTCGCCAGGGAGTGTTCATAGGTTAATTGTTTAGGAATGACAAGTTCAAATATGCGATGAGCCCCAACGCCATGTTGTAAACCGCATGAACCACCATACTTGTCGACGTGCTGAAGCGCAGCCGCACCAGCCCCAACACGCAACCCAGCACAAAAACGATCAGCGTTGAGATGGTGATGCCATAGTTGCTATGCACCAATGCAAAAAGCAACGCCGTGAAAATCAGGCCAAAGCGCGGCTGTAAAGCCCCGCGGAAAATGGTCTCCTCCCCCAGCGCCGCGGCCAGCCCCAGCGTGAGAATGCCGAAGGGCGAACTAAAAAGCGGGCCAATGAGCTGTTCGGTCAACGCCTCCACATCGGGATCAACGCCCACCCCCAGCAGCGTATTGGCCACATACTCAACGATAACGACCACGGGGACCATTGCCACCCCCAACCCAATGCCGATGAGCAGCCGCCGTCCGCTCAATGCGGTGATGCCCAGCCGCCGCAAGCTTTGCCCCCAGCTTCGGCGCACAAGCCAGCCCACGCCCACCAACGCCCACAGCGCGGTGATAATCTGCTGGCCCCACAGTGAAATTGTGGTGACTGCGCTCTGGCTGCCGCCCTCGGCATCGGTTTGCGCTTGCAGCGATTCGCTCAAATTGCCCAGACCGATGCCCAAAGTGGCGATCAAGTTGATCACCACCAGCATGGTGCAGGCCAGGGCCACGGCATGCACCGGGCTGGCCGGGTCAATGGGGATCACCCGGGCCAGCCGCCGCCGCGCCCATGGCGTCAGCAGCAGCAGCCCCACCAGCGCGGGAATCCAAATGCCCGCCCCTAGCATCGCTAGCGAATCAATATTTTGAGTCAGGTCGGTGATGGGCAAGCCCAATTGCTCCAGAGCGGCTGGATTCTGCGCCAACGCCAAAGAGAGCCCTTGGAAGGCGACGCCCGCCATCAGCGCGCCCAAATAGAGCAACACCACCAGCACATAGCTAAAAATCGCCAAATTCTCATACGGTCTTTCTTGGGAGCGATTGTACTCGGCCAAGTTGGCCAACCACATAATCAGAAAAAGCGGTGCAAATAAAATCAGGATTCCAAAAAGTTCACTCATGTAAAAAATCTCTGGTTTTAGCAAACATCAAACTTGTGTAAAGTCAACAACACCGTGGCAATCATGTTGACCAATACAAATGGGCAATTGGGCCCGGACCGGTCACGAAGTTTCGCCGGCCAGATCGGTCTGTTGTGGTCGCAGAGGCGCAGCCTGGGGGATATTGTGCAACTGGCTGAGCGAGGTGGCCGCCATGAGCACCAGCAGCACCCAAAGCAGATCGGACAGCAGCAGATGCACCAGCTGCATCCAAACTGGCGCTTTGAGATAGACGTTGAACGCACCGGCCAACAGTTGAATTGTGGCCACCGTCAGCAATCCATTGGCCAGCGGCTGGACCGTCTTCGGCGCCAGATTGGCTTGCCGGGCCACACAAACGCGCGCCGCCAATACCAGCAGCCCATAGACCACAAAGGCCAATATGGGATGATAGATGCGCAGCCCCACCAGCCAGGCCGTCACGGGCGAATCGGCCGGATCAAGCCCGGCGGAAAGATAAAGCGTGTCGCCCAGCGCCGTAATGGCTCCGCTGGCGCCCAATGCCAACATGCCCCCAATGGCCGCCAGCAATGTTGCCGTCACCGCGCCCTGATTCCACAATCGAAACGGTCGCCCCCCGGCGGCAAACCAGGCCGTCAACGTATTGGCCCCCAGCAGCAAAAAGGTGTTGACCAAATGAAACGCAATTGTATAAACCCGCGCCATCGAATCGTCGGCGGCCACCCATTCAAACTTGACCAGCCCGGCCCCGATAATGGCCTCGGCCAGCACAAAAATCATGGTCCAAATAGCGGCCAGCCGCACGGTGCGCTGGTGGCGAAATGCCCGCAGCGCCCAGATCAGCAGAATCAATACGAAAATGCCCAACAGCCCGCTGGACAAGCGATGGCTAAATTCAATCAGCGTTTCCAGCCGTGCGGCGCGCGGAATCACCTCTCCGTTACACAGCGGCCAGTGCGCGCCGCACCCAGCTCCCGACCCCGTGGCGCGCACAAAGGCGCCCCACAAAATGACCAGAATATTGTAGGCCAAAAGGCCCCAAGCAAATTTGGCAAAAGCGTTTGTTTTCATGCGGTTATTTTATACCAGCGCCGCGTTTCATACCAGTTATTGGCAACCGCTGGGACGCAAGCAGGTCTGGGCGCAGATCAAAAAAGGGGGCAATGGGTGAAAATGGCGGCATATAGCCTACCACAGTCCCAAGGCCCCCTCATCATGCGCTCGGTTGGATTGCGTATGGCTACAAACGGTGTGGCGTCACAGGCTACATCAACGAAATAACTGCGCCCTAACGAACAAACGTCTCAACCTGTACACGCAACACGCAATACGTATAGCTGGCGTAATTATTTTTCTACAATGGTCTTACCCGAGCTTCTCCAGCGGCACTTTCACATTGATGGCCCGCCCGCCGGCATACGCAAAAGGCGCGCCCGGCGTGGGCGCGGCCCAACGCGCGGCATTGGCAATCACCTGCTGCACCTCGGCCTGATAGTAAATGGGGTGCGTCTCGTGGCCGGGGCGGAAGTAGAAGATCTTGCCCTTGCCGCGGAAAAAGCAGCAGCCGCTGCGGAAGACTTCGCCGCCCTTGAACCAGCTGATAAAGACCAGTTCATCCGGCGTGGGGATGTCGAAATGTTCGCCATACATCTCCACTTCGGGGATGTCGATATATTCAGGCAGCCCCTCGGCAATGGGATGGCCGGGCTGGATCACCCAAATGCGCTCATTTTCACCGGCTTCGCGCCAGCGCAGGCTGCACGATGTGCCCATCAGTTTCTTGAAAATCTTGGAATGGTGGCCCGAATGCAGCACAATCAGCCCCATGCCGGCCAGCACCCGCTCCTGTACCCGCTCCACAATCTCGTCCTGCACCTCGCGATGCGCCATGTGACCCCACCAGACCAGCACGTCGGTGGCGTCCAGCACCTCTTGGGTCAGCCCGTGCTCCGGCTCATCCAGCGTGGCCGAACCCACATCAAAGCCGCGCTCCTTCAGCGCATTGCCGATGACCACGTGCATGCCGTCGGGATAAATTTTCTGCACGGCCTCGTGCGACTTCTCATGTCGAAACTCATTCCAAACCGTTACGCGAATCGGATTGCTCATGGTTTTTCTCCTCAAAGTTACATAAATTTAGTTTTAGATGCCATCGAACATCTCTTCGACGGAAGGAACTATCTTGAACGGAAATGAACCGCACGCAAATAGTGGGACAGTGAGACAGTACATGAGACTGTCTTACTGTCTTACTGTCCTACAGCGCTTTATCACCCACATTGCACCATCTGACCACCCTGTGCCGCCGAAGCCCGAATGGCATCCCAGAAACGCGCCATGCGCAGCCCCACTTCGGGCGGACACGGGTTGGCGATTTCGCCTTTGCGCACGCGCAGAAACTGCTCCCACTGCCCTTGGGAAGGCGGCGTGGGGAAGGGCGAAAAGCCCTCTTCGCCATCGCGCCACAGCTCCAACATCTCGCCCCAAACGCCGGTGCGGATGATGGCCTTTTCGCAAAAGACGCGCACGTCCGAATGGCACGACTTGATGGCGTCACCACAGCCGCTCAGCGTAACCATAATGCCCGAACGCGTGCGCGCCATCACCGTCCCCAGAATGTCGACCGGCGCCCCGCGATTGTCCAGCCAGGCCGCCACTTCCACAAAATCTTCGCCTACCAGGTCCGAAACAGTATTGAGCAGATGCGCGCCCGTGTCAAACATAAAGCCGCCACCCGAAATTTCGGGCACTTGCCGCCAGGCGCCCGTAGTGATCAACTTCCAATTCTGCCAGACCGTGGCGTGAACGTTGAGAATGTTGCCCAGTTCGCCCGCACGCAGCATGTTGACCGCCGTGCGCACCTGCGGCGACAGGCTGCCGTTAAACGAAACCACCAGCAGCCGGCCGGTGCGGTCGCGCGTCTCGATCAGGCTCTCGGCCTCGGCGCCATTCATCACCATAGGCTTCTCCAGCAGCACGTCCACACCCGCCTCCAAACAAGCCTGCGCGTGATCATGATGATAGGCGTGCGGCGTGATAATAAAGGCCGCATCTAGCTCGTCGCCATAGCGCGCCAACAGCTTGGACAACTCCGGCTCATTAGGCGGCGGCTCCACACCAGCCTCTTCAAACAGCTCGCAAAACGCTTCGTATGCATTCCCAGACGGCTCGCATACCACGTGCATCTTGGTCGTATCCTGTTGTTGCAAAATGCGCCGCGTGTGGTGGCGCGCCATACCGCCCGTGCCAATCATGGCCATTTTGACGATGGACTTACTTTGATTCCCACTCATTTTGTTGCACCTTTGTCTATTTGATATTGCTCTATTGCTATAGTTCTTAATTGCTTTTACGGAACAAAAACCTCATTATGGGAGTTCAAACCACAAAGTTGCATATTGCCACAAAGTGCACGCATTGTCTACTTAATATATGTATATAATATGGGCCAGTCGCTCTTGGCCGTTGGCGCCGCACGAGAAGCGCGTAAACCTGCACTATTCTCTCCCCTGCGCAGACTTTCAGAAACGTAAACATTAATTTTGAGGGCTTGACAGACCTGTGTGCATAGGGTACTGTAACTATTTGAATAGACCTCGTAAAAGTCATGACGAATTTTGCTATTTTATAAAAGAAATTTTGCGTCTTGCGTATTGCGTGAACCGGCTTAGATCCTAGCTTCGATACAACAAGCTCGACCGGTACCCGCAACCCGCAACCCGCAACACGCAACTCCCACGGAGACCGTCACATGCCACGACCCCTCTTCGACTCAGAATACATCTTCGGCCTGCACGAGCCGGGCGGCGAACAGCACATGCTGGATGCCGGCAAACCGGGCTGGATCGTCTTTACCGAAGCCATTGGCAGCAGTCCCAATGACACCAGCGGCAAAAACTTTACGCCGTGGAGCAATCAGAATCTGGGCATTTTGTGCCGCATCAACAACGGCTATGAGCCCGGCGGCACCATCCCCAACAGTGCCCAATATGCCGATTTTGCCAAACGCTGCGCCAACTATGTGCGCGCCAGCCAGGGCTGCAAGATTTGGATCATCGGCAATGAGATGAATTACGAAGTGGAGCGCCCGCCTGCGGCCTCCACGCGGGCGGCGGTGACCGCCACGGCGCGCGCCGCCGTGGAAGAGACGATTCAAGCGCCGGCCTCCCCCGCCCAACCCGCACCCGCTCCGAATCCGCAGCCCGAATCCGGCGGCTTTTTCGGCGGGCTGCTGCAAATGCTGAAGCGCCTCTTTGGCGGTGGTCAACCGGCCGCCCCGGCCAAACCCACGCCGCCGGTCAATCCGCCCATTCCGGTGAAAGCGCCGCTGGTCGAGCCCGCCAGCGACACTGATGACCCGTTTAACCGCAGCGACCCGCGCCGCTTTGACGCGCTGAACCAGCGCGCGGCCAGCGCGCCGCAAGCCGCCGCCGTGGCCGTGCGTTCGGCGGCGGCCGCCGCTTCGCAGGTGGTCAATGGCCGCGAGGTGATCACGCCCGAGCTGTATGCGCAATGCTACAAGCTTTGTCGCGACGCCATTCACGCCGTGCCCGGTCACGCCGATGACCAGGTGCTGATCGGCGGCGTGGCGCCCTGGAACGTCAACACCGGCGATTGGATCGGCTACTTCACGCGCATTCTGGAACTGCTGGGGCCGACCGGCTGTGATGGCATCACCATTCACACCTACACCCACGGCGCCGACCCCAATCTGGTCACCTCCGAGGCCAAGATGAATGCGCCCTATCAGGACCGCCACTACCATTTCCGCGCCTATCGCGACTTCATGAACGCCATCCCCACCAACATGCGCAGCCTGCCCGTCTACATTACCGAAACCGACGAAGATGTGGCCTGGGACAACCGCAACATCCAGTGGGTGCAGCGGGCCTATGGCGAAATTGACGCCTGGAACAAGCAGCCCGGTGCGCAGCAAATTCGCAGCCTGGTACTCTATCGCTGGCCGCCTTTTGACAAATGGGTGATCCAGGGCAAACAGGGCGTGATCGACGATTTCAAAGCGGCTTTACGTAATGACTACCGCTGGCAATCGTCCACCGTTACACCGCCGCCCGCGGGCAGCACAATCAAAGTAGGCGGCCAGGTGCGCACAACTGATATTGTGTACATGCGCCGCACCGCCGGCTATCGCGACAAGCCGGTGGGCGACATCATCACCAACATGCCGGCGGGCCGCATAGTCGATGTCATCGGCGGCCCGGAAAGCAAGGATGATCTGACCTGGTGGCAGGTGCGCGGCGTGGATAGCAGCGGCGCCAATGTAACCGGCTGGATGGCTGAGATCGCGCCCAACGGCACGCGCCTGCTGGAAGCCGTGGCCACCGCGGAGCCGCCGGTCGCCCCCGGCAAATTTGCCATTGGCGACACCGTGCGCACGCTGGACGTGGTCAACATCCGCCGCACCACCGGCTACAAGAATAAGCCCGCCAACGTCGTAATTACCAGCCTGGCCGCCGGCGCCGAAGGCCGCGTGACGGCCGGCCCCGAAAGCAAGGACGATCTGACCTGGTGGCAGGTGCAGGCAGTCAGCGGCGGCGCCACCGTCACCGGCTGGATGGCGGAATCGGTGAGCGGCAAGGAATTGCTGGAAAAGGTGAGCGGCGGCTCCCGCGACACGGGCGGCACATTTGCCATTGGCGACACCGCGCGCACAACAACCACGGTCCGGCTGCGGCGCACCACCGGCTATTTGAACAAACCGGACAGCGACACCATCGCTACTGTACCGGCCAATACCAATGTGATTGTGCAGGCTGGCCCGCAGACTGCCGACGCCTTGACCTGGTGGCAGGTGAATGTGACCGTCAACGGGCAGTCGCAGACCGGTTGGATGGCCGAAACCGCCAATGGACAGACGCTGATGGTGAAAGTAGCAACGGCGTCAAGTATCTCGGCTGCACAAAGAGCGCCGGCGATTCAAGACGCACCGGCTACCAAGAGTGAAGCCGTCAGTGCAGCAGTGGAAAGTGTGGGCATCCAAGCCGTCACCGATAGCTGGCAGGCGGGCGATACGGTCAAAACGCTGACCGTGGTTCGTATGCGGCGCACGCCCGGCTACATCGGCAAAAGCGCCAGCGACGTGGTGGCCGATATACCCACGGCAACCGAGGGGGCCATCGTGAGCGGCCCCACCAGCCAAGATGGTTTGACCTGGTGGCAAGTGGCTACTCGCAACAGCGCTGGCGCCAGCGTTACGGGTTGGATGGCGCAGGCGGTCAACAACACGCAGCTTTTGCAAAAGACGGCCAGCGCCGCCCCGCCAGTGGACGATTCGTCCGGCGGCACGCGCGGCGAAACGGGCGGCCGCTTTCAGATCGGCGAAACCGTGCGCACCACCACCATTGTGCGCATGCGGCGCACCACCGGCTTCCTCAACAAGCCCGACAGCGACGTGGTGATCGACGCCCCGGCCGGCACAATCGGCCGCGTGCTGGCTGGCCCCCAGAGCGCCGATGGTCTCATCTGGTGGCAGGTGCAGGTCACAGTTAATGGGCAGCAGTACACGGGCTGGATGGCCGAAGCCACGGCAGTGGGCGCGCAACTGCTCGAATCGGCCGGTGGCGTGACGCCGCCGCCCACCGGTGGCACGCCCATTTCGACCAAATTCAAAGCGGGCGACAGCTTTAAAACGGCCGATTTTGTGCGGCTGCGGCGCACCGCTGGCTATAAAAACAAGCCCGACAGCGACGTCGTGGCCGATATTTGGCAGAATACGCCCGGCACAGTTCTTGGCGGACCACAGGCCGCCGATCAGCTGGTCTGGTGGCAAGTGCAGACGCGCAACGTGGATGGCGGCAGCGTGAGCGGCTGGATGGCCGACACCGCGCCCAACGGCGCGGCGCTGATGGAACCCACAACAGCTACCCCGCCCGTCTCCGGCGGCGGTTCGGGCGGCTCTACCGGCGGCGCTTTTGCTAAAGACGACTTGGTGGTGGCGGCGACAGCCATACGCGTGCGCCAGACTGCCGGCGTCAACAACAAGCCCGCGGGCGATGTGCAGGGCGAATTTGCGCAGCGCACCACGCTCAACATTATTGATGGCCCCAAACAGGCTGACAACCTAACTTGGTGGAACGTGGGTGGCATTGCGCCGACGGGTGAGATTATTGGCTGGGTGGCCGAAGCCGTCGATGGCATCAAGCTGTTGGGGCGCGCGGCTAAGTTGCCCGGCACCGATATTCCCAATCAGGCCTCCAAAATCTACTTGGGGGCGCCCACTGAGCGTCCATTTGGCATTGCCCAGCTTTGGGGCGAGCGTCCCGATTTCTATCGCCAGTTCCGGCCCGGTGGCGTGGCGTTGCGCGGCCACAACGGCATCGATTTCCTGACGCCGGAGGGGACCAATATTTTGGCTGTGGACAGCGGCCAGGTGCAATTTGTGGCCAACGACCCCAACGGCTTTGGCATCCACGTCATGCTGATCCACTCGTGGGGGCGCTCGATTTACGCCCACTTGAGCCGCGCCGCCGTGGGCAACGGGCAACCCGTGCGCCGCGGCGATTCGATTGGCGCCTCGGGCAATACGGGCGCCAGCAGCGGGCCCCATCTGCACTTTGCCATTGCGGACAACCCGTTCGAAGAAAATGACGGCTGGGGCGGCTTTATTGACCCGTTGCCCTACATACCGCCCAGCTTTGTGATCCTGCCGCCTTGGGTGCTGCCGCCCGCCTCCCGCAGCATGTCGATTTCGGTCGCCCCGCGCCCGGATCTGGTCAACACACGCGCCGTTGAGTCGCGCATGGAGCCGTCGGGCATGACGGTGAATTTGGGCAGCGATGGAGTGAAAGGGTGACAAGGTGAGGGGATGACAAGGTGAGGGGATGACAAGGTGAGGCGATGAATTGTAGGTGCGACATCCTTGTCGCACAGTCCCGATTTTAGAGACGATCCAGTATTCACCCCAATTTGTACGGCAGGGATGCCGCACCTACGTTCAAAAAAACTCTCAGAGCCAATAGACCAATTTACAATCATAGGAGAAACTCATGACCAATCCCAAAATTGGACTGCTACACCCTGGCGCTATGGGCGTTACCATTGGTGCGGCGGCGCTGGTGGATGGCTCGCCGGTGGGCTGGGCGTCCGATGGGCGCAGTGAAGCCACGCGGGCGCGGGCGGCGGCGCATCCGTTCGAAGATCTCAAATCAGTAGAGGCGCTGGTGCAATGGAGCGATGTGATCCTCTCGGTCTGCCCGCCGCACGCGGCGCTCGAATTGGCTCAATCGGTGGCCGAGGTTGGATTTAGCGGCATCTATGTGGATGCCAATGCGGTGTCGCCGGCCACGGCGCGCGCCGTGCAGGAGGTAGTCGAAGCCGGAGGCGCATCCTTTGTGGATGGCGGCATTATTGGCCCGCCGGCGCAACAGGCTGGCACCACGCGCCTCTATTTATCGGGCAGCCACGCCGTCCAGATTGCCCAATGTTTCGAGCACAGCCCACTGCACGCCATTGCCATTGGCGAACAGCCCGGCGCCGCCTCGGCATTGAAGATGTGTTACGCAGCCTATACAAAAGGCTCGTCGGCGCTCATACTGGCCATCTGCGCATTGGCTAAGGCCGAAGGCGTGGATGAGTCACTGCGTGAGGAATGGGAGATTTCGCAGCAGGGGTTGGCCGATCGGGCCAAAGGAGCCGCCCGTGGCAGTGCGCCCAAGGCCTGGCGCTTTGAAGGCGAAATGCGCGAAATTGCCGCCACCTTTGAGGCGGCTGGTTTGCCCGGCGGCTTCCACCAGGGGGCAGCGGAACTCTATCACGCGCTGGCCGGATTTAAGGACAGTGAGGCGCCAGCGCTGGAGGAAGTGGTGGCGGAACTATTGGCATAAAAAAACGACCGGCGTCTGCATGACGCCGGTCGTTTACATTTAAGCATCTTATCTGGCAGGATTCCCGCACGGTACGGTTATCCCTCGATCTCCGGGTTGAACTGACGGGGTCGAAATGCCGCGTCATTGAGCATCTGCACCATGTCGTCGCCGGAAACTTCCACCACATACAGCCCGCGGCGATAGGCATAACGCGCCACGTCTTGCGGAACTTCCAACGCGGCCACGGCGCCATAAATCTGGTAACCGGCAAAACGTGGGAAGTGGACGAGAAATTTGTCGAGGTCAGCCAAAAAGTCGTTGACGTCGTCCACACTGAGTCTCGACTTGACTTCAATCACGATAATATCGACGCCGTCTTCCAGAATAATGTCGATTTCCATAATGTAGCCGTTTACGCGGGCGGTGGCGTTCTCATAAACGCGGGTGACCTTGTGTCCGCATTGTTGAAAGAGCGCCAAAACACCAGGTTTTACAAGCGCTTCGATGAGCCTGCCCCACTGATTGCCAAACAGACCCTCGAGTTGTCGCAAGCCGCGGTTGGTCGCTTTGATTTCATCGCTGGTCTCGGCAAAGCGCTGATCCAGGCGGGCATCGGTCTCAGATATTCGTTGATCCAGACGTGCATCCGTCTCGGCTCGACGCCGATTCCACCAAGCGTCTGTCTCCGCCAAGCGTTGCGCCCAACGAGCGTCTGTCTCTGCCCGACGTCTATCGAGTTCGGCCATATGCTCTTTCCACTGCGCATCTGTCTCAGCCAAGCGTCTGTCCAGTTCGGCTTGACTTTGACGACGCAGAGCTTCGGTCTCGGCAAAGCGTCTGTCCAGTTCGGCTTGACTTTGACGACGCAGAGCTTCGGTCTCGGCAAAGCGTCTGTCCAGTTCGGCTTGGCGCTGCTCCCAACGTGCGTCGGATGCCCTAAACATTTCCCAAATCTGATCGATCTGTTCTTCCGTTAGTTCTGCCATGATTCATTCCTCAATAAATCCATATACCTGCTATAATTTAGCCGCAGTATAACACAGCTAACGGGCCGTTTCAACCGCTATTTTGCGTATGACAACTGAAGTTTGCCTAGCAATAGGTACAACTTCCGAAAGACCCGTTTTCATCATATCCACAATACCCGCAGCACTTAATCCGAACGGAGAACCTATGATTCGAGGCACCCACGACGCGCTGCCCGATGCGCGCAATGAACATGTATTAATCTACATCAATGGTGAAATGGTCCCCCGCGCCGAAGCCAAAATTTCGGTGTTTGACAGCGGCTATCTGGTGGGCGACGGCGTTTGGGAAGGCGTGCGGCTGCACCACGGCGTTTTTGTCTTTTTAGACCAGCACATGGACCGGCTCTTTCAGGGCGCCAAGGCCATTGGCATGGACATTGGCCTGACGCGCCAGGAGCTGATCGATGCACTGCAGCAGACCGTGCAGGCCAACGAGATGGACGACAATGTCCACGTGCGGCTGATGATCACGCGCGGCATCAAAAAGACACCGTCGCAGGATCCACGGCTTACCATCACGAAACCCACCATTGTCATCATCGCTGAGCACAAGGCTGCCAACCCTGAAGTAACAGCTACCGGCGTGCGCCTTTTCACTTCCACCGTACGCCGCGGCTCGCCGGACTACTTGGACCCGCGGCTCAACTGTCATTCCAAACTACACGAAGTGATTGCGCTGATCCAGGCGCTTGAGGCTGGGGCAGACGAGGCGCTTATGCTGGACATTCACGGCTTTGTGAGCACCTGCAACGCCACCAACTTTTTTATTGTGCGCGGCGAGGAAGTCTGGACCTCCACCGGCCAATATTGCATGAACGGCATTACGCGCGGCATGGTGATCAAATTGGGGCGGCGCGCCGGCATCCCGGTGCATGAAAAGAACTTTTCGCTGACCGACGTGTATGATGCGGACGAGGCGTTTGTCACCGGCACCTTTGGCGGGCTGACGCCAGTGATCAGCGTGGATGGGCGCACCATTGGTAAGGGGAAATTGGGGGCCATGACGCAGCGGCTTTCGGCGATGTATCGGGCTGAGATTGAGGCCGAAGTAGGACAAGTTTCCTAACTTGTCCCCCGTATTGGACAAGTTTCCTAACTTGTCCTACAAGGAACAATCCGATGAAACTTAAAGACAAAGTAGCCTTGATCACCGGCGCCGGCACCGGCATTGGCGCGGCCACGGCGCGTATGATGGCGGCGGAGGGCGCACGGGTGGCCGTCACCGGCATCCCGGCTGAGACGGTGCAACAAATAGCGGCAGAGTTAACCGATGCCGGTCATCAAGCCATGGCCATTCCCACCGATGTGTCTGATGCGGCGCAGGTGCAGAGTGCGGTGGCGCAGACAGTGGCGCGCTTTGGCCGATTGGATATTTTGGTCCCCAACGCGGGCATTCAACTGCACACCCAAGACGTAAATTTGCACGAGTTGCCGGAAGAGGTGTGGGACAAAACCCACAACGTCAACTATCGCGGCGTTTATTTGACCTGCAAGACGGGGCTGGCTCAGTTTATGCGGCAGGGCGATGGCGGCGTGATTGTGATTGTGGCGTCGGTGACGGCGCTGAGCGGGCGCTCGCACAACCCGGCGTACATGGCGGGCAAGCATGGATTGGTCGGACTGGCGCGCTATATTGCGGTCCATTACGGCCAATATGGCATTCGCTGCAACGCGGTCAGCCCGGGTGCGCTGGAGCGCACGCCCAATCACGATATTCATCCCGACGCCGCCGGCCGCGCCGCCCGTTTCGCAAGCTTAATCCCGTTGGGGCGGTTGGGCCAACCTGAAGACATTGCGCCGTTTATCACATTCCTGGCTACGCCGGAGGCTGGGTATGCCAACGGGGCAAATTTTGTGGTGGATGGTGGTTTTAGCGTGACGTAATGAACAACGCACAGGGCAAACGAAACACTTATACAGCGCCAACGTACTTCATATAGTATCGAGATAAAATTATAGACATTCAGGATAGAAACTGCGATCAACAGATTACACAGATTACATGGATTTGAAGAAAATCTTTCAAATCTGTGCAATCTGTTGATCCCCTGCCTTTATCTCAAATCTATGATGGAGAACGATGAAAAATGCGTGTAGATAAACTAACGCGCAAGGCCCAAGAGGCGCTGCTGGAAGCCCAAAGCCTTGCCGAAGAACAGAACCACGCCACGCTGGAGCCGGAACATTTGCTGGCCGCGCTTTTGCAGCAAGAGGGCGGCGTGGCGCCGGCGGTCATTAACAAAATTGGTGTGGACCCCCATCTGCTGCTCAACAGCGTGCAGCAGGCGCTGAATGCCAAACCGCGCGCCACCGGCGCCGGAAACCAGGTGCGCACCAGCAATGAACTGGCCGCCATTCTGCGCGAGGCCGACGACATTGCCAAGGCCATGCGCGATGAATATACCTCGACTGAGCATCTGCTCATGGCGATGGCGTCCAAAGGCGGCGCCGTTCAGAAGCTGTTGGAACGCCACGGCGTCAGCTATAACGGCATTATGCAGGCGTTGGCCAGCGTGCGCGGCAACCAGCGCGTGACCACCGATAACCCGGAAAGCCAGTACGAAGCGCTCTCCAAATATGGCCGCGATCTAACCGAAGAGGCGCGCAAAGGCAAGCTGGACCCGGTGATTGGCCGCGATGAAGAGATTCGCCGCGTCATCCAGATTCTGAGCCGGCGCACCAAAAACAACCCGGTGCTGATCGGCGAGCCGGGCGTGGGCAAAACCGCCATTGCCGAGGGGCTGGCACAGCGCATTGTCAATGGCGATGTGCCGACCGGTTTGCGCGACAAGCGCGTGGTCTCGCTGGATTTGGGGGCGCTGGTGGCCGGGGCCAAATATCGCGGTGAATTTGAAGAGCGGCTCAAAGCGGTGCTGCAGGAGATCAAAGCCGCCGAGGGCGAAATTCTGCTCTTTATTGACGAGATGCACACGCTGGTGGGCGCGGGCAAGGCCGAAGGCGCCATGGATGCCGGCAACATGCTCAAGCCCATGCTGGCGCGTGGCGAATTGCACACCATCGGCGCCACCACGCTGGATGAATATCGCCAGCACATTGAAAAGGACGCCGCGCTGGAGCGCCGCTTCCAGCCCGTTTATGTGGACGAGCCCAGCGTCGAGGACACGATCAGCATTTTGCGCGGGCTAAAGGAGCGCTATGAAGTGCATCATGGCGTACGCATTACGGATGGCGCGGTGATTGCGGCGGCCACGCTGAGCAACCGCTACATTACCGACCGCTTCCTGCCCGACAAAGCTATCGATCTAATCGACGAGGCGGCCAGCCGTTTGCGCATGCAGATCGACTCCAAACCGCAGGAGCTGGATGAGATTGATCGCCAGGTCATGCAGTTGGAGATCGAACGCGAGGCGCTTAGGAAGGAAAAGGACGAGGCCAGCAAGGAGCGTCTGGCCGCTTTGGAACAAGAATTGGCCAATCTGAAAGAAGAGAGCGCCGAACTAGCCAGCCGCTGGCAGGCCGAAAAAGACGCCATTGGGCAGGTGCAGCACTTGAAGGAAGAGATGGATGGCGTGCGCATTGCGATTGAGCGCGCCGAACGCGCTTATGATTTGCAGAAGGCGGCCGAATTACGCTATGGCAAAATGAACGAGCTGGAAAGTGAACTCCGGCAGGCCGAGAGCCGCGTGCGCCAACTTCAGCAGGACGGTGCGCTGCTCAAGGAAGAGGTGGACGCCGAGGAAATCTCCAACGTGGTGAGCAAATGGACCGGCGTACCGGTCGCCCGCTTGCTGGAGGGCGAGCGCGAAAAGCTGCTGCGGCTGGAAGATGAACTGCACAAGCGCGTGGTGGGCCAAGATGAAGCGGTGCGCGCCGTGGCCTCGGCCATTCGCCGCAGCCGCGCCGGTTTGCAGGATCCCAACCGCCCGCTGGGCAGCTTTATTTTCCTGGGCCCCACCGGCGTGGGCAAAACTGAGTTGGCGCGGGCGTTGGCCAGCTTCCTGTTTGACGATGAAAGCAACCTGGTGCGCATCGACATGAGCGAGTATCAGGAGCGGCACACGGTGGCGCGCCTGATTGGGGCGCCTCCGGGCTATGTGGGGTACGACCAGGGCGGTCAGCTCACCGAGGCGGTGCGGCGGCGGCCCTATAGCGTGGTGCTTTTTGACGAGATCGAGAAGGCGCACGCCGAGGTCTTCAACGTGCTGTTGCAAGTGCTGGATGATGGGCGGCTGACCGATTCGCAGGGGCGCACGGTCGATTTTCGCAACACGGTCATCATTATGACCAGCAACCTGGGCAGCCACTATATTTTGGATGTGGCGGGCGTAGATGAAGCGGTGGAGGAGCGGGTGCAGCAGGTGCTGCGCGAGCACTTCCGCCCCGAGTTTCTCAATCGCATTGACGATACGATTGTGTTCCACGGGCTGCGCAAGGAGCAACTGCGGGCGATTATCGAAATTCAGATCGACCATTTGCGCCAGCGGCTCAGCGAGCGCCATTTGACGCTGAAACTGACGGATGCGGCCAAGAATCTGATCATTGAAGAGGGGTACGATGCGGCGTTTGGGGCGCGCCCGCTCAAGCGGGTTTTGCAGCACAAAATTGCCGACCCGCTGGCCGTGCAGATCTTGGAGGGCAAGATCTTTGATGGTGAACGCATTGTGGTGGATGTAGTAAATGGCGAGATTTACATTTCGGCCATGGAAGTGCTGGAGGCGTAAATAAAAAGGCGACATGTGCATCAACATGTCGCCTTTTTATTTACAATACGGGGCTGGGCCGACAGCCGCCACAGAACTATGCAATGATTACATCACGCAGTGGCATTTCGAATAGAGGTGTTTGATAAGAGGCAATCATCTGCGCGAGTTGCTCCAACGGAAATGGCTTTTTGAGCCACCTACAGGGTTGAAGCTGACTAATATCATCCCACATGTCTTCCTCCAAGCGCCCACTCACAAAAATGATGGGTGCTTGGGGACGCACGGCGCGAATGCGATACGCCAGTTCAATGCCATCGATAATCGGCATATTGATATCGGTCACAATCAGGTCAAAACTATCCGGGGCTTCCAGATAAAAATCGAGCGCCTGGCGTCCGTTCTGGGCAGTTACAGATTCATGGCCGCATATCTCCAAATACTCTTCAAAAATATCCAAGATCAATTTTTCATCATCAACGATTAGGATTCGCATATGAATATCCTATTAATGGGGCAGCAATGGGGTTTTCCAATCGGTTATGTCTATATTAGGATACCATAAACTTGCGTAAATTATACTTAACAATACTTAAAAATTTCTAAAAAAAGAAGGGCGGGGCTTACACTTTCTGCGCCTCACCCTTCTTCCACCCGTCGGACGGATATATTCACTAGCCTGATATCACTAGGCAGTCGTTCCCTGAGCTTGTCGAAGGGAATGACCTCCTTCGACAGGCTTAGGCCTCGAAGAACCGAGTAGTTACGGTCTGCTTTCCATCTGCGGCCTCATCGGGCTAAATCAAGTCCATTGAAATCGATAACCCACGCTATGCTCGGTCAGCAAGTACTGTGGATTGCGCGGCTCTTTCTCAAGTTTGCGGCGCAGGTGTGAAAGATAAACGTGAACATATTCGACGCTATCTTTGTATTCGGCGCCCCACACATTTTTTAGAATTGCATCATAGGTTAACACTTGATTGGCGTTGCGCAGCAGATAGGAAAGGAGCCGATATTCTGTGGCCGTTAGTCGCACAAGCTCTCCGGCGACAAAAACTTGGCGCTTGTCCAAGTCTAGCAACAAGTGTTCGTCCTGGAAACGCAATGGAGACTTTTCCTCTTCAGCCAGGTCGCCGCGCCGCAAAACCGCGCGCGCGCGGGCGATCAACACCTCTTGGCTAAAGGGTTTGGTGACAAAATCATCGGCGCCATGATCTAGACCGCGCACCACTTCTTCATCTCGGTTGACGTTAGTCAACATAATGACGGGCACGCTAGAGATAAGCCGGATCTGTCGACATGTCTCCCACCCATCCATATCGGGCATACGGATATCCAAAATGACCAGATCGGGTCGGTGTTGGTACAATTTTTGCAGCCCTTCGCGGCCATCCCGCGCCACCACCACATCGGCGCCGTGGCGGCCAAACGCGAATTTCACAATCTGACACAAGTTTACGTCGTCATCAATGACAAGAATCTTTTTACCGTTCATCACCAAGTTTTCTCCCTGAAAAGATCGTACCCGATCACCAGGGGTATGAGCAAGTTTGAAACTCTTTCTCAAAAAATAACCTGTACGCATTCCGCGTAAATTGCAACCAGAAAAATAGGGCTGGATTCAACAAGCAAGACCGATGTTCATTGCGGCGCCGCCGTTGTGGGCTAATAGTTATGCATCTGTGTGTAGAGGAAGCTGTACGGAAAACTTGGTGCCTACACCCACCGCGCTTTCCACATCGATCGTGCCGCCATGCTCCTCAATCAGCGCTTTGACAATGGCCAGCCCCAATCCAGTACCCACCGCTTTATCCTTAAGCTTATCTACTCTTCTAAATCTATCAAAGATATACGGGAGTTCTTCAGCCGCAATACCATACCCGTTATCTTGAATCACTATCTGGGCGTGACCATTATTGACCGCGGTGGCAATGTCTACCTTGCCATTAGTGGGCGTATATTTGACGGCATTCGAGGTCAAATTGAGGAACACACGCTGCAATTGCTGATAGTCCGCTTCCACCATAAGAGGGTCATGGTTGGGATGATAGGTTAATTCAATTTCTTTATCGTGGGCTTCAGCCCCTACAATCTCCGCAGCTTCGCACACAATTTGGGTCAGATCGCAAAGTGTTTTCTTGTAAGATATGGCGTTGCCAGAGTTGAGCTTTTCCAGGTCCACAATATTGCGCACCAGGTTATAGACGGTTTGCTGGCTGCGCAACATAATATGGGCCAGATGCGGATTTTGCATAGCGGCTTCTGGTTCCTCAATCAGAAACTCCGCATACATTTGAATGCTGGTGAGAGGAGTAATCATGTCGTGGCTTAGAACGGCCAAAAATGCATCTTTTTGTCGGTTCAGATCGGCCACTTCTTCAACGCGTTCAGCCAGTTCCTTGGTCCGATCCGCCACAATTTGTTCCAGATTATCGAGATGGGCCTGCATCTGACGCACATACAGGCGAAAGGCATAAGCCGAGAGCACAATAGGCAGAAAAAAGATGACAATACCGATCCAGTTATAATTCCAGGCGGCAAAAGCTAGAATTGCACTGCCCACGCCGGTAACCAATACGCCGATCTGGGTGGCCCAATAATCTTCCTTCCACATTTGCACCGGCTTAAATTCTACGCCATGCTGTAAGCGCAGGATAATGGCCAACAGCCAGAAATTTAGCTCCTCAAAAACATAGGCCGCAATAAACCAGGGGACCACATACCCTAGAATTGAATTCGCCCCCCACCACGTCTGCAACAACAGCAGAATACCTCCCGCAATAAGTGTAGACAGACCGTGCATGCCCACATTGAACGCCAGTTGTGACCAGCTTTTTTTCCACGTTTGCTTGTCCGTAGGCTTTATGAGCCACAGAACCACATCGGAAACGGACATTATCAAAATGCCTGCTTCGATCCCAAACAGAGGAATGGCGGCAATACTAATGGCTGGGCCGATAAGGTAGGTCACTCCGGCCTGTTCCGACACTGCTATCGAAGTCGTAGCCGATGCCGATACAGCTGCCAAAATGACAAATAATGAGAAATTCAAAAGGGGCTGGTATGTAGACAGATCTACCAGCCCCCACATGGTCAGTATGATGCCAACACAACTTACGGCAACTAGATAATAGCGATAAAGGGTCGTTCGATTCAATATCATCACTTCACATAGTGGAAAGAGCGATCCGCATAATTTACCATGTCCATTATCCTATCTTACGGCATCGTATGTGGACAAATTTCTTCTTCTTCAAAGCAGAATTCAGCTATATGAGCATATGTCATATACACAGATATGGAGGAACACAGATGCGCTCTCGACATCATCTGCATTCCTCCATTTATGTACTTATGAACATCTGGTTATCGCCAATAACTTTGGGTCACCATCTGTAATAGATCTACAGATTGCCATCAATTGTTTTGGGCAATCGGCAGAAATATCGGCTTATCCAGACCGTCCAATTTTGGCGCTTCTATCTGCTCAGTTTGTTCATTGATAATAGCGTCCAAACTGGCATACAGCGGGAAATAATAGACCGAATTTGCTCCACCCTCATCAGTCAGTGTGGAAGCCATAACCTGCCCGATCTCACTTACTGTGCCAAAGACCGAAGCATAAGAAGCCTCAATATTCACCGTGTTTATCTCGACCATCGATCCAGACCAAGCCCGTCCACCAGACCAGGCCCGTCCACCAGACCAGGCCCGTCCACCAGACCAAGCCCGTCCACCGGACCAGGCCCGTCCACCAGACCAAGCCCGTCCACCAGACCAAATCACCTCACTATCTAACGACAATTCCAACACATCAAAAGTGATGCTCAGCGTGTTCAGCGTCTCCAGATCCAGCCAAGCATGATCTTTAACGCGTTCGGCCCCCAACGCGATTACTGTGCCGTCGGCGGGGTCAAGGATGAAATAGAGCAGAATGGTCTTATCATCGCTGTATACGGCTTGTACCGGGCCTTCAAAGTGGAAATTGTTGGCATGAACATTCAGAATGCCGTCTCCATCACTGTCAACAACCGTATAATTGAGCTTGCCGCTGTCAACCGCTGTCTCTACTTCATTCGCCAAGCCATTCGCCCCCACAGGATGACCACTATCAATCTGTCCATTATGGTCGGTATCCAGAAGGGCAATCAGCTCTCGAGACATGCCGCTTTCTGCAATGTCCAAGATGCCATCATTATCGCTATCCAGGTCAAGACGATTGGGAATTGAATCGCCATCTGTGTCGCGGTTCTCGATGCCGGCATTTTCAATCGCATCCGGCACGCCGTCGTTATCGTCGTCCAGGTCTCCGCCCGTATAGGGCAGTTCCAGCGTTAGCGCCGCATAGGAGAAGACGAGACAGTCTGTGCCATCGGCGCCCATCTGCATGGTTGCACTGTTGGCTCCACCTTCGACTAAGGTGGTAACATCGATTGTCTTATCGTTCCACCCCGGTCCGTCATATTCGTTAAAGGCATCCGCCCGCACCACCTCTTTTCCGTTAAAGGTGACCGGCCCTTCGGTTCGGTCGCGCTGTGCATCTCCGGCAGCCATATGCAGAGATGCCGAAAGCGGCCCTTCGGTGAGCGCAAAACCGTCAAAGGTGGTCGCCACGACATTGGAAGCCCCAAATTGACTGCTCATCTTGAGATCAGCGCCATCATTGATCACGATCGTTGTCGTCGTCTTGGCCGAAGGCTGGCTATAGACCACAACCAGACTGGCGCCTTGCGGTTCTAGTGAGGTGCTAGTTTGCAGATCGTTGATCGAATATGTTCCGTTGCCCTTGACATAATTGGTCACATCTGCGCGCACTACATAATTAGCGGTATAGCCCCAACAGGAATCGCCAACCTGCCCGATCACCTGGCCCGTTATGTTCACGTTGTTAAAGCTAAAGGTCGTATCAACTGCCCCCTTGCTAATCTGGACAATATACACAAAGGCACGTTCGACTTTGCCATTGCTGGGCATCGAATTGATCGTAATCGAACCGGGCTGCGTCCCGCCAAGTTGTGGACGTAAGCCAACACCATCGCTGGCGATGGCGCCGCCCGTCAGGGTGGCCTTGTAGCTTTGGGTCAACGCGTCCTGCTTAATTGTCGCCGCGGTGGGAGTGGCCGTTGGTGTAGCGCCTGCCGTCGTAGGTTGCGGTGTGGCCGTTGGCGGGATGGTAGCCGTCGCCGTCGGCGTTGGTGTAGTGGCCGCTACATAATTAGCGATCCGCCATTGCTGATTGGCGCCGCCATGACAATCCCATTGAATGGCCCATGACCAATCTGTGTTGGAAGCACCACTGATATCAACACAGCGGTTGCTGTTGACGCTAACCAGCGCAAAGGTTTTACTACTGCCCGCGACCGGATCTAAGCGAAACTGTTGATTGAGCCCACCATGACAGACCCACTGAACGACAGATGCATCGTTTGCTGTAGATCCACCTTTTATATCCAAACAAAGTCCGCTGCGTGTATTGATAATAGAATAAGTATTGGCGGAACCGCTTACCGGCTTAAATTCAAACTGCTGGTTGGATGAGCCATCACAAGTAAATTGGATCATCTGTAACCCATACTCTGAATAGCGATACTCATCCACATACAGACACTTTTGGCTGTGCTGGGCCACCAAAGACGACGTAAAGCTGGACGTGCTGCTGGATGCTGTGGCTGTTGCGGTGGCCGTGGCCACAGCCGTTGCCGTGGATGTCGGTGTGGAGGTTGGGGTGGGCTGCGCGATGTCGCTATCGCTAATCACCACCTGCTGCGTGCTGCAACTCTGTAGCACATATTCCTTGACAAGCGTGCCACTGCTGGTGCGCATCCGCCATTCATTGCCATAATATGATTGCTGCCAATAGGCGCGGTTAGATTGCAGCGTATAATATTTCACCTCCTGGCCAGAACTGCTCTTCCAATAAACTACAATGGTCTGGCTGCTCTTATTGTTGAAATAGATATACGTACTGCACGCGTTTACATCCGCTGCTTGCACGCGCCCAGCCTCTGTCTGCGGTGCATCCGGCACATCATCGCTGCTTGGAAGCTCGGCCGCGGCGTTGGCAAAATCCGGCATCGGCCTATCGGCAGTGGCGTTATTGGAGTTATTGTGCGCCATAGGCAAAAAGATCTCTTTGGCGCCGCTTATACGTGAACCTTCCTCGGCAGCGGCCACAACGGCAGTGGGCTGCGGATCATTTGGGACCCCATCGCCATCGCCGTCAAACTTATCTGTCGGCGCCTGCTCGGTGCTTTCTTGCCATTGATGCGCCAGTTCCGTTGCAATATCCAGCCCAGTATTGGCTTTCCCTCTAGGCGCGGCTTTGCCGTCCACGCTTCCATTCACCGCATCGAGCGCTGAAATGCGCCCGCTGCCCTGCTGGAATACGCTGTAGGCCAGTTCGCCTTCTTCGGTTACCGAAGCTTGCGCCGTATACATCAGCCGATATTTCACTTCATCGGGCGTCAAGCTGCCATCCTGCTGCAACATCAGTGCTACTACGCCAGAAGCTACGCCTGTAGCCATGCTAGTGCCGCTGAGACGATAGAATTTCTTATTGGGGTTGGCCAGATGATCGGGATGATTTTTGACCAATTTGGCCGGCTTCTTACCTTTTAAAATATCATCATGATAATACATGTAGGCCACAATATTGGCCCCCGGCGCCACCACATCCGGTTTTACAAAGCCATCATAGGTAGGGCCGGTGGAGGACCACTCGGGGATAAAGTCATCAGCCCAACCGCTGGTTCCATTGGTATCCAGCGCGCCGACGGTGATCACATATGGATCGTTGCCCGGCACCGAGATAGATTGCGGCGCCGGGCCGGCATTGCCCGCCGCGGCCAGCACCACAATACCCGCCGCCCACACTTCTTCTACAGCCTGGTTCACCGGGTCCACAAAATAGGGAACGCCCGGTTCGGCAACCAGACTCAGGTTGACAATGCGGATACCCAACGCATCTTTGTTTGCCACCACATATTGCAACCCTTCGATTACGTCCTGATAGCTGCCGCTGCCATTTTCATTGAGTACGCGCACGCTCAAAATCTTGGCATCGGGGGCCACGCCAATCCATTGCAGCTCGGCGGCCTGATAATAATAGCGATTCATGATGATGCCGGCCACGTGCGTGCCGTGACCGAAATCGTCATTGCTGCTGTACTCGTTAGTACGGCAATAGCCATTCTGCTGCTGGGAATTGGCATCCACCGCGGCGCAGAGACCATTGCCCACAAAATCTACTTGCCCGGCGTAATGTTGGGCAACTGGTAACCCCAAGTCGTCAATCACATCTGCATTAAAAACGACGCCGCTATCGACGATGGCGATGGTAATGTCGCGTCCCGCCACCGCTTTGCCATTGATGGTCTGCAGATGCACTGCGTCGGCCTGCACTGAAGCGGCCACTGGATTTTGCACATCCCAAACCTCCGGATTATCGGTCGGAGAGATGTCGTTGATGGGCGCCACAGCCGCAGCAACCGGTCGATTGTGAATAATGGATACGAGTGCCGGATCCGTCGCTAGCGTATCCAGCGCACCGGCCGGGATGGTGGCCGCAACGGCATCGATCAACCACAAATCGCTTTGGACCTGACCACCCACCATGCTGACGGAACGGCTGGCCGTCGCTGAATCGCGCCCGGTAATAATCACAGATAACCATTGATCCTGTGCATCATATAGCACTGCATCCACATAGACATTGGCCTGCTGCTGGTGGGCATTGCCCAAGAGCGCCATACAGCCCAGCATCAATATGCTGATACCGATCAATTTACGTAACGACATGAACCGCCTCCGACTTTACCAAAAGTTAACACTCAAAGCTCATTGTGATTGTATCATGTAATGACGGGTTTTGATGTGCGTAAGTGGAGTGTAATTATTACAATAAACTGTCAATGTTATTGGCAAGGAACAATAACTTTACAGTTTAGACCAAATATAATTTTGAGCGGGATCTTAGCGAAGAATCGTGGCGCGCTATCTGTTAATTGAAAATCAACATTTACGTAAGAACAGTAGGGGGCGTAGGGGCTGCAATGGGGTAAATGCTTCCAACAAGCTGTCTGTGGCAAATAAACCTGTAAAGTATCCTCTTGCACCGTTATTGTAAAACATAATACCATTTTATGAAAAAAGTAAGGTTTCCTGCTCTTGTATGCTATTCAGACCATTCATTGGCGGCATGATGACGCAATAATTTATTATGGCTTTGCCCTATCACATTTGAAGTCGATACGCCTTTGGTGGTAAGATTAGTCGTCTGATCGATGTTTGCGCATTGCTGCGCCCTTGGCACTCTCTGGATGGACGTTGCGTGCGTAAGTTTTTCCACCAAAAGAGAGAAGCAAAGGTAACATGTCCAAGCAAGAGCGTATTGAGATGGCGGCTGGTTCAGCTAGACCGGAAACCACATTACCCTTTTCGTTGGCGAATCTGCTGGTTCGCTGGCAAATCCCCGAAGAACTTATTATTGTGACGACTGCACTCTTTGTCGGTTTGGGAACCGGCTTGGGTGCAGTCGCTTTTATTTGGATGTTGGCGCGCATCAATGATGTTGTCAGTGTGGCCAAAGCAAACCTGGGTGAAATCCCCGGGCTGTTGCTTATGATGGCCATTGCCGGTCTCATCGTCGGCGCCATGATCGAGCGCTGGGCCCGGGAGGCCAAAGGACATGGCGTCCCCGAGGTGATGGAAGCGGTAGCCATGCGCGGCGGCCGCATTCGCCCACGGGTGGCGCTGGTCAAAGTGCTGGCTTCATCGATCACGATTGGCTCGGGCGGTTCGGCCGGGCGTGAAGGTCCCATTGTGCAGGTGGGCTCAACTTTGGGCTCCACTGTGGGACAGATGCTGCGCTTTTCCGATGAGCGCGTGCAAATGTTGGTGGCGTGCGGCGCGGCCGCCGGCATTGCCGCCACCTTTAATGCACCCATTGCCGGCACCATCTTTGCCATGGAAGTGATCCTGGCTAATTTTACGGTGCGCTACTTTGGCGCGGTGGTCATCAGCTCCGTTACCGCCGGCATTGTGAGCCGCGTGCTGCTTAGCGATCAGCCCGCTTTTACGGTACCCTCCTATCCGCTGCACCATTTGGCGGAGCTACCCATATATGTGGTTTTAGGTATTCTGGCGGCTTTCGTGGCCATTCTCTTTATCCGCCTGCTCTATTATGCCGAGCATGTTTTTGATGGCTGGAAGATGCCGTTGGCCATCAAAGCCGCCGTCGGCATGATCTTGACCGCCCTAGTGGCGCTGCTGCTGCCCGGTCGTGACGTACTCGGCCCCGGTCTGCACGCCATTGGCGAAGCGATTGCCAACAACTTTGACGTGTCGTTGGGCATGCTCTTTGCGCTGCTGGTGCTCAAAATGCTGGCCACCACCTTTACGTTGGGCTCCGGCAACTCGGGTGGCGTTTTTGCCCCCAGTCTCTTTATGGGCGCCATTCTCGGCGGCATCGTGGGTACCGTAGCCCACGGGCTTTGGCCCGATATTGCGCTGAACCCAGGTGCGTATGCCATTGTGGGCATGGCGGCGGTCTTTGCCGGAGCGGCGCGCGCCCCCATCACGGCGGTGATCATCGTCTTCGAAATGTCGGGCGATTATAAGCTGATTTTGCCGCTCATGCTGGCTACCGTGCTCTCTACGCTGCTGGCCGAACTCCTCTTCAAAGAGTCAATTTACACGCTCAAGCTCAAGCTTAAAGGCATTACGCTGGAGCGGGGGCGCGATGTCGATCTGATGCAAAGCGTCACCGTTAGCGAGGTGATGCAGCGCGATGTCTCCACCGTGTCAACGGGCGCCACGCTGGTTGAACTTTCCGATCGCTTTGCGCAGACCCATAGCCACGGCTTTATTGTGGTGGATGACGAAGCCAAAATCTGGGGCATTGTGACCGTTACCGATCTGGATCAAGCCGTGGCCGAAGGCTTGCCCCGCCGCACCACCGCCGATCAGATCGGCACGCCGCGCGCGCAGCTTTTGGTGGCGCACCCCGATGAACCCATTGGCAACGCGCTGGCGCGCATGGGCGTGCGCGGTATTGGCCGCTTGCCCGTTGTGCGCCGCGAGGATCCGGAACACGTGATCGGCATGATCCGCCGTCAGGATATTATCCGCGCCTATGACATGGCGCGCTCGCGGCGCGCCGAATTGGAACACCGGGCCAAGCGCGCCAAATTGCAGAATCTGGATGATACTGAGTTCGTCGAACTAGCTTTAAGCGCCGAAGACCAGGCCGTGGGCAAAACCATTCAGGATATGGGACCGCAACTGCCCCATGATTGCATCCTGGTGCGCATCCGCCGCCAGGGCGTCATGATGATCCCGCACGGCAACACGGTCTTCCAGAGCGGTGACGATGTCACTGCCTTTATTCGCAGTCAAGATTTTGAGGCGGTCTATAAGACGCTGAAAGGGCAAAAAGTGGAGAATCAGCACTCCGCATGATCCAAGTTTATTGCTCGGGCAATCTAGTTGCCGATGTGCAGACCAAGACGCTGACCCAGTTTTTGCCGGTTGATCAGGTGGCGATTGTCGACGAAATTGAGCTGATTCTGGGCGGCAATGCGGCCAACGCGGCCGTTTGCCTGGCGCGCATGGGCGTGCGCGCCAGCGTGATCGGGCGCATTGGTGACGATTTTTTCGGGCAATTTGTGCGCGCGGCGTTGGCCGAAGCGGGCGTCGACACGCAAATGCTCATGGCGCAAAGTGGGGCCAAAACCGCCGCGACAGTGGCCGCCATTGATGCCGAAGGCCGCCGCCGCTGTGCGCATACGCCCGGCGCCACCGGCCAATTTACCGCGCAGGATTTTGATTGGAGCGCCATCGAGTCCGACATTCACCACGCCCCCGCTGACCACGCGCCATTTTTGCACTTCGCCAGCTTTTTTCTGCTGCCTGCTTTTGATGGCCCGGCGGCGGCGCAAGTGCTCCAACGCGCCCGTAGCCTGGGCATGCGCACCAGCCTGGACGTGTGCTGGGATCCGACGGGCCAATGGGCGGCGGCGCTTTTACCCTGTTTGCCCCATTGCGACATCGTCTTCCCCAACCAGGCTGAAGCCTATGAAATCACACAACAGGATGCGCCGGAAGCGATGGCGGACTGGTTCTTGGCAAAGGGTGTGCAGCTCGCCGTCATCAAACTGGGGGCCGATGGCTGCCTGGTCAAGCAGCAGGGCGGTCCGGCCCTGCGCGTTCATGGATATGCCGTGTCCGCCGTGGACGCCACCGGCGCCGGCGACGCCTTTGCCGGTGGTTTTCTGACCGCCCAAGTGCGGGGGTGGGACCTTGAAACCAGCGCCCGCTTTGCCTGCGCCTTAGCCGCTCTCTCCGTCACCGATTTTGGCGCCGCAACCGCCATTCACTCTCGAGAACAAGTGTTGAATTTTATGCAAAGTAGGGAGTAGGGATTAGGGATTAGGGAACACGTGAGCCCCGCGCCTACTCCCTACTCCCTACTCCCCACCCTCCCCAACAGAAAGCAATTCACATGCCACATGCCAAAACCGAACTGATCCTCATTCGCCATGGTGAAACCCATTGGAATACCGACCATCGTATGCAGGGACAACAGGACAGCCCGTTGACCGCGCGCGGGCGGGCGCAGGCCCAAGCCGTGGCGGAACGCTTGCGCCACACCACGTTCCACCATATTTACGCCAGCGATCTGCAACGCGTGCTCGACACCGCGCAGCCATTGGCCCATTACACCGGCCACGAAATTCGGGTCGAAAGGCAACTGCGCGAGCGCGCCTATGGCGTTTTTGAAGGATTGACCTTTGCCGATGCCGAGCGGGAACATCCCGAAGTATTTGCTGAATACAGTAATGATCGCTACGCACCCGATTTTGAGATTCCCGGCGCCGAAACGGTGCGTCAGCTTTCCGAGCGTGGCCAGGCCATTTTGCAGGCGCTGGTCGAACGTCATCCGGGCGAGCGCGTGGTTATCTTTTCGCATGGGGGGCTGCTGGCGGCCATTTTGCGCCACACGCTGGGCGTTCCGCTGGGTGTGCGGCACAGCTTCAGCCTGGCCAACGGCAGCCTGAGCCTTATTGAACACGCGGCGTCCGAATGGCGAGTGGTCACGCTGGGCGATGTGTGTCATTTACATGATCATAAAATTGGATAGACCTTTGGCGCGATCTGTTGTAGAATTGGCGGAGGTTGACCAAGTTGGCGTCTTTTGTGCGCTTTCGGACAGTGGGCGCACGAAATACTTGTTTGGAGGAGAATAGTAATGCTAAGAAAAAATTCTTTGGCTTTGTATGTGGTTCTAATTTGCAGCCTGTTTATTTCGGCTTGCAGTGACGCAGTACCCGCCGAGGAAGCTGCCGCTGAACCTACCGCCACGGCGGCGCCGGCCCCAGCCGCCGACACCCAATCCGATGCCGCGCCCGCGCCGGTGAGCGGCGCGCACACCTATGCCATTGTGCCGGCCGAATCGACCGTCTCCTACATTGTGGAAGAAGAGTTTTTCGCCGGCGCGCTGGCCAAATATGGCATCGACGCTGGTTTTAACACGGTGACCGGAACGACGCAGGAGATCGAAGGCCAGCTCCAGCTGAACCTGGACGACCTGTCGGCGGCGCTAGGCGACAACCACTTTACCGTCAACCTGCCCTCACTCACCACCGATCGCAGCATTCGCGACGACTGGATCCGCGACAACGGCCCCAATCTCAACGCCTATCCCGTGGCCGAATTCACGGCCACGGCCATTCAAGGCGCGCCAGCCAGTTACGACGCCGGTCAGGAAGTCACCTTCCAACTGGTCGGCGACCTGGCTATCCACGAGGTCACCAAGAATGTAACCTTCGACGTGACGGCGACTCTCGCCGACAATACCATCACCGGCGTGGCCGAGACCAATCTCAAGCTAACCGACTTTAATATTGAGCCGCCCAGCTTTGCCAACACGCTCACCGTAGCGGACGATTTTACCATCCGCGTGGAGTTTACGGCGCGGGAGAATTAATCCTCTGGCCGCGCTAATCCCCTACGTCGCCGTCCTTGTGGGGCTGTACTATCTGCACAGCGCTTGGGCGGCGATGCTTTTTTATCAGATGGGTATGGCGGCCACTTTGTGGCGCCGGCGCTTTGATTGGAGCCTGCTCTGGCGCGGTTGGCATATGGGCCACGGTTTGTTGCTGGCGTTGGTGGCCGGTGCATCTGGCGCATTATTATGGCTGTTCAAAGGTGTTTGGATGGCGGACCCGCTCAGCCTTGACCGCCTTCTGCAGCAGTTTGGTCTATCCGGCAGCCGATTCCCCATCTTTCTCATTTACTTCAGTATAGTCACCCCTATTCTGGAGGAGGCGTTTTGGCGAGGCTTATTGGGCAGCACTTCTGCACAGATTGCTTCTACAGATCTGCTTTTTGCGGGGTATCACGTCTTGGTTCTGGCCGCATTTACATCGATACCGTTGGCTGTTCTGGGTGGGGGCGGGCTGACCATTGCGGCATGGCTGTGGCGTCGCCAATATGTGCGCCATCAAGGGTTGGCAGTTCCCGTGATTTCCCATTTCGCAGCCGATTTGAGCATCATGTTGGCGGTACACTTTCTGTGAGCGCAACGGCGAATACGGCTCATTGGATCGCGACAATGCCTCAATTATCCACGGTGAGTGGGTGAATTACCGATTGGGCGTCAGCGCGCTCTCGATCACCTCATCATACACGGCAATGCGGGCGCTGCGCAGAGTGCGTTTGTGACGCAGCAGCCGCTTGCAGCGCTCCAGCAGCCGCTGCCAGCGAAACTCGCACAGCAGAAAGCGGCGAAACGCTTCGGCCCAGGCGTGGCCAAAATACTTCTCATAGTAACGCACTTTGCTGCGGTTAAAGTGGATGTGGCGGGCCGCCACCACCTGTCCGCTGCTGCGCCCTTCGTAATGCACCACCAGCGCCTCGGGGACAAACACAATGCGCCAGCCCGCCTCTTTGATCCGCTTGCATAAGTCCAGTTCTTCGCTGTACATAAAGAAGCCTTCGTCAAACGGACCAACGGCGTCCGGCGGGCGGATCTGCTCCAGCGCGGTGCGGCGGGCCAGCATGGCGGCGCCCACCAGCCAATCCACATCGTGGCGCTGATCGTCGGGCCAATCCAACATGTGCATATGGACCGCCCACGGGTTAGACGGCCACCATTGGCTGAGCCAAGTGCTTTCAAAAAAGCCGGTCAGTCGGGTGGGGAAGCGGCGGCGGCTGTTCTGCGTCATACCGTCGCCATAGCGCAGCCGCGGTCCCACCATGCCCACGGTCGGCTCATCCACAATGGCGCGCAGCAGCCGCGCAAGGCTTTCATCCGCCAGCTCTGTATCGGGATTGAGGAAATAGATAAAACGCCCTTGGGCCTGCGCATAGCCCAAATTGTTGCCCTTTGTGAAACCTAAATTCTCCGCGCTGCGGATCAGATGCACCCACGGAAAGCGGGCCGGAATCAGATCGGCCGAGGCATCGCTGCTGGCGTTGTCCACCACAATCACTTCTAACGTGTATATTGCTTCGTTGATTTCCAAGCCGCGTATAGGAGGAAGATTGGCAGGATCGGATTCGGCATCAGCCGTCATCGGCTGGCTGGCGCGCTCAATCGAGGCCAGGCAGGCGCGCAGCAGATCCCACACGTTCCAACTAACGATAATGATGGAAATATCAATTGCTTGTGGGGGATCGATAGGTTCGGTGGGAATGGGTTTGGCGAAGATGCGCATGGGTGGGTACGCTGATGAAAAACACAGGTTCTTTACAGTTTGTTGGGGAAGATCCGCTCTGGTTTCGATACGCCCCGTAACTGCTGGGGCTACTCAACCGCCGCTACCCGCCAATTTGCGCAGAGAAGTAACATGCAAAAAGCGCGAATCAATAGGTGCGCTGAACCACAAAAGAACAGAGCCCGGCCATAGATTGCTTATAAATATTGTCGGGCAGCGCGGCCAAATTTTGATGGGCGGCGTCGATAAAATCTAGCGCTTCGGCGCGGGCGGCTTCGATGGCGCTGCTGTTGCGCACGGCGGTGACAATGTCGGCCACGGTGCTGGACCAGATCTCTTCGCCTTCCTCATCAGCCAGCTCGTGCTGCTGTTCCACAAAGTCGACAAAGGCATCGGGATCCGCGTGGCTGTTGACAAAATAGAAGAAGGGCAGCGTCAATGTGCCTTGCCGCAGATCGCTGCCCGCCGGTTTGCCCAGCGTCTCTTCATCGCCCACAAAATCTAAAATGTCATCCATTATCTGAAACGCCATGCCCAGATGATGGCCAAACAACTTGAGTTCCTCGATCCCCTCTTCGGCCGCGCCCATTAACACGGCGGCGGATTCAGTAGCCGCCGCAAAGAGGCTGGCCGTCTTGGCATAGATGCGCTCGTAGTAGCTCTCTTTGTCCTGCAAATAGTTGTTGCGCGCAAAGATCTGGCGCAGCTCGCCATTAACCATAGTGCGCAAGGTGTCGCTGAAGATATGGATGACGCGCACATTTTCGGTTTCGGCGGCAAAATGGGCGGCGCGGGCAAACATATAGTTGCCGGCCAGCACGGTGGAGCTTTGGCTCCACTTGGCGTTGAGCGTGGCGGCGCCGCGCCGCAGCAGCGCCCCGTCGATCACATCGTCGTGCACCAGCGTGGCCGTGTGCAGCATTTCCACAGCGGCGGCAATGGCGATGGTGCGCGTCCGTGCGTCGGCGTCGGATTGTGTGGCCAGCGCTTCGGCGGCCATAAGCGCCAGTGCCGGGCGCAACCGCTTGCCGCCGCTGCCGATCAGTTCAATAAAAGCCGTGGCCAGCGGCCCAAAAAGCGAACCGTCCACCGACTGCATCTTCTGTTCCACCTGTTGCAAACCGTTGCGCACAGGGGCCAGCAGCAGGCGGATATCAGCGGGCGGCTCTGCAACGACCGTCATACTCTTCTGCACTCTCCCGTTGCCTGGTTTATTGGAATGTAATGCGCCATTTGTGTCGCCCAGGCCGGTATGTGTGACATTGGTTGCATAGACTTTTTCCGCCGCATTGTTCACCGGATCAGCAACATCTTGCAGCATAGCAGAAGCCGCGCGCGCTGTAGAGGATCGCTTTTTGGGTTGTTGAGAGTTGGTATGAAAGGTCATACGCGCTCTTGATCTCCTCTGCTCTGCTCAGTGCTCATTCATCATAGCCACAAA
The DNA here is from genome assembly GCA_041391125.1 of Caldilineaceae bacterium. Taxonomy (GTDB): domain Bacteria; phylum Chloroflexota; class Anaerolineae; order Caldilineales; family Caldilineaceae; genus JACKBC01. The sequence continues at coordinate 58,165 of JAWKON010000007.1, forward strand.
GAACACAAAAGACACAAAGTTTAGCGGTTTTTGTGATTTTTGTGTCTTTTGTGGCCATTTCCCTTTTAATGCGGTAGACTCAAGACTGAATCTGAAAAAAATCTCGCGCCACGTCAGTTGTGGCTGCGGCCAATGCTGTCGCACTCATCTCATAAAGTTCAGCCAATTTGTGGCAAACCAGCGCCACATGGGCCGGCTCGTTGCGCTGGCCGCGGTGCGGATGCGGCGTCAGATAGGGCGCGTCGGTCTCCAACATGAGCCGGTCCAGGCGCAACTGGGGGCCAATTCTTGCAGCCCACGAGCATTTTTATAGGTCACTGGTCCGCCCAAGCTGATGACAAAATTCCAGCTATAGGCTTGTTCCGCCAGGGCCAGGTCGCCGCTAAAGGCGTGCAGCACACCGGCAAAGGGGCGCTCGGCCAGCTTCGATTGCTGGAACGCCGGGCTAGCCACCCACTGATTCAGCATGTCGGCCACGTCCGCATTGGATTCGCGGCTGTGGATGATCACCGGCAGCCCCACTTCGGCGGCCAGCTCCAATTGAGCCTGGAACGCCTCTTTTTGGCGGGCGGGTTCTACTTTGTCCCAATAATAGTCCAGCCCAATTTCGCCAATGGCTACTACACGCGGATGCGCCGTCAGTTCGCGCAATCGGTCCAGTGACTTTGGGTCCAAATCGTCGCTGCTGTTAGGATGAACGCCCACCGCCGCATACACAGCCGGATATTCCGCCAAGTTGTCATACTGCTCTGCCAGCGCAATGCCCGCCTGGCTATTATCCAGATCAATGCCCGGAATGACCAAATTGCGCACGCCGGCCTGCCTCGCCCGCCCCATTATGGCATCCCGCTCTTCATCAAATTGCGCCAAATCCAAATGACAGTGCGTATCGAATAGACAGAGTTCGCTGGCTTTGTCGCTCTCTAGCGGGACAGTTGATGCAGACATGATTTTACAATATTACGCGATTATCCGCGGCGTTTGCGGAACGTTCGATAGCTCTTTCACATGCGTTTGTTCATTTTATCACATGCAAAACGCTGATCAAAGTAGTTTCGGTTGCATATCATGGTTTAGCGCAAATCTCAAATGCAAAAAGAAGCGGGCGGCAAAGTAGCCGCCCGCTTCTTTTTCAATATGAAAGACGGATAATGCCCGTTGCGTATTGCGTGTTGCGTGAACCGGTTCACGCAACACGCATACGCAACAACTCATATTCCCGCCAGTTTCTTGCCATCCTCCAAGATGTTCTGAATGGCCGCCTGGTCAGTGGTTTCGGTGTAAGCGCGGATCAGCGGCTCGGTGCCGGAGAAGCGCACCAGTAGCCAGCCGCCATCGTCCATCACAAACTTGTAGCCGTCGGTGGTCACTTTATCGGTTACGGCGTGGCCGCCGATGGTCAGACCGTCAGCCGAAACGGCGTCCAGCTTTTCCTTAGCCGCCTGCTTCATGGCGTTGTCGGTTAGCCGGGTGTCGATGCGGTCGTAATAGTGGACGCCGCCCACTTTGTCAAAGAGCACTTGCAGCAGTTGGGTGGGCGTTTTGCCCGTGCGCACCATCAGGTCGAGCATAAAGAGATTGGCAATAATGCCGTCGCGCTCGGGGACGTGGCCGCCAAAGGCGTAGCCGCCGCTCTCTTCGCCGCCGATCATGGCGTTGTGCTCCATCATGGCCGGGGCCACATATTTGAAGCCGACGCCGGTGTTGATGACCGGCACGCCGTAAATTTTGCCCAGCTTGTCCAGCATGGTGGTGGTGCTCAGCGTTTTGACAATCGTACCGCGCTGGCCCATGACCTCCAGCAAATAGTAGGCCAACATGCCGTAGACGCGTAGCTGGTCAATAAATTCGCCATTCTCATCGCCAAAGCCGCAGCGGTCAGCGTCGCCATCCATAATGCAGACACAGTCGGCGCCCACCTTTTTGCCCACAGCCAGCCCAGCATCCACATTGGGCGGAATGGGCTCGGGGCGCTTCATTTCGGGGAAGATGGGGTTGCGCTCGGCGTGGACTTCGATGATTTCGGTTTTGCCGCCGCTCAGAATTTCGCTGAGCCAGCCGGCGCCGTTGCCCCACATATTGTCCACCACAATTTTGAGCCCGGCATCCTTAATGGGCTGCACGTCGATCAGCTCGGCCACGCGCGCCATGTAGGCCGGCTTGGGGTCAAAGTATTCGACTTTGCCCGCCGCCAGCGCCTGTTTCAACGGCATCTGCTTAATGGCCGCGGCATCGTTGGCCGCCGGAATACCCGCTTCGATCTTCTTGAGACCATCGGGCGCAATGGCGCCGCCGTGCTCATCGCGCACTTTGAAGCCGCAATCTTCGGGCGGATTGTGGCTGGCCGTAATGTTGATGGCGCCCAGCGCGCCCTTGTTGCCCACGCTAAAGCTGATGACCGGGGTGGGCGTGGCCGTGGGCGTCAAATAGACATGAAAGCCATTGCCCGCCAGCACTTCCGCCGCCGCCGCCGCAAAATGCTCGGCCTGAAAGCGCCGGTCGTGGCCGATCACCACGCTGCCGCTTTTGCCATCGTTGATCAGATAGTTGGCAAAGCCCTGGGCGCAACGGCGCAAATTGGCGAACGTATAATCATCGCCGATGCGCCCGCGCCAACCATCTGTGCCAAATTTAATATCACTCATAATCACTTCCTTGTGTTTATTTGTTTGCTTGCGTAGGACAAGTTTCCTAACTTGTCCAGCTATAAGCACATTATACTTACGGCTTCGCCATTTTTATATTTCGGCAACCTTGCAATTTTGCGAAACGCGTGAATCACGAAAAGAGTAGTATAAATAATGTGACGCTTCAAAAGTATTTCAAAAAAAAATCAGGTGTAGCCTATATTGGGCTACACCTGATTGTCTAATTGAGCTACATATATTCAATTCGATTCAACATCTCTGCATCTGTGTACACAGCGTGCATCAACGTAAGCCAATGTACCCATTCACCGATATAATGAACACTTTGCTGACCAAATACAATCCCGGCATGTTCAATCCCACTGGCTGCTAATTGGAGAAAATCCGTATCATGCGTACAAAAAACTCGCCTCATCTGGGTGGCGTTGTGGAGATGATTGGAATCATCTTGGCCAAGGAGACCCAAATCACGTACCGTTACAACATCAACTCCACGCAGCCGAAGCTGACGCGCTACTTCAATCGGTACATTTTCGTCAAGATAAAAGCGAAGGCTTGCCGCCGATTAGCTCTTTCTTCGCGCTCTGGGACGCCAGCACCTGCTGACGGATATCCTCATCTAGCTCAGTTTTGTGCGCGTAATAATATGCCAACGCGGCATAAACTTGGGCCAGTGACAGTTCATAATCGGAGGCAATTTCATCGGCGGTCCGTTTATGAAAAAGGTGAGCCATCGCCAAGTCTGTCACACGTAAAGTGGTTCCCCCAATACACGGTCGACCACCTCTGACTGCGGGATTTTTTACAATCAGGTCAATGCTCTGTACTACATTCATATCCGTTCCTCATTTATTTCTATCCCGCCAAAAACGCATCAATCACATCGCGGCTAATGCGCACCTGGCTGCCAATAGTGCGCGCCTTCAACTCACCGCTATCGATTAGCGCCTGCACATCGGCAGCGGTGACTTTGAGGTAGGCCGCCGCCTCATCCAGCGTCATGACGGAGGGCGGTGCGGCTGGTGCGCTTACTGAACCCGTAGTCTGGGCGGGCTGGCTGCTGCTCTGCATGGCCTGCGAGATCATGCCCGCCATGCCGGCGCCGATGCCCGCACCCATGCCCAGCCCGGCGCCCATGCCCAGCCCTTCACCCGAACCGCCGGACTGCTGGGCGGCGTCGCCCACGGCGCGGGCGGCTTTAAACTTCATGTAGGCGTCCATGTTGCCAATGGCGCCCATGCTGGCCCGCTCGTCGATGGCTTTGGCCGTCTCTTCGGTGGGGCTGATGGAGACGATCAAGAATTGCTTGAGCGCAATGCCCATGGCCATGAAATCGTCCTGCACCTTGGCCCGCATGCCGGCGCCGATCTCGTCATAGAGCGCGGGCAGGTCGAAGATGCTGGTCATGTTTTCGCCCAGCACATCGGTCATGCGGCTGATGATCACGCCGCGCAGATACTCTTCAATTTGCGATGTGCGATAGAGCCCCTGCGTGCCGACAATCTGGTCCACAAAGCGCTTGGGGTCGGCCACCTGCATGGTGTATTGGCCAAAGGCGCGCAGCCGCACCAGCCCCAAATCGGTGTCGCGCAGGCTGATGGGTTGAGGCGTGCCCCACTTCATGTCTGTAAATTCGCGGATGTTGACAAAGTAGACTTCGGCGGTAAAAATGTTGTCGCCCCCCGCAATCAGGCGCAGCAGTCCCGAGAGAATGGGCAAATTGTTGGTGGTGATTGTGTGACGACCGGCGTCAAATTCATCCAGCGATTTGCCATCACGATAAAAGACGGCGCGCTGACTCTCGCGCACGATCACCTGGCTGCCCAACCGAAAGTCGCCCGAACCATACTCGGGCTTGCGCACCACCAGCTCATCGGCCCCCTGATCGGGCGCTTCCACAACATCTATAATACGCGGCATGATCTTCTCCTTAAATCGTTGGGATCAACAGATTACACAGATTTTAAAGATTTCTATTTTGTTCTAGGTTTACCACTCTCGACTTCGCGGCAATCATGTTGAGCCGAGTTTCAAAATCTCATAAATCTGTGTAATCTGTTGATCAAAAATGGCTTTTATGATTCATCCTTGGGTTGGCTACCCAATATATCCTCGGCTAAGTCGGGCATGGCGGGGGCGTCTTTGAGCAGTTCGGGGTCGCTGATGGCTTCGTCACGCTGGCTGAAGAGCGCGCTCAGGTCGGCCACGGCGCGGCTGGCGCGCTCGATGACGGCGCCCACTTCTTTGTTTTCGCTGACGGCCTGGGTCAAGCCGTCAAAGGTCTCCTTTAAACCGGCCACCCGCTCGGCCAGCGCTACATCAAAGCGGTGCAGCGCATCAAGCTGCTCTTCGCGAATGCGCACGGCGTCAAACAGCCCGGCGTAGCCCTGGCGGGCGCTGCGCACGCGGTCGATGAGCGTTTGCAACTTTTGCACCACGCCGTCCACATCGTCGGTCCACTTGAGCCCGCCGCTGCTCATGAGCTTTTTCTGCAAATCATAGAGCCGTACCTTCTGCTCCTCAAGCTGCCCGGCAATGAGCTGGCGCAACCGATGATCGGCATCGCGGCGCAGATTTTTGTCCACATAATCGCGAATGCCCGGCAGCCCCTTGATTAACTCCTCCAAAGCGCCCATCTGCGCCTTGGCCCGCTCCACAAATTGATTTGACATGGGGTTCTCCTGTAAGTGAAATTTGCGTATTGAGTGTTGAGTATCGAGTATTGGGGTAGAGATTCTAGCCTCATTACACGAAGATCAACGGGTCTACAAAATACTCAATACTCAATACTCGATCTTCTTCACGCCGTCGCCGCCGCCGCCCGTTTGGTCAAAAAGACCTCGCTGCCGCAATAGGGGCAGACGATCAGCCCTTTGCCGGCAAATTCAAGTTTACCGCCGCAATTGGGGCAGGCGCCCTGCTCGGTCAGCGCCTGGCTTTCGACGCTGTAGAGGATGCCTTTGTCCCAGTTGATGGCGCCGCTGAAAAGCTGTTTGCCCACCAGATCGCGGATCATCTCTTCGATGTTTTCGCGCGGCTCGCTCAGCTCTGCCACCAGTTCGACAATGGTCACTTTGCCCTGGGTCAGCACCATGTTGAGCAGCTTCTTTTGCTGCTTCACGGCGGCAAATTGACGCTCTTCATCACTGCCTCGCCGCAGCAGATAAAAGCCAATGCCGAAAATGGGCGCCAGCACCATCAGCGCCAGCAGCGTACCCAGCGCAAAGCCGCCGCTCGTCAACTCACCCTCTGTGCCGCCAAACACAATGCCGCCCCACCCAATAAAGCCAATAAATAGCACCGCGCTCACTACCATCAAGCCAATGCCAATAATTCTGCCGCCACCAATCATGTGCTCTCTTTCTGTTTAAGGGAGTAAGAATTAAGAAGTAAGGATTAGGCAGGGGTTGACGGGCTATGCTCGTTGCAACAGCCTACTCCCTACTCCCTACTCCCTACTCCCTACTCCCTACTCCCTAATCCCTTCTTCATCAGCTAAAACCGCCGCCGCCGCCGCCACCGCCGCCGCCGCCAAAGCTGCCGCCGCCGGAGAAGCCGCCGCCGCCGCTCCAGCCGCCGCTGTTGCTACTGCCGCTCCAGCCGCTGCCGGAAGAAGTTTCGACGGGGCGGCTGGTCATGGTGCTGCTGGCGCTGTTCAACATGGTGCTGAGCCCGGCGCTCATGCCGGCCAGCGATGTGCCAAGGCCGCGGCTCATATCGCTGAGGCCGCCGCCGGGACTGCGCTCGCCGCCTTGAAAAATGGGGCCGCTGCCGCCGGCCTCACGGCCTGAGCCGGTGCGCGGACCTATCCACGGGCGGCCGTAATAGCCGCGTCGATAGGGTCCGTACACCTCGGGCGAGGGGAAATACCAGCCCGGCGCCGGCGCCTCCACCGCTTCAAACGCCCGGATATACTCCCGGTCAATGCCGAACGCAATGGCGTAGGGCAGCCAGCGATCCCAAATCTCCTTTTGCGATTCAACATCGGAATAGCGATCAATGTTGCGCAAATAGGTGCGGAACGCGCGCCATTTGGCCGCGGTCTCCGAACCCCCATCGGTCTTGCGCGGCATATGGCGCGAGAGAATCAGCAAACCCAGCGCCGTGGCGCCCATGCCGATGGCAGGCAGCACAGCCGCTCCGGTCAGCTCGCCGAAGACAGCCAACAGCACAATGCCCACACCCACCGAGATGATCAGCGCCACAATGCCCAGCGCAGCATATTGGGTGCGCACGGTGTCCGGCTTGCGCACAAACAGATTGGCATCGATCAGCGCATCGTACATGCTATCTTTGATGCCCGGCAGCTTTTTATAAAAACGATTTTTTAGATCGGAAAGCCGCACCTCATCTTTGCTGCCAAAGACGGCATTCAGCAGCTTTTTCTCATAGCCATTCAGCTCCACGTCGTCCCGCTCACGTTTATAAATAAAGTCCGTGGAGTTGCTGAACCAGTTTTCAGTCTTTTCTTCGGTAATGCTAATGGCCTTACGCCGCGCCAGATCAACCAGCGTGGCAATGATGTCCTGCATATCGACCGTCTCATCCAGCAGCGCACCCACCACGCCGGGCGGCAGCTCATCGGGCGGTTCCGGCAAATAATCGGCCACCATCTCCACCGGCTTGTCGCGCCCAAAGTTATACCAAAGGGCATAGAGCGCAGCCGGTCCGCCCAGCAAAAAGAGCAGCCCCGCCAGGCCAAAGCCCAGCAGCGCAATCGGCCGCCACTGGGCTTGATAAGCCAATTCGGCCTCACGTTGCGCTGCTGCTTCATCGGCGCGCGCCTGCCAGGGCTGCACCGCGCCCGCGGCCACCCCCGCCGTAAATTGGACGCGCACCTCAAAATCTTCGCCGCTGTTCAGTTGCTGCTGCAAATCGAACACAATGGCCGAAGCATCGCTGACCCGCTCGGCAACCGCCATGTCACGGGCGTTGGTTTCGTTGATATAGGCGGCCCACTGTTCAATAGAGGCTCCGGGTGGCGCGGACACGCGCACGCGTCCCGCCAATACGGGGAAGGGTCGGTCGCTATAAATCGCTTTCCACCATACTTGATCGCCCCCTTCATAATAGCGCAAGCCATCGTGGACGCGATAGGACAGCGTGTAGGTTTCGGTGCTGTTGGCGGTGGGGGGGAAATACCAGTTGATCACGTAGCGGCCGCCCTGATCATCAACGGAAAATGTGTAGGGATCGCCGCTCCAACTCTGTTGGTAGCTATTGCCTTGGCTGTCGATCAAGCTCCACTGGTCGAGGTAGCTAAAGTTGTTTTTGAGGATGTCGCGGAAACCCTTGGTAAACGAACCGTTGATAAAACGAATGGTCTGATGCTCAGCCACATCAAAGGTACCATCGGTATTGACGCTGATATCGACATCAAAACGGTCCCACACCAGCGTTTTGTCTTGGGCATATGCCACCGGGGCTCGGAAAAATAGAGATACTATCGATAGAATTGCAACAAGTAGCAGCGCGCTCCAACGAGAGGAAGTCTGCATATTCCCTCCTGCACACATAACAGCTTTTGATTGGGGATCAACAGATTGCACAGATTTTAAAGATTTCTGATACGTGCATATTTTGCCTCTTCGAGATCTCGTGTGGTTGACATGCACACCACCGGTTAAAACCGGTGGCTGATACGGGAAACCGGCTTAAGCCGGTTTGCTCTAGCAGACGCCGAATTTATTCGGCGGTGTCAACCGCACGAGACCCGTTGACCCGTTGAACTTCCTTATAACCATACGATTTCTGCAAATAATTGTTGCACAAATTTGGCGGCTTTGCCTGACATTTGGCAACCAATCTGCAAACGATTGCGCCTTATGCGCCTATTTGAGCTGCGGCAACACCTTCTCTCCTAGCAGGCGCAAGCCCTCCGCCGTGGTGCGGCCGTGCGGCGTGCCAAACTCTACGCGGGACGCGCCGGCCTCAATTAAAGCTTGGGCGTGCGCCGCCACCTCATCCGGCGTACCGGCGAAGGCAAAGCGGGCCAACAGATCGTCGGAGATCAGGCTGGCCGCGGCATCGTAGTCAAAACGCGCCGCCGCGTCCTTCAGTTGGGCCAGCAATGCGGGGTCGATCTCAACGGTCGGGTCCAGCTCGGCCACCACGGGTAGATAGAGCGCCACCTCGCGGCGCACATGATCGCGCGCCGCCCGTCCATCTTCATCCACCACGCAGACCGCGCCAATCACAATGCTAATATCGCCCACCTGGCGCCCGGCTTTGATGGCGGCGGCGTCCACCACTTGGCGCATGTGGGGGATCACGGCTGGATTGGCCGAACCGCCGATTTTGATCTCCGCAATATACGGCGCACAGGCATTGATCGTTTGCCCCCCCCAACTGCCCAAAAGCATGGAGACGTTGGGATGCGCAATCGGCCAGCGCAGCGCGTCGCCGCCCGCGGTTTGGAAGATTTCACCCCGATACGGCGCGTTTGATTGGTGAAGCAGATGTTGCACACACGCAAATGCTTCGCGCAGCGCCGTCACTGTCCGTTGGGGATACAGCCCCAAAAAGTCGAGCCAGCCGCCGCGCGCCAGTCCTAGGTACATGCGCCCATCCGCGGCGTCGTTGATGAGCGCCGTGTGGCCGGCAATATTGACCGGATGGCAGGTAAACGGATTGACCGCCGCCACGCCGATGCGAATCGACTGCGTGGCGCGCGCCATCTCCCACAGCGGCAGCCACGCCGGTTGATAGAGCAGATCATTATAAACGGTCACGGCGTCGAAGCCATAACCCTCCACCTGCGTTGCCAGCGGTCCGTAGGCGGTGAGCGGTTTGTCGGTTTGAAAGGCGATTGAGAATTGGGACATGTTTCCTCGTTGAAGAGTGAAGGGGGGAAGGGGAGAAAGGGAGACGGGGTGCATATTCCCCCTTTCACCCTTTCTCCCCTTCCCCCCTTCAAGCTCTATTTTCCACTTGCAAATAGAGCGTCTGCGCTTTCCACTCGACTGTTTTCTTCAAAAGTTGGCGCTTGAATAGGGCGGCCACGCGTTCGGTTTCGGCGGGCGACAAGTGGGCGGCGAGGCGCTGGGCATAGCTTGGGCGGGCCGCGCCGCTGGGGGCGAACCAGCGCGCCAGCAGCGCTTCGGTGATCTGCACTTGCTGGCGGTCGTTTTCGATTTGGTGCGTCACGGTCAAGCCCTGTTTTTCCAATGCGCACACCAACGTCGGCGCGTCCCAGTTGACCAGCGGGTCGGCGGCGTCGGCGTAAATGGCTTCTTCGGCCAGCTCCATGCGGCTGATCAAATCGGCGTCAAGTTCGGTGAGATCAACCAAATTGTACAAACGTTGATTCTGTTTGGCGATGCGTTCGGCCAGGCTCAGACGGCCACCGGGCAGCAGATATTGGCAAAGCGCGGCCACAAATGCGGCTTTGTCTGGCTGCTCCAATAGTACGTTGTGGCCCACCAGCGCGTCAAACTGGCGCGGGATCGCGGCGTCATTTTCCAATAAGTTCCCCAATTGGATGGCTGCTCCTTCCCACACAAAGGGGCGTTCCAACTCTTTGAGTTGCGCCGCCATCTGGCGCAGCGCTTCGGCATCGCGCGCCGTGTGCGCCAATGCATAGACGCCCCCTTCTGGCGTGCGCCGCAGCGCTTCCCACGTGAGCAGACCGCTGCCCGCTTTGAGATCCAGCACCAGGCTGTGGCGGCCCAGACGGGCGCCATCCAGCACGCGGTCGCGCAGTTGACCCAGGTGCGCACCAGCGTTGGAAACCGTGCGCTGCAGCCAGCGTTCGCGGGCCGGGTCGTCGGGCGAAAAGGTGAGAATTTCAATGCCCACGCCGGCCGGATCGTGGCCGGGTGAATCAGCTTCTTGGGCCAGCATGGCGGCCAGTTGCGCTTCGCGCTTGCGGGCCACTTCATCGCGAATGCGCGCTTCGTAGCCCTGATCCGACGGCTGATAAAAGAGTTTGCCTTGCAGAGACGAGGGCAAATATTGCTGAGCCACCCAATGGTCGCGATAGGCGTGGGGATAGAGATAGCCCTCGCCGTGACCAAAGCCCTCTTTGTCCCGATTAGCGTCGCGCAGATGGTTGGGGACGCCGCTGTCGGCTTCCTTTTCCACATGCGCAATGGCGTCGAAAAAGGCCAAAGCGCTGTTGGATTTGGGCGCTGTGGCCAGGTAAATGGCGGCCTCGGCCAGATGAAAACGGCCTTCCGGCAGCCCCACATAATCAAAGGCCGCGGCGCAGGCCATCACTACCCGAACGGCGTTGGGGTCGGCCATGCCAATGTCTTCGCCGGCAAAGATGATCATGCGACGGAAGATAAAGCGCGGGCTTTCGCCGGCATAGATCATTTTGGCCATCCAATAGAGGGCGGCGTCCGGGTCGCTGCCGCGCAGGCTCTTGATAAAGGCGCTGATGGTGTCAAAGTGATAGTCGCCTTCTTTGTCATAAAGCACGGCGCGCTGCTGGATTGATTCCTCGGCAATTTCCAGCGTGATGTGGATGGGGGATTGGGCAGCAGGGGTTGGGGGGGCGGTGGTTTCGACGGCCAGTTCCAGGGCGTTGAGGGCGGCGCGGGCGTCGCCATTGGCCACGTTGACCAGGTGATCGAGGGCGTCGTCATCAATTTCGATAGTACGTTGGCCGTAGCCGCGCTCTTGGTTGTGCAGCGCTTGCAGGATGATTTTGCGAATATGTTGCGGCTGCAGCGGCAGAAGCTGAAAGATGCGGCTGCGCGAGACCAGCGCTTTGTTCACTTCAAAATAGGGATTTTCGGTGGTGGCGCCAATAAAGATGACGGTGCCATTTTCCACCCAGGGCAGCAGTGCATCTTGCTGGGCTTTGTTGAAGCGGTGGACTTCATCGATAAAGAGCGTGGTGCGCTGGGCGTAAAGGTTGGCGCGCTCCTGAGCGTCGGCTACGGCTTCACGAATATCTTTGACGCCCGACAGCACGGCGTTGAGCGTAATGAAGTGCGAATTGGTGCTGTTGGAGATGACTTTGGCCAGCGTGGTTTTGCCGGTGCCGGGCGGGCCATACAAAATGATGCTGCCCAGTTGGTCGGCCTGGATGGCGCGGCGCAGCAGCCGCCCCGGCCCCACAATGTGCTCCTGCCCGATGTATTCATCCAGCGTGCGCGGCCTCATGCGCGCCGCCAGCGGCGACTCTTTTTCCTGTCGGTCCTGTTGGGCCTGTTCGAAGAGGTTCATGGGTGGTTGGGGTATGGGGATTAGGGATTAGGGATTAGGGATTAGGGATTAGGGATTAGGGATTAGGGCGCGCGGCGTCCAATCTCCAGTCCCTGATCCCTATCCCCAATCAATTTCGGCGACAATGGGGCGGTGGTCGGAGGCCTCGGTGTTGGGTGGTTCGGGCCAGATTTGGCAGGATTTGACGGCGTCGGCCAGGGGTTGGCTGGCCCAGATGTAGTCGATGCGGATGGGCTGTTCGGCGGGAATATAAGATTGGGCGCCGGGTGAGCCAAAGAGGCGGAAACAATCCGTGTAGCCGGCTTTTTCCATTTGGGGGACAATTTGAGGTCCCTGTTCGCCATTGGTCAGGTTGGCGCCGGCGGGATGTTGGGCGAGCGCGCTGTATTCAGCTTGGCGTTCGGCGAAATCCCACGGGCTGATAGAGTTAAAATCGCCCATGACGATGTGGGGGCGGTTACGGTCGCGCACGGTCCAACTGCGCAGCACGCGCAATTGGATCTGCCGCGCGCGCTCATCGGTATGGTCCAGGTGCGTGACGTAAACGGTGAAAGTGCGCTGGTCCGGCAACTGGATGCGCGCTTCCAGCAGGCCGCGCTGCTCTTTTTCGGCCAGCAAGTTTTGCTGGTCTTCCTCCTTAGGTGTCAAGTGATGGGCGGCGCTGGCAATAATGGGCCAGCGGGCTAGCAGGGCGTTGCCATAGGCGTCGGCGGGCAGATCATCCTGGGCGGGCCAGCGCAAGCAGGGCCAAAGACAACGTGCATGTCGAGCCGCTGCGCCAGCGCCTCCAGCGCTGGCTGGTCCGCACCGTCAACGATGCGCGGGTAGAAGACTTCATTCAGGCCAACGATGTCAGCATCAATTTCTTGTAGAACCTTTATAAGCATTTCCAGGTTGGGGCGGCCATCGGTGGTGCGCCAGCCGTGGATGTTGTATGTGGCGATTTTCATGGGGATATTGTACATGGTGGGGGAGGGTGGGGGCAAGGTGAGGGAGGGAGTAGAGGAGTAAAGGAGTAAAGAAAGGGAGAAAGGGAGAAGGGGGACTACAGGGGATATGAGAGAGTGGGCTTTGACCAGGGGGAAGCAGGGTGTTATACTGGGCTCTGTTTGTTTGAAAATGAGTTCAAAGGGGGAGTGAGCGCGTTGAAAAAGCATTATTATGGCGGTCAGGCGGTGTTGGAAGGTGTGATGATGCGCGGGCGCAAGACGATGGCGGTGGCCGTGCGCAATCCGCACAACGAGATTGTGTTGCACGAAGAGCCATTGACGGCCGGCATTTATACGCAAAATTGGGGCCAATGGCCCTTTGTGCGCGGGCTGGGCATGTTGTGGGATGCATTGGGTCTGGGCATGCGGGCGCTGATGTGGAGCGCCGAGGTGGCCACGCAGGAGGAAAAAGACGCCAAACCGGCTGAATTTTCCGGTCCAGTGGCGTGGACCACGGTGGCCACTAGCCTAGGCTTTGCGATAGTGCTTTTCTTCCTGATCCCTACGCTGGCCAGCCGCTGGATCGCGGCCTATTTTCAAGATCGACCGGTGATCGACGCCATTGCCGAAGGATTGCTGCGTTTTGGCATTTTCATCCTCTACCTGTGGGGCATCAGCTTTATTCCGGACATTCGGCGCGTTTTTGGCTATCACGGCGCCGAGCACAAAGCCATCAACGCCTATGAGGCGGGCGATGCGCTGACGGTGGCCAACGTGCAAAAACATAGCGTGCAGCACACGCGCTGCGGCACCAGCTTTCTGCTCTATGTACTGGTGCTGAGCATCATTCTCTTTGCTCCATTGACCTTTGCGAGTGTGCAGCCGCTTTGGTTAGCGTTGATTCTGCGCCTGATTTCGCGGCTGCTGCTGGTGCCTATTGTGGCGGGCATTGCCTATGAGATCATCCGCTTCAGCGCCGCCCACGATAAAAATCCGCTTATGCGACTCCTAATTACGCCCGGTCTGCTGCTGCAAAAAATGACCACGCGCCAGCCGGACGACAGCATGGTCGAGTGTGCAATTCGAGCGCTGGAGCCGGTGTTGGCGGCGGATGGCATAGTGAGTTTAAGTGAGCCACAAGCGCAAGCTGCCGCCGTGGCTGAATCGGCGGCGTAATCAATCTTTAGCACATTACCCCAAGCAGTTCGAGGCCTTCGACAAGCTCAGGCCTCGAACTGTCTCAGGCGTTATTCCTCATCGCTCGATTCCACAATCAGTTCTTCATCTTCCACGGTGACGACGTCGCCTGGACGCAGTTTGCGCCCGCGGCGCGTTTCCACTTCGCCATTAACCATGACAAAACCGGCGCGAATCAACTGCTTGGCTTCGCCACCTGAATGGACTACCTGCGCCAATTTGAGAAATTGATCTAGCTTTATGGTCTCTTCCACGATGATTCCCCTACGTTTGGTATGAATTGGCCCAAATCTGACAAAACTGTAACATTTTCAGCATGTTAAGTAGTTGACTAGATGGGCAACCCTTGTTATAATACGACAACTAGTGCTTGGCGCGTCGCTATCGGTCAAAGCATTGCTGACTCAATAGCCCTGGACCCTCGACCGATATTCGCTATCCCCAGATTGACCTTCGCCTACAGCGATAATCTCTCAATCAGTATTACGAATAGTACGACGAAGTTGGAATAGTAGCGAAGAGTTTGTATTTCGTTGCAGCGGCGCAGCAGGTGATTCTGGCTGCTGGTCGGCGTGCAGAGTGCAGTTGGTTTCCAAGTATACATGGAGTTGGAGTAAACGCAAACCTTATTCGCATAATCGCCTCGAATTTTCCGCAATTAATCAGCTGCTTCTGGCCCACACTGAATCATAATTACTTTGGACAGGCAATAGAAGTCACCCAACCATCATCTGCGCCCTGAATCAAATCGGAGTTTTCTGATTCCGTGTATCAACCAAGGCAAACTCTGGTTTTGATTTCAACCGCGGTATCAGATAGTAGACCTGAGAACATGAGATTTTCTGCGCTGTCAGTGTAAACTTCAACCCTGTTCTCATGCAGCACCAGTTTGATTGCCCAATCGTAAGCACCCATATAGGACGTCAATATCGTCAGCCTCTGTAGCCATTATAAAAGCCTCATCGTCACTTCAATATTGTAAATCGTTCAAAACATTTGGCTACTGGAAATCCGTGTGGTGGCGTGTCTGCCCACGGTTCCAAGCGATAGCTGGCGTCAACCCTTATTTAAAAACAAAAAGTAACTACTCAGCCGTTTCCTGAGCCTGTCGAAGGGAACACCGGCCTTCGACAGGCTTAGTCCTCGAGGGGCAGAGTAGTTATAAATCAAAAAAAATAGTATTACGTGAAAGTTGTTCAAAAAATCCTAAAGGATCGAGAGTCATGGCTACTTCAAAAAATGGACGTATTGATAAAACAAACTCAATGAATATTGCGCAACTGGACGCATTGAGTTTGACCGAGTTGCGCGACATTGCCCGCTCGATGGACATTACGGGCTATACGCGCTTGAAGAAATATGATCTGGTGATGCGCCTGTTGCGCGGCAACGCCGAAAAGCAGGGTTACATTTTTGGCGGCGGCATATTAGAAATTGTGCAGGATGGCATTGGCTTTCTGCGCAGCGATCATCTGCTGCCCGGCCCCGAAGATGTGTATGTAAGCCAAAGCCAGATTCGACGCTTTGGTCTGCGTACCGGCGATCATGTGATTGGGCAAGTGCGTCCGCCCAAGGACACGGAGAAATATCACGGTTTGCTGAAGGTCGAGGCGGTAAATGGGCTGGATCCCGAAGAAGCCAAGCGCCGCCCGCATTTTGATAAATTGACCCCGATTTTTCCCAATCAGCAAATCATGCTGGAAACGCGCCCGAACCTGCTTTCCACGCGCCTGATCGACATACTTTCACCCATCGGCCGCGGGCAGAGAGGGCTGATCGTGAGTCCACCTAAAGCCGGTAAGACCACCGTACTCAAGCGCATTGCCAATGGCATCACCGAAAATTACGACGACATTCACATGATGGTCGTGCTGATCGGTGAGCGCCCCGAAGAGGTGACCGACGTGGATCGCTCGGTGGATGCGGAAGTGGTGAGCAGCACTTTTGACGAGCCGGTGCAAAATCACGTGCGCGTGGCCGAAATGGCGTTAGAACGCGCCAAGCGCCTGGTGGAAGGTGACAAAGATGTAGTCATCCTGCTGGATAGCATTACGCGCCTGACCCGCGCCTATAACCTGACCGTGCCGCCTTCTGGCCGCACGCTCTCCGGTGGTATCGATCCGGCCGCGCTCTATCCACCCAAACGCTTCTTTGGCGCCGCCCGTAATTTGGAAGAGGGGGGCAGCTTGACCATTATTGCTACTACGCTGGTCGATACCGGCAGCCGTATGGATGATGTGATCTATGAAGAATTCAAAGGCACCGGCAACATGGAAATCCAGTTGAGCCGCCGGCTGGCCGAGCGCCGCATCTTCCCGGCCATTGACATCGAGCGCAGCAGCACCCGCGCCGAGGAGAAGATGATGGATTCGGAAACGCTGGCCAAAGTGTATACGCTGCGCCGCATGATCGACGCCATGGGTGGCGGCCACGATGCGCTGCTGCCAATTATTGAGCGTTTGAGCCGCACACGCACCAATCGCGAGTTCTTGGATACGCTTACTCGGTAATAGAATAGGTACACACGCACTAGCTGAGGGCATCTTCTGCACAGAAATGCCCTCTTTTTCTGACGGATGACCTACGGGACGCCTACGTGATATGCGCAAAGGCTTTTTTGAAGGCTATTTTACTGGTTATCCACAGCATATCCCCTAAATTCAACTTTGCGTAAATTGGTGAACATGCTATAATCCGCGCCAGATTAAGCAATTGATTCTGTGTAATGTTGTATAAAATTATGGTTCTGGCAGGATAGACTCGCTAAACACGGGATGAGAAAACAGAGCGCCATAGTTCAGCAGGGTGCTTCTCATTTTAGTCGGAATTTGGTCTGATAGGACTTTAGTAGAGTAAGAGCTTAGCATAGTAGCAGTATAGTAGCGCAGTCGCAGTTTGTAATATAATGCGCTTTATAGTTTAATAAATGAATATGTGTTAGGTATACGTGGCGTATCGCTGTCGCCGACAAAGAGCTAGCGGGTTCAAGCAGAGAATTGCATAATCTATTCCAATCACCCATTATTGCATGAAGCATTGCCGCCCATTATGCATTAGCGCAGTTGAAAGACCCATCCCAACACCCAAAAATGCTTTGGGCCCCCGGAAAGCTTAACACAACGGAGAGAACATTGTATGTCAGTAGACAGTAATTCGGTGTTCGGTCACGAAGAGCCTCCCTTGCGTAGGTTCCTCTTTCATTCCAATGATGCAAAAACAGAGCGTGACACCGAAAACTCACTGAAGCAAACGGCAAGTTTACAAAATAGTTCCACATCCGCTAGTACTTCTAAAAACGATAGCACGGTAAGATCAACTGGCGCACCCTTAACCAACAATCGACCACCCAGCCGTAATCTTGCACTTGCTCAAATAAATACGTCTTCCGGTTTCCCCCTTCAGTCATCAACCGCAGTTGCGCATTCTTCGTTGTCACAGGCGACTCCGTGGCAATCGTCCCCAGAAGATCTAACCGTAGAAAGATCGCCGCTTGAGCTATTGCTCCAGTCTGCGCAGGCCAATGTGCAGCGCACGCTGGCCGATCAAGTAACGCCGGTTCGTCTTGCGGGGCATCTATCTGTGTTGGTGGTGGCGGCTTTTATTCTATTTATCAGCCGGATCGAAATTCCCAATTGGGACATTTCCATTCGCGCATTGCCTACGACATCGCTCGAAGACACATCACTCTCTACTGGAGGGGCCGTCACGCGCATTTCACAAATGCTGGCCGGTCAAGATCCCAATTTGACCTTCTCCAGCACATCGCTACAGCGCGCGGTGGTGCCCTTCACCATTATCCCGGAACAACCGCAGCCCGGCATCCAATCCTATGCAGTCCAACCGGGCGATACGGTAATGGGCATTGCCCAAAAATTTGGCCTTAAACCGGAATCGATTCAGTGGGCCAACCCCGATTTGGAGCTAAATCCCGATCTGCTGCGCATTGGCGATCAGCTTGAGATTTTGCCTGTCGATGGCGCCTTGCACCGCGTGAAAGCTGGCGATAGCCTTTCTGCCATTGCCCAGGAATACAAAGTTTCTATTGATGATATTGTGGGCTTTGCCGCCAATGAGATAACCGATGTCAACGCGCCGCTAGTGGCTGGCTCGCAGTTGATCGTTCCCAATGGCGTCAAGCCGCAGGTGGCCGTACAGGTCTTTGCCTACAGTGATGCCCCGGCATCGGCGGCTAAGGGTTCCGGCTCCTTTGTTTGGCCCACCAGCGGCTCGGTTACCCAGCGTTTCTGGGGTGGCCACCCAGGGATTGATATTGGCTCTTGGACAGGTGCGCCGGTCAAAGCCATAGACGGCGGTCACGTAGTAGTGGCCCAGACGGGCTGGAACAGCGGCTATGGCAACCACGTGATTATTGACCACGGCAATGGGTTTGTCAGCCTCTATGCCCATCTAAGCAGCTTCTATGTGCGTGTAGGTGAAAACGTATCTCAAGGCCAGCAGATCGGCGCCGTGGGCAACACCGGCAACAGCACCGGTCCCCACCTGCATCTTGAAATTCGCTATCAAGGTTCACCCCGCAACCCCTTTAGCTATTTGAATTAGCGTCTATTTTCAACATCAAAAAAGCTCGGACAAATGTCCGAGCTTTTTAGTGGAGCTATTCAGGCCATCCAGGGCTGAGACTTCGGCGTGAGCTCAGTCGAACGCTTGTCGAAGCCCGGGTTCCCTTCGACAAGCTCAGAGAACATCTGAATAGGTACAGTGGTAAAAGGTGCGCGGCTAAACGAACATCCCCTTTCACCTTGTCACCCCTTCACCTTGTCACCCCTTCACCTTGTCACCCCTTCACCTTGTCATCCCTTCATCCTGTCACCCCTTCACCCCTTGGCCTCGCCGATCTGCACGCCCGATAAATTCTCCAGCGCTTTGACCAACCCATGATTGCCCTCAGCGCCCAGTCCCATGGATTGCAGCGTGCGATAAAATTGGAAGATCAGCGCCGTGCCGGGCAGCGGCACCCCCAATTGATCGGCGGCTTCCAGCACCAGCCGCACATCCTTTTGTTGCAAGTCGATCATAAAGCCGGGCCGCCAGTCGCGGGCAATAATCTGCGGCGCCCGGTTTGTAAACATCCAACTGCCGGCCGCGCCATTTTTCACTGCATCATAAGCTTTGGTCAGATCTAACCCGCCGGCCTGGGCCAGCAGCAGTGCCTCGCACATAGCCAGGCAGTTGCCCACCACCAGCACCTGATTCACCAGCTTGACCATCTGGCCGGCGCCGCTTTCCCCCACGTGGGTAATTGTCCTGCCCATGGCCTCAAACGCCGGCATGGCGCGGGCAAACTGGGCGGCATCCCCCCCCACCATAATGCTCAGCGTGCCGTTGGCCGCGCCCTCCGAGCCGCCGCTAATCGGCGCATCCAGCATGTGGACCCCCTTGGCCGCCAGCTTCTGGGCAATCTCCACCGTGACCTGTGGGCTAATGGTCGAGCAGTCGATGACGAGCGCACCGCTTTTGACCGTTTCGATCACGCCATTCTCGCCCAAAATCACCGCTTCCACATCGGGCGTGTCGCTGACGCAGGTAATAATAATATCGCTGTTAGCCGCCACCTCGGCCGGGCTGCTGCACGCAATGGCGCCGTCGGCCACCAGCGGGTCCATGCGGCTGGCCGTGCGGTTCCACACGCGCACGGCAAAGCCTTTCTTCAGCAAATTGCGCGTCATGCCCTGGCCCATAATGCCCAGGCCAATAAATCCAATTTGTTCGCTCATGAGAGGGTCTCCTTTGTCTATATGTTTTGGAACTTTTTGATTGGCTAGTTGGAGGAATTCTATCGAGTATTGAGTATTGAGTATTGGGTGTATTGTGGGCCGTGTGGTTGGGTAATGTGCAGCGCAAATAAACTTGCATTCCCATCAGGAGTTTCACGCAGCACAATTAGATACTCTACAGATTTACCCAATACTCAACACTCAATACGCAATATCCTTATTTCCTCACGCTCCCCACGCCCAAATACCCTTTCACCGTCTCCTCGTCGGCCAGAATTTCCGGCGCCGTCCCTTGAAAAGCCACCCGCCCTTCGCGCAGCACATAGGCGTAATCGCACCAGCGCAGGACGCTGCGCGCATTCTGCTCCACCACGGCCAGCGTAATGCCGGCCGCGCAGAGCTGGCGCAGCGTACGGAAGACTTCAGTGACAAAAAGGGGGGAAAGACCCGCACTGGGCTCATCCAGCAACATGAGGTGCGGGCGGGCCAGCCAGCCAATGGCAATGGCCAACATCTGCCGCTCACCGCCGCTCAGTTTGCCCGCCCGCTGATTGGAGCGCTGGCTCAGAATGGGAAAGAGGGTCGTGGCTTCCGCGATGGCCTCTGCCGCCTGCGCACGATGCAGATGACGCAGCGCCAACAGCAGATTTTCGCGCACGGTCATCGACGCAAAAACGTTCTGGCGCTGCGGGATATAGGCAATGCCCCGGCGGCTTATCTGCTCGGTGGGCAGCCCGGTCAGCGCCTGACCTTGCAGCACAATATGGCCGCCAAAATGATCGGTGAGGCCAAAGATAGATTTGAGCAGCGTACTTTTGCCGCTGCCGTTGGGGCCTAAAATGGCAGTAAACTGGCCAGCCGGAATCGTCACATCGATCTCGTGCAGCACGGTCAGCTTGCCATAGCCCGCGCTCAGGTGGGAAACAGTTAGCATTATGTGGCGCTCGAAACATTTTGAAAGGGGAATACGGGATACGGGGGTCGCGACGAGCCGTTTCCCGTATCCCTAATTCTGTTTTCTGTATCCCATCAATCCACCAGCCGCGCCCGCAGTTCAGCATCATCCAGGACGCGGCGGGGTTGAATGAGTTGGCGTTTGCGCAGTTGGCGCGGCAGACCGGCCAGCCCCGCCAGTTGACCCAGCAGCCGGGCGCGCGGCTTCCCCGCGGATGTTGCGCAGAGCGTCCAGCGCGATCTGCAACTGGGCGGCCAAAATGGCGGGCAAGTTGCGCAGCAATAGCCGCGCGGCATGTTTTTGGCAATGGTCCAAATGGTGTTGCGCCCCACATAATAGCTGGAGAGCGTATCGCCGCCGCTGGCGCTCAGATGGTGATAGAGCCGGGCTTTGGGCGCAAAGCGGGCCTCCCAGCCCAGCAGTTGAAGCGGAAGGCCAGGTCCACGTCTTCCATATACATCCAGAAATCTTCATCAAAACCGCCCAGGCTGTCCCAAACGGCTTTGCGAATGGCCACGCCGCAGCCGCTCCCGCTAAAGATTACCGGCCGCTCGTCATATTGCCCCTGATCGGTTTCCCACACGCCCCGGTTGCGCGGCAGCCCGTCAATGCCCAATAGATCGCCGGTGGTGTGCAGGCGCGCGCGCTGGTCAAAGAGCAGCACTTTGCTGGAAATAATCGCCGCTTGCGGATGGGCGCAGATCGCTGCGCAATTCAGCCAGCCAGGTGGGTTCTGGCTCAGTGTCATTGTTGAGCAGCACCAGCACCGCCCGCGCCACATCCGCGGCGGCATTGCACGATGAGACAAAGCCCAGATTACGCCGGTTGACCAGAAGGCGCACATCTAGCGGCTGGGCGTCATTGGGGGATTGGGATGTCTCCACAAAGTTTTCCACGAAGGCCACCGAGTCATCGGTGCTGGCGTCATCGGCAAAGAGCAATTCAAAGTCAGAAAATGTCTGCGCTTGCAGGGCGGCGAACAGCGTCGGTAAAAAGCGCCGGCCATTGTAATTGGGAATAATCACCGACAGAAAAGGGCTGTTCACCTCCAGCAGCGGCGGAAATGTCTGCGCCAGCCGCGGTGTAAAATCATCGCTGGCGGCCTTAAAGCTGTCGATATTGAGCGCAATCGAGTGGCGCATAACAACGCGGTTGTCCTGGCGCAAGTCGCCGTACGTTTCATCGGCGACGACAGGATTGCTGCGCGGATTTTGGGCCGGCGACCACTTTGGCTTGCCCTTCTTGACGCTGCTGCACGCGCTTTTGGGCCGATTTGCGCTTGGCAGGATTTGGAGATTCGTTGCTCATGAGGCTCCTTGGTTTAGGCGTGTTGCGTAGTGCGTGAACTGGTTCAAAAATGATGGGGCGGCTAGGGCAATATCTGAAGAGCAGGTTCTGCTTCAAAAATACCTTCTGCGCGCGCCCAATCCGCCACCGCTTCCTGCCAAGGTCGCAAAGTGATGCCCAGGGTGGCGGCCCGCTCGTTAGCCAGCACGGCATGGGCAGGCGGCATGGTCGCGCGCGGCCATTCTGTCGCTGCAATGGGCGTCACGGGAATGTCGTCGCGGTGGCAGGCGTGCAGTACGGCGCGGGCAAAATTATAACGGCTGGTGTAGCCGTCGTTGATCAGATGATAGATGCCGTAGCGTCCCGTCCGCACCAATTGCCATATAAGCGGGCTGCATCGGGCGCATAGGTTGGGTTGCCAAATTCATCGTGGACCACGCGCAGCGCGCCATGCTTTTGCGCTGCGGCCAATATTTTAGAGGGGAAATTAACGCCGTGCGGACCAAAGAGCCAGCTCACCCGCACAATGTATAGACGTTCCAACAGTTGGCGCACATTCGTTTCACCAGCCAATTGCTGCGGGCGTAAACGCTGCCGGGCTGTGGTGCATCATCTTCGCCATAAAATGTGCCGGGCGCACCGGCAAAGACTTCATTGGTGCTGACCTGGACAAGGGCTGCGCCGCATTGGTCGCAACCTTGCGCCAAATAAAGGGGACCGAACGCGTTGGCGGCATTGGCGGCTTCCGGGTTGGCTTCGGCGCCATCCACATTGGTCCACGCCGCCGCGTTGATGACCAGATCTGGGCGTAAATCGGCAAGTTGGCGGGCAATTTGCGGGTCGGACAGATCGTGTTCAGGCCGATTCCAAACCGTTACGCGCCCATCCGCGCGTGCAGTTTGCCGGGCCAATTCGGCCTGCATAGCGCGCCCCAATTGCCCGCGCCCGCCCACAATCAAAACATGCATCAAATTTCTCCAATCTATCGTGCGTGGGTGGCGTTTACGCAGCTTGATGCTGCTCAGCTTGCCAGGCGTCCACAATCATTTGGAAAATATCGGTTTCGGTGACAATACCGACGACCTGCTTTTTGTTGGCGTACGTTTCGACCACAGGGACGCCGCCCACCTTATGTGCAATGAAAATAGAAGCCAGTTCGCCCACCGTACAGTCCGGGCTCACCGAAACGACCTCATCGGACATAATGTCCGCCACCGCCAGCCACTCGGCCTCTACGTCTGGCTCATAGCTGCTGATGACGTGCTCGGCGGTTTCGGCCTCCAGCACATCGGTATCAGTCACAATACCCAGCAAAATATTGTCATCGTCTACCACAGGCAAGCGCCGGATCGAAAACTCTTCCATGATCTGGGCCGCATCCACGGCCAGCTGATCCGGCCCGACGGTCACGACCGGCGACGACATAATATCACGTACCAGAATGCGATGCACGATGCCTCCTACCCAATATACTCTGGCCCCGTATAAAGTAACCGTTTTTCTATCGAGTAACACTGTTACTTTATCACGACCGCCAAATAGCGTTTCCCACTCAATCGTTGTTGAACTCAATCCTATAGGCAAGCAGGTCAGTTGTCAATTATGGTGTACGTGTTTTTGCTTTCAGACGCGTTTCACAAATTTACACCGCCGAATGAATTCGGCGTCTGCTAAAGCAAACCGGCTTAAGCCGGTTTGTCGTATCAGCCACCGGTTTCAACCGATGGTGGGCTTTGGGGAGCCCTGGGTATTCAGACGATTGACAAAAGCCAGCATCAAAACAACCCCGGCATCTCCAAAAGATGCCGGGGTTGTTTTGATGCTGGCTTTACTCTACGCTAGCCGTCGGGGAATTTTACCAATCATCCAGCGCTTCATCGTGTTCGCCCACAATGCGAAAGCGGCGTTGGGCCGGGGCGGATGCCGGGGAATAGTCCCCCTGATTGCCAATCGGCGGGTAGTTGGCCTGGTGCGGATGAACGGGAGTGGCCGGCGGCAACTGGGTGGGTGCGCCGGTCACCACGATTACTGGTGGCTGGGCATACGGCAGATGACTATAGCGACCGCGCTCGTTGGGCGTTTCACCGGCCGCACGCGGCTGATCCCGCCGCCGTTCGGAAGCCAGAACAAGGAGCGCCGTGGGAATGCCCGCCATAATGCCAAAGAGCATGCCAATCGCCATGCCCAGCGCGTCGCTGCTCAAACTGCCGCCAATACGCCAGCCAATCGCCGCCACGAAGATCAAGAGCATCAAGCTAAATATCCGCTTCATCGTGCTGAGCCTCCTTTCTTGGGGAGTAGGGATTAGGGAGTAGGAAGTAGGAAGTAGGAAGTAGGCGGCGCCCCACTGCTTACTCCCTACTCCCTAATCCTTACTTCCGAATACGCTCGCGTGGCCTGAACAATCTTCTCCAATTCCTTGGCGCCCAGCCAGGCAGCCTGAAAACGCAGCGGTTCGCCTTGCTTTATGAGCAGGAAATCGCCGCGGCCCATGAGCTTTTCGGCGCCGCTGTCGGGTATGCCGGCTGCGTGGCGCGCTTCGTCACGGCTGGCCACCGCGCCCACCAGCCGCACCGGAAAGTTGGCTTTGATGGCGCTGCCGATCAAGCTGGCCGACGGTTTTTGCGTGCAAGCCACCAGATGAATCCCCGCCTGTCGCCCTCTCTGGGCCAGCCGCGTGAGCAGCGGTTCGACGCGTTTGGCGGCGGTTTGCATCAGATCCGCCAGTTCGTCGATGGCCACAATCAGCGCCGGCCGATTCACACCTGTGCGGTCACGCCGTTCCATCTCGGCAACCAGATTGCACAGATGATCTATGGCGCCTTCCGTGCTGTCGATCACACCGTACACCGCGTGGGGCAATTGGGCCAATGGCGCAAAGCCGCGCCGCTTGGGATCAATCAAAATTAGGTGCAATTGGGAGACTGGGTTGTAATAGGCCAGCGAGGCCAATAGCGCCCGCGCCAGCGCCGTTTTGCCGCTGCCCGTGGCCCCGGCCAACAGCACATGCACAACATCCGGCGCATTCAGCTTCAAGAGCAGCGGATCCCCAGTGGCGTCAGCGCCCAAGAGCGCCGTGCATGGCGGCACATTGTCCAGTTCTTGACACCAGGGCCACAACCGCAGCAACCGCGACCGCTCCAGCGGAATTTCGATGCAGAAGCGCCCGCCTTGCCGGTAGACGCGCACTGTCTGTACCTTGAGCGCCAGCGCCATTTCCTCGGCCAGAGATTGGATCTGGCGCACCTTGTGGCTGGCATCCACAGTCAGGTCAAACTGGATCATGCGGTGGGTCACCACGCCGCCCTGGATGCGACCGGTCACCTTATGTTGCCGCAGCAGCGCCTCCAATTGGTCGGCCTGCTTTTCTAATGTGGTTCGGGAGATTTCCACGCTTTTCACCCCTAGTACGAGTATTATGAAAACATGGAGTGTTCTGCGTGCGACCAATATGTTTTCAAGTCAACCCAATCAGATTTGAATTGGCTCTCCGACTCCAAACGAAAAGACCCGGCTATTTCATGCATCGCCAATAGGCAATGTATCGGCCATCGTACATGAATACACATCAAGTGTATACACACAGCGCATGGCTGAAACAGAATGCATCAAACAAACCAGGCCAAAAAGAGGCTCGCTATTCGTCTATTCGGCGCATATAGGAGCCTGGTATTTGATTAAGTTTAGGAAAGCACTATACCCAATATAGAACTAATGTTCTAAAATGTCAAATCTGTTAGCACGCGATCTTGGGGAGGGCGCTGCTCATTGCAAGCGATGGGAATAACTCGCAA
Organism: Caldilineaceae bacterium; assembly: GCA_041391125.1. Lineage (GTDB taxonomy): Bacteria > Chloroflexota > Anaerolineae > Caldilineales > Caldilineaceae > JACKBC01. The sequence goes on from JAWKON010000007.1 coordinate 83,884, forward strand.
TTGGCAGATGCGGGGATTCGACTATCGAAGAGGACATAAAAAATCCGCCTCTTTTGGTAGAGGCGGATGTGGCTTACACAAAATAGAGCAATTTGTCGGCGTCCTATGCCAGCGAGCCGCTTTTGGTCCAGTGATACGTAGCCTTTTGGTTTAGCGGGAGTCTGTTGATGTTTTCCGGATTGGCCGCATTCACTGGCTGCAACTTGGCGCGCTCGATGATGATTTGCGCCAGTTGTGGGTCCAAATTGCGATCTTCGCGCTCTTTGATGATTTCACCACTCAGCTCATGATAGATATTCATGGCGGCGTCATCCAGGCGCGTATCGCGATTGCGCACCAGCACATCAAGCCGGTAAATTTCATTCCAGGTCCAAAACTTATCGGGCGTCCAGATGCGCAAGGGGTTGCGGATGGCGATCCCTTCGTCGCTGACCTCGTATTCTTGATATATATCGAGGAGACCACTAAAGAGGAAAAGCCCCCCCCAAATCACAAAGGTCCACGCCGTGGCGCCACCATAAAAAGTGCGCGTCATGCCCATTGCAAACGCGGTCAGGCCGGCTAGGAGCAATGTCAGCGGAATCACCAGGTTGCGTTGTGAGCCGCGAAAGATCAATTTGTTTGTGGTCTCTTGTTGCGCATTTCCCACCGCCCCACCAGCGGCGGTCTGTGCCACATCTGTCATGAAATCCCTCCTTCATGCTGCGTTCTATCCTAAAAATGCCGGTTATTATACCCGCAGAGGCATTTTCAAATATGATGATAAGCAAACTACTCTTCTTCGTCTATCCCAAAAATGAGAATATACAGATAGACCAGAATTGATTTTATCCATGAAAGTATAGCCTTAATCGGTTGCCTCCCCAAATTTTGGTTGTGCGAATTTGCACAAACAGCCACAATCATGCCCAGTAGATCGCAACAGCAGGAGATGGCGCCGGATTCACCAATCGAGAATAACACCTGAATCGCCAACACCGTTGCGGTGTACTGATACTGAGCTATGAAAGCAGGAGACGATAGCCGCGTCCGCGTACCGTGGTCAAAAAGATGGGGTTGCTGGGATCGGGTTCGATCTTCTGGCGCAGACGGCTGACCAATTTTTCAATGCGGGCGTCGTCCACCTCGTTAATATAGCTATCGCCCCACACATTTGTGACAATTTCATACTTGTCGATAATCTTTTCGGCATTTTGGAAGAGCAGCAGCATGAGCCGATATTCCAGATTGGTGAGCGTCTCAATGGGCTGACCATCTACCAGCACCTCACCGCTATCTACATTTACCCAAAGCGAAGCCGATTCGGGCGGCTGCTGTGAGCCCAAGCGCTGCACATATTCAGCCAGCAGGCGGCAGAAGAATTGCGGCTTGCCTTCGACGCGGAACAGGATATGCTGTCGGTAGAGCCCTGCCAACACCTCGGCCTCGATGTCGTCTCTGCCCGCCCCAAAGGCTTGCAGGGCTTGCTGTTCCGCCTGGCTGCAACCTTCCCAAATCTTAGCGCACTCATAGTTGATGCTGCTGTTGTGGCGAAACTTTTTGGCCGCCTGCCGATGGACTTCCCAGTGCGCTTCTGGCTCATTGCCGTTGGGCGCATAGTTTGCCACTTCCTCGTCGAGCATGCGGCAAGCGCTTTCCAGCAAACAGGGATGGCCGCCCGCCCATTTATAGATAAAGTCAAAATCGCTGGCAATAAAGCGCGCTTCATAGGCGCCCATATAGCCGCGGATTACCCGATCCACATCTGAACGCGTCAGCGGCGCTAGATGCCAGGTGCGGTGATTGAATAGCTCGCGAAATTCACTGCGATGTTCCCCGTTATTGATGTGGCTGCCCATAGGCTTCACCATTGCCGCCACATAAGCCAGATCATTGCTGTGGCGGTCCTTCAGCGCCCGTAGATTGAGCATGACGCGTGGGTCCATCTGGGTAAACGGCTCATCAAATTCATCAAATAGCAGCACCAGCCGCCGCTGCGTCGATTGTAAAACCGCGCTCAACCCCTGGCTAAAACTGAGCGGCATCTGAAAATCGCTGCTGGCCGCGTTCACCAGCGCATTATAGGCATGGGTTAAATCGTCCAGTTTGGACAGCTCCGAGCTGCGTTCGCGCAAACAGCGCAAAACCACCTCATAAAATCCCTGGTCGCTCATATCGAGCATAAGGTTGCAATCAATGTAAACGGGCAAAATCTTCTCACCCGCTTCACCCAATTCCTGCACCCACACATCGCTTTGCCCCAGCAGACGCATAAAGGCCGATTTGCCGATGTTGCTAAAGCCAACCACCTCTACGCACTGCATGGCGTTCAAATAGTGCATCACATTGTGAAGGTCTGGACGGCGCATATAGCTGCCATCGTTTAGACGTAACGTTCGCGGCATCCGTATCTCCTGCCAATCTAATTTACATTTCACCCGCGTAACGACTCTGCCGTCCCCTGAGCGCCCAAGTTGCACTTGGGACGTCGAAGGGGATGGCGGGCTTCGACAGGCTCAGCCCTCGAGAGTCTGAGTAGTTACCTACCCGCCAGCGGCGCTGTCACGCGCACGTGCGTGCCCTGTGCCACATCGCTTTCCACGCGCAGCTGAGCACCCAGCAAACGAGCGCGCTCACTCATGCCAACTAGCCCAAAGCGCTCCTGCTCAATTTCCGCCACGTCAAAGCCGCGGCCATCATCGCACAATTCCAGCGTGATGCCATCGGGCTGGTAATGCAACGCGATGTGAATTTGTCTGGCATCGGCGTGCCGACAGGCGTTGTTCAAGGCTTCCTGGGCAATGCGATATAGCCCCACTTCCAGCCGCACGGGCAGCGGTTGACGGTCACCGCTGCTCGCAAAGTCGATCTGCATAGCGGTATGCTCAGCGGTCGAATGCGCCAGCACTTCCAGCGCCTGTGCCAGCGTGCGTCCCTCCAGCGGCGCCGCCCGTAAGTCTAGCACTGAACGACGCGCTTCATCCAGGTTCTGCTGCGCCAACATTAAAGCCTGCTTAACATATTGACGTACAGAGTGGGCATTCTCTTTCAATCGCACATCGGGGACGTCGGCAGTGGGGCGATATTCCAACAACGCATCCACCGCATCCAGTTTGAGCGCAATGGCCGAAAGTCCCTGCGCCAGCGTATCGTGAATTTCGCGCGCCAGGCGGTTGCGCTCTTCCAGCGCGCCGATCTGTGTGCTGCGGGCAAAGAGACGCGCCCGTTCAACGGCAATGCTGAGCAGATCGCCCACAGTATATAACATCTGCAGATCGTCGTCGGAAAGCTTACGCCAATCGGCGCTGGCTACATTGAGCACGCCCAGTTTGCGCTCCTGGCCATACAGCGGAATGCTGGCGTGAAAGCGCAGCCCGCCGCTGCCGCTCACCAGCTTCTTGAGCCGTGTACAGGTAATAATGTTCACATTGGCTGCGCCCGCCAAATCACCCGCTTGATAGGTGTCCAAACAGTAACAGTCGCCCGCCATCAGCGCGGGATGCTCGGTCAGCCCCGGCGGTAAATTGAGCGAGGCGGCCAAATAGGTCTCATTCGTCTCCTCATGCACCAGAAAGATCCAGCCGGTGCGCAGGCTGAAAAGTTCCGTCACTTGGGCCAGCACCACATGGAGCGCTCGATCCAGATCAATCTCGCGGTGCAGCGCCTGCGCAATACTGTTTAAGATTAACAGTTCGCGATTGCGTCGCGCCAGCTCGCCTTCATCCTTACGCTTCATAAGTCCGTTTGTTCACAAATCATATCCATGCGCACGATCATCCTATAGTATAGCACGCGTATGGAGTGTGTGCTACAATTTCCTTACCATTGAGTAACCTATGCAATATCCGCCATTTTTACAGCACTTCAACAGAAATCATCTCTATGAACACCCTCGCCTATAAACGCATTGTGGTGAAAGTCGGCACCAGCGTGCTCACCGGCGGCGGGCGCGACCTGTATCGCCCGCACATGCTGGAGCTGGTGCGCCAGTGCGCCGAGCTGCACGGCCGCGGCGCCGAGGTCATCGTTTGCACTTCGGCCGCCATTGCGGCGGGCCGCGCGCGGCTCAATTTCCCCGAGCTGCCCGCCAATATTGCCAATAAACAGTTGTTGGCCGCCGTGGGTCAGAGCCGTTTGATGCAAACGTGGGAGCAGCTCTTTGACATTTACAGCATCCACGTGGGCCAGGTGCTGTTGACGCGCGAAGACGTGGTCAATCGCCGTCGCTACTTGAACGCCCGCGACGCGCTCTCGGCCCTCATCGAGAATCGCATTGTGCCTGTGGTCAACGAAAACGACGCGCTGGCTACGGCTGAAATCAAAGTGGGCGACAACGACAATTTATCGGCGCTGCTGGCCACGCTAGTCAATGCCGACCTGCTGCTGCTGCTGACCGATCAGCCCGGCCTTTTTACGGCCGACCCGCGCACCAATCCCAATGCCGAGTTGATTCCCGAAGTGCGCAAGATTGACGACACGCTGCGCGCCCTGGCCGGCGACAGCAAAAGCGGGCTGGGCGTGGGCGGCATGATCACTAAACTGCAAGCCGCCGACACCGCCCGTCGCGCCGGCACCGATGTGATGATTGCCGCCGGGCGCGCCCACAACGTGATCCTGCGGGCGGCGGCGGGGGAGGCGGTGGGGACGCGTTTTCCGGCGTTGGCCACGCCGTTGGAGAATCGCAAACGCTGGATTTGGGCCGGCCCCAAACCGCGGGGTGCTGACGGTGGATGACGGCTGCGCGCGCCTCTTTTGCAAAGGGGCCGCAGCTTGTTGCCGGCCGGGTTGTGCAGCTAGCCGGCAAGTTTAATCGCGGCGACACGGTGACAGTGGCCAATTTGGCCGGGGAAGAATTGGCGCGGTCTGGTCTCCTATTCCGAACCGGCGCTGCAACAGATCATGGGCTGCCATTCAGAGCTGATCGAGCAGCGGCTGGGCTATACGTATGGGCCAACCGTTGTCCACCGCAACGATATGGTGCTGCTGACCGATTAACGCGGCAATTGATTCAAAAATGTTACCATCAAATCGCGCACCTTCCACGCCTGGCGAAAGATGAAAGCGTGCGTCTGCTCCGGCTCTAAATGCAGCGTAGCATTGGGCAGAACTTGGGCCATTTGTTGCGGAATAAAGGCCGGGAAAAATTCATCGTGCGCCCCGTGGATCAGGCAGACCGGCGCCTTCCACCGGGACAGATCGGCGAGGCTCAGGTCGATGGCGGTTGCCGGATTTAGCGCTCGAAATGCCGGCAGCAGCGTCTCAAAAAAGTAGCCCTCGCCCTGATGCGGGTCGTGCAGACGCGCGGTGGCATCCATCCAGTTATGGCCAAATTGAAATTTTTCGGGCGTCACTTCGGCGGTGTTGCCGGTGGTGTGCGGGTTCACGCTGTACGTAGTGCTGACTAGCGTCAGCGAGGCCGGCGCCGCCAACTCATGTTGCACCATAAGTTGGGCAATCATGCCGCCCGCGCTGCAGCCAGCCAGATGCCCGGTGCTGGCCCCTTCCGCCCGCATGAGCGCCGCCAACTGCGTGGCCATTTGCCGGTGATCAAAGGCGGGCGGATAGCCGATGGAGCGTCCATGACCCGGCGCATCAGCCAGCAGCACACGATGGGATTGGGTCAGCACCGGCAGCATCGACCCCCAAGCCGTGCGGCCAGTGCTCATAAAATTGTGCAGCAGGGTCAATGTGGGTGCGGGTTCAGTGGTCGGCGCTTGTGCTTCAAAAACCTCGTAAAAAATTTTGCCCGTTTCTGTACAAAACTCCGCCATCCTAAAGCTCACCCGACGACTGATGTGAGGAGGACGCGGGCGCGCCCGATGATCTACCGCCCGAAAAATCTTGCGGACCAGAACCCTGGCGCAGATATTCGCCATCCAGGCGCGCGCCGATCACCTGGAACAGCTCGGTTACGTCATCAATGGTAATGAGACCCAGGAACTGGCCATTGTCCTTAACGGCAGCCACCCGCACCCCATATTGAAGCATGGTATCCCACACGTCGGCCAGATTTTCGGTGGGCGCACATTCAGGTACGTGCCGCGCGGCAATCATAGCATCGGGAATGCGCCCCTCGGGACCGACCGTCTTGAGCGCATCGACCAGGCGGGCGCGCGTCAGCACCCCCACGTAATTGTTCGACAGATCAAAGACCGGATAATCGGTCTGATAGGTAGACATGATCAAGTCGACGGCGCGGCTCACTTTTTCGCTGGTGTAGAGCTTTTCGGCCTGGGGCGTCAAGGCGTCGCGCGCCTGGATGTCGCGCAGTACGTGGCGGCTGGCCACAGCGTGTCGTTCGGAACCGCCGCCCACATAGACAAAAAAGGCGATCAGCATGAGAAAAACGCCGCCGCCAAAAATACCCCACAAAAAGAGCAACCCCGCCATGACGCGCCCCACAAATACGGCAATATTGGTGGCGCGCACATAGGGCATGGTCATGGCCAGCAGCGCCCGCAAAACGCGCCCGCCATCCATGGGAAAAGCAGGCAGCAAGTTAAAAATCCCCAAAGTTAGATTTGTCACAATCAGAAAAGTAACAATGCCGGACAAGCTGGGTTCCTGCATTTGGCGCATCAAGGTGCTGATGCCGGGCCAAAATGGGTCGCCCGTCATCAGCAAACGCAGCGGCAGCAAAATGAGCGCAATGCCAAAATTGACCAGCGGCCCTGCCACCGCAATGTTAAATTCCTGCCGCGGTTTTTCGGGAATGCGCTCCAGGCTGGCCACGCCACCAATGGGCAGCAGCGTAATATGCGGCACTTCCACGTGATACGATTGGGCGACCAATGCATGGCCAAATTCATGCAGCGTGACGCAGACAAAAAGCAGCAAAATGGTCAGCACGCCAAAGAGCGCCCCGCCAATCTGCCCTAACTGAGAATTACTGTAAAAAAAGGCGCCATAGGCCAAAATCAGCAAAAATGACCAGTGGACCCGTACTTCAATGCCAAATAGGCGAAAAAGCGTTAATGATGAACCCATGTTAAACTTTCCTTTTCTTTCTCTCTCCCAGAGGCCTATGCTACTGCTTGCGCTAAGGCAGGTTGCTGGGTGCGTGTGGCAGCCTACCGCTATTATGCCCGAATTTGGTAATATCTGCGAGTGTGTTGGTTACAATGTGCACCGATATTGTACCGTTGCCTTCGACAAGCTCAGGCCCGGCACAATGTTAACCAATGTAAATCATTCTCTGCACAAGCGCGCCCAAAAATTGACAGCACCCATTAATAGGGGCAAAATGCCAAGTTGTTTGTGAAGAAATGAACGAAGTAGAGCGCCCATTTGTTTCCGGCGCAGCTGTTTTATACGGCGGTTGAGGTGAAGACAGTGGTTTTTCATAGGGATTACGCCTAAAATTAAACCGCAGCTTTGCATTCGAAGCTGATTTTAAGGAGTGAGAATATGAAACAAATTTGCTTAACCATTATAGTGGCGGCGGCGTTAACATTGGCCGGATGTGGTCGGTCCACCAACGAAGAAGCCAGTGAAGGCGTGGCCATCCCCACTGCCGCTCCACGCATGACGCCGGGTTCCGCATTGGAGAGTGGAGCGGGCGGTGGCGCGGTGGCGGCACAACCGACGCCCACCGCCGCCGAGGCAGAAGCAGCGGAGGGGGAGACAGAAGATGCCGAAGCGGCGGCAGAAGCCGAAGCAGAAACAGAACCGACCGCCACGGCCGAACCCACGGCGACAACCGCGCCGCCCCCCGCGGCTGAGTCCGCAGATGCGGAGCCAGCGGCAGATGAAGCCGCAGCGGAGACGGCAAGCGATGAGACAACCGCCATCACCGAAACTGTAGACTTGACCGAGACCGTCTCCCTCACTGAAACAGACACGGTGACTGAAACGGCGCCGATTACCGAAGAGATGACCAGCACGGTGGAAACAGCCGAGGATGCAGAATCTACTGCGGAAGTTTCAAATTCGGCAGCGGTTACAGAAACGGCGGCAGTGGACGCATCGACCGCGATCAGCGCGACCGAAAGCGTCACTGAAACGACAGGTGCAGAAAGTGGCGCGGGCGCCGCCGAAACCCTGGCCATCGAGATGAACGATCTCTATTTTGGCGAAAAGATGGATAACATTGTGAACCCGCCAGTCTGGAACGTGACGAGTGGAGCCGAGGTGGCGCTTGATCTGGAAAACATGGGCTCGGTCGATCACAATTGGGCGCTTGTCAAGGCCGATACGGAAGTTCCCGTCCCCTTTGACGCCGCCCAAAACAGCGAACTGCTCCTCTTTGACCCCGGCGTTGTGGCCGCCGGCGAAAGCAAAACGGTCACTTTTACGGCCCCCGTCCCCGGCGTTTATACGGTGATTTGCACAGTACCCGGCCATTACCCAGTCATGCAGGGTCGGCTGGAAGTCAAGTAGATTTGCCCTGATTTTTGGGCTATATTGGATGGGTGATATACTGTAAGTATCTTAGGGTGGCCTCTCCCCCTGCTCCCCACATGTGGGGAGCAGGGGAGGAGAGGCCGAATTACATAACTTAATTATTAAAAGGAGCGCTTTTTCATGAAGGCCATGCTATATATGTCCGGCGCCAAGGATCCAGTGGGCGTTTTTGATGAAGTCAATATTGTGACCATGAACGACAATCACAAGGCGGCGCCGCAGCGCATTACGTATAAAACCCAGCGGCTCAATGTCACCAAAAAGATGCTGGAGCTGTTCCGCGATGAGAAAATGTCGCTCAAGCTGGAAGATGGGCGGACGTGCGCCGTGCTGCTACAACACAACAGCATGGATATGCAAGGCAATGCAGTGGGCGTGCTGAGGGTGCTGGGTGATTTGAGCTAAATTCTTGCCGACCGCACGAAATTTTTTGTACCTTTACGGTAACTTGTGCAACCGTTTCCTTCGAATAACTACTCGGCTGTTTGCCGAACCTGTTGAAGGGAACAGCGGCCTTCGACAGGCTCAGCAAACGCTTGCACAGTGCCGCTTTATGCCTGTTGGGCAGAGTGTTTTCGCTCTTCATTAGCCGCCTTTATGCCGATGCGCACTAACCAGCGTGCATCGGCTTTTTGTTTTATATGGATAGTTTGCTGGTTCAAGCGCTATCTTCGATATCGCAAGCAGTATCTGAATGCTCCGGAAGCGCTTGGATTGTTATGCTATTTTAAGATGGCGTGGGGAACCTTTCTGGAGTAAAATAGGTCTTTATATTATGAACATAATACGTTGCCCTAAACGCAGAAGGTTTCAGCGGTCTCTATGAGTTTTCAATTTGATGAACCTTTTGATGAATTTGCAGAAGAACCAGCCAATGCGCCGCCCCCCAAAGCGCGTTCACTCTTTTGGCCAGGGTTCACCTTTGGCCTGGTTTTTACCGCGCTTGTGAGCTGTGGCGGGTTGGCCATGGCCCTAGGTCTCAATGACATCAACCTGGCCGATATTCAGGGGGGAGGCCCGGCATGGACGCCACCAGCTATTACGCCCACGCCCGAAAATCTGGTGGTGCAGAGCGCGGCGGCGCCCATTGCGGGCCTCTTTCAGCCGGGGCAGCGCGTACGCAACATCACCAACAGCCGCGTCAACATTCGACGCACGCCCGGTCATCTGGGCAAGCCGGGCGATGATATTCTGGCGCAGGCTCAACCGGGCGAAAGTGTGGAGATCATTAGCGGCCCCACCGAGGCCGATAATCTGCTCTGGTGGCAGATCCGCTACGGCGGCATAGAAGGCTGGGTTGCCGAAGCGACCTCCAACGGCGTCACTATTTTGGGACCGTGAAATTATGAACGAAGGCAGCAAATATTACCCACTTTATCTTTACTTGCGCCAAAGTGGGCAGGATGAACTAACGCTTACATTGGCCGAAATTGAAGCGCTGATCGGCGAACGTTTGCCCGAGACGGCGCAAAGCCAGCGCTCGTGGTGGAGCAACCGCAGCCGCGGCGCCGTGCAAGCCGCGGCTTGGATGGGCGCGGGCTATCATGTAGAGGAGATGGATTTTGCCGCCGGTCGCATCACCTTTCGCAAGCCGGGCAAAATTTACAGCGTGCAGCGCGAGGGCAACGCCATTTTGTGGAATGCCGATATGATCAAGGCGCTGCGCTACCACATGGGCATGAATCAGGCCGAATTTGCGCGCGAACTGGGCGTGCGCCAGCCCACCATCAGTGAATGGGAAACCGGGGCCTACACCCCCAAGCGTTCATCGTCCAAGCTGTTGACGTTTGTAGCCGAGCGCGCCGGATTTGTGTATAACGACGAGTAGATTCGGTCGGCAAAACAACAAAAAACGCGAGCTGGATACATGTATCCAGCTCGCGTTTTTTGTTGTTTAAATATTGACAAATAATAAACTTTCGTATAAAATCGAAATACGTCTTCGTATAAATTGTCCTGAACAAACTTTACCATAACGCGTTTAGTTTGTCCAATCGAGTGGATTTGATTGAGCAATCTTCAATTCTATTCCCCCATTCCTAATTCTACAAAGCCATCACGCACCCGCGCATCGCCAAGAGTGAACAGAACGTAACTATTCAGCCGTAGCCTGAGCTTGTCGAAGGCAGAGGCGGCTTCGACAAGCTCAGCCCCGAGTACCTGAATAGTTACACCAGAACCAAATTACGCATAAGGAGCGAAAGGAAACGTTATGAGCCTGTACGAATTACCCGTTCTGATCAAGCGTTGGGCGCAAGAGGCCATTACCGTGGAGCAAACTATCGGCCAAATTTTGCTTTATTTGGAAGAGATTCTGGAGCGCCTCAAGAAACTGGAACAGCAAGCCCAAATCCATCAATCCACCGATCAAGATGGCGCAGCTGAATAATCAAGGCGACAATAGCCTATGCACCATCTTCCATGATTATCAGAAACAAAAAGCCCCGCTCAAGCGGGGCTTTTTGTTTCTGATGATACCTGTTCAAATTTCATGCGCCGCAAATAGGCGGCATGATCGGTTTGGGCCCGTTCGGCGTAGGTGGCGTAGCGCTGCTGCTTGCCGCGCACGCGCTGCCGCAGCTCGGGCAGCAGCCCCATGGCGGCCTTCATAGGTTGGAAGTTTTTGGGCTCAGCGTGGGTGATGTAGTGCAGCAGCGCGCCCATCATAGTGGTGGGCGGCAGCTCTAGCAGCGGCTGATTGGTGAGCAGCCGCCCCATGTTGATGCCCGCCACCAGCCCGCCCATGGTGCTGCCCACATAGCCCTCGGTGCCGGTAATCTGCCCGGCAAAGAAGAGATCGTCACGGCTGCGGAATTGCAGGGTGGGACTCAACAATGTGGGGCTGTTGATAAAGGTGTTGCGGTGCATCTGCCCCAGCCGCACAAACTCCGCTTCCTGCAAGCCGGGAATCATGTGCAGCACATCGGCCTGCGCACCCCAGCGCAAATTGGTCTGGAAGCCCACCATGTTGTAGAGCGTGGCCGCCACATTATCCTGGCGCAACTGCACCGCGGCATAGGGCCGCCGCCCGCTGCGCGGGTCGGTCAGCCCGATGGGGCGCATGGGGCCAAAGGCCAGCGACTGTATGCCGCGGCTGGCCAGCACCTCCACCGGCATGCAGCCCTCAAAATAGCGCTCCAGCTCTTTATCTGGCGCTTTCAGCTCAATTTTGGGCGCTTCCAGCAGGGCCTGGACAAAGGCTTCATACTCTTCTTTGGTGAGCGGACAGTTGATGTAATCCCCCTCATCGCCGCCCAAATCACTGTCGCGATCGTAGCGACTCTGCCGAAACGCGATGGACATGTCGATGCTCTCGGCCGTCACAATGGGCGCCATGGCGTCGTAAAAATAGAGGTACGATTGGCCGGTCAGCGCCTGGATTTGTCCGGTCAATTCCGGGCTGGTGAGCGGGCCGGTAGCCACAATGGTGGGGCCGTCGGGAATCGTCGTAATCTCCTCACGAATCACCTCAATATCAGGATGACCATAAATCGTTTCCGTGATCTCCTGCGCAAAGTCATCGCGGCTCACTGCCAGCGCGCTGCCAGCGGGCAATGCGTGTTTAAACGCGGTGCGGATCACCATGCTGCCCATGGCCAGCATCTCGTTTTTCAAGATGCCCAGCGCACGGTCGGGCAGCGTGCTGCCCATGGAGTTGCTGCACACCAGCTCGGCCAGCCGGTCGGTCAAATGGGCTTCGGTGCCACGGTTCGGGCGCATCTCAAAGAGACGCACGGGAATGCCGCGGCTGGCGATCTGCCAAGCCGCTTCGGTGCCGGCCAGGCCGCCGCCGATAATAGTTACGGGTTGTGTGGTCATGGATGTTTGAAAATGAATGTGGTTCAACAGGAGTTCATGTGGTTGACAAAGATCAGCGGCGGTTGAGTAGGCTGGGGCACTTTCCAGCCGCATCGAAACCAAAGCGGGTCAACCACATGAAATTCCCAAGAGCCATGAATGTGATTAACCATGTGCGCCGTCGTACTCTGGCGCCTCGGCCATTACGCCACGCGTAGGCACGGCGTGATTCGCGCTTACCGGCTCACCATCGGCAAAGCGATCCATGCTGGCCAGCACGGCTTCTTCCTGTTCGCCATCCACAATGCGGCCATCGGCAATGGTGATGGTGCGCGAGACGCGGCCGGCCAGCTCGCGATCGTGGGTCACCATGAGGATGGTTTTCCCTTCACCGACCAGATTGCTAAAGAGCTGAAAGACCGAGTCGGCCGTTTTGGAATCCAAGTTGCCGGTGGGCTCATCGGCCACCAGCAGTGGCGGATCGTTGGCCAGGGCGCGCGCAATGGCGGCGCGCTGCTGCTGGCCGCCGGATACTTCGGACGGCAGCTTGTCGGCCTGGTCGGCCATCTCCACCTGCTCCAGCAGATGCAGGGCGCGCTGCCGGCGCTCGCCGCTGCGATACATGTTGCAGAAGTCCATGGGCAGCATGACGTTTTCCACACAGGTCAACATGGGCAGCAGTTGGAAAAATTGAAAGATGACGCCCACGTTGCGCCCGCGCCACTCGGCCATGGGGCCTTCCGCCAGCTTGTGGATAGGCGTGCCCGCTACAAAAATTTCGCCGGAACTGGGGCGATCAATGCCGGTGATCATGTTGATCAGCGTCGATTTGCCGCTGCCGGACTTGCCAACCACCGCCACAAATTCGCCCCTGTCAATATCCAGATCGATGCCGCGCAGCGCCAAAAATTCACCGGCGGGCGTTTCGTAGGCTTTGACCACGCGATCCAGATGGATCAGGCTGCGGCCCCCTTGGGCGCCGTTGCCGTTGCGGGCGCCGTTGCCACTTTGCGCGCCATTGCGAGACTGCCCCACCAAAACTGTGTCTTTATCCGAACCCCGGCCAAATAATCGCTTAAACATGAATCAATTTTGTCCTTTTTTGTGGATGGCCTCTCCCCCCTTGACGCACTTTGTGCGTCTTTCCCCCTCCTCTCCACTTGTGGAGAGGAGGGGGCCAGGGGGAGGAGAGGCCTCCCCATCACACAACACTTTTATTCATAACTCAACACTTCGCGCACCGTCAAGCGCGAGGCGCTGCGGGCGGGCAAGAAGCTGGCAATGCCGGCCAGAATCACGACAATCACCAGCCAGAGCAGGGCGCCGTTGGTGGAAAAGATGTAGTTGGGGTTGGCGTTGAGCAGGCTGTTCCCCACCACGTTGGTCAGAATGCGGCTGGCGGGCAGCGCAATCAGCCCGCCAATCAGCCAGCTGATCAGCCCGATGAGCACGCCCTCCACCAGCACAATGCGCAGCACCGAGCGATCCGAGGCGCCAATGGCGCATAACGCCGATTTCGCGTGCGCTCCAACACGTTGATGCTCATGGTGCCCATGAGACCCAGGCCACCCACCATGCCCAGCAATGCGGCCATGGCCAGCAAGAAAATGATAATCACATCAAAGACCGTGCTGATAATGTTGCGGGCTTGGGCCAGTGTCTGCATTTGCTGCACGCGATAGCCGCTGTCGCGATAGCGCTGTTCGATGGTCTGGCCCAACGCCATCTGGTTGGCGTCGCTGCGGTCGTCAAGCTGCACCAGCGACACCTGTGCCCGGTCCACATCGTTGGTCAAACGACTAAAATAGACATAGTTCATAAAGATATTGGGGCCGGTGAGCGCAGCGCGAGATGCCCACAATCACAAATTGCGACTGCTTGTTTTCGATATCGAACGTGACCGTGCTGCCCAGCTTTACATCCTCTTCGCTGCCCAAAAAGTCGGTATTGACCACAATGGCATTGGTATCATCCGGCTGCAACCAGCGCCCCTCAATAATGGTGGGCTTGAGCGTTTCCGCATCGGCCTCGGGTGCATAGATGATCATGCTGTCGCTTTCGGTGTCATCGGGCCGGATGCGCCGGGTGGAACCAAAGCCCCACGTCTCCACCGCCCGCACGCCGGGCAGATCGATCACCTCTTCCTGAATGCGCTGAATGCGATAGGCACGGTCAAAAACCACCTGCACATCATAATCGAACATGTTGAGCACATCGTCCAGCGTCTGCTGCAATGAGGCGCGAATGCTAAAGATCGAGACGAAAATGGCGCTGGCCAACGAGAGCGTGATCAGCGTCAGCGTCAGCCGGGCCTTGCGCCGAAAGGTGTTGCGCAGCGAAATTTGCAGCGGTCTTCCCATGGGAAAGATGCGCCGCAAGGCCACAAAGAAGCGGTCGATCATGCTGGTGCCAAAGCGCCCCTTGCCCAGACCATGTTCATCAATGGCTTCGCGTGGTGACGCGTACGCCTTGAAAGGTAGGAATCAACGCCGCCAGCAGCGGCACCACCAGCGAGATGACCACCTGAATCAGCACCACCTGCGGTCCAGCCGAAGCCGCCCAGGTCAAAATTGAGGAAGCCGGCGAAAAACGAGGCCAGCCCCAGCGCACCCACGCCCGCCAGCGGAATGGAAATCAGCATCGAGAGCACGCCAAAGAGCACCACCATCACAAAATACATGCTGGTAATTTGCGAAATGCGGCCGCCAATGGCCTTCATAATGCCAATCTGCCGCACCTGCTGGGCCATAATGGCCGAGAGCGTGTTGACGATCAAAAACATGCTCAAGCCCAACGACAGCACGCCGATGGCGCCCAGCACCAGCGAGAATGCGTCCAAAAAGTTCTGGGCCGGATGTTCACCGGGCGGCGGCACCAGGGCAAAGATCACGTTGACGCCGGCGCGCTCCATTTTGCGCTGCACCTCTTTGGCCACGGCGTTGATATGTTCGGCATCACTGCGATTATCGGCCACGCGAAAGACCACCTGATTATAGTCGCGCGGCTCGCCCAGCCACTCCAGCGTGTCGAAATTGATATAGCCGTAACCGGAGCCGTTGATAAAGGCCGGCAGTTGGCTCATGTCGTGGACGGTGCCGTCTACTTGCACTTCGCGCTTTTTGCCATTGGGCGCTTCGATGGTGAGGACATCGCCAATGCCTACGTCGCCCAATCCCAGCCCGGGCGACAAAGAAGCGCGCTCGATCAGCAAACCGTGATTCGGCGGGGGAAATGCGCCCGTTTCGCCATAGACAATGTTAATATCCATTTCCTTATAATTGGGAATGGCGTTGAGCTGCATGTTATACCAGTTGCCGTCTTTGCCCAAAAAGCGCACGTTGACAAAGCGCCGCCCCTCAGCCGACTCGACTTCGGGCATGGCCGCAATGGAGCGGATCATGTCGTCGTCAAAGGTGGAAATGCAGAAAATCAGCCCATCCGAGGGATGAATGGCGGCATAGGCCGACGGCAGATAGCGGTCCACAATGACCTGCGCGCCCATCACCATGCCAATGGCGGCCACGCCAATGGCAATGGAGAGCAGCACCAAAATGGTGCGTGTTTTGTTGGACCAGAGATCGCGAAATACCTTTTGCCAGCGCGGGGGCAACATTTGTCACCTCAAAAATGATTTAGCCAAAACCAACAGTCATAAAGTACAGATTAGACATTTCCTATTTCTGTATTGCTTATTGCTGTATTGCTCTCAAAATACGCAATAAGCAATACAGCAATAAGCAATACAGAAACACCCTCCCCAAACAGAGTCCCATTATACAGTACGCAAAAATGTGAATTCAGTTACATTGATCCCCGAATGTGGGATTAGCGCTCTCCTTGCACTATAATCGTATCCGACAATTGTGACCAAATCTCAGTCCGAAAGAAAGTTGCCAATATGACAATTGCAATTCCAAACGGCGGTGCGCTACGGCTGGCCGCCGTCGATCTGGATGAAACTATTGTGCGCAGCGACCGCACCATCTCGCCGCGCACCCTTGACCTATTTCACAAGTGGCGAGAGACGAGAGGCCCCGTGGTCATCGCCACCGGACGGCCGCCACGCTGGACGCGCCGCATCCCCGATGATCTGCACGAGTTTCCGTGGATCTGCTACAACGGCGCCGTGGCCTATGAGAATGGGCAGGAGATCTATCGTCACGACATTGCGCTGGAGACGGTGCGCGATCTGGTAGCGCTCTTTCAACAGGAAGCGCCGGGCGGGCGGCTAGGCTTGGAAATTGATGACATTCTCTACATCAATCAGGATCTGGGGCGCCCCGACGCCCAAGTGGTGGACGACCTGCTCAGCGTGGCGGACCGGCCGGCGGCCAAAATTTTGGTGGCGCTGGAAGATTTTCAGCGCATTAGCGGGGAACACGTCGAGCGTTTTCAAGAGGTGCAGCCCTTGGTTTCGGAAAAGGTCTCGCTGGTGCAGATTATGGCGCTGGGAGCCAGCAAGGGGCGGGCGCTTTCTGCCCTGGTGGCGCGCTGGCGACTGAGCATGGCCAACGTGGTGGCCTTTGGCGATGACGTCAACGACGTAGAGATGGTGCGCGACAGCGGCTTCGGCGTGGCCATGTCCAACGCCGTGCCGGTGAAAGCGGTGGCCAACCGCATCACCGGCAGCAACGATGAGGATGGGGTGGCCACCGTGCTGGCCGAGTTGCTGGGCTGTGATGATTAAGTGCCAAACGCGCAAGAAAAAGCCGGGCTTGATGCCCGGCTTTTTCTTTGGCGCCCAATCACAGTTGTTTACGGTTTCGTCCCCACAAACTCGACGGTAATCACAAACGACTCGCCACGGCCCCCAGCGGCACCAGGCTTTGCAGACTGCCGCTGGCGGGGTTGACGCCATCATTCGCCCCCACCCAGTTGAGCGTCCCCGCCCCCACCGCATCCGGCGTAATGGATGCCGTGTTGTAGATGAGATAGTTGAGGTCGAAGTTGTCGCTCACGTCCAGTTCGGTCACGGTGACTGGCCCGGTGTTGGTGATGGTCAGGCTGAAGATGATGGGGTCGCCTACTGCGGCCACGCCGTTGGCCGGGCTGACCAGCGCTTTATCGATGGCCAGGTGGGCGGTAACCGTTGATGGGGCGATGTTTAGAATATCGACCTGGCCACTCGCCGGCTGCACAAAGCCAAAGTCGAGGCTGTGGTTGTTCTGTCCGGGACCGCCGGTGGTGTAGAGGATGGTGGGCACATTGTTGACCAGCAACGCGTCGCTGTCGATGGTGTCGCTGATGGCGTGGTTGCTGCTTAGGTTGGCGGCGTCGAGGGCGGCGGTATTGGACGCAGTCAGTTGATAGCCGGTGGGTGTCGCCACGGTGATGGTGTAGGCGGTGTATGGCTCGACGTTAAAGTAGTAGTTGCCGTCATCGCTAGTGGTTGTGGTGTTGCTGCCGGTGGGTGTTTGCAACCTGACGGTCAGCCCATTGAGGCCCGGTTCGCCCGCATCCTGTTGGCCGTCGCCGTCGTAGTCGTCCCAGACGCGGTTGCCGATTTCGATAGGCGCGGGGTCGCACAACACCTCTTTCCCACAGCAAACCATCGGTTACCTGCATGTCATTGCTGTTGGCGTCGTGATAAACTGTGCCGCACAATGGACCACTCTGGCTGCTAACCACCACATTGTCCAGATAATAGCCCTCGCTGGCCGAGATATCCATGTTATTGGGGCTGCGCCAACGCACCCGCACATCGCTGACGCCAGCCAGGGGAGCGCAGCTGTGGCTGTCTGGAGACTGGTGGTAGCATTGGTCAAGCTGAGGAAGCGCTCATAGGTTGTCCCCCCATCCAGCGATAGCTCAACCAGCAACGGCTCGACGGTGTTTGAAGCGCCAGATGTCGTCCAATTGGTGCGGCGATAGCTGAAGCTCACTGTTGCCCTGCAGGCGTTCGTAGGCAGGGTGACGCTGCGCGCCAAACTGCGTCCATCGTTGAAGATCTGGGCAGCCCCGCTGACCACCCTCACCTGCCCAGCAGAGGGGCCATTACTCGTACCAGCGCCGTCGAAGCTCTCATCTTCAATCCAGCCTCCGCTCCAGCCGGCGCCGCCGCTATAGCTGTTGCTGCTGAAATTGTCGCTGGCAACTGGACTGGTCGTCAGCGCCGGTAATGTGAAGGGGATGGCCGTGTTGCTGTTCTGGAGCGACACCACGGCGCTGGCGCCGCCGGTTGTTGAGCCTGCCGAAGTGGTAGCCGTATAGACCGTCGTCCAGCCGTCACCGGGGGCGGTTTCGGTAACGGTGTAGATGCCGCTGGCCAGACCCGTTAGCACCTGCGTCTGACCAGCGGCAATGGTGGTATTGGTCAGGTAGCCGCGAGGACCGGTAATTGTCAGGTCAAATGGCCCGCTGCCTGTGCCAGAGACCGTTTTGGTGATCGTCAACACGTTGCTGCCGGTCACCATTTGGGCTAGCGGTCCAGCCGCGGGCGCATGGACAGGCGCGGCCGCACTGGCCGCCCGCGCGGTTGGCACAGTGGGGAGAAGTCCGTTGGCCAGACTGGTTATCGCGGGCGGCGGGATCAGCCCGGCCAGCAGCGCGGCCACGGTCAACGCGTGGACAGAAATGCGAATGCGGGTCATCAGTGAGGTCGGCAACATTGCGGTTTCTTCCTTACAGAATCGATATGGTTATGATGTGGAAGTGAAGGGTGGTGGATGGGGTGGACATCTGACCCGATTATGCCTGGTGTGGGTACCGATGAGACGGCGTTACCTGGTGCAAATCAGGCGAGCGTGTTCGCATCTATGCCCAGCCGCACTATGGGCCAGATTCATTATAAGGGGAGGGAGACCGCTCGTATATAGCCCAATAGTACTATTGGGGCGTCGCAAATGGCGAGTGGTGGGTGGCGGGGAGTGGGCATGAACTGCGGCATGACCGGGCCGGGAGGGCCTTTGTCACGGGCGCGCCATTGTGCCTCTCCCGGCTCTGCGC
The DNA here is from genome assembly GCA_041391125.1 of Caldilineaceae bacterium. Taxonomy (GTDB): domain Bacteria; phylum Chloroflexota; class Anaerolineae; order Caldilineales; family Caldilineaceae; genus JACKBC01. The sequence goes on from JAWKON010000007.1 coordinate 103,009, forward strand.
CTGCGGGTGTGACCCCCTAAATCTTTTTTGGGGGCCTCAAAAAGCCAAACTCCAGGGACAGATTTCTGCGCTTTAGCGCAAAATCAGGGAGAGGCGGTGCGGTCTGCGATATTGCCCCAAATTGGGGAGGCAGCCAAACAGGCTAATGCGCAAAACTCGCCTCGCTAAAGGACGCCAAGGCATCGATCTCCACCCGATCCTCCAGAATGCGGTTGACCCGGCCATCCATCATGCTGATGACGCGGTCCACATAGCGACACATGCGCAGATCGTGGGTGACGATGATGCCGGCGCGCTGTTGCTCGTGGATCAGTTCGGCAAAGGTGCGCACAACCTGATAGGCGCGTTCGGTATCCAGGCTGGCGGTCGGCTCATCGGCCAGCACCAGGTTGGGCTCGTGGATCAGCGCCCGCGCAATGGCCACGCGCTGCTGCTGGCCGCCCGAAAGCTGGCTGGGATAGTTGCCCATGCGGTCGCCCAGGCCTAGGCGGGTGAGCAGTTCGGCGGCGCGTTCCTTGCCCTGACGATTGAGCCGGCTGTTAAGCCGCAGCATCAGCTCGACATTTTCGCGCGCCGTCAGATAGGGGACCAAATTATTGGATTGAAAAGCAAAGCCGATGGAACGACGGCGAAAGCGCGTGCGGCGCGATTCGCTCATCTGGCTCAGCCGCTCGCCGCCGATGAAGATAGAGCCTTCCGTAGGCGTCAGCAGCCCGGCCAACATGGCCAGCATGGTGGTCTTGCCCGAACCGCTGGGGCCGACCAACGCCACAAACTCGCCCGGACGAATCTCGAACGATACATCATCGACCGCGCGCACCGTGGCCTGTCCGCTGCCATATATTTTGGCCACTGATTGGGCTTGGAGTACTGGAGTCAAGAGGGAATGGTTCCTGTTTATTGCGTGTCGTGTATTGCATGTTGCGTGTACCGGGCTTGGAACATGTTTTGTGGCATGTTCATCACGGAAGATTGTAGCCGCCCAACCATAATCTGAACCAGTTCACGCAATACGCAATACGATTTCACTGCGCCAACCCCAGCGCGGTCAACGGCTCCACTTTCAGCAGCGAGCGCAACGAAACCAGCCCGCTGACCGGCCCGATGAGCAGCAGCGAAACTATGGCCGTCGCCACCGCGCGGCCGGTGAAGATGACTGGGATCTCCACGGGAAAGCTGAGTTGGAGCAAATAGGAGCCCAGCGCGCCAATCAGCACGCCGATGCAGTTGACCAGGATGATCTGCGCAATGGCCGATATAATCACCACCATGTTAGAGGCGCCGATGGCCTTCAACATGCCGATCTGCGCTACTTTTTGCAGCGTTTGAATTTGGAAAAAGCCGCCAATGACCAGAATGCCGATAAAGAGCGTAAAGTAGCGCTGGGTGTCGAGGGTGCTCTGTTGGGCGGCGTAACCGGGTGATGATTTGTAGGCGGTTACCCGGTCTACCACTTCGACTTTGTCCACCTGCTGTTCCAACCGCTGCGCCATTGGCCGCCACTGGCCGGGATCGACCAATTTGACTACCGCCACATTGGAAACTAGTTCATCATTTTCAACACTGTTGGCCGCTTTCGGGCGCACCTTTTCCCACGTGGTATAGGGTATAAAAATGGAGGGCAAAAACTGAAATTGAAGCTTGTCGGCAATCCCCACCACTACCAGTTCATAAAATTCTTCGCTGGTGCCCTGGGTGGTTTTGATCGTAATCGTATCGCCCAGCTTGATGGCGCGGCGCAGCGCCACATTGCCATCAATAATCACGCCGTCACTGCGACTGCGTCCCAAATTGGCGCCGGATACAACCGCGGGTTCGCCGGGCCGCCCCGGCTCTACGCCCACCAGCGTCACATCCAGCGACGCTTGCGGCGTGGCGGTCATGGGCAAAGTTTTCCCCTCTGGGCTGACCCGATCAAAGACCAGTGCGCCGCTGGCAAAGGAGATCTGCCCCACATCGGCCACGCCCTCGACGCGGCGAATTTCGCTCACGGTGGAACGCCCAATGCGGCTGGATGGAAATGAAAGCTCGACATTTTCCTGAAAAACGATCAGCTCGCCGGTCAGGTTTTCAATGTATTCTTTATTGGCGGCGGCCAGCCCTTCCGCCAGCGCCGCAATAAAGAGCACCAGCGTGGTGATCAAGGCCACAATCAGGCAGATCAGCAGGAAGCGCCCTTTGTTTTGCAGCACTTCTTTCACAGCAAGATAGAGAGGCATGGAGAGCATAATGCGAGTGGCGGGTGGCGAGTGGCGGGTAACTATGTAGCCATACGTATCAAGTTAAGGGCTGGCGATCCATTGAGGCGAGTGCCGGTCGAGTAGCTGCGGCGGTTTGCAGCGTATCGAGACCAAACTGTGTACACAATGTCGCCGCGGTTGTCCTGGCCAAGGGGGCGAATACGCACCACGGTTCCCTGGATCTGCAAGTCGGGGATGGCGTCAAACTCAAGCGTGGCCTTGTCGCCGATATTAACATCCACAATTTGCAGCTCGGTCAGATCTTCGGTTTCGATCTGAAGCTGTCCCAGGTTGGCAAGCTGCATAACCGGGCCGCCGGTCACCTGTTCACCCGGATTTACGTTGACCAGCGCCACCGTGCCGGCAAAAGGCGCCCGCAATTCCGTATCCGCCAGACCCACCAGCGCATTTTGCACAGCCGCCGTGGCCGCCGCCACACCGGCCTCCGCGGCCGCAATCTCTTCCGCGCGCGCCCCAGCCTTGGTCAATTCAAGCTGCGCTTCCAAATTTTGCACTTCCGCCAGCGCCGCCGCCACATCGGTGGGCAGCGTGGCTTGCAGGGCGTCTAAATTGGCCTGCGCCTGCCAAATCTGAGCATTGGCGCCGGACAGATCGGCTTGGGTGGGGCCGCGTTCCAGATCGGCCAGGCGCGCTCGAGCGGCTTCCAGGTTGTTGGTGGCGCGTTCCAGATCCGCAGCCTGGGGGAGCGCGCCCACGTCATTTCGCCATTTCACATCGTTATAAGCGCGCTGCGCGCGGCGTACTTCGGCCTCGGCGTTAAACACATCGGCGCGGGCGGCAATGAGTTGTTGCTCGCTAGCTCCCTCGAGTAATTTGGCCCTGCCAGCCTGTGCGCTCGAAACCTGGGCGCGGGCGGCGTCAATATTGCCGGCCTCGGCGCCGGCCGTAATCCGCTCCAGGCGCGCCATGGCCGCATCTAGCGCGGCCTGCGCCGAAGCAACCTGCTCCGGGCGTGGGCCAGCCTTGAGCTGATCCAGTTGCGCTTGCGCCCGGCCCAATTCAGCCTGGGCTTGCGCCACAGCCACGCGCTGGCGCGAGGCATCCAGCCGTATCAGCACCTGATCGGCCTCCACCGTATCACCTTCCTGCACCAGCACGGCTTCCACAATGCCGCTGGCCGACATGCTCAAATTGGCGTCTTGCACGGGTACAACCCGTGCGTCCACAATAATGGAGCTGACTGCGGTCACCGGTTCATCCACAGCGGGAGTGGCTTCGCCCTGCTGTGTACCCCCGCCCGCTGTGGGCGGCTGCAAACTTTCTGCGGGAATTAGCCCGGCCGCATAGGCGCCGCCCAGCGCAATTGCCGCGCCGATAATTAATAAGAGGATTGTGCTCAGCACCCTTCGCATGACGTTGCCTCATTTCATACAATTGCGATTGATAAAATAACTTGTTTTGTCCATCAATATAGTACGCAATAATTGTATCTGCGTTGCGGCCAACGCCGCTAGTTTTGCACGCAATAACTGTCGATCTATAAACTGCCGGTCTAATCTATAAGTTGACAGCCAAGCCGGTCAGGTCTCGCCGACCTGACCGGTTTAGAGCTGCAAGTTAATTCTCAGTGTCGTTAAGTTAAACAAATGCCTTGTCAAAATAAACAGTTTTCAGTGTTCAGTTTTCAGTGTGTGCGTCGAGACTGACTACTGAAAACTGGGGACTGTTAACTGCTAACTTAATGACATTGTTGTGCTTACCTACTTCTGATCTGTGTGCAGGCCATCCAAGAGCACGCTGATCATCTCTTTGGCCATTACCTCGGGTGAAATCTCGTCGGAATGAGCTTGCCGATAGCTGATCCCGTCCATGATGGCCAAAAACGCGCCGGTGATCATTTCCGGATCGACCGGGCGAATGGCGCCCCGCTGCTGGGCGGCCACAAAAGTATTGCGGATGGGTGCAAACATGGCCGTGAAAACGCTGCTCAGCAGTTCGGCTTGGCTGGTCTGGCTGAGCGCCGGAATATCGGCGTGCATTAGGCCCAGCATATTCATGGGCGGCTGGTTGGCAAACCAGAGTGCAATAGCCATGAGCTGTTGGCGCAGGTCCGGGCTGTGGGCCGCCAGCGCCTGGCTGATGCCCGCTTTGTACCGTTCCAGCACGCGCTGCACAACGCTGACAAAAAGCTGTTCCTTGCCGCCGGGAAAGTGATAATAGAGCGATGCTTGCTTCATATTGAGCGCCTGCGCAATATCGCGCAGTGTAATGGCCGCGTAACCGCGCTGCATAAAGAGCCGCTCGGCCACATCCAGCACGCGCTGGGCAGCGTCGCTCACGGTCGGCTCAGGAGCATCCGCCGCGGCCTGATTTTGCTGGGAATCGATAACCACGCTCATAGTGGATATAGCTTACTGAAATTCAACCTAACATTCGGTAGGCTGTTGTCCAATTGGCAAAAGAGGCGGGTGGCGGGTAGCGGGTGATGTGTCACCCGCCACTCGATGGCATTAAGTTAAGGATTTTCGTGTCAAAGTAAACAGTATTCAGTGCTCAGTTCCCAGGGGGTGAACTTCCACTGAAAACTGAGCACTGAATACTGCTAACTTAACGACATTGACTTGCAACTCTCATCCTACAGATTTTTGACCTTTGATGGCTGCATAAAGTATACTTTGTGGTCGCGGCCAAAGTTGGTTGCATCCGAAAATATTTCAATTTGATTCTTCAAACGCTCTGCCAGGCAATGCACAAAGGTTAACTAATTTTGCTGAAGCCAGAGCCAAGATGTCGCTTTTGCAAAGATTCAACGGGATAAGCCTGCTGAACGCGACGGAAAGGAAAACGTGCATGTACGCAGTGGTAAAGACCGGCGGTAAACAATATCGAGTGACGGCTGGTCAAATTTTGGAAGTTGAAAAGCTGGACGGCTCCGTTGGCGATGCGGTCACGCTGAATGACGTACTTTTGATAGCCGATGGCGATGAGGTGACCATTGGACAACCCTCTGTGGATGGCGCCAGCGTTTTGGCCAAGATCACCGGTCAACATCGTGGCAAGAAAATTCTCTCTTTCCGCTATCGCCCCAAAAAGCGCATTCGCGTGCGCAAAGGTCATCGCCAATACTTGACCCGGCTCCAGATTGAGTCGGTGAGCTTTGGCGGCAAGACTTATGAGGCGGCGGAAGCAGGTGCGCCAAAGAATGAACCGCAGGATGTGGTTGAAGAGGCGGAATCTGCGGACGATATGGGCGCTATGGCGGCCGTGGGTGCTGCTGCAGCAAGCGCAGCCGCGTTGGTGATGGAAAGCGCAGACGAGGCTGTCGAGGCCGTGTCGGATGTGGCGGACGCGGCTGGTGAAGCTGTGGTCGACGCCGTTGAAGCCGCGGGGGATGTGGTCCAAGACGCGGCCGAGTCTGCGGCAGATGCCGCAGCGGATGTCGTGGACGGTGCAGGCGACGAATAGAAAGCATAGTGGAGTACTTGTAAAGGAGCAAAATTATGGCGCATAAAAAAGGTGGCGGTTCCAGCCGCAACAATCGCGATTCAAATGCCCAACGGCTTGGCGTCAAGCGCTTTGGCGGCGAACGGGTGACCGCCGGCAGCATTCTGGTTCGTCAGCGCGGCACCAAGTTCATGCCCGGTCTCAACGTGGGCATTGGCAAAGACGACACGCTTTACACCAAAGTCGACGGCGTGGTCCAATTTGAATGGGCCAAGAAAAACAAGAAGCAGATCAGCGTTTATCCCGAAGATGCGGCGTAAATCGAGCAGGTTTTGTGTGCTGGCAAATTGAAAGTTGCAAGTTGAAAGTTGAACGGACAGGCTCCGCTGCATCCGCAACTTACCACCTTCAACCTTCAACCTTTTGTCGGTTTGAACGCAGCTTCGTTAACTATTTGAGAGAGACGTGAACTAACCATGAAAGCAGACATTCATCCCACCTACTACCCGGCAGCCCGCGTAATTTGCTCTTGCGGCAACAGCTGGTTGACCGGTAGTACGATTGAAGAGATTCGCACCGATGTGTGCAGCAACTGCCACCCCTTTTACACCGGTGAGCAGCGCATTGTGGACACGGCTGGCCAGGTGGAGCGCTTTATGAAGCGGCTCGAACGTCGCCAAAGCGGCGCTGCCCGCCGTGAAATTGAAGCCAGGGCGCGCAAAGAGGCTGATGAAGCCGCCCGCCGCGCCCGTTCCCGCGGCGACGACCCCGAAGCCGCCGCCGCCGAGGTGATGGCCAAATATCAGGAAGAGCTGCAATAAGCAGCCTCTTCTTCAGGGCAGAGGCAAAAGTCTCTGCCCTTTTCATTTTTGTAGATTGAATATTGATCAACAGATTGCACAGATTTGAAAGATTTCGTTTTACCGATTGCCACCCTTTCACCCTGTCATCTTTTCACCTTGTCATCTTTTCACCCTGTTAGACCTGGAATTGACTCACCATGTACGAACAGCACTTTCACTGGCCGCCCTTTGGTTCCATCGAGCTGATCTGCGGCTCCATGTTTAGCGGCAAAACCGAGGAATTATTGCGCCGCATCCGGCGCGCCGAAATTGCGCGGCGCAAGCTGCAAATTTTTAAGCCGCAGATCGATAATCGCTATGGGCTGGAGCGAGTGGCTTCACACAACGGCATTGCGCGCGAAGATGTGGTGGTGGTGGCCACAGCGCAGGAAATTTTGGAGAAATTGCAGCCGGAAACCGATGTGGTGGCCATTGACGAAGTCCAATTTTTCGATTGGACCATTGCCGATGTGTGCAGCCAGATGGCCGACGATGGCAAACGCGTGATTGTGGCCGGGTTGGACCTGGATTTCCGCGGCGAGCCTTTCGGCCCCATGCCGTTGCTGCTGGCGCTAGCCGAGCGCGTGGACAAGCTCAACGCCATCTGCGTGGTTTGCGGGGCGCCGGCCAGCCGCACCCAGCGCCTGGTCAATGGCGCGCCCACCCGCTACGACGACCCGATTATTCTGGTGGGCGGCAGCGAAAGCTATGAGGCGCGCTGTCGCGCTTGTCATGATGTGCCGGGGAGGCCGGCCGCCCACTTTGGCAACGCCCAGGCCACTTTGGTCAAGCAGGCTGTGTAAGGAACAAATCATGCTCCTTTTCTACAACGGGCAACTAGTCAATGTCATTAAGTTAAGGATTTTCGTGTCAAAGTGAGCAGTGCTCAGTGCTCAGTTCCCAGGGAGAACTTCCCGACTGAACACTGAAAACTGAGCACCGATCAGTGCTGCCTTAACGACATTGAGTAAACTATTAAGCCGCTCCCTGAGCCTGCTGAAGGGAACGGCTTAATAGTTACCACAATTAGCAATTTGCCATTAACAATGGCCCAATCAACTCAGCCACCTATCCGCGGCGCGCTCAACACCTCGCGCACCTTCTTGGCCAGATGCAGTGGGTCAAAGGGCTTTTGTACAAACGCCATGCCAGCCTGCGACACGCCATGCCGGATGACCGCCTCATCGGTGTAGCCCGACATAAAGAGAACGCACATCTCGGGCCGGGCCTGCAGTAGATAGTCGGCCAGTTGACGCCCGCTCATCCGCGGCATGATCACATCGGTCACCAAAATGTGGATGCGGTGTGCATATTGTTGAGCCGCCGCAATGGCTTCCGGCCCATTACGCGCCTCTAGCACGGTGTAGCCGCCCGTCTCCAAAACCTGCTTGACCAGACCGCGCACGGCCTCTTCATCCTCAACCAGCAATACCGTTTCAGAGCCTTGCGGAATTTGGGCCATCTCTAATGGAGACATATTGGCCGGCGATGTTTCGACAACATGGGGCAAATAAATGCGGAAGGTTGTCCCGCGCCCAATTTCTGTCATCACCTCGATGTGGCCATCGGACTGTTTGACAAAACCATAGACCATGGCCAAGCCAAGCCCGGTGCCTTTGCCCGGCCCTTTGGTGGTAAAAAATGGTTCAAAGATGCGGGCCCTCGTCTCTTCATCCATGCCGTGTCCTGAATCGCTGACGGTCACCTGGATGTAGCGCCCCGCCTTTATTTCCGGGAATTGCTCGGCATAATCGTTACCCAAATTGACGCGCTGGGTGGCAATCGTCAAGCGGCCGCCGTCCGGCATGGCGTCGCGCGCGTTTACGGCCAGATTGATGATCGTCTGCTCAAATTGACCGGGGTCGATCTTAACCAACCCCAGATCATTACCCAGAGCCAGGCTCAATTCAATATCTTCGCCAATCAGCGGTTGCAGCAGTTTGAGCAGTTCACTAAGCAGCGTATTGAGATTGACAATCTGCGGTTGCAAAATCTGGCGGCGGCTAAAAGCCAACAATTGACGGGTTAAATCGGCGGCGCGTTCGCCCGCTTTGTGAATCTCGGTCAGGCGTTTGTGGTTGCGCTCGTCGGTCTGAATGGTGCGCAGGATCAGCTTGCTGTAGCCGTTGATGACGGTCAACAGGTTGTTGAAATCGTGGGCCACGCCGCCCGCCAGCCGACCCACCGCCTCCATCTTCTGCGATTGACGGAACTGTTCCTCCAGCCGTTTTAGCTCGGTAACGTCGCGCGCAATTCCGACAACACCATATATCCTGCCCTGGGCATCGCGCAGCACCCCTTTGGTAGAGAGATATGTGCGCTCGATACCGACCGCGTTTGCTGTAATTTCAAAAACCATGGACTTCTCCGAGGCAATGACCTTTTGATCATCGGCCATAATGTTGGAAGCGGCGCCCTCGGAGAAGAACGCTCGATCATCTTTGCCGATGATTTCGTCCACCGATTGGCCCAGGAAATTGGCGCCGGCCGAATTAATCATTACGTAGCGGCCCTGTAGGTCTTTGACAAAAACGCCATCCGTTGTCCCCTCGATAATGGCAGTCAACAGATTATGGTTCTCAACCAGTGCTTGCTCAGTGCGTTTACGTTCGGTAATATCTTCACAAACAATGAGCACCATGACAGAGCCATCCGCGCGATGCGTCGCGCGCGCCGTCTCTTCCACCCACATCAAGCGGCCATCTTTGCATACTTTACGCAAACTCCAGTGAAATAGCTCGCCCAGATGCGCAATGCACTTATGGACGGCCGCCAGCGCCTTGGCTCTATCTTCCGGATGAAAAACGTCTAGCACAGATCGCCCCAGCAATTCAGCCACGGCATATCCAAGTTGCTCGGCGCCAAAGCGATTGACCGACGACACGGTTCCATCCGCCTCCACCGTAAAATACATGGAGGGGCTGTCTTCAAACAGCGTGCGATACCGTTCCTCGCTCTCCTTCAACACCGCTTCCACCTTCTTGCGTTCGCTAATATCGCGCACAATGGCCACCGCCACGCCCGGATTTTCTGGACCTACCGCGCGGGTGCGCACCTCAACGGGAAATAGGCTGCCATCTTTGCGCCGGTGGTGGGTTTCGAAAGTGACAATCTTCCCAGCGTTAATTTGCGCCTCGAGCCGCCAAAGCCCATCCACGGTTATCTCAACATCATAATCGGTGGGGCGCAAACAGAGTAATTCATCCCGGCTATAGCCCAGATATTCACACGCCTGCCGGTTTACATCCAGCACGACTCCCCCTGGTCCATGCAGAAAAACGGCATCGGCGGCGTGCTCTACCACGGCGCGAAAGCGAGACTCGCTGGCGCGCAACTCCTCCTCCGTCTTGCGCAGCTCGGTAATGTCTTGCACAATGCCGGTCATGCGCCGCGGACGCCCCGTCTCATCGTGAATCACATTGCCTTGCCCATGCACAACGCGCACCTCCCCATCGGGCCGCACAATACGATATTCCATGTCGTAGCGCGCGCCGTCGTGCTGTGCCGCATTCTTGGCCCGCGTAACCAGCGGTCGATCCGCGGGGTGGATCATCTGCGCCCACTTTTCCTGCCACTCATCGAGCTTGTCGTACCGCTTATCCAGCGGCAGGCCAAAAATACGATACACTTCATCGGAAAGCGTATTGCCATTCGTATCCAACTCGCGGCCCCAATAGGCCACGTGGGCAATGCGCTGGATCTCGTCCAGCCGATGCTCGCTTTCGCGCAGGCTGCGTACTTCCTGAAAATGGCTGATGGCATGGGACAGCCGCTGGTCTACTTCGTGTAGTAAATATTCTTCTTGCGCTGTCCACACGCGCGCTGTCGCACATTGATGCAGCCCCAACGCATAGGGCTGATTGGCCGCCGGGAAAACAGCGGTCGCCAACATCGATTGGGTTTGGAAGTGGGCCATCATTTCCGCCGGTGATTTATGCAATGAAGTCGCGGAAAATTGGACTGGTGCGCCATCCCGTCGCAACTGCTGAAAGAGGTGCGCATGCTGAATATTCATGGGCATATCTTGTTGGATGGGAAACGGTCCCGCCTGTCCTGGCCGGGCGCGTTCCATCACTGTCTGCCAGTTTGCCGCTTCCGGGTCGCACGGATAGAGCAGCCAAGCTCGGTCACAGCGAAAGATGGTCAGCAGCGCGTCCAGCACAGAGCGCATCATCTGCTCAAGATCATTCGCCGTCTGCATGGCGCGGTTGACCTGATCCAGACTCTCTAGTACCCAAAGTCGCTGTACATATTCCACTTCAATGCGCTGGCTTTCCGCATCGTCTACAAGTTTACTGTCTGTAAGGATTACTTGATCTAGATGAATAGACATAATCGACCTTTTAAAATTACAAAGTGGCCCATAGGCTTGGGCCATCTGGTCGGGCGCGGATTGGCTTGATGTCAATGGTGCGGTGCGTGCATCGAGGACAAAAGCTACGGTGCGATGTGGCTAATCAACCGTTCTCTGAGCGCCAAAGCACCGCTTGGGCGCTCAAGCCTCGAGGGGCTGAATAATTACGGTGCGGTCACATGAAAACTCGCGCGTTGGATTGCTATTTAGAAAGCACGAGTTTCAAATAAAGTTCACTTTACTGGGCAAAGTGAAAACGCTATTGTGTCAGAAATTAAGGATTTTGTCAAGAGGGTATTGGACCACCTTAAACAAATGTTTATGATCCATGCTCGTGAATCATGCCTCCACCAGTGAAACCACGCGCCGATTGATGCGATAGACATTGTTTTTATCTAACACCTGACGCACAAATTGCTCCGGCACGTCGACTAGCGTCTGCGCATCCTGCACGCGGATCTTGCCGATGGCGCTGCCCGGAATATTGGCTTGCGCCGCAATGGTTCCCACCACTTCGCCGATGCGTACGCCGTGAATCTTGCCTGCATCCAGCACCAGCCGCACCATGCCCGGCTCGTGCGATTGGGCGCCGCCGCGGTCGCGCGACCAGGTTGGTGCGTTGGCGCCATTGGGCCGCTTGCCCGACTGCCGATTGCCGCGTTCACGCCTGGGGGGACGCTCTTCCAACACTTCGCGTATATCCATAATCGGGCGCTGCCGCTCTTCGCCGCGCGCCAACTTGAGAGCGGCCGCCGCAATTTCCAACGGCTCGTGGCCCTCATCCACCAGATCGGCCACCAGTTCCCACTCGCGACGATAGCGGCCGCGGCGCATCCACATTTTCATCTGCTCGATCAGACGCGCTTCGCGACGTTCCTGGATCGCCTCAGCGGTGGGCAGCACGCCGCGCGTAATGGGTTGGCGCGTGTAGCTTTCAATCTGCTGCAAGCGCCAGCGTTCGCTGGGCGTCCACAGGGAAATGGCAATGCCCGCTTTGCCGGCGCGCCCGGTGCGCCCGATGCGATGCACATACACCTCGGGGTCTTGGGGCAAATCATAGTTAAAAACGTGTGAAATGTCCTCGATGTCCAGCCCGCGGGCGGCCACATCGGTGGCCACCAGCACCTGGCACTGATTCTGGCGAAAGCGTTCTAAAATGCGCTCGCGCGCCTGCTGCCCCAACTCGCCATGCAGGGCGTCGGCGGGAAAGCCGCGGGCGGTTAGCGCGTCGGCCAGGTCGCTGGCGGCCACGCGCGTACGCGTAAAAATAAGCGCCCGGCTGATCTCTTCGGCCTCAAACAGCCGCGTCATGGCGGCCAGCTTATCGCTGGCGTGGACCAGATAGTAACGCTGTTCAATGCTCTCCACTGTGAGCTGCTTGCGCTCAATCGTGATCGATTGCGGGTCGCGCATATATTTTTGCGCCAGGCGCCGAATCTCGGGCGGCAAGGTGGCCGAGAAGAGCGCGGTCTGCCGCGCGGCGGGCGTCTGCTGCAAGATCGCTTCAATATCTTCAATAAAGCCCAGGCTAAGCATCTCGTCGGCTTCATCCAGCACCACCGTGCGCACGTGGCTTAAATCGAGCGCTTTTTGGCGCAGCAGATCCAGCAGGCGGCCGGGCGTACCCACCACAATGTCCACCCCCTTTTGCAGCCGCCGAATCTGGCGCTCATAGGGCTGCCCGCCATAGACCGGCAGCACGGTGACGCCGTGAAAGCGCCCGTATTCATAAACAGCGCGCGCCACCTGCATAGCCAGTTCACGCCGTGGGGCCAACACCAAAGCCTGTACGGCGCCCCGGCCCGGCGTCAAATTTTGCAAAATGGGCAGCGCAAAAGCGGCGGTCTTGCCCGTGCCGGTTTGGGCCTGGCCCAAAATGTCATGCCCGGCCAGCATAACGGGGATAACGGCGCTTTGAATCGGCGTGCGAAAACGGTGTAGCCGCGAGGCGGCAACCGCCTGCACAAGTTCGGGGTGCAACTGAGTTGAGAAAATTCGTTGATCACATTCATTCCTAAAATATGCGTATGGGCGGCGAGGGGCGGATCCCACGGTCGCCGAACTAGTAGTACGACAATGTTATTTTACTGGATAAGAAACTGAGTTTTTGCCAAAAACTCAGTTTCTGCTAATCCGGTAATATAAGTTTGTTCAGGGGGGAGGGCGGCGTGCGCCTAAACTAAGGATGTTATCACAACTGTTCGGAGCACGTCAACAGACCGAACGCATGTCTTCCCTCTTGTGATCCACTTCACATCCGCTCCGTACATACCTATATAGAAAGCGCGCCGCATTTCCACTAAACTTACTTCCAACCGGCTTGCCGGTGCGTAAACCCCGTCAACACGCAGATTGCAGTGTCGTTGGCATACAACTTATGCAAGCCAAGGAGGCGCACGAGCGTCGTTTTTAACCATGTTTGCATCTGGCTCTTTATACTTGGCTCTGCCATAGATGAAAATCGACCACTCGCCTAAAATTAGGCGTAATCCTTTTCATCTGTGCCAACCGCGCATTTAACAGAATTGCGTAAGTTATACGCCATTGACATGTCGCCAGAGAAGGAGTAGGATTATGTCACCCGTTGTTGCATCGCGCCAAAGCGCGGGATCACCATCATACCCCACCATCGTTGCACCCGCCACCAATTGCTGACCATCCACCCCACGCCACGCTTCTCAGCAAATTTACCGTACCCTATTGAACGTATCCTCTGGAGGGAAAAATGAAACAAAATCGCATCGCGCTCTCTTTATCGCGCTGGCTGCCGTGTTGAGTCTGGCGCTGCTGACCGTTTCCGTCATGCAGACCAGCGCCAGCAACGCCGGCTCCATTACGTTTGCCCCGGCGCCCAAAAAGCTGGCTGCGCCCTTGTGGCGCCAAATGTGGCGCTGCAAATTGTAAATGTAAGCGCACCGGACATCAACTGTATTTTTGATGTGGACTGCACAATCACCGTCAATGATTTCTCCGACACCTTTGCCGTACCCGGCGCCACCGGCTTGGGGACGCTGGTTTCGCGCCAGTGGCCCATTGGCGAAGCGGGGACAAAAGGGAAGGCCTTTACCCCTATTTATATCGCGTCAACCTAGGTCAGGCCACAGCCACTACGGCGGTCGTCTGTGTCGATTCACTCGACATTGACTTTGGCGGGCCAGTGGAAAAACTGGACTATGACGGCAACAATGAAATAGAAGACGTTTTTGTGGTGACCGGCGGCGGCGTGGGCAGCATTGCGCCGGTGTTGGCCGAACAGACGGGAACCAGCATCCGCTTCACTTTTAAACCGGCCGTTTGCCCGACGGGCGGCAACACGGGTACAGACACATTTTACTTTGGCCTGGCATCCAAGCAGCCGCCGCAGGATATTGTGGCCACGGTCAACAGCGCCAGTGGTGTGATGGCTAATCCCAAAGCACGTGCACCGCAAGCAGCGCCCGTTTGCAATCCCTTACAGAGTTCAACTGAGATTCCATCGGCTGGTTTGATTAACTTTGACGACCTGAGCGACGCCGACGTTATTGGCAGTCACTATCAGCCCACCCATGGCGTCATCTTTGAAGATTCGGCGACCAATAAGGCCATTATCTTCAACCAGGGCTTGCATCCTAGTGAGCCGAGCTTACCGCACTCTGCACCCAATTACGCCATTAACTTCGCGGTCTCTCCCAATAGCAGTGCGGGCGTCCCCATGGTGATTAAGGTTCGACACCAATAAGAGCTTTGTTGGGTTCTACATGGGCAATGGCGAAAGCGGTGGCGTGGGCGGTGTGCTGCGCCTTCGACGACGCCGGCCACGAGATCTGCATTGCCCGCTCCGATGTGCCGCAAGATCTTGCGCAGTTTATCGGCGTCCACGACACCGGCGGTCGCATTGCCAGCATTACGCTCGACTATGGCAACACGACCGTTAGCGAAAATATTGACGATCTCTACTTTGCGCCATACACCGGCCACAGCGACGCCCACGGTGCCAGCCGACACACCGACCGCGACCCCGGTGACGCCAACCAACACGCCCACCAACACGCCAGTGCCGCCCACCAATACACCGACCAACACGCCGGTCACACCGTCACCCACACCGACGAGCACATCCATTGTGGCCAACCCGGTGATTGCGGCGCCCTGTTTCCCGGTCAAACAGTTGGTGGCGCTGCCGCCCATCTTCAAGCCCGATCTGTCAATTCATGGCATTGAGATCACGCAGGGCATCCAGTGCTTCGACAATAGCAAGGGCTGGCTTCCTGCCGGATAACTCGCTGCCGGTGGCGGCCAAGAAGACAACGGCGCATCTATCTCAAATACAGCGGCTTCCTGAGCAGCAGCATGAGCAATGTGCCGGTGCGTCTGCACATCTTTGCCAATGGCGTCGAATACATTGCCAATGCCTCCGGCGAAAGGCCACCACGTCCATCAACCAGGGCAACAGCGATAGCGCCGACATCTATTTCAACGTCAACTTCAGCAACGATGTCAACGTCACGTTCTATGCCGAGGTGGACCCCAACAACACCATCGCTGAGACCAATGAGTCGAACAACCGCTATCCAACCACTGGCACCATCTCCATGACCTTCCGCAAGCGCACCACGCTGGATATTGTGGGCCAGCGGTTGCGCTACCATCCGTCCGGCTACTCGGGTACACAGTATGCCGGCGGCTGGGCCGTCAATGGCGGCGGCGCCGACTTTATGGAGCAGATGCTGCCCATCCGCAACAATGGCATCGACTATTCGCTCAAGAGCGGCTATCTGAACTGGACCAGTTCCCTGGGCAGCGGCGACGGTCAGCACGCGCTGATCCAATATCTGAACTCGCAATGGATCATGCAGAACGCGCTGAGCTGGCTCTTTGGCACGGGCGCATTCACCGGCGCCGAACATGTCTACGGCTGGGCGCCCAATGATGGCTATAGCGGTGGCCATGCCGACATGCCGGTCTATCCTCATGCGGGTGGTCTGGGCGTGGTGGGCATCGGCACCGACCGGCCCGGCACCAGCACCGATAATCCGGGCGGCGGCGCGCTGATTATGGCCCACGAGCTGATCCACGATTACGACGTGAAGCACACCAACACGGCCGATTCGTGCGGCTCCAGCGACAGCAGCTCGACCTTCCCGTATGGCTCGTCCAGCATTCAGGAATTTGGCTTCAATCCAATTACGGGCAAAATCTACGACCCGACCACCACGCACGACGTAATGAGCTACTGTCCGGCGGGCGGCTCCAAACAGGGTTGGGTTTCCCCCTTCACCTGGAACTATATGTCCTCCCGGTTGGATGCCGTCGCCAGTGCGGCTTCATTAGACCGTATGGGCGTGCGCCTGGGTACGCAGAACATGCACGCCAGCGCCGCCGACAAGTCGCTGGTGGTCAACGCCGCCATCTATAACCCGGCCGCACCGGACTATGATCCCAACCACCCCGGCGACCTGTACAACCTGCATCAGATCGACGCCGGTCTCGAATATCCGCTGCCGGGCGAAGGTTACGCCGTCGAGCTGCGCAAAGGCGCCGAAATTCTCTACACCGAAGCCTTTAGCGTTAGCTTCCAGAGCGAATATCACGACGGCCATTCAGGCAACGGCGACGAGCCGCCTTTCCCGCCCGAGGACACGCTGCAAGCCGACGTCTCCTTAATTATGCCGTGGATCGATGGGACCACCGATGTGGTGCTGCTCAAGGGTGAGCAGGTGCTGGCCACGCAGAAGGTCAGCGCTAATGCGCCCACAGTGAGCATCACCAGCCCCAGCGAGGCCGCAACCTGGCCCGCTGGCTCGACCCAAATGGTGACCTGGACTGGCGATGACGCCGACGGCGACAGCCTGACATACACGATTCTCTACAGCTTCAACAGTGGCGAGAGCTGGGACCTGCTGGAAACTGGCCTCATCAGCACCTCGTACGAAGTGCCGGTGGACGCTTTTGCGGGCAGCGATAGCGCGGTCTTCCGTGTCGTGGCCACCGATGGCGTCAACATGGGCTATGCCGAATCGGCCCCGGTGAGCATTCCCAACAAGGCGCCCGAAGCCATTATCACCAACCCGGTTAACGGCAGCACGGAATTCGCCGGCAACCTGGTGGTGCTGCAGGGCAGCGCGCTGGATCTGGAAGATGGCCGCCTGGATGACTCAGTGCTGAACTGGTCCAGCGACAAACAGGGCGCGCTGGGAACCGGCCCCTCGGTGGCGGTGAACAATCTGCAACTGGGTACACACGTGATCACCCTCACGGCCACCGACAGCAACGGCAACACAGGCAGCGCTGCGGTCACCATCAGCATTGAAAGCCAAGTGGTCAGCGCCCAAACCGCCGGTGAGTATCTGTTCATTCCGATTGTCATGAAGTAAATTGTAGTCGGGTGGTCACTGGTCGAGTGGTCACTGGTTAGATAAGAAAAGGAGCATCCTTTCTGCAGAAAGGATGCTCCTTTTAGATTACATGGCCAGTCCACATATCGCGATATCGTCGGTGCGGCAGCCTCGGCAGCAAAATCCTGGCAAGCTATTCGGTGTTAAAGAAGAACGGCAGTAGCTCTATGTAAATAGCTCTACAGTCTGATTTGGGCCATCGATGAGCACCTTTATCCAATTCAGCAAATTGCGACCAACTATTACTTCGTCACCTATATCGTCAGATACAACCAATGCGCGAAGATCTTGTTCTGCAATCCGAATATCGATTTCGTAGCGATAAACGATGCGCGATTCACCCATTGACTGCGTAATCTGGCTTGATCCACATTCGTAGGCATCAATTCGGCTCAAAAATACTTTCCGGAATAATTGTCCAATCGAGCGCCGAGGAAGTATCGATAATGGCGCTCTCAACAACATACCAGCCATTCAAGTCTGGGCCAGAGATTTCAATGGCTAATTGCGAGATGTAGCAGGTGACCGGCAGAGCTAAATGAACCTTGGGTCCAAATATTGACTGTACGACGCGCCATACTATGGAATTGTTTCGTGGACGAGCGCCAAAGCGTGGATTGCGGAGGGTAAGCGTTGGCGGAGTTGAGTGTTCTTGGACCAGAATAATTGCCAGCGGAATGCGCCCCCACTTAGTGCCGAACGCTTGGCCAGCGCCCGCCCATCTGCATCTGTATCTACGACGGTTTGATTGTGAATGGCAATATATCGTCCTATATATTTTTTAACAAGCTCACCATGATGGGCTTCGTACCACTGACGCGCGTTGATCTTAGCCTGCCGCAGCTTGAATAAATGCTGTCGCAGCGCGACTTCGATTTCTGCGGATAAGTCAAGCTCGGCATCGTGACCGAGCAGGTGTAGTTCATCAACCCAACGCTGGTCAATCTCGATTGTCGCCATAGCACCCCATTTGGTACACACAATTACGCTGCTATAGACATCATTATAATGATTTTCCACCGTTCCCTTCAACAGGCTCGGGGAGCGCTGCAAAATCTTTATCTCACAAACAATATATGGAATTATACCCCATTCCAATGGATTCCGAAATTCATTACGGATAAATCATGCAGGACGGTTTCAAAAACACTGTATCAACAACGTTGTGCGATACCCTTGTCGCATCAACGAAAAAAAGTATGGTCGCTCCATTCCGCCCCCCAAGATTTACCCCCCATCCCCTCCATGTGTTAGCATAACGATCACCCGTTTGACAGAGCCAATGTCACCCGGTCACCTTGTCATCCTGTCACCTTGTCATCCTGTCACCTTGTCATCCTGTCACCTTATCATCTTCACCCGGAGTCCTTCATGCTAAAAACCGTCACCGCCACCCGCTACGTCACCCCGCTGCGCGAGGGGGGATCGCTGCCGGCCATTATGGAGACGGACAGCGGCGAAACCTACGTGGTCAAATTTAGCGGCGCCGGCCAGGGCGTCAAAGCGCTCATCGCCGATATTATTGGCGGCGAAATTGGGCGGCGGCTGGGCTTGAACGTGCCGGAACTGGCGCTGGTGGAGATGAGCGCTGAATTGGCGCGCGGCGAATCTCACGAAGAAATCCGCGATCTGCTGGAGGCCAGCGTAGGGCTGAACTTGGGGCTGCGCTATCTGCCCAATGCGCTCAACTTTGACCCGCTGGTCGAGCCGCCGGACGCCGCCCTGGCTTCGCTGATTGTGTGGCTGGATGCGTACATCACCAACGTGGACCGTACGCCGCGCAACGTCAACATGCTGGTCTGGCAGCAGGCGCTCTGGCTGATCGACCACGGCGCCGCCCTCTATTTCCACCATATGTGGGAAGGCTATTTGGGGCGTAGCCAGTCGCCCTTTGCGCAGATCAAGGATCACGTGTTGCTGCCCTTTGCCGGCGCCCTGGCGGATGCAGATGCGGCGGCGCGGGCGCGTCTCAACGCCGATGCGCTGGCCCAGATCGTCGAGCTGATTCCCGACATTTGGCTGGGTGATGAAGAACTCTTTGCCGGTGATCCAACCGCCCATCGCGCCGGTTACACCGCCTATCTGACCAACCGGCTGGCGTCGGACCAATTTGTGCAGGAGGCCATCAAGGCGCATGACGCAATTGGCTGACCAGGGGGCGGACAGAAGCGCATACATTTATGTGGTGCTGCGCGTGGCGCCCAACGTGGAGCGAGAGGAGTTTATCAACGTGGGCGTGGTGCTCTATTGTCGCGCCCGCCGCTTTCTCGATGCACGCGTCGCGCTCAATCGCGCCCGCCTTTATGCCCTGGCGCCCAATTTGGATGCGGCCACCGTGACGCTCATCCAGGCCCATCTGGAATTAGTCCCACAGATTTGCACCGGCCGCGGCCCCATTGGTCAGCTCGCGCAGCCGGAGCGCTTCCGCTGGCTGGCCGCCCCGCGCAGCACCATGCTGCAAACGTCGGATACGCACGGCGGGTTGTGTGGCGATCCGCGGGCGGCGCTGGAACACCTATTTGAGATATTGGTAAAGTAGAAAGGTTGTAACGATCCAGCCGTAGCCTGAGACTTCGGCGTGAGCTCAGTCGAACGCTTGTCGAAGGCGCAGGCGGGCTTCGACAAGCTCAGCCCTCGAGTACCTGGATAGTTACGAAAGGTTTATACTTTAGGGACGCACGTTGCCCAACTCAAAAAGGAGAAACTTCTCATGGAAAAACGTAATTTTGGCAACACCGGTATGCAAGTCACCACCTTGGGTTATGGCGCCATGGAGCTGCGCCACGTGGATGAAGCCCAGGCCGAGCGGCTGCTCAACGGCGTACTGGACGCCGGCATCAATTTTATCGACACCTCGCCCGACTATGGTCCTAGCGAGGACTTAATCGGCAAGTTTATTGCCCACCGCCGTAATGAGTATTTCCTGGCCACCAAATGCGGCTGCAACGTGCCCCATACCGGCGGCGACGACGCACCGCGCCATATCTGGACCGGGGCCCAGGTGCGCCACAACATTGAGCACAGCCTGCGACGGCTCAAGACCGACTATGTGGATGTCTGGCAGGTCCACAGCGCCGAGCCGGCGGAATTGGCCCAAAGCGACGTGCTGGAAACCATGCTCAAAATCAAGGCGGAGGGCAAAGTGCGCCACATTGCCGTCAGCATGAGCGGGCGCGCCGACGGCCACGGTTACGGCCAACTGCGCCCCTATCTGGATGGCGACTGGGATGCCTTTGAGGCCATTCAGGTCTGGTATTCGGCGCTAACGCGGGCCAGCGAAAACGCCATGACTGAGGCGGCCAACCGCGGCAAAGGCATGATCATCCGCGGCGTGGTGCGGCGCATTGACCCGTATGCCAGCCTGGATGATTTTGCGGCCCAGACGCGGCTGAGCGATCTCTACCCGCGTAGCGAAAACGCCGCCCAATTTTTGCTGCGCTACGCCATTTCGCACCGGGCCCTACACACCACCATCATTGGCACCAAAAGCCTGGACCACCTGGCCGAAAATATTGCCGCGATCGAGGCCGGTCCGCTGCCGTCGGATATTATGGCCACCGCCAAGGCGCGGCTGGATGCGGCGGGGATTTTGCCGTTTGAATAGGGAGACCCCATGAAAATTACCCAAGTCACTGCCACGGCTACGGCCGAACGGCGCGCCGAACCGATCCGCGATGCGTTGCAATGGCTGGACGCCCGCGGCCACACCCACATCACCATCGAGACCGATGAGGGCATCACCGGCCGCAGCGACACCTATTTTGGCCGCGTGGTGCAGGCGCCCAAAGTGCTGGCCCATTTTGTTAATGAAGTGCTAGGACCGGAAATTATCGGCGAGGATCCGTTTCTGGTGCGCGGCATTCGTGATAAGCTGTGGAAGCTGACCGACTATCACGGCGCGCAGGGGCTGGCGCTCTTTGGCATCTCCGGCATCGACATTGCGCTGTGGGATTTGATGGGCCGGGCGCTGGAACAGCCGGTCTGGCGCTTGCTGGGCGCCCAGCGCACAATGGTGCCGGCCTATTCCATGTCGGGCTGGCTTAACTATCCCATTGATGAGCTAAAGCGCATTACCGAAAAGGCCATGAGCCAGGGCTTCCGCGGCGTCAAAATGAAGGTGGGCGCGCCCACGCTGGAGGAGGACGTTGCGCGCATTGAGGGCGTGCAGTCCATTGTGGGCAAAGGAGGGCTGGTCATGGTGGACGCCAATCAGGTCTTCACCGTCAACGAGGCGCTGCGCCGCGGGCGCGTCTATGAAGAGATGGGCTGCTACTGGTTTGAAGAGCCGCTGCGCGCTGACGATACAGCCGGGCTGGCCCAATTGGCCCACGACTTGACCATTCCTATTGCGTCGGGTGAGAATAACTACGGCAAGCGCCAATTTCGCGAACTCTTCGAGCGTCGCGCCGTGGACATTGTGCAGCCCGATCTGCGGCGCGCTGGCGGCGTCACCGAATGTTTGGAAATCGGGCTCATGGCCGACGCCTTCAACATTCCCTACGCGTCCCACGGCGGCGGCATTCATCTGCACGTGCTGGCCGCCCTGCCCAACACGCTCTTTATGGAGAGCGGTCTGCTGCCCGACGACTCGCCAATCAAGCTCATTGACGGCTGCTATCCGCTGCCCGAAGAGCCGGGCTTTGGCTAGTTTCTAATCCGCACAAATCATAATGGTAAATTGTAAATGGTGAACGGTGAATGGTAAACGAGGCCGGCTACACGCATCCCCTCATTAATACTTGGCTCTGTCATAGATGAAAATCGGCTGCTCGACTAAAATCAGGCGTAATCCTTTTCATCTATGCCAACCGCGAAGATGAGCTAAAATAGTCGCACGCACCTCATTAATAATGGCTGTAAGAACGATTTGATAATCAGTACATTGCAATGGTATTGGGTTCTATGGCGGCAATCTTGTGGCGGGAATTCGGCCCAATTTCTTCTCATTGTGGGCTACTGATTACTCGACAACTAGCTGGCCCTGCATTGAAGGGTAGTGACCCTCCACGGTACAAATAACCTGATAAATCCCCGGACCAGGTGCATTAAAAGTAAAAGTGGTTTCATTGTCGCCGTAAACCATACCAGCTTGATAATATAGCAGAGAACTGGCCTGTCCTTCCGCAAACGGCACAGGCACGGTTTCTCCCTGATTGACAATGGCCCAATTATGATTTAACTGGCCATGATTGCGCATATTGATCAGAACAGGTGTTTCGGCTTTGACAGTCCAAGTGGGTGGATCCACGACATTTGTATCCTGCTCGCCATAATAATTATCATACATTTCGATGTCTAAAACTGTTAAGGCATCATAATATTGCTCCAATTGTTCGGCGGCCGAAGCTTCACGACTGTTGCGCATGTAAAGCGCCAAGAAATAAGATGTGATTACTACGAACACCATAAGAAACAGGACAAGTATCACCGTTGTGATCAGGTTTTGCTTTTGGCCAAGAGGCATACTCATTCCTTTGTAAATTTAGCCTGTCAAAAATAAACTTCAATAAATACTCTATTATCAGTAGTACGCCGCAACGGTGCTGGCGATTTATGCGTCGGTCTCGATTAGTGAATCCGGCTCTATTTCTTTCTGCCAGTTGCTATCTACTGATTATAAATTCAATTTTAGTAGATAACAATGAGGAGCGCCAGGGCCAGATTCCCAAAAAAGACCGGCACTTATGATTCTGTTCTTAAAAGTTGCACAGGAGATGGTCATCATGGAAGCCAATAGCGCCTGATTTCAGAAAAACATCACAGATTAGTATATCAATCTGCGATCGTCCTGTATATTTCATTTTCCTTACAAAGCAATACGTTTATCTATATTATTCTGTATATGTTAAGAAGCAACTTACCAGAAAGAGCAAAAAACGATTTTGATAAGTCAAAATTTTGGATGAACACTTTCAAATCCGACTTTCTGTCGGTAGTATAAAGCATGAAATTACATTATACTAAAGGCGGCATAGTTATGCCTCTCACATGGGGATGATTTATACGGCCCCCGCTGCGTTTGCTTTCATAATTGCAGTTTTTATTGTAAGAAAACTGTAACACCACTCAATTTCGTAATTTGTTATCCTTCTCAGGATGTAGTTGATATACTTTTTATAAGAAATATATCGACAGAAAGAGATGTTTTTGAGGCTGATAGTTATCCGTTTTTCATATTCATCATTTTTATCTCGTTAGTTTTATGGCGAGGAGAAAATCTCTTATTCACGGAGAAAATACATGGCTTATCTTTCGCAGCCTAAGATTTTTGGACTTGTCATGTTGGTTCTTATATCGATTGGAGTCACTACATGGGCTATAGATCGCTTTGTACTTTCGTCCAATAATCTGGTAGTGCAGGAAGAAGTTGTTGTTGAAGAAGGCCCCATTGTCACACGAATTATTAACCGCGGTCGCCTACGTGTCGGCGTGCGTGATGACTTCCCACCTTTTGGGCAGATTGCCGACAACGGTGAGCCGACGGGCTTTGATATTGACCTGGCGCGCGAATTTGCTAAGCGCTGGTTGGGCGATGCCGAAGCGATTGAATTTCGACGGGTTTCTTCGTCAAATCGCATTCCCCTCCTGGCTTCGGGTGAAGTTGATCTGCTATTCGCCTCGATGCCCTATAAACGGGAACGCGATGCGCTGATCGATTTTAGCCAAACCTATTTTTTAAATGGATTGAGCCTGCTCGTACGCGGAAATTCTGGCATCAATACGCTTGCAGATCTAGAGGGGCATACGGTAGCGACCATTCAGGATTCAGCTGCATCAGACCAACTGGATGCCCTAATATCCGCCCAAAATATCAATGTGAATATTTCGTCTTTTCCCGAATATCCGCAGGCTATTGATGCTTTACAAATTGGCCAAGTTGACGCCATAGTGGCCGATGTAGTAGCGCTGACCAGATTTGCGGCCGACCACTCTGGCCTGCGCATTATCAATGAGCGGCTGACGCAGGAACCCTTTGGCATTGGCATCCCTCAGGGTGATTCGTACCTGCGCGATATGGTAAACTTTACCCTGCAAAGCATTAAGCAAGATGGCGCGTATGATGCGATGTATGCAAAATGGTTCCCCATCGATCAGCCTTACGCCATTGAGATCTTGCCCGGTGAATGGCCATATGCACTGCAAGATTTGCCCACGCCAATGCAGCAAGCGGCACAATCGAGAATTCATGAAATTGTTCAGCGCGGACGTTTGGTTGCCGTGATGTCACCCGATATTCCGCAAATGGGAAGCCAGGATGGCGCCGGCGAATGGAGCGGTTTTGACGTTGATATTATACGCGAATTTGCCCGTCGTTGGCTGGGCAATGCCGATGCAGTTGAATTTGTGGCGGAATCGAATAAAGATGCGGGCATGCAAAAATTGGCCGATGGCGCAGCGGATTTAATGGCTGGCGGCATTGTAAAGCGTCGTGACTGGGCCGCTCATATCGATTTTAGCCAATCCTATCTTGGTCCCCCCGTGGTGTCAGCGCCATTGGGCATTGGCCTGCCGCAAGAGGATACCACCTTTCGGGAACTGGTCAATGTCACGCTGCAGGAGATGAAGATCGACGGCACATATGACAGTCTCTTCGCCAGTTGGTTTGGGGCAAACCAGCCTGCATATGCCCTGGAGGTACTACCCGGTGACGCGGATTACCTACTGATTCCATATCGTGATTCAACCGTGGCGCTCAATGTAAAAGCCGCCACCGAGTCTACCATTGAGCGCATCCGCAAACGTGGGAACGTGGTGATTGCCGGGGTGCGCACAGATTTACCCCCGTTTGGATATTTGGATTCCAATGGACAAGTGACTGGCTTCGATGTCGATCTGATTCAGGCCTTGGCTGCACAATGGGGCATTTCAGTAGAATTTGTCGAATTAAACGCACTAGATCAGGTACAGAAACTCGTTTTACAAGAGGTTGATATTGTAGCGGCGGCGCTCCAACACACCAAGGATCGTGAGGCCGATATCGATTTTAGCCAAACCTACTTTGTAGACGGACAAGCCTTTATGGTACGCAGCGACTCTGGCATCAACGATCTGACTGGGCTGAACAATCAAAATGTAGCGGCGCTGCAAAATTCGGCTGCTATTGACCTGTTCCAAGCTTATGCAGACGCCAATGGGCTTGCGGTCACAATTATGGCTTTCCCGTCATACGAAAGTGCGCTGCAGGCTCTATCATCCGGGCAAGTCTCGGCTATCGCCACTAACTTTGTGGCGCTTTCACAATTACAAACTAATTCCGACTTTAAAATTCTCGAACAGATTTTGGAGCCGGAATCATATGGGCTTGGCCTGGCGTCTGGTGATTCCTACTTTAATAACTTGGTAAATTTTACTTTGCAAGGCATTAAGCAAAAGGGTGTATATGACGCCCTTTACCAGAAATGGTTTGGTAATGATGTGACTCCCTATGCAATCAAAGTACTGCCGGGCATTTGGCCCTACGCGCTGGCAGATTCACCCACAACTTTAGATAAGCCGGTGCGTTCCAAGGTGGAGGAGATTCAAGCCAGGGGCAAGTTGGTGGCGGGGGTGCCATTTGATCTAAAACCGTTTGGCTTTTTAGATGCCGAAAGCCAGATCAGTGGTTTCGATGTCGATCTTATGCGAGAGTTCGCCAAACGGTGGTTAGGTGATGCCGATTCGATTGAATTTGTGCCAGTCACAGCGGCTAATCGCATTGATATTTTGGTAACGGGTCAAATCGATATTGTCGCAGCCGCTATGACCCATCGCCGCGACCGCGACGAATTGATTGACTTCAGCCAAACTTATTTTGAAGACGGTCAAAGCCTGTTGGTGCGTCAGGGATCAAGTATTCAAAATTTACGCGATCTAAATGGCAAGGTCATTGCGGCCATACAGGGATCGGGTGCGATTGAAAATATGCAAAGCGCAGCCAATCAGTTAGGTATCTCTTTTGACATTTTACCATTTCAAGAACATCCTCAGGCTTTGGAAGCATTGAAAGCGGGACAAGTAGATGCTCTCACAGCCGGTATAGCGGCGCTCACCCACTTTGCCGAGGACAACCCCGGCCTTGAAGTGACGGGAGGACGTTTCACTAGCGAGCCATATGGCCTAGGCATTCCAAATTATGACGACCGCTTTCAGGACTTAGTTAACTTCACCTTACAAGAAATGGCGCTCGACGGCGCCTATGATCGGCTTTACCGGAAATGGTTTGACCCAAACACACAATTTGCGCTTGAGGAATGGTCAGGTGAGAGCTACCTGGATATTGAACTAGCCCCCATGGTGCGCATCCCTTCTGGCGAATATGTTCGCGGGAATTCGGCTGGTTTTCCCGATGAAAAGTTTGAGAAGATCATATTTGTTGATGAATTTTATATTGATCAATACGAGGTTACAAACCGCCAATATAATCAATGCGTGCAGGCTGGACGTTGCACGCTGCCCAGGCTGCCCCGTTCGGTCAACTTTGGACGCTATTATACGGGTTCGGAATATGGCAACTACCCCGTAATCTGGGTCAGCTGGGAAGATGCGGCGGCTTATTGCTCTTTTGTGGGAAAACGGTTACCCACAGAAGCCGAGTGGGAAAAATCTGCCCGCGGCCCCAACAATACAATGTATCCTTGGGGAAATGACGAACCGTCAAATCAAGCCAACTATAACTACGTCTTCAAGGACGTGGCGCCGGTGGGTTCATTCCCAGCCGATACAAGTGGCTATGGCGTGAGCGATATGGCCGGAAATGTGCGCGAATGGGTGGCTGACTGGTACCAGTGGGACTATTATCTGAGCGCGCCTAGTCAAAATCCAACTGGTCCCAATTCGGGTGTCACCAAAGTATTGCGCGGTGGCAGTTGGAATGATACAGCAGTCTATTTAAGAGGAACTGTTCGCAAGAACTTTCTACAAGAAAGTTATGATTCTAATCTGGGTTTCCGTTGCGCAAGCTCTACATTTCCCCCATCGCGCTAAGTGGAGCCCACTGTTTTAGATTACCGCAGATAAACGCTCCATTCAAGAGCCCACCGCAGTCGCATGAATTGTCTGGGTCCTGCAAGAGATGAAGAATTATTATCGCATATTAGATTTGCCCGAAAATGCCACACTGGCTCAGATCAAGTGGCAATACAAGCAGTTGGTGCGCGTCTATCACCCAGACCGCTTTAAGGATCCGACTGATAAGTCATTTGCCGAGAATAAACTGAAAGAGATCATCGAAGCATACCGCGAATTGTCTTCCAGACGAGAACAAACTAGCGGCGCCTATGCGTCGGATGTCGATATGGCGGCCGAAGACCCCGCCATGCATCCGCCTAGACCCATAGTATCTCACAGCTTTCTAGATTTTGGGATGTTAAAACGAGGAGAGCGGGAAACGGTAACCATCCAGATTGGTAATATGGGTGGTGTTGCGCAACAGTTAAATTTTGTGCTCAGTGAACCCTCGGAATGGTTCGCCATTTCCGAACAAAAGCAGCTTTACCAGGATAAGCTTTTACCTGTAGAAGTGGACATTACAGTTGACGCGAGCAAATTAGAGGTAGGCAGGGCCTACGATGGTTGGATCGATGTAACTCTTGACAACACTACTACCCGCGTAAACATAGCAGCACAAATTGCTGCCAAGAAATCCCGATTTGCCTTCCCAATGCGATTGGTCATGTTTTTGGGACTGCTACTGGCTGTCTCTAGCGTAGCCGGATTTCTAACAACTTCCTTCTTTTCCAATGCCAGCTCGTCTGAAGAGCCCAATCTGGCTTTGACAACTGAAACGGTCTCCGGCACTGGATCTGGGCCATATATTACATTTGCCGCGTATGAGAGCGACGCTCAAGCAATTTTTGCCACACAGATCAATACAGGCAAGCAATTTAAACTCGACCAGGTTGGCGAGGAACGCACATGGTCCCCCCAGCGCCGCCAGATAGCTTACATTGAAGACGATGAGGATGGAAATACACAGCTCTTTATCGCGGAGATTCACAACCTTTTTCCAGCGTCGCAAAGCCAGCAATCGAGCATAGAGCCAGTAGTTATGTCGCCAACGCAGCTTACGGAAAACAGCGAACACAAATCGTCGCCTATCTGGTCTCCCAATGGTCGCCGGATTGCGTATATTACGTATCCTTCCGCCGATCCAATCAACCAAACCGGTTCGCTTGCTTTAATTGATCTCGACTCTCGCAAAGAGGTTGCGCTAACTGCTGCCAAGGATGGCAACGTTTCCCATTTTTCCTGGACAGCAGATGGGAATTCAATTCTGGTTTTCCTGTATAAAAACAAGTTAACGGAGCTAAGTGTAATTGATGTAGAGACCGATAAAATGACGCCATTGGCCGACAATTCCGCTTTTATTGGATTTGAGCCTAATGGAGGCGACTGGCTATCGGATGATTCAGGCGTATTGCTGTCGGCGACCCAGGGAATATTTCTACTTGATCCAAAGAGCGAAAAGACCAGTCAAATCAGCGGTCAATCAGCATTAAAGCCTATTATTTCGTCGGATAACCATAAAGTGGCATTCCTATCGCCAGCAACCGCCAATTCGGGCGTGGCCAATCTCTGGATAGTGGACATTGATGGACAAAATTTGGAGCAGATCACCGAGTCCGGCTGTCTATCGTATGCCTGGTCGCCCGATGGCTCATTTATTGCGTTTACCACAGGCAATTTGGAATCTGATTCTCCCACGTTATATCTGTGGGTTATGCAATTGGGAAAAGAGCCAAAAGTGATTGCGGAGGTAAACAATCCAATGATTTCGTGGCTCTATTGATCCGACCGTACCACAAAGGCGCCCCAAGTTATGACATGTGACTATTGAAGTATTCAAAATTTTGTAACTACCAACCCGTTCTCTGAGCCTGCCGAAGGGAACGGGTTGGTAGTTACGAAATTTCCTGGAATGCTCGGTCATGTGTCATAGACCTAGTGAAACCTTGCCTCTATCCTCAACCAGCATTAGGCAACTCCAGCCGATACTCAATCAGATGTCGATTGGGCGTCAATACAAACCCTAATTTGGCATAGATATCCACAGCCTCCTCTCGGTCGCCATAACTCCAAAGCTCAATCGGTCCCTCGCCCACATTGTCGCGTAGCCACCGCATTGTGGTGAGCGTCAGCGGACGCTGCAATCCCAGATGGCGCAACTCCGGTACGACGCCTGGTGAATCTACCACCTTTTTGGGGCGACCACTGGCAGGATCATTTCCCTCGTGACCAAAGGCGCGGCCATAGCATACGCCGGCCACATCGCCATCCGGCGCAAAGGCAATAAAGATGGCGTCAGGATTATAAAACTCGGGCGCGTCGCGCATACCTGCGGCCAGGCGCGCCTCATCCACCGCCGTGGAATCGTTTTCGGCATGTCCCCACATGTCGTGATAGCAACGATTACACGCCCTGGCCAGCACGGCTAAATCCTGCACCTGGGCAAACGGACGCACACTATATCCAATAGGCCAGACTGGCTCGGGCAGCGGCGCGTCCGCAGATGCCACCAAGAAGCGATTGTTGCCTACAGGTGTAAAGCCATGGTGCAGCAGAAAGTGATGGGCGGGTTCCATGTGGGCCCAGCGTCCTTCGGTCATGTGGTCGGCGCCATATTCACGGGCGCGGTCCTTTGTACGCGCCAGCAGCGCGCTGCCCACTCCGCGCCGTCGCCAGTCAGGATGCACGCGTATGTTGGCCACTACGCGCGCCGCCGATTGGGCAAAGACCCAGGCATAACCAATCAATTTATCTGGGTCATCCGGTGTACTGGCAAACCAGCGATCATGCGCTGGATCATGTCCATGCCATTTGAGCGTAGAGCGTAAAGACTCTGCGCTTGTATCGCCATCGGTTGGCTCAATAGCCTCCATTTCATTGCGCAGCGTCAACAACTTGTAGAAATCAGCTTCGGGATCGAACAGACGCGTTGGCCAATAAGTTTGGCTGGATACCATAAATTTCCCTCCTAATATTGTTACTACGAAGCCGTTCCCTGAACTTGTCGAAGGGAATGGCTTCGTGGTTACCTAAAATTGAACGTCTTCGGCAGAAACCAACTTGGCAAACCAGTCGCCCAGCACCCAATTGTGATGGGCAATAATTTGCGCCGCCGTCAAATCCTCCTTGCTCCACGTGCTGTGGGCGTCCTGCACCAACGTCACTGCGTATCCCTCGCTAGCGGCGCGGCGGCAGGTTGTATCCACACAATACTCAGTTTGAATGCCGGCCATAATCAGCTGCCCTATGCCTCTGGCATCCAGTTCTGCTTTGAGCGTGGTCTCGTAAAATGAATCGGGCATTCGTTTCTGCACAATCAACTCACCCGATTGCGGCGTAATGGCCGGGTGGATCTGCCAGCCGGGTGCCCCTGGTGCGTGTGGCGCCCCTTCCGGGCCACAATGTTGCACATAGATAACCGGTGTTTGCGCAGCGCGCGCTCGTGCGATTAACCCCTGTAAACGGTTAAGCAATTGGTCTGCATCATATACGGGTTCCGGTGGATCAAACATGCAGTTTTGAACATCGATAATTAATAGTGCTTGCTTTGACATGATTATTTTGTGGCTCCTTTTACCTCGTTGGCGGAGGCATCGCGCTTATGTTGTATTTTGTGTTGCGCGATGATATTATCACTCCATGCGGACAGGATCGATCCTGATTTACCTCTTTTGCATCAAGATGCGCCAAGACATCACTTGTCACTAATCGAATCAACGCCGCCAACCAATCGTATACTCGCAGTTGGCATAGATGAAAAGGGTTACGTTCAATTTTAGTTGGGTGGTCGATTTTTATCTATGACGGAGCCAAAAGTAAGTCGTACATCTCAAATCGTAAATCGTAAATCCCATGTACCATCCCACCACTCGCCTTCTTACCATACTCGAATTGCTGCAAGCCCGCGGTGCAATGAGCGGTGTAGAGTTGGCTGCGCGCCTGGAAGTGGATGTACGCACGGTGCGCCGCTACATCACCATGCTGCAGGATATGGCTGTTCCGATCGAGTCGGAGCGCGGACGGCATGGCTGTTACCGGCTGCGACCGGGCTACAAGCTGCCGCCGCTTATGTTTTCTCTGGATGAAGCAGTGGCTATCACCTTTGGCTTGCTGATAACGCGCCGGCTGGGGTTAGGTATCGATCCAGTCAGCGTGGAAGGGGCTTTGGCCAAATTGGAAAGGGTGTTGCCGGCTGAGGCGCGCGCGCCCGTTCATGCTATTGAAGAGGTGCTTCAGGTTGAAATGCAACTGCCGGACCGCGGGCCAGAGCAACAAGTGGTGGCTATATTGAGCCAGGCCGTTCAACGGCAGCACGCGGTGCTGCTGCACTATCGCGCCCTTAATGGCGCCGAAACTGAACGGGCGGTGGACCCCTATGGCGTACTCTATCGTAACGGTTTTTGGTATATGGCGGGCTATTGTCATCTGCGTCAGGATTTGCGCGCCTTCCGGCTGGATCGTGTAGTGGACGTGGAATTGGGTATGGATTCTTTTGTGCGTCCGCCCCAGTTTGATCTGCTGGATTTTATTGAAGAATCAATTTCGCAAGCACCGGGATTGTGGCAGGTAGAGGTGTTATTGTATGTTTCAGTGGCAGAGGCGCGCCGCATCATCCCGCGCGCTGTGGGCGCCCCCCAGGCGCATGGCGATGGCGCATTACTGCGCGCCCACGTGCAGAGTCTAGACTGGTTTGCCTATTTTTTGGCCGGGTTGGACTGTCCATTAAAAGTGCTTGGTCCGTCGGAAGCGCGGGCTGCCCTGCAACAGTTGGCCAACAAACTGCAAAATATGGCGGATGACAGCAAATAAATTCCTTATTGACAAATGATTAAAACATTGTTATAATACTGAACATTGTTCGGAAATGTAAAATATGACAGAACTTAGCCCACGTGAAAAGCGCCAACAGCGCACCTATCAAGCCATTTTGGATGCCGCCCGTCAGATCATCACCGCCAAGGGGGTAGAGGCCCTCTCTATGCGCGGTCTGGCGCGCGCCATCGAGTACAGCCCCGCCGCGCTGTATGAGTATTTTGGCAGCAAGGAAGAGATTATTCAGGCCGTGGTAGAGCAGGGCTTTGAGCGTTTTACGGGCTATCTAGACCGCGTAGACAAAGCGCTGCCTGCGGCCCAATATGTGACCGAATTAGGCATGGCCTACATCAACTTCGCCGTACAGAATCCAGACTTCTTTTTGCTCATGTTTACTACGGCGCCTTTGGCTGGGGTATATAGTGATATGGCCAGTTCGACTGAGGCCATCGCCCATCTAAAGGCGGAACCGTCATTCTCGATTCTGCTGCGTGGCGTGGAACGCGCCATTGCAGAGAGCGTAGCCAAAACGGGCGCTGATTATGGAGCATTCGAGATTGCTTATGCGCTTTGGACCCAAGTACACGGCATGGCCATGTTGCAAGTCACTAACTTGCGCCATATGCCATATGATTTTGAGCAGATTAACCGCTTGAGTTTGCATATTATGTACGTGGGGCTGGCGGCAGGGTAATTTTTTTTACGCATTACCGAACATTGTTCATTAAATGTACAACGTAAACAAAACGAGAATATTGCCAACACTTTGCAACAATTCAATCATTTTGGAGAAAAATAACCATGAACCAAAAACGCGCTGTCCTTACCCCCGCAAATTATCTGCACAAAGCTTGGCGCTTCAACCGCCTTTTGACCACGGCGGTTGTCCTGCACTTTCTGCTCATACCCATCATACTGATCGCCATGTTTGTTGATCCAAAGATCATCACCGGCATCAACGGCTGGATCAAACCGCTCAAGTTTGCCATTTCGGGCGGCATTTATGGCCTAACTTTTGGCTGGTTCCTGACTTATGTGTCGGGCCGGCGACGCTGGGTTCAATTAGCAGCCAATGTGACGGGGCTGGCGCTGCTGGCGGAGACTACGCTGATCACGATGCAGGTGGTGCGCGGGGTGGCCAGCCATTTTAATGTGAGCACTACTTTCGACGGCGCAGTTTTTTCGACCATGGGATTATTCATCCTGCTGCTGGCGCTTATGAATTTGCTCACAGCAATTTTTCTGCTCTTCCAGCACCTGCCGGATCGGGTCTTTGCTTGGAGCTTGCGGCTGGGGCTGCTAATCTCGCTGGCGGGCATGGTGACCGGTTTTTTGATGACCGCTGGCCCCACGCCTGCGCAGGCCACGGCGTTGGCCGCCGGTGAAACCATCAACGCGATTGGCGCGCACAGTGTGGGGGTGGCCGATGGTGGACCGGGCCTGCCCCTGCTGGGCTGGAGCACTGCGGGCGGCGATCTGCGGGTGGCGCACTTCTTTGGGCTGCATGGATTGCAGGTATTACCACTGCTGGGGTGGCTGCTCACGCGCCGCCGGGCAAGGCAGCTGTTGGCCGAGGGGCAACGCTATGCGCTGGTTTGGGCCGCCGGCTTGAGCTATTTGGGCTGGGTGATCTTGCTCACCTGGCAGGCGCTGCGCGGGCAGCCGCTGCTGGCGCTGGACGCCGCCACGGTATGGGCCTATGCGCTGCTGATTGGCTATACGCTACTGGCCGTGTTTGCCATTTTGGTCAGCCATATTGGCGTTGCGGCTGGCGAAAAATATGGTGCGGCGTCTGGTGCTTAAGCGGCGCGCGATGCCTCTCCTCCCCCTGGCCCCCTCCTCTCCACGAGTGGAGAGGAGGGGGAACGATGTACTGCGTCCACAACCTCCAGGTTAGGTCATTGTAGAAACATAATGGCATCCACGCGGCGCCTTAGCGGGTAAATTCAAACGGGCTGTGGCTGTAATACGCCGGTAATTCCTTTAAACGCGCCATAAACGAACGATAAACGGTAACGGTGATATGCTTTATTTGACATGCGCTAATCCAATCCGTTATGAGTATTTGTAATATCCCTGCTATCTGCACAAACAATGAACGCACATGAAGCAACATCACAATCCCAGGTTAGGAGCAATGGCATTATGCACAACGTCATCCGCACGTTACTCGTCGTTGGTGGTCTGTTGAATTTGGTTTTAGCTTTTGTGTTTTTTCAGAAGATGCCAATGGCGGCTGATATTTGGTCGTGGGATAATGAAGGGCGACTGTCGTTCATCTTTATGGCTTCCATGCAGGCGGCCATTGCTATCGCCATGCTCTGGATTGGTCTCTCTGGGGAAACCGCGGCGCTGGCGGCTGGTGGGCTTAACCTGGCCGTGATGATGACGGGATTGGCGGTTAGCCTCTTCTTTTGGGTGGGCGCGGATATTCCGTATCGGTTCGAATTGGGCACATTTTGCTTGCTCTTTGCGATCTTTAATTTGCTCCTGTTTTTATGGGCTCACCGCATCCCCATCCAAGATGGGCGGCCCATGCCGTCCTTTGTGCAATATTCATTTATTGTTTTCATCGCGGCGCTGCTCGGCGTGGGGGTGGCGCTCTTTATGGATTGGCCCAATATCTTTTCCTGGGACGTACCGCGCACCACAGCAGTGTTCTTTGGCTGGATGTTTTTTGGGGACGCCTTCTATTTCGGCTATGCACTCTATCGACGGCGCTGGGGCCTGGCCAGCGTACCGCTCCTCAGCTTTTTGGCCTACGATCTGGTTCTAATTCAGCCCTTCATCAAACGTCTGTTTACCGAGGATTTGGCCCTCATGCGCCAAGTCAGCTTGACTGCCTATATCTGCGTGCTGATCTATAGCGGGTTGCTGGCCATTTACTATTTATTCATCCATATCGAAACGCGGCTGACTTTGACAAGATGACCGGATGACCAGGTGACAAGATGAAAAGGCGTCTCACCCTTTCACCTTGTCACCCTTTCATAAAAACTCTCTTCCCCCTCGCACCCCCATCAGCTACAGTTATTGTTTTCCACTCAAACGCAGTGTAAAATAGTGAACGCTTCATCAGGCCATATTGACCATTCCCTCACAATACGGCGCTTTCCAGAAATTAGCCACAGTCTGTCCGCGGCACATCTTTTCTCGCAAATCATCTCGACCGATTCGTGTGTCGGGGACATCATGTGGACCCTATATCTTCTGGAATGGCCGAAGGCGGGCGCACTATTTTGGCAGAAACACTGCACATTCAGCTGCTGGGAGAGTTTCGCATACAACACGGTGACCGGCCGCTGGCCGAGTTCAATTCGCCGCGGCTGCAATCTCTATTATCTTATTTGGTGCTGCGTAGCGGCGTAGCCCAAACCAGGCAACATCTAGCCTTCCTTTTCTGGCCGGACTCGAGCGATTCGCAGGCGCGCACCAATTTGCGCAATGCCCTGCATCAATTGCGCAATATATTGCCCGGCATCGATCTCTGCTTGCAGATCGACGCCTCATCTGTCATGTGGCGCGCGGACGCCCCGAGCCATGTGGATATAATTCGATTTGACCATCTGTTCAAACAGGCCGATCAGAAGCAATCGCCAGCCGCACAGCGTCAATTGCTGGAACAAGCTTTGACTCTGTACCGGGGTGATTTGCTGCCCGATTGCTATGAAGAATGGATTCTGCCGGAACGCGAAGAGTGGCGGCAAAAATATGGTGGGGGATTGGAAAAACTGGCGGATGTGTTGGAGAAGCAGCGCGACTATCGCGCGGCCATCGACCTGTGTCAGCGCCTGCTCAAGTTTGACCCGTTGCTCGAATCTACATACACGCGGCTCATGCGGCTGCACGCCCTCAACGGTGACCGGGCCGCCGCGCTGCGCGTTTACCACACCTGCATGACGACGCTTGTGCGCGAGCTTGGCGTGGAGCCAGGGCCAACCACCCAGGGCGTCTACGAGCAATTGCTCAACCTGGAAGCAACGCCGGTAAAAAGCCCGTCATCGGCGGCTTCCGCGGCTTCCGCGGCTTCCCTCTTGTCTATTGAAACATCGCTGGTCGGGCGCGACGCGATCTGGCAGCACATGCAGACCTTCTGGCAACAGGCGGCTGCCAATCGCCCAACTTTGCTCACCATCAGCGCCGAAGCCGGGCTGGGCAAGACGCGTCTGGCCACAGAATTGATGGCATGGGCCAGTCGGCAGGGCATTCAAACCGCCACGGCTCATTGCTATGCCGCCGGTGGACGATTGGCTTTTGCACCCATTGTAGCGTGGCTGCGTTCAGCGGCGCTGGTGCAGGCGCGGCCCCCCATTGATCCGCGCCTCTTTGCGGAGGCTGCCCGCCTGTTGCCCGAACTGCTGCAAGAATATCCCAATTTAGCGCCGCCGGCGCCGGTGGCTCCGCAGACCGAATCTTGGCATCGGCAGCAACTTTTTGAAGCGCTGGCCCGCCTGGCCCTACCGGCGCCGCAACCTATTCTGCTAGTCTTGGACGATGCGCATTGGTGCGACGCCGATACCCTGGAATGGGTGCAATACCTGTTCCACACTTATCCCCACGCCCCGCTGCTTTTGCTGGCCACACTACGCCCGGAAGAGACGCCGGTCGATCACCCCATGAGCGAACTCCAGCGCCAACTGGCCCGCGTGGGGCGCTTGCAACAGATTGAATTAGCGCCACTGACGCCCGCCGAAACTACCCAATTGGTCGAACAATTTGCCGGTCATGTGGCCGAGCATGAGCTGGATGAATCCTTTCGTCGACAGATTTATGCTGAAACCGAAGGCAATCCGCTCTTTATTTTGGAGACTGTGCGCTCCGCGCTGGATGCAAAGCACGAGACTTTCGGAAGCCGCCAGACCGATTCGTCTCGCACCACGTTACCGCCCAAGATCCGCGCCATTATGGAGACGCGCCTAACCCGGCTTTCGCCTTCGGCGCGTGATCTGGTCGCCATTGCGGCTCTGATCGGGCGGGCCTTTACGCTGGACATATTGGCCCATGTGGCGGAAATGAATGAGGACGATCTGCTGCTGGGGCTGGATGAGCTGTGGCAGCAACGCATTGTGCGCGAAGCCCTCGACGGCGATTTGGGCGGTGGCATGTATGATTTTGCGCATGACAAATTGCGTGAAGTGGCGCACGCCACCTTGAGCCCCATGCTGCGCCGCATGTTGCATCGCCGCCTGGCTAGTGCATTGGAAGAGCTTCATGCCGCCCATTTGGATGAAGTGGCCGCCCGCATTGCCTTGCACTACGAACAGGCGGGACAACCTCTGGTCGCCATCGACTACTATCAGCGCGCGGCGCACTTTGACCATCGGCGTTCGGCCCAGCACGAAGCCATTCTCCATCTGCAGCGGACGCTGGAACTGCTGGCAAAGTTGCCGGCCTCGGCGGCACGCGACGCCCAGGAACTAAAAATACAGCTTGTGCTGGGCGCGTTGCTGCTGGCCACGCGCGGTTATGCCGATGCGGCCGTGGAAGCCGCCTTTAGCCGGGCGTGGGCGCTCTGTCGCCACAGCGACGATCTGGCCGTCAAGTTCCAAACACTGTGGGGATTGGAGCGTTTTTACCTGGTCAAGCCGGAGCTGGAAAAGGGACAGGCGGCCGCTCAAGAGCTGCTTTTGCTGGCGCATCAGGCCGAAGATGCGGGGCTAATTTTGGAAGCAACGTACGCCATGGGAACCTATCTTTTTCATCATGGCTCGCTGGGCGAGGCGCAGCGCTATTTGGAACAGACGTTGACGCTCTTTGACCGCACGCAGCATGGTGATCACGCGCTGCTTTATGCGCAAGATCCGCAGGTGGTGGCGCTCACCTATTTGGCGCTGGCGCTTTGGTGCCAGGGCTGGCTGGATCAAGCGCGCGCCCGCAGCCAGGAAGCCATTGCGATTGCCCGTCAAATTGAGCATCCCTATAGCCTGGTGGTGGCCTTGACGTATGCGGGCGTGCTGCATCAATTTGCCGATGAGGCGGCGGCCTGTGGAGAGATGGCGGCGCAGGCGAACGCTTTGGCCCAACAGCATGGTTTTAGCCTCTGGATCTCCATGGCGGGCTTTCTGCATGGGTGGGCGCTGGCGCAGCAGGGCGATGCACAGCGCGGGTTGGGTCTGATGATGCAGCACGCCGAAGGCTTTCGCCACACCGGTGCTGAACTCGGTTCGGCCTATTCCGCCGCCATGCTGGCCCAATGTCTGCAGCGCTTTGGGCAGATAGATAGCGCACAGATGATGATGCAGCAGTCTTTGGCGCTTTTGGACAAAACGCAAGAACGGCTTTGCGCCGCCGAAATTCAGCGTATTCAAGGCGAGCTGTGGCTGGCGACACAAGGACAAAATCACGAGAATGTTGCGTGGGTACGCGCTAAATTTGAATCTGCATTGACCATTGCACGCGAGCAAAATGCCCATTGGTGGGCACTGCGTGTGGCTCTAAGCCTTGTGCATCTTGCCCCAAACGACGAAAATTTGTCGGCAGCTATTCAACAACTCAAGTCAATCGTCGGTTGGTTTACGGAAGGCGCCGAACAGCCCATTTTACAAGAGGCGCGCGCAGTTTTACAACGGCTCAAAATGTAAGCACAATGTTACTTTTGAGAGGTTGACATAAAAACTATTACGTATTATAGTTCTCTTAAATATATACCCCCCCTGCGTTATACTTACAATTGCCATAAAGTAACATCCTTCACATCTACAAAATTAGTAACTACCAACCCGTTCCCTGAGCCTGTCGGAGGGAACCTGGCCTTCGATAAGCTCAGGCCTCGAAGGGCTTAGTAGTTGACAAAATTATTACTTTATGCAGCCCTCCAAGTATAAATGCTGCCCTGTTTGCCCATTACCCATACCCATAAATCCTGATGGTGCAACTCAGATACGCTTCAATACAAATGCAAAATCTAGCGCAACAGCTTGACCGCGCCGAAGCGCTGCAATTTTCAGATCCGGCACAAGCCATGGCATTGGCCAAAGAGGTGCAGTCGCTGTTACAAGGCGCATCCCCATTGGATCAGTCCATGCAACAATCCCTGATCCGCTGCCTGACGATCACGGCCCGCTGTCATGTAGAGTTGGCAGACTATACGCAAGCCGTAGCGGTGGGCAAACAGGCTATCGAACTGGGCAAAACAACGCAATATACGCCATATCTAGGGGTAGCTTATGGGTTAGCGGGTTATGCTAATTCGCGTATGGATTGCTATGTGGAGGCCCTGCACCTACACTTGTTGCAGCAACAGACGGCCACCGCAAACAATGACCGCAAATCAATGGCGGAGGCGTATAATGGACGCGCACTTGTCTATACATTCATGGGGGATCCTGAAAGGGCAATTGTATATTTTCGCAAGAGTTTGCAAATCGCCCAAGAAATTGGCGAAGATCTCAGGCAAATCACACAACTAAACAATATCTCCTGTAGTTATCTTAAATTACAGCAACCAGAGCAGGCATTGGCGTATGGTTTGGACGGACTAAAATTGAGTGAGGGGCAACTAGAAACAACAGCTAGCAACCTTTTGCGTATAAATGTGGCCGCAGCCTACTTGTTCATGAACGATACGACCAATGCCGAAAAACTTCTCGCGCTTGCGCTAGCCCAAGCGCGTCGGAGCTACAATCGTTTTTCTGAAATGTACGCACAGATGGAATATGGCCGCCTGTTTTTAATAGTACAACAACCTGCACAGGCGATAGCGCATCTGGAGCAAGCCCTGGAATGGGCCATGCACGACCAGCAAAAGCTGTCCCAATACGAAGTATATGAGTTGCTGGCCCAGGCGCACAAGGCGTCAGGCAATCCCGCCGAAGCCCTAGCGCACTACGAACAATTTTACACAATTCGTGAATCTGTGCTCAACCAGCAAAATCAACTGCGTCTGGCCGCCGCGGAATTTGAGAACAAACTTGAGTTGGCGCAGCGCCAAGCTGAACTCTCTAGGCGCCTGGCTACCGATTTAGAAGAGCAGGTGCGCATGCACACCGCAGATTTGCAAGCCGCCCTGGCGCGCGAAACAGAGTTGGCGCGCAAATTAGAATATGCGCTGGAAAGAGAATCGGAACTGCAGGCACTGAAGACGCGCATTATCAATACAGCTTCACATGAATTTCGTACGCCGTTGAGCATTATTGATCTGACCACCAATCTGCTCTTTAAACGGCTTGACGCGCTTTCCAAAACGGAACGGGAAACGTACCGCGAACGTATCCGCAGTCAGGTTTTCAATTTGAAAGAGATGCTGGTAGATGTACTCACCGTGAACACATCTACCAGCATGACCCCCCTCTACATATCATATCAGTTTGCCGACTTCTGCCAGCAGCTAAAAAATAATCTGGCCACTGAATTACAGGGCTTCCAGCGCGTCTCCATGCATTATGGAGCATCCAGCGCAGTGCTGCAAACCGATCTCGATCTGGTGCAGCGGGTCGTGTTTAATCTCACCACCAATGCCCTTAAGTTCTCCGCCGCCAACACGCCGGTGGAACTCACCATCAACCCCAATCCGGTTGCCAGTCACGTAGAAATTCGGGTCAAGGATTACGGCATTGGCATTCCTCCGGCCGACCTGCCGCACATCTTTACCATGTTTTATCGCGCCAGCAACATCGATTCCCGCAGCGGATTGGGGCTGGGCTTAAGCGTTGTGCATAAAATTGTAACCGCCTTGCAGGGAACGGTGGCCGTCGAATCCACAGCATTGGATAATGGCAGCACGTTCTGCGTAACGCTGCCCTTTCGTCCCCAAAATTGAACAACAAAAAAACGTTCAGCCTCTCGTTCCCAAAACATATCCAAGGCAACAGTAGCTTGCGATACGCACAGGGGATGGCCGAAATTGTTCTACGGCAGCAATTTGACCTGACAATCTGCCCCTTTCCTCACCCAAAGTGGCGAGCGCATTGTCATTGTGGGCCGCTTCGACAGCGCCATTCTGCACGAGTTGGGCGTCTACACCCGCGTCATCGGCTACCAGCCGGGCATCCGTGAGCACCTAATCTCCGAATTGGAACGCTTGCCGCCGCGCGCTATTGCGGTCAACTATGCAGAAAGCGATGCGACCGCCGATGGCTTGGGCCACGGCATGTATCGGCTGGTGCGCTTTGCCGAACAACAGGGCGTTCTGGCGGTCCTAATATTAGTCTGCGATTGGTTTACGGAATACACGGAACAGGATACCTTACAATATGTGTGCACAATCTTACAACAACTTAACCTGTAATGATAATGTTATTTTTAAGTGTTGACAGAAGCACCGAGCCGTACTATATTATCAGTGATTATCGGCGCCAGCTTAACCAGCTTACTCATTTGTGTATGACCCCACCCATAGAATCTGATGGATCAGTCTAGAGTTGCATTTAGCCAAAAACAGAACCAACTGCTTGACCGCGCCGAATCACTCCAATTTTCGGCGCCCACGCAGGCGTTAGAGTTGGCGCAAGAAGTGCAGTCGCTTTTACAAAGCGGGCCACCCTCTAGTCAGGAAGAGAAACAGAATCTGGTTCGTTGCCTCGCGATCATCACCCGCAGCCATGTTGAACTGGTGAATTACGCAGAAGCTATATTGACCGGCAAACAAGCTATCGAATTGGGTGAAACAATACCGTATACGCCTTACGTAGGGTTGATCTATGGGTTGATAGGTTATGCCAATTCGCGGATGGGCAATTACGTTGATGGCTTGCGCTCATTCTTAACATATCAGCAGAAGGCCAGCGAAAACAATGACCGCAACGGCATGGCGGCCGCCTACGGTGGGCGCGGTCTTATCTATGCGCTCACGGGCGAACTAGAACGGTCAATTTCCAATGATATGGAAAGTTTGAGTATTGCAGAAGAAGTTGGCGATT
The DNA here is from genome assembly GCA_041391125.1 of Caldilineaceae bacterium. Taxonomy (GTDB): domain Bacteria; phylum Chloroflexota; class Anaerolineae; order Caldilineales; family Caldilineaceae; genus JACKBC01. The sequence continues at coordinate 144,877 of JAWKON010000007.1, forward strand.
GTTTCAGACAAATTGTCCAACTGAATAACCTATGCTGGAACCATACCAAATTAAAGCGCTTAGAGAAAGCGGTGGCGTATGGCCTGCAAGGGCTGGCATTGAGCGAGGGGCGTGCAGAAACAGGGATTATCAGCCTTCTGCACGTGAATGTAGGCGCAGCCTATTTGCAATTAGCCGACATGGCCAACGCCGAAAAAAATCTTGCCTTGGGCCTAAGCCAAGCCCGTCTGGGCAACGATCGCTTTTCAGAAATGCGCGCCCAGATGGAATTTGGTCGCCTCTATTTGACATACCAACAGCCCGCGCAGGCGGCAGTCTGCCTGGAGCAAGCGCTGCATCAAGCCATGCACGATCGGCAGAAGCTGTACCAATACGAAGTGCATGAATTGTTGGCGCAGACAAACAAAGCATTGGGCAACTCTGTGCAAGCTCTGGCGCATCATGAGCAGTTCTATGCAATCCGTGAATCTGTGCTCAATCAGCAGAACCAGGTGCGGCTGGCCACTATGGAATTTGAACATGAGCTGGCGCTGGCGCTGCGCAAAGCCGAGCTATCCAAACGTCAGGCGGACGAACTGGAAGAGCAAATACAGGCGCGCACAATAGACTTGCAGGCCGCCCTTGCGCGCGAAACAGAGCTTTCGCACAAGCTGGAGCAGGCCCTGCAAAAAGAATCTGAATTGCAGGAACTGAAGACGCGCATTATCAATACAGCTTCCCATGAATTCCGCACGCCGTTGAGCATTATTGATCTGACGACCAATCTGCTCTACAAACGAATTGACGAGCTTTCGAAGGACGAGTTGGAAACATATCGCAAACGCATCAGCAGCCAGGTCTTCTATTTGAAAGATATGATGCAAGATGTGCTCACCGTCAACTCAACCACCAGCATCAACCCCATCTACACATCGTATGGGTTTGCAGATTTATGCCGCTATCTACAAAACGGCCTGGCCACAGAACTACAGGGCATTGACCGCGTCTCTGTGCATTGTGCGGATAGTCATGCCGTGCTACAGACCGACCTGGCGCTGGTGCAGCGCGTGGTGCTCAACCTGATCACCAATGCCATCAAATTTTCGGATGCGAACAGCCCTGTCGAACTCATCATCGAACCCACTCAGCCTTTCAAGCACATTCGCATTCGAGTTAGAGATTTCGGCATCGGTATCCCATCAACCGATCTGCCGCACATCTTTACCATGTTCTACCGCGCCAGCAATATCGGCGTGCAAAGCGGCTTGGGCTTAGGGCTGAACGTTGTGCATAAAATTGTGAGCGCTCTGCAGGGAACTGTAGCCGTGGAATCCACCGCGCTGGGCCAAGGCAGCACCTTCTGCGTGACATTACCTTTTCATCCTCCCAATAGCGACGTTCGCACAACCAAAGGAAAAACCGATTATGGAAGATCGCCAGCTCATCAAGGAAAAACTGACGCAAGCGACTGGAATTTTGCGCGAATTGGATGTTGATCTTTGGCTCATCTTTGTGCGTGAAACGGCCATGCAGCCCGACCCGGCGCTGGAGCTGATCTACGGCAGCGATCTGACCTGGCAATCTGCCTTTCTGCTCACCCCAAGCGGCGAGTGCGTTGCCATTGTGGGCCACTTCGACAGCGCCAATTTGCACGAGCTGGGCGTCTACACCCGCGTCATTGGCTACCACCAGGGCATCCGCGAACATCTGATCGCCGAACTGGAACGTTTGCAGCCGCGTACTATCGCAATCAACTATTCTGAAACGGATGTAGCCGCCGACGGTTTGAGCCACGGCCTGTATCGGCTGCTCGGCCAACACCTGGACGGCACTCCCTTTGCCGAACGGCTAATCTCCGCCGAAAAAATCAACTTTGCCTTGCGCGGGCGCAAAAGCCCCACCGAGATCGCCCGCATCCGCACGGCCATTGCCTCCACCGAACAGCTCTTCGACGCAGTGGAAGCCTTCGCTCGCCCCGGCATGACCCAGCGCCAAATCGCCGCCTTTGTGCAGCAGCGCATGGCCGAGCTGGGGCTGGACTACTCCTGGCCCAAACCTTTCAACCCCATTGTGACTTGCGGACCGCACTCGGCCATCGGCCACGCCGCGCCGGGCGACGTGGTGCTGGAAAAGGGCCATCTGTTGCATATGGATTTGGGCGTGCGTCAGAATGGCTATGCTTCGGACTTGCAGCGCATGTGGTACGTGCTGGACGATGGCGAAGAGAGCGCGCCGCCGGAAGTGCAGCGGGCGTTTGACGTGGTGGCCGGCGCTATTCAAACCGGCGGCGCCCACATGCAGGCCGGTATGCCCGGCTGGCAGGTGGACGAAGTGGCGCGCGACTTTATTGTGGACCACGGCTATCCCGAATTTATGCACGCCTTTGGCCACATGATGGGCCGCGTGGCCCACGATGGCGCCACCGTCTTGGGGCCGCGCTGGGAAAAGTACAAAGGCATCTGCGAGCTGCCGGTGGAAGTGGGCAACATTTTCACGCTGGAGCTGCATGTGGTGGTGGAAGGCCGCGGCATGATGAGCCTGGAAGAAGATGTGCTGGTCACCGAGACGGGCATCGAATATTTAAGCTCGCCGCAAAAACAGTTGCGCTATCTGCGGTCGTAGGACAAGTTTCCAGCTTGTCCAATTCGGCGGGACAAGTTGGAAACTTGTCCTACAAGAGCTGCGCCACCAATTCGGGAATCTGTGCGGGGTGTAAAAAGGGCGGGCGGGGGCGTCCTAATTCAGTGTTGCAGGAGAGTACGGCCGTTCTCAGCGCCAGCGGAATGGACTCCGCCCCTTCGGCAGCGCCAATTAGCCCGCCCACGATGCACGCATTGGTGTCCGTATCGCCGCCGCCGGCCAGCGTTGCGCGCAGCGCGTCCAGGTAGCCTGTCCCCAGCTTGAGGTGACGAAAGGCGTGGGTGAAGCCGATGCGCACAAAGCCGATCTGCGGCTCGTAGGGCACTTGCCCATTATTTTCGGCGTCGGCCAGCCAGCTTTGCACCTCGGCATTGGCGTGTTGATTGGCCCACTTTGCCGCTTGCTCGAACGCGCCGTCGCGGTCGCCCAGGTGTTGCATGAGGTGGGCAATGGCGATGGCGTAACAGGCGACGGCTTGCCAGCAGCTCGGATTGGGGTGCGACAGGCACGAATCCTGGCGCGCAAATTCGCCAATTTCGGCAGCTGAAAACCGATGCCCCCAGATGCCTAGCGGCGCGGCCCGCATGAGGCTGCCATTGGATTTGGAGCCCATGCAGCGCTGGGCGGCGGCATCGCTCATGGCCGCGGCGTAACCGTGCGATTGGGCTTTGGCGCGCCACGGTTCGTGTTGAAACGCGCCGAGCGATTGCACGGTGGTGGTGCCAATGTCAAATGGCTGCGATTCGATCCAGCGGGCGTATGATCGGGCTATCGCTTCCCGATCAAAATGGCGGCTTGGGGCCAGCCCGTGCGCCAAACAGAGGCCCAACTCACAATCATCGGTAATTTGCCCCGGCGCCACATTCCAGACGCCGCCGCCAGGCATGGTCAGCGCGTGCGCCACGTCCTGTGCATTGGGCGTGCGGCCCATAAATTCCAGCACCGCACCGGCGGCATCACCGACGCAAGCGCCCAGGAAAGCGCCCAGCGCGGCCTCGTATGCAGATTTGGGGAGGGAGTTGGTTGCCATTTTAGTCGCCGAAGAAACCGTTGCGCTTGCGCGAGCGCAAATAGAGCGCGCTAGTAATGAGTCCAGCCACACCCAGCCCGCTGGCCCCAAAGAAGATAAAACAGAGCGCCATCACGATCACACTTTCATTGGTGGGCGCCAGGAATTGCGCCATGTTGAACGCGGGCGTAGGCGTGACCGTGGGCAGCGGCGTAAAGGCAAATTGCAGCGCCAGTGGCGGCGCTGTGGGCGTGGCCGTCCAGACCACATAAGCGGGTTGCGCCCCGCCCGGCGCCTGTGCGCCATCGCTGGGTCCGCCGCCCACATTGGTGGATGGCGGGGGCGTAAATGTAAAGGTGGGTGAGGGTGTAAACGTCGGCGTCTCCTGGACGGGTTGTGCCGTCCAGGTGGGGGAAGGTGTAAACGTGGCTGATGGCGTAAAGGTTGGCGTCGCCGCTGCGTTGCCGCTTACGTTGGCTGCCTGCGCGGTGAGCAGCATATCGGGGCTAAGGTCGTACGCCTGCGCGGTCATCACCAGCGCGGGGCTCAAGCCAACCGCTTGCGCTGTATAAACCGCCTCTGGGGTAAGGCCGGCCACTTCCGCCGTGAGCGCCACATCCGGCAGGACGACGCCAGCTTGCGCCGTCATCAGGGTGGGCGGGTTCAAGCCATAATCAACAGCCGTCAGAACCAGCGCCGGACTGAGATTGGCCGACCGGGCCAAGTCGAGCATCTCTATGGGAACGCCCACATCTTGCGCTACCGCTAGGATTTCGGGATCCAGGAAAGAGGCCTGCGCCGTGAGCACCACGGCGGGGTCAATACCGAGCCACTCCGCGGTGGCCACAACTTGTGGATTGATGCCCAGCGCCTGCGCCGTGAGCGTCATCTCCGGCGCCGGCAGTGGGCTGTTGGAGACGGGTGACGGCAGCGGGCTGTTGTTGCCGGGCTGGGGCGGCGTGGGCGTGACGGTCACCACGTTGCCGTTGGCATCGGTGATGGTCTGCGAGCCCGTAATGGGCAGCGTGCCGGTGAGGGTGGCCGTGGTGGTGATGACCACAATGGGCGTAAAGGTGGGGGCGGCGCCGGGCGTAGGCGTAATGTTGAGGCCGTAGCCGCAGCGGTCAAAATAGTCGCCGGGCTCCACGTCGCTGGTCACCTCCCGCAGCCGAAAGCAGTAGGAGACGCCAGGATCAAAGCCCTGTCCCAAGGTGTAGGCATATGACGCCGATTGATTGAGCCCGCCCAAGGCCGCTACGCTCTGAATCAGGTGGTAGCTCGATTCGGGCTCCTGTTCCAGCTTGCACAGGATTTCGAAGCCCGCCACATTGTACTCAGAGCGGGTGATCCAGCTCATGCTGATGCTGTTGCTGGTGGTGGTCACCGTAAAGGGTTGGATAAACTCAACAGCGGCCAGTAGCGGCCAGGTATACATGAGCACCGCGCCAGCAATTATCGCCAGGGCGCTCAACCGCAGAAATCCGCGCAATATGCTTTTTGACTTGTCCCCTCGGTTTTCCACTGGTGACATACGAACTTTCAGGGTTTAGTTTGCCAGTAAGTATCCAATGTCGGCGGCCAGATCATCCGCCGAGGATTCGGCGGAATGCAACACGCGCAATTTGCCCTGGCGGTCGATAATGTATACCAGCCCGTGTGCGCCATGAAGTAGTTATCGCCATTGACCGCCTCTTTTTTGGCAAAGACATAATAGTCTGCTTCCACCTGTTTCAGCGCATCCGGCGGCACATAAACGCCGTAAAAATCGGGATTGAAGGCGTGGACGTAGGCTTCCATCTTTTCCGGGCCGTCGCGTTCGGGATCGATAGAGACGAAAACGGTCTTCAAAGCAGCGGCTTCGGCGCCCAATTGCTGATACACCTTATTGATTTCGGCCAATGTCAACGGGCAGATGTCCGGGCAATTTGTGTAGCCAAAAAAAATGACCACCACATTGCCCTTGAGATCACTTAGGCGAAAGCTTTGCCCATTGCCCAATTCGCCTTGGATTTCGGCGGCGGCTTCGGGTGGATTGTAGGCCGTACCTTTGAATTCGTACGTCTGCCAGCAGCCGCTCAATATGAGCGCCACGCACAGCACCGCCACAGCTTGCAAAGCTGTGCGTATTGGACTATGCCGAATACTATGATTCTTGGGAGCGGTTGCGTTGATTATTGCGTCTACGGTTGCCGCCGCGGCCATCGGACCGGTTATCGGTACGCCGGTCTGATCGCCGGTTGTCGTCTCGTCGATTATTGCTGCGTCTTTGGCGCCGGTTGCCGTCGTCGCTACGGTCGCGGTCGTCGCTACGGTCGCGGTCGTCGCTACGGTCGCCGCCGGTACGGCTGTCTTGGCGACGGCGCGGGCGGTCGCTTCGGTTGCCCCTTGGGGCATTATCTGGCGTACTTTCAGTGGTTTCACTATCGTCATCTTCTTGTTCGTCGAGCAATTCGTCATCATCTTGATCCTGACGAAGCCCAAACTGATTCTCTGCCTGCTCGCTGCCGTCGCCTTCCTGATCTTCATCGTCCGTTTCACTCTCGGATTGGATGGATTGCAGCAGTTCGGCAATTTCAGCGGCGCAGGCGTGGCGCAGATCGCCGTTGTACCAAATGCGCATTTCGTGGGTCAGTTTCTGCAGCAGTTGATTATAGACGACTTGCGCTCCATCGTCATCACTTTCGGCCAGCTCCTCATATTCGGGATGCTGCGTCAGCCATTGGTCCAGCTTTTCTTCGGCGGCCCGTGGCCGCGGCCCCCAACTGGCCTGATATTGCCATTCTTCATCAAAAATCAGCAGCAGCGGCGTATCCAATTCATCCCAATCTGCGGGCAGATCCGGGTCGTCCACCAGCGCCATCAGCCGCGTCAGATCGTCATCTTCGCACACAATGTGCAGATCGATGCGCGGGCTGGCTTCGGCAATGCGCTGTAAAATGGGCAGCACCAAAATGGTATCAGGCGCATCATCGGCGGCAATGACCAGCAAGTTGAGAATGTCGGGATATTGGGCAAATTGAAGCTGTTCTGGGGCGGGCAGGCGCGTCTCGCGATAACAGGCGCCCAGCAGATCGCCGTAGAACTCATTTTGCTCGATAAATTCTGGAAACGAGAGCGCCGACGTAAATAACAACGCCGGCGAACTTTTTTGAATGGCATCTGTTAACATGAGCGTCATTGTATCATAATGGGTGCAAAATTTCACAGAAGATATACTCGCGGTTGGCATAGACGAAAATGATCACACCTGATTTGAGTCGTGTGGTCGATTTTCATCGATGACAGAGCCCAGTATAGCGGTCGAAAATGTGCAAGTATGCATTATAAATTGACGCGGGCTGCGAAGCATGTTATTTTGACTGCATTCTGCCAACCATCACCCCTCGAACGGATCTCGTATATGTCAGAACTGAATCAGGAAATTGCCTCGTTGCCCCACCCGCCCCCTGTCACCCGGCGCGAACAGGTGGGCTGGTATTTTTACGACTGGGCCAATTCGGCCTTTTCCACCACGGTGGTTTCGGTATTTCTCGGTCCCTATTTGACCGCCGTGGCCAAAGCCGCCGCCGATGCCGATGGCTATATTCACCCCTTGGGCTTTGCCATGGTGGCGGATGGGCTGTTTCCCTTTTTGGTGTCGCTCTCGGTGGTTCTGCAGGTGCTCTTTTTGCCCGTGTTGGGCGCCATTGCCGACTATTCAAATCGCAAAAAGCAGCTCATGGGCATCTTCGCCTACATTGGCGCCTTTGCCACCACGGCGCTCTATTTCGTTGAAGGCAGCAACTATTGGCTGGGCGCCATTCTGTTTGTGATTGCCAATTTGACCTTTGGCGCGGCCATTGTCTTTTACAATGCGTTTCTGCCCGAAATCGCCGAGCCGGACCAGCGCGACCGCGTTTCCTCGCAGGGGTGGGCGTTGGGCTATTTGGGTGGTGGCCTGCTGCTACTATTCAACCTGGTTTTTGTGCAATTTTTGGCCGAACCCATGGGGATTTCGACCGGATTGGCCGTACGCATTTCGCTGGCTTCGGCCGGGCTCTGGTGGGCAATCTTCTCGATTATCCCGCTGACGCGGCTGCGCAACCGGGCCAGCGCGCGGGCGCTGCCGCCCGGCTCGAACTTTGTGCAGCTCGGCTTTCGCCAGCTTGGGCACACGTTGCGCCAATTGCCCCAGTATCCCACCGGATTGCTCTTTCTGGTGGCCTATCTTTTTTACAACGATGGCATTCAGACGGTTATTGCTCTGGCCGCCCAGTTTGGCAGCGAAGAATTGGGGCTGGACACCTCGTCGCTGATCCAGCTCATATTGATGGTGCAATTTGTGGCCTTTGGCGGCGCCCTGCTCTTCAATGTGCTGGCCAACCGCCTGGGCGTGAAGAGGGCCATCATGCTCAGCCTGGTCATCTGGGTGGGGACCACCAGCTATACATATGCGTTTGTGACTTCCGAGTTTCAATTTTTCGTCGTGGGCGTGGCCATTGGCGTGGTGCTGGGCGGCAGCCAGGCGCTTAGCCGCTCGCTCTTTTCGCACATGATTCCCAAAGGGCGCGAGGCCGAATACTTTAGCCTGTATGAGGTGAGCGAGCGCGGCACAAGCTGGCTGGGTCCCATGCTCTGGTTTGCCGCCCTCCAGTTTACCGGCAGCTATCGCATTGCCGTGCTGTCGGTTTCCATCTTCTTTATCATTGGACTGGTGTTGCTCAGCCTGGTCAACGTGCGCCGTGCTATTCTAGAAGCAGGCAACGAGCCGCCCGCCAATGTGTAGGTTTGAAATTCACCAAAAGGAGCCATCATGCCAAAGAAAAAAGTGCTAGTCACGGGTGCAGCGGGCAAGATTGCCGGGCAGGTGCTGCCGGCGCTGCGTGAACGATATGAGCTGACGCTGTTAGACATCAGAACGACCAATCGGGCAGGTGAGGAAGTGCCAGGCGTGCAGATTGCCGATTTGGTGGAAAAGGATCGCGACCAATATCGCCACCACTTCCGCGGCTGCGATGCGGTGGTGCATTTTGGCTTTGTGGGCAATGCGGATCCTTCGGCGGGCAATGACTCCGATCGCCGCTTTTGGAACGAGTTTGCCAACGTGCAGATGGCATACAACATCTACCAAACGGCGCTGGAAGAGGATGTGCGTCGGGTGGTGGTGGCCAGCTCCAATCATGCTGCCGACTATTACGAGCCGCTCATTTTGGATGGGCAATGGGATTTTGTGGACCCCAACAAACGGGCGCTTTCAGACAATTATTACGGCTGGGCCAAAGAGGTGTACGAGCATTTGGGCTTTGTCTTCGCCGTGGGCAAGCAGGCGCAGCCCGCTTCGCCCACCTCTGGCGAAAAAGCGGCGGTTGGGCGCCAGCTTGAAAATGTGCAGATTCGCATTGGCGGCCCGCGGGAGAGCGACGTGGCCGGCTGCCGGCTGGGCGATCTGCGCTGTATGCGGCGGGCGCTGGCCGTTTACATCAGCGACCGCGACATGCAGCAGCTCTTTGTCAAGAGCATCGAGACCGCGAATATTCGCGATGCGCATGGCGTGCCGTTTCAGATTTTTTACGGCATCAGCGCCAACACGCACGCCTTTTGGAGCATTGTCAACGCTCGCAACATCATTGGCTACGCGCCGCAAGACAACAGCGAAACCCGCTTCGCCGAGCTGATTGCCAAACACATTGCGGCGTCAGCGTGACCTTTTTGCAATCGGGCGATTGCAGAGTAATACCAATTGCCAATCTATGGGCCCGGGATCTCTGACCGGGTGACAAGGTGACCGATCACCTTGTCACCCGGTCACCCTGTCACTCATGGCGATTAGTCTGGCAAATCGTGTAATTATGATTTACGACCCATTACCCACAAAAATCTTGCATAACCCCGCATAAAATATCCACGCACTGCTGCACGCTGGCCAAGTCCACCCATTCGGTGAGGGCGTGGGCGCCGGCGCCGGCCGGCCCAAAGATGACGCAGGGGATGCCGGCGGCGGAGAGCAGCGCCGAATCCATCCACGGCGTATCGCCATAGATGCGCGGGGTACGGTTTAATTGCTGCTCAATCTGCGCCTGCACGGCCTGCACAATGGGCGCATCCGCTGGCGACTCGAACGCATCGCGCACCAGCGTCGTGCGCACCTTCGCTTTGAAGCTGGGATCATGAGCCGCGATCCGGTCCAGAATTTGCTGGATCTGCCCCTCCACCACCGCTGGCGTTTCGCTGGGGATGGTGCGCCGCTCTACGGCCAGCACGCAGCGGTCCGGATAGCTGGAAAGCTCGCGCCCGCCGGAGATGAGCGAGGCGTGCAGCGAGCCGCTGTGCAGCAGGGCGTGCGTGGGGTTGGCGCGCAGCGTGCGGTCCAGCTCTTCCAGCGCCACCAATACGTGACCCATTTTGGCAATGGCGTCCACGCCCAATTCGGGCCGCGAGCCGTGGGCGGCCACCCCGCTCGTCTCCACCTCCAGCCAAATAAAGCCCCGGTGCGCAATACACAGATCCAGATGCGTGGGTTCGGTGATGATGGCGGCATCGGCGCGCCAGCGCGGATTCTGCGCAATGGAGGCCGTGCCAATGCTGGCGTATTCTTCGTCGGACACCGCCGTCAAAATCAGATCCCCCGCCAGCTTCATCGCCTGCGCCGCCCGCGCCGCCACCATGCAAGCGGCCAGGCTGGCCTTCATATCATAGGCGCCGCGGCCATAGAGCTTGCCATCTGCTACGTGTGGGGCAAATGGCGCCGCCATGCCCTCGACGCTCACCGTGTCCATGTGGGCGTTGAGCATCAGCGTTTTGCCGCCGCCGCTGCCGCGCGCAATGGCGATCACGTTGGGGCGGCCCGGCGCCGGCGCGTCCATTTCAACCTCCAGCCCGGCCGCGGCCAGCCAATCCGCCACAAAGCGGGCAATATGCGCCTCGCCGCTACCCCCCGGCGCCAAATCCGGATTCACCGACTCGATGGCCACCAGGTCAGAAATCAGTTGGGTTAGTTCGTTCATAGGATGTGCCTTTCGGGAAGTTTGGGGGGGTTAGGGATTAGGGATACGGGATTAGGGATACGGGGACACGCCATCCCACGCCGTATCCCTAATCCTGTATTCCGTATCCCTGTTTCCCCCCAGTGTAGCCTCATTTCACAGCAACTGCAAAATGTAGAGGCAGATCATGCCGACGAGGATGGTGAGAAAGACGTTTTTAGTGCGCCAGGCCACCACGGCGGCCACCAGGCTGGCCATGAGGCGGTCGTTGCTTATAAAGAGATTGAGGGCGCCCTGACGAATTGCTACTTCGGGGACGGCAATGGCGGTCAGCGCGGCCAGCGGCACAAAACGCAAGGCGCGCCGGATCAGCAGCGGCAGCTTGATGCGCTCCAATAACGCAATAAATGAGAAGCGATAGCCAAAGGTGATCAGACCGATCAGGATAAGCGTGAACCAGAGAGACATGCGCGTGATATTCCTTGGTAGCCGCTGCGAGTGCAACGCACGGCCTATGATCTGAATGGATGGTCAAAGTTTCTGGCGGCCGTGCATCGCACTCTGCGCTTCACGTCGGAACATTCCACATGTCTTTCTGGAAGAGGAGAGGTTTGTCCCCGCACTAATCGCGCTCAAACAACAACCCAGCAACAATACCGCTCAAAATGGCGGTGACCAGCCCCAATTTGAGCGGCATATGGAAAACGAGCAGCGCGGCTACGCCTGCTGTCACAACCGTAACGGCGGCGGCGCGGTCTTTGATCATGGGCGCCACCAGCGCGATGAAAGTAAGCGGCAGCGAAAAATCGAGTTCCCAACTGGCGGGAATTTGCGTACCCACAAAGATGCCAATGGCCGTGGTGAGCTGCCAGGTGATCCACAGTCCCAGCCCTGCCCCCAGGAAAAACCAATGCGCGTTGTGCAGGCTGCGTCCATTGCTTTGAGCGTCGGCGGGGTGTGCATAGCGCGTAATGGCCACGGCGTAGGCTTCATCGGTAAGCAGATAGGCCAGAACCATCTTCCACGGTGTAGATAGGGCCGACAAATGAGGGGCCACGGATGCGCTGTAGAGCATGTGGCGTATGTTGACCACGGCAGCCGTAATGGTGATGACGATGAGCGGCGTATTGATGGCGGCCAGTTGCGCAATCACAAATTGGGCCGAGCCGGCAAAGACGATCAGCGACATGGCTTGGGCCAAAATAGTGGGCAGCCCGGCGCTGACGGCCAAGATGCCATAGATCAATCCAAAGGGGAAAACGCCCAACAGAATGGGGGCAATTCCTTTGACGCCAGCCCAAAATTCCTGACTGGCCATGTGTGCGGATGGGACTTCAGAGGGAGCAATTGGCACGTTGTTCATGTGCCCATTATCGCGCTTTGGCTAGGGGCCGTCTTGTACAAAATTGCGCAACGGCGCCGTTCAGCCCCGATATTGCCCCGGTGGCACCCCCACCACGCGCTTAAAATGACGATTGAGGTGGCTTTGATCCGTAAAGCCCACCTGCTGGGCCACATCGGCGGGAGCCATGCCATTGGCGAGCAGCCCCTTGGCGTGCTGCAAACGCAACTGCGTTTGATATGCATGAGGTGAGAGGCCAACCGCCGCTTTGAACGTGCGCAAAAAGTGATAGGGACTTAAATGCACCAGCGCAGCCAATGCTTCCAAACGCACATCGTGGGCATAGTTGGCGTCCAAATATTCTTGGGCTGGACGCAACGGCGGCTGCAAGCGCTGCACATGCAGCGGGCTGGCCGCCCGCGCGCTATCGGCGTGGCGCTGGATCAGGTGGCGGAGCATATGCCACAGGTGCGAATCGTGGGTCAGCGTTGAATCATCATGCTCCAGCGCTTGATGCGCCTGCCCGATCTGCTGGGCCAAAATGGGGTCATCGATTACGGGCGCGGCAAAAAAAGGATAGTCCTGCGGACGATCCGCCAAGGCTGAGGCCACGCGGCGCAGCAATTCCGCGCTGGGATACAACATGCGATAGCGCCACCCCTCGGCGCTGACGGCCTGGCCTGTGTGCACTTCGCCGGGGTTGATGATGACCACGCTGCCACTGCCCGCCACATAGTCTGCGTGGCGATAGCGAAAAGTCTCGGCGCCGGCCTCAATCACGCCGATGGCATAGCCTTCGTGTACATGCGGGCTAAATGCATGGGTGATGTAATGGGCGCGCAGCAATTCAAGATTGTCCAGCGTGGGATTGCGCCAAAAGAGCGTCTCTTCACGATCGCAGGGGCGGGGCATGGGTATCCTGCCTAATTCGCTCGCAGAGCTTTGGCCAAATGGACAGTTGTCGCCGCCAGCTCTTGCAGCCGCTCTTTGATGACGTCGGACGTAATGTGCATGGTAGGCTGGCGGTCATCGCCAAAATCGGAACCGGTGGCGTAAACAAAGCGCGGCACGATCAGACAGCGGAAGTCGAGCATCAAGCTGTTGGCCAGGCTCATCACAGACATATAGCTGGCGCGGCCGCCGGCGGCGCAGATAAAACCGACGATCTTGTTGTTCCAGGCGCGCAGCCCCAATTCCAGCAAATTTTTAGCCGCCGCATTGACATCATAATTATAGATCGGCACGGCCATCAAAATGGCGTCGGCATCCTCAATGGCTTTGATCATGGCCAGTGATGTTTCGGTTTTGTGGGCGCTGACGGCGTCGCAAAATGGCAAATCCAGATCGCGCAGATCATAGAGAATGGGCGCAACGCCCAACGCCTGCAAATCTTGAATGGTCTGCCGGGCCAATATATACGAGCGGCTTTGGGGATGCAGCGAACAACTGATCACAAGAATATTCATGGCATAACTTTCTATATTAGACTTGCTCTCGAACCTTATGTGAATTACACTCTTGGCATTATCACCCGACAAATTAAAGGAGAACAGCATGAACATTACATTTCACGGCGCCGCGCAGGAAGTGACCGGTTCCATGCACCTGATCGAAGTCAACGACAAGCGCATTCTGCTCGACTGTGGCCTCTATCAAGGCCATCGCGCGGACACGTACGCCCGCAATTTGAACTTTCCATTCGACCCGGCTGCCATCGACGTGCTGATCCTCAGCCACGCCCATATTGACCATTCGGGCAATATTCCCAATTTGGTCAAACGGGGCTTCCGCGGCAACATTTGGTGTACGGCCGCCACGCGCAATCTATGCACATACATGCTCATGGACAGCGGTCACATCCAGGAGCAGGATGTCGAATATCTGAACAAGAAAAAGCGGCGCAAAGGCGAGCCGCCGGTGGAGCCCATTTATACGCGCCAAGATGCCGAAAAGTCGTTTGAATATTTTATCAGCATCGGGCTGCACCGCACGGTTCCGATAACCGACGGCGTGGAGCTGACCTTTTTTGACGCCGGCCACATTTTGGGCGCCGCCTTTGTGCAGCTCGATATTCGCGAACACGCCACGAGCAAAAAGTGGCGGCTGGTCTTTAGCGGCGACTTGGGCCGTCAGGAGACGCCCATTCTACACCCGCCGGAAGCGCCCGCCGATGCCGACATTGTGCTCATGGAAAGCACCTATGGCGACAAGCTGCATGGCGAGTTCATGCAGGCGCGCAAGCTGCTGCGCAACGTGGTGCGCGAGGCCGCCCGCCGCCGCGGCAAGGTGATCATCCCCGCCTTTGCCGTGGGGCGCACGCAGGAGCTGGTCTATGTGCTCAACCAGCTCGATGCGGACGGGGACATTCCGTCGCTGCCCGTCTTTGTAGATAGCCCGCTGGCCGTCAACGCCACCGATGTCTTTCGGATGCACCCGGAAGAGTGGAATGAGTCGGTCAAACACTTTCTGGTGGAAGATGGCCGCCGCAGCCCCTTTGATTATGCCAATGTGCAATATATACGCGAAGTGCGCGAGAGCAAGCAGCTCAACTTTTTGGCCGAATCGGCCATCATCATCAGCGCCAGCGGCATGGCCGAAAGCGGCCGCATTCTGCATCATCTGAAAAACAACATTGGCGATAGCCGCAACACCATTCTGCTGGTCAGCTTTCAGGCCGAACACACGTTGGGGCGGCGCATCAAAGACGGGGCCAACCCAGTGCGCATCTTCGGCGAAGAATATTCGGTGCGCGCCCAGGTCGAATCCATCGAGGGTTACAGCGCCCACGCCGATCAAGGCGAACTGATCAGCTGGGCGCGTCACTTTGACCGCAAGCGCTTGCAGCAGATGTTCCTGGTCCACGGCGAGCCAGACGCGCAAGGCGTGCTGATGGAGAAGCTGAAACAGGGGAACATCGACAACGTCACTGCGCCCAAACGGGGGCAGAAGTTTACGTTTTAAACCGCACCTACAATTTCACGTTGTCGTTACGTCCGAAATTCAGGCAACCCCAGTTGCGCGATTGCACCGCGGGCATGCAGTTGCAGAAGGTGGGTGGCCATTTGCCGGGGCGGGACCGTACGCCCGGTCTCCAGCCACCACTGCACAATGCCCATTTGGGCGGCCGCCAGATAGCGCAAAATGAGGCGCAGCGGCATGGCAACCTGCGCTTCCTCCAACCCCCAGCTTTTGAACACATCGCGCAACTGGGTCTCAATTTGCGCCCGCACCCGCTCTTGAAAATGCGGAATGCCGGAGAGCAGCGCCAGATAAAAATCCGCATACTCGGCCACGTGCTCAAAGAGCAGCGTCCAGCCATCCACCGGATCGGTTGAAGCCAGCGCCTGCACAGAAGCCATATAGTCGGCGGTCAAATCGGCGTACACCTTTTCGGCCAAATCATATTTATCCGTGTAGTGGCGATAAAAGGTGGCCCGGTTGATCATGGCGCGTTCAGCCAGCATGTTCACCGTGATGGCCTCAAAACCGTCCTCCAGCACCAATTCAATAAACGCCTGCTGCAACATCTTCCGCGTGCGCCGAATCCGCAAATCATCGTTTTGCGCCCCACTCATTTGCGACACTTTCATCCCTCCTGTTGCATATACGACAAAGCTGCCGCTTTGCCCATTGACAAGACGTGAACGTTAATATATGCTATTTTGCAGCAGAAAGCAATTTATGCAACACAATGTCGTTTAAGCGCGAAATATTGAGTATTGAGTAGACTCGATTTGGAACTGATGGACTGGCTACATTGGTAGTTGTTTGGCGTATTGCGTGAACCAGTTAAGATCATTGCCGTGAAGAAAGCCGCTCCACCCAAATACTCAACACTCAATACTCATCCACCCGGAGCCACACCATGACCACCACCCACCGCTTGGGCTGGCGCGAGATGCAAAACTTCCGCCACGACCAGACCAATACCGTTTTGCAATTGACCGAGCAATTGGGCCGTCTGGCCCATGTGAATATGTTGGGCGTCCATATGCACCTGATCTGCGAGCCCGACGCCATCCGCGAGCTGCTGATCAAGCATTCTGATCAACTTCATCGCGACCCGTTTACGCGGCGCATCTTTGATCGCTTTGTCAGCGGCGGCGTCTTTATGGCCGAGGATGAGGCGTGGCGGCGGCAGCGCAAATTAGTGCAACCCGTTTTCCACGCCGCCCATATTGAGCAGTACGCGCAGACTTTTGTTGACTACGCGCAAAAAATGTGCGCAACGTGGCAGCCGGGTGAGACGCGCCAGCTTGACCAAGAGATGATGGCGCTGGCGCTGCGCATTATTTGCCGCACTATGTTTGGCGCTGATATTGATGCGGTCACCGCCCGCATTGGGCAGCTTATGCAGACAATCATGGCGGAGGCGGAAGCGCAACTGCGGGCGATCATGCCGGCGCCCAAGTGGCTGCCCACGCCCGGCAATGTGCGCCAGCGCCGCGCTGTGCAGGAGATTCAGGGTCTGCTCATGGGCATTATTCAAGAGCGCAAGGCAAAATTGGCGCTGGGTGACGACGGCGGCAACGATCTGCTGGCGCGGCTGCTGGCGGCGCGCGATGAGGACGGCCAGCCTATGAGCGATCAGCAGGTGCTCGACGAATGTCTGACCGTCTTTGTGGCTGGTCACGAAACCACAGCCGTGGCGCTGACTTGGGCGTGGGGGCTGCTGCTGCAACATCCCGCTAAACTGGCCAAGCTGAAAGCAGAAGTGCTGTCCGCACTGAGCGATGCACCGATGAGCATTGCCGCGCTGGAGAAGATGCCCTATCTGAATCAAGTGGTCAAAGAGACGCTGCGGCTCTATCCACCCGCGCCCGGCTTTGGCCGCACGCCGACCGAGCCCTTCAGCTTCAACGGCGCCGAATATAAGCCCGGCGATGTGCTCATGTTCAGCATTTACGCCCTCCATCGGCAAAAAGAGTTCTATCCGCAGCCAGAAGAGTTTCGGCCCGAGCGCTTTGGGCTGGACGCAGAGCAACCGCCGCGCTATGCCTATGCCCCTTTTGGCGCCGGACCGCGCACCTGTGTGGGCAACCACTTTGCGCTGTTGGAAATCCAGATGGTGCTGGCCACTATGGTGCAATGGCTCGCCCTATCCCTGGCGCCCAATCAGAAGATCGAGCCGGTGACGCTGGTCACACTGCGGCCCCAAAACGGCGTACGCGTCTGCGTGGGAAATGCATAAAGCCTTGACTATTACATTCTTTGCAAAATAGCCCCATCCGTCTCGCTATCTGTTATACTTTCGGTTGTCGAGTTTTTATGCCCACACTCTCACTAGAACGGACATCTCGTGACAACCGAAATCAAAGAAGCTTCCCCCGGTGCGTCTGATGGCGTTAAGGCAGCAGACGCACCGCCCTATGTCGACGTACTCCAACAGACCGATTTTCGCCTGCTCATGGCCGAGCGGTTGACCAGCGCGCTGGCCGGTGTGGGTTTTGCCACCCTCATCGGCTATCAGCTTTACACCATGACGCGCGACCCGCTTTCGCTGGCCTGGTTGGGGCTGATCGAAGCCGTGCCCGCCCTGTCGCTGTCGCTCATCGGCGGCTACGTGGCGGACCGCGTCAACCGCAAGCGCATTGTGCTGACCACCGTGGCCATCAACATCCTGTGCATGTTGACGCTCATGCTGATTGCCCGCAACCCGCAACAGTTTGGGCTGGCGGCCATTTACAGCGTGGTGGCGGTCTTTGGCTTTGCCACCGGCTTCTTTCGCCCCGCCTCCTCGGCCTTCGAGCAGCAGGTGATCCCCATGCGGCAGGCCGCGCGCGGCGCCTCGCTAACGGCCAGCATGTGGCTGGCGGGTGGCATTGCTGGCGGTCCGCTGGCCGGCTTTTCCATTGACCTGCTGGGCATCGCCACCACCTATGGGCTGATCGCGCTGCTCATGTTTGTGGCGGCAATCTGCTTCTTTTTGATCCCATCTCGCCCAGTCCCGCCACCCGATGATGATGAGACCCTCTGGCAAAGCCTGCGCGCCGGCGTCCGTTTTGTGCTGCGCAGCCAACCACTGGCCGGATCCATGGCGCTGGATCTCTTCGCCGTGCTCTTTGGCGGCGCCATGGCGCTATTGCCCATTTTTGCCACCGACATATTGGACGTGGGCGCGCGCGGGCTGGGCTTTCTACGCACAGCGCCCGCCATTGGCTCACTGCTGGTCATGGTAATGTCCACGCGGCGGCCACCCACCGATCACGCCGGACGCAATCTGCTCTGGTGCGTGGCTGGCTTTGGCGTCAGCATGATCGTTTTTGGCCTCTCCACCAATTTTATACTGTCGCTGGCGGCGCTCTTCTTTGCGGGCCTCTTCGACGGCGTCAGCATGATCATCCGCGAAGTGATCATGCGCGTGCTTTCGCCCGAGCAGATGCGTGGGCGCATTGCCTCGGTGAGTTGGCTTTTCATCGGCGCCTCCAACGAACTGGGCGCGTTTGAAAGCGGCCTCTTTGCCAAGCTGCTGGGGACGGCGCCATCGGTCATGGCGGGCGGCGCGGTCACACTGCTGGTGGTGGCCACCGTCACTGCCACGCTACCGCAACTGCGACAACTGCGCCTGCCGGATGCGGAGATATGAATTGGATCAACAGATTACACAGATTACACAGATTTTTTAATCTTTCAAATCTGTGTAATCTGTTGATCACTCCCCTTCTGAAATGAGAAAATCATGCGTGACATACCGATTTATCAAGTGGATGCGTTTACGGACCGGCCTTTTGCGGGGAACCCGGCGGCGGTTTGCCTGTTGAATGGCCCGGCGGACGAGCGCTGGATGCAGCAGGTGGCGCAGGAGATGAATCTGTCGGAGACTGCGTTTGTCTATGCGAAGGACGATGGCTTTTCTCTGCGTTGGTTTACGCCGGCAACGGAGGTCGATCTGTGCGGCCATGCCACGCTGGCCACGGCGCACATCCTCTGGCAGACCAATGTGATGCCGGCGGGCGCAACTGCCCGTTTCTACACGCGCAGCGGTCTGCTTACCGCCGAGCCACGCGGCGACCTGATCGAACTCAACTTTCCGGCGCTGCGGGCAGAAACGGCGCCAATCCCCACCGCCATTGTGGATGCGCTGGATGTTGAACCAATCTATTGCGGCAAGTTTGGCGCCCGCTATCTGCTTGAGTTGAAGTCTGAGGACGCGGTGCGCAGGGTGCAGCCGAACTTCGCCGCGCTCAAAGCGCTGCCCGAGCGCGGCGTGGTGATCACCAGCCGCGGCGTCGGTGAATTTGACTTTGTGTCGCGCTACTTTGCGCCCTGGGTGGGCGTCGATGAAGATCCGGTGACCGGCTCAGTTCACTGCTGTTTGGGGCCGTTTTGGGGCCAGCGGCTGGGCAAGACGGAGCTGACGGCGTATCAGGCGTCGGCGCGCGGCGGGGTGATCCACGTGCGGCTGTTGGGAGAGCGGGTTGGTTTGGCGGGGCGGGCGGTGATGGTGATGGCGGGGAAGTTGATTGGGTAAAAGACTAGCAGGTTACTTAACCATCATCTCACCCGCTACTGCACGGTCTCCACTAACCGAATATTTGTTCGCAGCCATTCATTAACGAGGGCCTGAAGCTCTATCCCCTTCTGATCGGCCAGCTTGTTAAGAAACTCATCTACATCCGGCTCAAGGTAAATTGGAAAGCGAAAAGTGGCACTGGGGTTGTAAAATTTACCGCGTTCACCTTTTGTGAAGTCGTATTGTTTTTTCATGAATTATAAACCTTGGTAGTACTGCTCGGATTCTTCTCGCGTTGCTTTACAAGCAGAAATGATGCGAATTTCAATTGTTTCGGCTTCCACTTGCTCAAAGGTATGAATGATTACCCGCAAAATACCACCGCTATCAAGCCCAATTGTAGCCCACCGATCTTCATGGTCGCTGTGCTCGTCGTCATACACACTCAATTGATTTTGATCTCGAAAGACCGTGGCGGCTAGTCGAAAGCTCACTTCGTACTTCGCCTTATTCAGCCTGTCTTTCTGTGGGTCCCATTCAAAATTGTATTGCACTTAATGCCTATGCCTTCCGCTGCGCCGAATCACTTTTGACATTATAACAACAATATCAACGTGTGCAAATCATATTGCGCTACTTTGCGCTCTAAATATGAATCAATGAAGCCCGGTGACCGGCTCAGTTCACTGATGTTTGGCGCCATTTTGGGGCCAGCGTTTGGGCAAGACGGAACTGACGGCAAATCAGGCATCGGCGCGCGGCGGGGTGATTCATGTACGGCTGTTGGGAGATCGGGTTGGTTTGGACGGGCATGCAGGGACAGTGGTGGCGGGGAAGTTGATTATATGAGGGAATGTCTTTTTACGCTTGGGCACACTATGAACCCTTAGATTGCGCAACAATTTGATAATCATCCCATTTCAAGTTCACAAAATCTGCTTGTTGACTACAAGTTGCTATGTTATACTGCCGGTGGCAATATCCAGCTAATGAGATAAGTTTAGGCTAAGCTCGACAATGACAATCATTTTAGACCATTACAGAATCCCAGAAACGGGTACCTTCGAAATTCGCCAAACGGTGACCGTGAATATTTCCGCGCAGACGGCCCGACGCGCTGTGAACAGATGGCTCTTAATGACAGTGAGTACGCAAATGGGCGCCGAAGAGCCCTCACTGGTAGTTAATCAGCGAACTGTGTGGCGCGTACCGGCTCGCTTTACGGCGCCGCACGTAGGAAAAGTGGGAACGGTGGGTCATGTTGATGTCGATGTTTTGACCGGAGAGTTGCTGCGCTTGGATAGTTGTCAACGCGAAATTGAACAAACTGCAACTGAATTTGCAGCAGCCCTTCCACCGTTCCAACCTCATACGCATGTTCCAGCAGATTATCTCCTCCAAGGTGTACCTTCAACTCAACAACTTACCGTTGACGCGGAGGGGAACATTGTGTCTCGTAACACTACAATACTTTGCTCTGAATGAAAACCGGTCTTTTTCTTCTAACTGATACTCCTGTATAAAAATCCGGTTTTCATCACAACCGCAATATACAACATAATCTCCCTTTTTATGTATTCCCGCATTGTTCTCCCCGTCCCCCATTTTCTCCAACAAGATGATGCAGATTGCCTGGTTGCCTGTGCAGCTATGGTACTGTTCTACTTAAGCAAATCTGTTCCCTATCGCCGGTTGTCACGAATTCTGCGGACTCAGAAGTATGGCACACCTTTTCCGAACCTTATGTTTCTAGAGCAAATTGATGTTCAAGTGTCAATAGGTTCAGGAGATCTTGACCAACTTTACACCTTATTTGTCTGAACAAAAGCCCATTATTGTATCGGTTGATACGGGTGAACTCCCCTATTGGCCGCAAGCCGCCGATCATGCAATTGTTGTTGTGGGCATGGACAATGACACTGTTATCGTGCAAGACCCTGCATTCGAAAATCCATATATCGCCATACCTGTGGGCGATTTTGACCTTGCTTGGTTAGCCAAAGATGAACGCTATGCCGTATTGCTATAGATGGCAAGACATGGGCAAAGCCGTACCCTACGGCGCATCCACCTGCACCGTAATCCGGTCAATATTATTATTCACCACTGCCACAAATTCCTGAATCAGCCCACCCCACCAAAACGTAGTGCCGACCGGCGGCTTTTCGTCGAGGATGATGCAGCCGCTCGTTTTGCCACTTTTGCCCGGCATAAGATACCACTGCTCCTTGCCGTCGATCAGACGCATCTCCAGCTCATCCTGGCGGCCAATGGCCCAGCGGTAGGGGAAGTCCACACCCGTGGTGTCGAAGTTGATGCCAAAGCGCCAGGCGCCCGCCTGCTGATGAAACGATTCATCACTTTGGGCCAACGCAATGGTGTTGTAATTTTCGGCAAAGCGATACTCCTGCCCCGGCCACGGACCGGCCGTGCGGATAGGCACCGTGCTCTCGTTTTTGACAATGGCATCAAAGCAGAGCTTGTCGCCCAGCGGCAACCCCATCACGCGGTTGGTCTCATCCCGGCGTTCACCATCGGCCCACACTGCGTACCAGTTGATCTCGCCCTGCGCCACATCGGCGCGCGGTTTGCCGCCCTCGGCAATGGTCAGATTTTGCGAAACGCGCACGGCATTGCCCGCATAGTCACGCGCCTCCGCCACAATAGTGTACGTGCCGTCGGGCGGCGGATCGGCGTTCAGGTCCACGCCGCCATCGTAATCATAATCCTTGTAGCCCGCCTCATTGGGTTCCACCAGATCGGGTTTGGGCGGCAGGAAAAAACGCACATCCGGTTTGGCCGGGTCGATGAGATAGACCTGCATGGTGTTTACATTTTTGGTCAGGTAAAAGTTGACGCTGACGCGATCGTCGATGCTGTCCTGATTGGGCGTAAAGGTCGTCGGCTCCACCACAAAGTTGTTGAGCTGCGGCATCTCCGTGTCACCATCGTGCAGCGTAATCGGCCCAGTGGCGGCCATATTGACGCCCGCATCATCCACGGCCTCGACGGCCCATTGATACACCCCATCATCCAGCACGCGACTCAAAATTTCCTGGGTTCCATAATCGGTCTCAACCACCGTAGGATCGTCCACGGCGCCGCCCCAATAGACGCTATAGTTGCCGGCGGCGCGGCGCTCGCTTTCGCGAAAATAGAAACGCTCGCCGGCTTCATTGGCAAAATAGATGCTGACCAATGCCGCTCGCCGCAAGCTATAGCGGATTTCAGTCACATCCTGATCGCCATCCGCATTGGGCGAAATGGAGTCGGGCGTCACCTGCACATCAAAGAGCAGCGGTCCCCACGGCGCATCCAGCTTGCCGCAGCCCGCCAGCGCCAATGCGGACATCACTATCAGTAAATATTGTTTCAACAGAGAACGTAGGATCACAATGTTTAACTTTCCTAGCAGATGAAGCAGACATCCTTTGGAACCGCAGATTACGCAGATTTTTTGGCTTTTTAGATTACCCCAAAACCTCGCAAGAGTGTACCAGATCGGCGGCGAAACGCAAGGATTGGGAAGGGGAGGAGGGGAAGTGGAGGAGTAGAGGAGCCTCTCCACTCCTCCACTCCTCTACTCCTCCACTAAGATCTCTCGTAAGGAAACAAAATCATTCCCCCCAGATTTCTGCAAACGCGGTTGGCCCGGCGCGTTTGCATCATAAAGAGCCGCAATAAGCCGATATGCACCGGGCGCAGAGGGTGCGTTGAGCCGCAGCATCTGCTCGGAAATCTCGCCAGCCACCCAATTCTGCGAGCCATTGGGCAGCGGCAGATCGACCTGGCTTTGCGGTTGACCGGCCGCATTGAGAAACTGCACCGTTACCGTGTAATCAGCAGCTGGGCTGGTTGCGGCTTGCCAAACGGCGTAAATCTCCAACTGGCTGCCGGTTTTGACAACATTAGGCAATGGCTCGCGCAAGCCCAACAGGCGAATTTGTCCTCCCCATTCGGCATTCAGCGGTCGCGCCAATGGGGGCGGCGTAAACTGGCGCGGAGGGCGCAATCGTAATGGGCAAATGCACTGCGCTCTGTGGCGCACTGGAGAGTGTGAGTGATATTTCGGCTTTTCCCGGCTCTGCATCGGCGGGTGCACGCAGCCGATGCACGGTGCGCAGAAAACGGTCGATAGGCCACTGGCTGGTTGGAAACGCAGGCCAAAGCGGCAGCATTTCCTGTACAATGATTGAGCCGTCAGCATTCCGCCACTGCACCGCCAAATCGGCATCCTCACGCAACGGCTGCCCTAGCCGCCAGGTAATCGCCACATCCACAGGCTGGCCGGGTTCGACTGTCTCTTTGTCCAGCGATGCCGACGCGCTGACGGGGATGGGAACCGACTCACGCGGCAATTCGTAAGCAGCGGCGGGCAACTGCGCCACGGCCACGTTGATTAGAGCGCTTGCCACGCGGCCCCGCGGCATCCAGCAGATCCAGTCCGGCCGGATCGCCACCAGGCGCATAAACACCCAGGCGCAGTTGATAATTCCCCGGCAGCGCATCCGGCCCCAGCCAATCTGCCGCCGCGATCCGGCTCACTTCAATCTGGCCGGGCTGCCAGCGAAAGGTGGGGAAATCATAGCCCGTGGGCCGCTGATCGGCAAGGCGCGCATAGGGCCATCCAGCAGCCGTCCCCACATCTCCCACAATGTGCAGATCGGCATCTAGCGCGTCTACACCTGGGTGCAACTGCCAAAAGAGCAGCAGTGCGCCATCGGGCATCACGTCATAGCCGAGCAGATCGATTTGATTGCCAAACGCGAGCGGCGGGTTGAGACCATTGGGAAGCGTCGGCGAAATCGCATTCGCATCCAACTGGGCAAAATGGCGCACCGTCAGCCCCCAGAATTCGCGATGGGTTGGCGCTTCGTGGCCCGCTTGCGCCAGATGCAGCGGCACGACGCGCATGGGGTCCACCACTTCATCCTGCCAACCGACCAGCCACGCGCCACTCTTTCCCTGCAAGCCCTCGCGCAGCAGCGCCGCGCTCTCCGCATAATCGAGCACCGCATCCACATTCAGAATTTCCAAATCGGGCGCGCGCACGGCGGGCGTGTCCGGCGCATAATAGTGCCAGATGGGCCAGGCGTGCCCGCTCACTAGCACAACCGCCTCGTCATCCGCCACGTGCCCCACCACAAAGCGCGCCGCCTCCCGCCACTGATCCTTGGTAAACGCCTTGTTCCAATACCAATTCCCATCCCCCACAAAAACCCCGCTATCAATACTGGCACCCCCATGATAGCCAATGCCCGCGCTCCTCCCCTCCTCCCCTCCTCTACTCCTCTACTCCCCCTCTCCCCTTCCCCCTTTCTCCCCTTCTGCCCTTCCCAACCCCAAACTCCACACCAATACCAACCCCGGCAGCCCAATCATCACATAGCGCTCGTTAAACTTGGGCACAAAGAGCGCCAGCGTCAACACGCCCGCCACCGGAATCAAAAACCACAGCAGCCCCAGCAACCATTGCCCAATCGAAAACTGGCGCCAATCCAACCAAAGCGACCAATGTGACGATGCCATAACCAATCAGCAGCCGGATTGCCTGCGGCTCCAGCACCGTTTCGCCGCTGGTAAAGCTGATCAGCACGTGGCGCAGCGCTTCCCACAGCTTAAAGCTGCCCTGCCAATAGCTGGCGTCGGTGGAGAGCTGGGTGAGCATGATGAAGAGCCAGGGGAGGTAGAGGAGGAGAGGAGTGGCGGAGTAGAGGAGAAGGGGTGAAGGGGTGAAAGGGGGAAGGGGGACAAGGTGACACGATGACGGGGTGAATTGCGTATTGGGCCACGGCTTAAAAATAGAAAGAGAACGTATAACATGAAGGCGACCAGCAAAAAGAAAGCAAAATAGTGCGTATAAAGAGCCGCAGTCGCGCTTACCACATACAGACTCCAACATAGCGCGCGCCCCTTCCCCCTTTCTCCCCTTCCCCCTTTCTCCCCTTCTCCCTTTCTCCCTTCCATTCCCACTCCTCGCAAAAGCCCCACCCCCATCAACACCCCCAGCATGGTCAACAGACTATACATGCGCGCTTCCTGGCTGTAATAGAGGAGCAGTGGATGCAAGGCGGCAATAAGCGCGGCCAGGATGCCCGCGCGGCGAATCCGGGAAAGTTTGAATGCCAAAATAGCCAGCAGGGGGGCGGTCAACACGCCGGTGAATACAGATGGAAAGCGCAGGCTCCATTCGGACCAGCCGGCCAGCCGGCCCCAGAGCCAGATCACGTAATAGTAGAGCGGGGGTTGGATGTCGCGGGCGGTCCAGCTTGTGAGATCGGCCAGCGTGCGTTGGGTAATTTCGGCGGTCACGCCTTCATCGTACCAGAGGCTTTGCGCATCCAGCCGGTAGACGCGCAGGGCAAACGCCAACAAGATCAGCCCCAATAGCCAGAGCCGTTGACGGTTATTGGCAAAGGCAGCATTGGATTGTGCGTTCGATTCAGTTGGAGGCGGAGGGGCTGGCGTCTCGTTCATGATGGTCACTCTGGTGGCGAGAACGCATTTTCCGGCGCCGTCAGTTCCGCCGGGCGCAGATCGGTCAGAGCGCTAACCCCGGCCATGACGATTTCGCCCAGCGTGGTCCAGATGCGCATGGCCAGCGCCGCTATCGTCACCGGGCCGCCGCCCAGCAGGGGCGCCAGCAGCACATAAAACGCCCCCTCGCGCACGCCAAAGCCGCTGGGCGTAATAAAGCTGATAAAGCCGACGGCGTAGGCAATGGCGTACGACGCCAGCAGGTGCGGCAGCAGCGTCTGCATCTGCGTGACTGAATATTCTGCCAGCGCAAATGTGATAGCCGCAAACGACGCGCCCCACAGCATCCAATCGGCACAGGCCAGCAGCAGCGCTATGACTAGATTCGTGGAAGTGAGACTACGCACCGTCACCGGGCGCCCAATGCGGCGCAGCGCCCAATTGAGGATGCCGATGAGCCACCCAGGACGCCACAAAAAAACCAGCACCGGCAGCAGCGATAGCCCAGCCAGCCACGGTGCTATTTCACCCAATGCCTCGGTGATCAACCCGTAGTTGCCGGTGGTGAAAAAGTAGACGCCCGCAATGGGAGCGGCGGCCAGCAGAATCACCACTTGATAGAGCACCACGCTGGTCAACGTGGTCTCGGGCGCCACGCCATATTGTCGGCAACGCAGCGTCATGCTGAGCGGCTGCCAGATGTTGCCCGGCACGTAGCGCACAATGGCGCTGAGAAACCAGACGCGGGCGGCCGGCCAATAGGGCACATGCCCACCCAGCAGATGGAGCAGATAGCGCCACACGGCAATTTCCAATGCCCAACTTGCCAACAGAAAAGCGGTGGAAATCGCCAGCCAGCCGGCGTGCAGCCGCCACGGCTGATTGCGCAGTTGCCCCCACTGGGCGCTAAGCAAATAGAGGATAAAGATCACCGCCAGTCCAACCATCAGCGGCTGGATGTAGCGAAGGAGCCGTTTCTGCATCATTCGTTAAGAATATGTCTCCATCTGCCAGCCTTCGACACTTTTCTGCTCGCGGCTAAAGTTAATACCCACCAGAATTTTGGCGCGCGGATCAGCGGCATATTTCTCCGCATAGCCGCGCTCTTTAATCTGTTGGAGAGCGGCCTCTGCACTCTTGTCCAGTTTAAATTCTAAAATATAGATGTGCATGGGCGTCTGCACGACACAATCAAGACGCCCATTGTTGGTGTTGATTTCACTTTCGGTGAATTGCCCCAAATAGAAAAAGACTAGATAAATCAGACTGTGATAGTAGGCTTCGGCATCATCGATGAAGATGTGCGATGGGATATTTTTGAAGATGCTACGAATGAGATTAATGACCTGCTCGACATCATTACCGAGAAACGCGCGGTAAAGCTGGACCACCATGGGCGTACTTAGCGCCGGTTCGGTATAGCTCAGTTCACCGATCAGATACATGAGCATGGAGGACTGAACTTCCTGATTGGGATAGCCAAGCTGGTAGAGATCAAACTCTTCTTTGGCCTGGATGGTCAGATAGCCTGTTTGAAAGAGGATGGGCAGCACTTGCAACTTCTCAATGTCATAGGCCGCAAAGCTCAACTCATTGACATGGAAATTGTCCAGCCGATAGAGCCGATTCTGGCGCAACAGTTTGAGGAGAAAGGTTGGCGTACCGGTCTCAAACCAGAAGTTGCGAAATTCGCCGAAATCGATAAAGGACATGAGCGAAAATGGATTGTAGAGGGTGGTGTGCCCATCCCAGCTATAGCCGTTGTACCAAGTGCGGATCTCGGCAAGCAGGTCGGTCTGGCTTTGCCTCCGTTCTGCGGCCAACCGGCCGATGTCATCGCCAAAGTAGAATTCAACCTCCTGTTGAGTATAGCCGGTTAGGGACGCAAAATCGCGGTGTAGGGTTAGGTCTTTCAGATTGTTCAAAACGGAAAAACCGATACTTTAGTAAATTTGGAAACGCCGGTCAGCAACAGGAACTCGATATATGGATCGCTATCTTTAATCACGGAATAAAATGCTTTGAGAATCTCTTGATTCTCACGCGCTTTATCTGGCTTGTCGAGATAGTCAATGAGCGGCTTGTCATACTCATCAATCAAAACCACCACTTTGCCCTTTACCGCGAGTTTCCGCAATAGTTCGCGAAACAAGCGCACAATACCTTTTTCCGATAATTCAAAGCCGGCTTGCATGCCAATGGTGTGCAACTCCGCTTCAATGGCTGTCTCTAGCCCAAGACCCTCATAACCGATACTGCTAAATGAAAAGTGCAATACCGGATGCACCTTCTGCCAATCCCACTGGTCTTCGATCCACAGACCGCGAAAGAGTTCGCGTTCACCAACGTAAATGGACTTGATTGTCGAAAGCGTCAACGACTTGCCAAAGCGCCGCGGGCGCGACAGAAAGAAATAATCGCCCGATGTAATCAGGCGATAGATCAGTTCGGTCTTATCCACATAGAGATAATCTTCGGTGCGAATTTTGGCAAAGGTTTGAATACCGATAGGCAACTTTGGGCGCATAAGCGTACCTAATTTGGCTCTTTGGGCTCTCATGCGGTTGACAAGGGTCAGCGGCGGTTGAGTAGGCTGGGGCAGTTTCCAGCCGTATCGAAACCAAAGCGGGTCAACCACATGAGGTCATGTTGACCCCTAATATTTAACGGCTGCAAAGAACTTTCAGATAAACTTCCAGTGTCTCGCCCAAGTATATCACACGCGCTTTGTTCCGGTCGATTGCCCGATGCGTAGCAAATATACTCGCGGTTGGCATAGATGAAAAGGATCACACCTAATTTTAGTCGGGCAATCGATTTTCATCTATGACAGAGCCAAGTATCAATAGAACTTGCCGACCCTCGTTTGACAAATACGCACCGCCTGTTTACGATAACACCATGTACACATATGAGTATCCGCGCCCCAGCGTAACCGTCGATATTATTGTCTTTACATTCCAGCAGGAAGAGCTGCGCGTGCTGCTGGTGCAGCGCAACAGCCCACCCTTTGCCGGCGATTGGGCGCTGCCGGGCGGCTTTGTGGGGATGGATGAAGATCTGGAAACCGCGGCCCATCGCGAGCTAGTCGAAGAGACCAGCGTGCATGATGTCTACTTGGAGCAGCTTTACACCTTTGGCGAGCCGGATCGCGACCCCCGCGGCCGCGTGATCACCGTGGCCTATTTTGCGCTGCTCAGTCTGGGCCAGGCTGCCGAGCAGTCTGTGCAGGCTGGGGATGATGCCGGCGACGCCCGCTGGTGGAACATGTACGAGCTGCCCAAGCTGGCCTTTGACCACGGTCGCATTCTCGAATACGCCTTGCAGCGGCTGCGCTGGAAGCTGGAGTGGACGGCGCTGGGCTTTCTGCTGCTGCCCGAGGAATTTACGCTCTCTGAATTGCAGCAGGTCTATGAGACCATCCTCGATCAGCCGCTGGACAAGCGCAACTTCCGCCGCAAAATGCTCTCATCCAAAGCCGACGACGAAATCATTCTCGAAGAGACCGGCAACTATCGCCAAGGCGATCATCGCCCGGCCAAGCTCTACCGCTTCACCGCCAAAGCCGTGGAGCTGGAGCAGGTGCGGCGCAGATTTCCGTGACGAATTTTGAGGTGCGATCGTTCGTATTTAAGTCGCACTATAGATAGGGAAACGCTTGTCCGCACTATGATTTTGATGATTTTATGCGTGCTATGATTCCGCCAAAAATGTTTGTTGTTATTTACAAAAGTTTGTTGTTATTTTCATCTCCCCATCCGCAATACGAAATCATAGCCCATCATCGAATCATAAAAATCAAAGTTTAGACGCTATTTCCGTTTCAAATGCACACTGTATATCAAAAAGGACCAACCAATGACCACAACGTCACCTCTCCGTCTCGGCACCTCGTCCTATTCCTATTGGCATTTTACGCCGCAGAAAACGCCCATTTCGTATGTGCTGGAACAGGCGCACGCACTGGGGCTGCACGGCGTCGAGCTGCTGCACCGGCAGTTGGAAAGCGAAGAAAACAGCTATCTGCAGGGCATCAAGCGGCAGGCTTTTCAGCTTGGGCTGGACATTTACAACCTGAGCATCCATCAGGATTTTGTGTGGGAAGAGGCCGACGAACGTCAGCAACACATTGACCACACGCTGCGCTGCATCGATCTGGCCCACGAAATGGGCATTGGCTCGATTCGCGTCAACTCGGGCGGCTGGCGCAAACAGGGCAGCTTTGATGACTTGATCCAGGCGCGCGGCTGGGTGGAGCCGTGGGAAGGCTACACCAAAGAAGATGGCTTCAAATGGTGCGTAGACGCCATCCACGCCTGTCTGCCTCACGCTGAAAAGCGCGGCGTCATGCTGCTGCTGGAAAACCACTGGGGGCTGACCACCTTTGCCGCCGACATGCGCGCCATTATCGAGCAGGTCGATTCGCCCTGGCTCAAGGCGATTTTGGACATGGGCAACTTCTTGTTTGAGGACGATATGTACGCCGCCGTGGAGCACATTGCGCCCTACGTCTGGCTGGCCCACGCCAAAACGTATTACGGCGGCGGCACATGGTACACGCTGGATCTGGATTACGCGCGCATTTTCCGCACCCTGCGCGCAGCGGGTTTCCAAGGCTACGTCTCCATCGAAATGGAAGGCGCCGAGGCCGCCGAAACCGCCATGCCCAAAAGCGTAGCCATGCTCCAGAAGCATGGCGCAACGCAGGACAAGCTTTCAGCTTGTCCCGAGTCTCGTAGGTCACTCTTGCAGAGTGACAGGCTCGGCGCTTCGCAGGCATCTCTGTCTAGCCCCGCCTGTCACACAACATGTGTGACCTACGTAGAGCCATCTTGTCATTCACATCCATCAGGTCAATTCACAGCGAGCATGTCGAAAAATCTTACTCAAGCATTAGAACGTATTTACGGCGCTGGCGCGAGCGCGACAATTAACGCGCTATCAAGCAGCCATTGCCCAATTCCACCAAACGTACGGAGCCGACGGCCCCCTCTCCATTTTCCGCCCCCGGCGCGTCAATCTGATTGGCGAACACACCGATTACAACCACGGCTTCGTCATGCCCGCCGCGCTGGACAAGGACATCCTGCTGCTGGCGCGCCTGCGGGCGGATGGTGCAGTAAATCTGGCCAATGTGGAAAGCCGCTTTGCGCCCTTTTCGTTTACAATTGAGACGGAAATCCCCATTGGCGCTCCCGGCCATTGGGGCAACTATGTGCGGGGGCGGCGCAGGTGTTGACGCAGAAATTGGGACGCCCGTACAGCGGATTCGATGGATTGGCCGTCGGCGCAGCCCCCTTTGGCGTGCCGGTGGGTGCGGGGCTCAGCCGTCGTCAGCGCTGACGGTGGTGGCCATGACGGCGCTCAATGCGCTTGCCGGCGCGGCTGCCCAATGGGGAGCTGGTGCAGCTCTGCTCCGATGCTGAATGGTATGTGGGGACGCGCGGCGGCATTATGGATCAGTTTGTGGCGCTGCTGGCCCAACGCGACCATGCGCTCTTTCTGGATTGCCGGCCCGATGGCGCCGGCCAATTTCAGACCGAGGCTATCCCGCTGCCCACGACGCATCGCCTGCTGATCGTCAACAGCGGCGTACATCACTCGAACACGCGCAACGAGTTTAATTTGCGTGGCCGCCGGGCGAGCCGGGGTGGCGCTGTTGAAGCGCGATTATCCCCACATCACCCACCTGCGCGATGTGCAGGACGTGGAGTGGGTCGAATTGGAACCACGGCTGCCCGAATCGATTTCAGTGGCCCAACTGACCGCGCAAGGACTGGCGCTGGGCGACATCCCCGGCGTGCCGGCGGAGGCGCCGCTGCGCGTGCGCGCCTGCTGCCGCCACGTGTGGAGCGAAAACCGGCGCGTGCTGGACGCCGTCGCCGCCATGCGCAGCGGCCACGTGGCGCAACTGGGTGCGCTGATGAATGCCGCCCACGCCAGCGCCCGCGATGACTATGCGATTAGCTGTCCCGAAATTGAAGTGCTGGTCAACGCGGCGCGGCAGGTAGACGGTGTGGCTGGCGCCCGCTTGACCGGTGCGGCTGGGGCGGCTGCATGATTGCGCTGGTGGAAACAGATGCAACCGCTGATTTTGAAGCGCACGTGGCCCAGGTTTATCGGCAACAAACGGGGCGCACGGCCGAATTTTTGCCTGCCAGACCACGCCGGGCGCGGGATTGGTGTGCCAACCATGAGGGAATACGCCGTCCACAAAATCGCCGTCGGCTCGACCAATCCGGTCAAGCTGGCCGCCGTGCGCAACGTCACCCAGCGCATTTGGCCCCATGCCGCGGTGATGGGCGTGGCGGCAGCCTCGGGCGTGCGCAGCCAGCCGCTGAGTGACGACGAAGCGATTGCAGGCGCCATCAACCGGAAGCGGGCCGCACGTGATGCCGGCGAAGCGGATCTTGGTTTTGGGCTGGAGGGCTATGTGGCGGAGTCGCAGCACGGTATGTTTGTTTCGGCTTGGGTAGCAGCGGTCGGATTGGCCGCAGATGGGGTGACGGACCCGGTGGGTTTGGGGGCGTCGGGTCGCTTCAGATTGCCCGAATGGCTGGCGCAGCAGGTGCGCAGCGGCGCTGAGTTGGGACCGCTCATGGACCGCACCTTTCATGGTGAAAACACCAAGCAGAAGCAGGGCGCGGTGGGCATTTTTACCAATGGGCTAATGGAACGCACGGAGGCGCTCCAGGTCGGCGTTACGTTTGCCTTGACTCGATTCATCAATTTTAAATTATATGAACAATAGACATTATCGGTGATAAGACATGCAATAAAATTATACGCGGATGCACGCGGATTTGCGCAGGTTTTTCAGGCAGCATCCGCGTTTATCTGTGTTCACCCGCGTACAATTTCGTATTTCCAATAATTGCAAATCACTACAGGGGAGGGGACTCATGGCGAACGCAGTACTAACCGCATCCAGCTTGAACGTTGTGCATATACCGGATAGCGTAATTCCCAAGGCGATTCGGCAAAAGGCGTTGAATGCCAAAAAAAATGAAATCATCAGCGATTCATATCCCTATCGCTCAAAAATGAAGCGCGGAGAATATGAAGAGACCAAACAGGCGCTGCAAGTCGAGCTGCTCAAGGTGCAGCGCTGGGTCAAAGAGTCTGGTCAACGCATTGTGCTGCTCTTTGAAGGGCGCGATGCGGCGGGCAAGGGTGGCACCATCAAGCGCTTTATGGAACACATGAATCCACGCGGGGCGCGCATTGTGGCGCTGGAAAAACCCACAGAATTAGAAATGGGGCAGTGGTATTTTCAACGCTATATCCAGCACTTGCCCACCAAGGGCGAAATTGTCTTTTTTGACCGCTCGTGGTACAACCGCGCCGTGGTGGAGCCGGTGATGGGCTTTTGTACGCAGGCGCAGCATCATCGCTTTTTGCGCGAGGGGCCGCAGATGGAAAGTATGCTGGTCAATGATGGCATCCATCTCTTTAAATTCTGGTTTTCGGTTAGCCGCGAAGAGCAGTTCCGCCGCGTGCGCTCGCGTGAAAATGACCGGCTGAAACAGTGGAAGCTCAGCCCGGTGGATGCCAAGGCGTTGGGGTTGTGGGATGAATATACCAAGGCCAAAAACGCCATGTTTATGGCCACCGACACCAAAATCGCCCCCTGGACCGTGATCCGCTCCGACTGCAAAAAGCGCGCGCGCATCAACTGTATGCGCCATGTGCTGGGCAAGCTGGATTATCCCGACAAGGATGCCAGCGTGGTCTGCCCACCGGACCCCAAAATCGTGGGGCCGAAAGAACAAATTTATGAAGGAGATGATTGGTAAAACTATATGAAGGGAATTATTTTGGCCGGTGGTCACGGCACCCGTTTGGAGCCGCTGACTTTTGGTGTGAGCAAACAGCTTCTGCCCGTTTACAACAAGCCCATGATCTACTATCCGCTCTCCATGCTCATGCTGGCGGGCATCCGCGAGATCCTGGTGATTACAGCGCCAGAGCCGCACGCGGCCTATCGGGCGCTGCTGGGGGATGGCAGCCAGTGGGGGCTCCAGTTCAATTATGTAATTCAGGACGCGCCGCGCGGATTGGGCGAAGCATTTTTGCTCGACAAAGCGTTTATTGGGGACGATGCGGTCTGTTTGGTATTGGGCGACAATATTTTTTACGGCTACGGCATGTCGGGTAAATTGCAGGATGCGTCCAAACTGAGCGAAGGCGCGCTGATCTTCGCCTATTCGGTGCGCGACCCGCAGCGCTACGGCATTGTCGAATTTGACGCCAACGGCCGCGCCATCAGCCTGGAGGAAAAGCCGCAAAATCCCAAGACCAATTACGCCATCCCCGGTCTCTATTTTTATGACAACCAGGTGGTAGGCATTGCCGAAACCATGCAGCCCTCGCCGCGTGGCGAACTGGAAATTACGGACATCAATCGCATTTATCTGGAGAAAGGCCAGCTACACGTGGAGATGCTGGGCCGCGGCACCGCCTGGCTGGATGCCGGCACGCACAATTCTCTGCTGGAAGCGTCCAACTTTGTGCAGGCCGTTGAACACCGCCAAGGCTTCATGATCAGCTGCCCCGAGGAGATTGCCTATCGCCGCGGCTTTATCGATGCCGATGGCGTGCGGGCGGTGGCGCTCAAGATGAATCGCGA
The DNA here is from genome assembly GCA_041391125.1 of Caldilineaceae bacterium. Taxonomy (GTDB): domain Bacteria; phylum Chloroflexota; class Anaerolineae; order Caldilineales; family Caldilineaceae; genus JACKBC01. The sequence continues at coordinate 179,368 of JAWKON010000007.1, forward strand.
GAACGAGTATCGCACCTATTTGCTGGAGCTGGTGGAAGAGGGCTGGGTGACTAGACACGCCGGGGAATAAATTCCCGGCTGATAGCGCAAGTCGTCTAAAGACGACTGCACAGGCGACGGCGCTGGCTCGATAGAACAGTCCACCTTGGTGGACTTCTGCTATTAGCCGGGAATTTATTCCCCGGCGCAACTCTTTGCTCATAATATGGTCGAAAGTTTTACATGACAGACGAATCGCATTTCGAACCACCACCATCAGTTCTAGACGCCGCCAAGATCATCCGCACGGTCGAGCGCCTTTCGCAGCGCATCGACGAACGCTTTCCCCATTCGGGTCTCCATCGCGTGTCGCAGCAGTTGCTCACCATTGCCCAGCAGACCAAAGAGCGCTCGGAGGCCATTGAGCGCTCCCATTTTGTGGCTGCGCATTGTAATTGGGCTGCTGGTGCTGCTGATCCTGCTGGGCATTCTCAGCACGATCGCGCGGGTGGACATTCCCAGCGGCGGCCTGCACTTTTTTGACTTTGTGCAGGCGCTGGAAGCAGGCATCAACGACATTGTGTTGGTGAGTGCCGGCATCTTCTTTTTGATCACGTTGGAAAACCGCATCAAGCGCGGCCGCGCCATGCGGGCGCTGCATGAGCTGCGCCCTGGCCCACGTCATCGACATGCACCAGCTCACCAAAGACCCGGACCGGCTGCTCACGCATCTGATCGAGACACCCGCCTCGCCCCAGCAGACCATGACACCCTACGAACTGAGCCGCTATCTCGACTACTGTACCGAACTGCTCTCGCTCACCGGCAAAATCGCCGCCCTCTATATTCAGGGATATGACGACCCCCAAGTCTCGAGGCGGTCAACGACATCGAGCTGCTGACCACCGGCCTCGCCCGCAAAATCTGGCAGAAGCTCATGATTGTGCATTCGGTGTATCATGAAACGAATCCATAAGGTTATTTGTATTGCTTATTGCTGTATTGCTGTATTGCTGTATTGCTGTATTGCTGTATTGCTGTATTGCTGTATTGCCGTCCGCTAGCAATAAGCAATACAGCAATAAGCAATACAGCAATAAGCAACACAGCAATCCAAACAAATTCCCATGAACATAAAGCAGCTATTTAATCAAGCCGCCCAAACCTACGATCAGACGCGTCGCCAATACATCCCCTGTTTTGATGATTTTTACGGGACTGCGCTCGCTTGCATCCCCACCGACCGGGGTGATTCTCTGCGCGTGCTCGACTTGGGCGCCGGCACGGGGTTGCTGGCGGCGCTGGTGGCGCAGGCCTTTCCACAAGCGCACATTACGCTGGCCGATATTTCCGAAGCCATGCTCGCCCAGGCTGCCGCCCGTTTTGGCGATCACAGCGAACGCATCCGCTATGTAGTTTTAGATTATGCGGCGGAACCGATCGCGGGCATTTATGACGTGGTTATTTCAGCGCTCTCGCTGCACCACACCCCCGGTCCGCAACTGAAAGCGGTCTTTCAAAAAATTTATGCGGCATTGGCCGCCAACGGCTGCTTCATCAATGCGGACCAGGTGCTGGGGCCGACGCCAGCCATTGAGCAACGATATGAAGAAATCTGGCAGCGCCAGGTGCGCGACCTTGGCTGTAGCCAGGCCGATTTGGCCATCGCCATTGTGCGCATGAAGGCCGACCGCACCTCGCCCCTGCATGATCAGCTGGCCTGGCTGGAAGAGGCTGGTTTTCAAGAGGTAAATTGCTGGTATAAAAACTATCGCTTTGCCGTCTATTCGGGGCAAAAGATATGCAATCATAGCCCATCACCTAATCATGTAAATCATAGTTTAGACACCAATTGCACAGGCCGGCAGCAGCATTCGCCGGAAAAGCCCGAATAGCCACGCCACCACTAAATAGTGTATGTGTTTCGTAGGTTGACAGGCGCGCCGTCGCGACGTATCATAACAGGTATGAGCGTGCATACCCCCAGCGTTGACCATCGCCCTCTCACATTAACGCTCTCATTGCTCATAGCCATCATTCTGGCGGCGGCCTGCGCGGCGCCAAATTTCGACGCGAGCGCCGCTCCCACGCCGACCGGCCCCTCGCTGGATGTACATACCACGGGCGAAGGCGACAGGATAGACCTCAGCAGCCACGTCAGCCCCGACCGCGATGAACTCACCATTGATGTTTATAGCCAGCGCGGCATTGGCAGCGCCACGCTCACCTTTGCCCACTATTTTCCCGATCACTTGCCCGATCAAATCACCCTCAACCTCCACTTAAAGGGTCTCGAACAGTTTCAAATTACCACCGACGACCAGATCATCATTGCCAACATCCCATCCAGCGGCAATGGTGACGCCATCCAAAGCGCCGCCGCCACCTCTAACGACGCCACGCAGGTTCAGTCCATCTCTGCCAACAATCCTCTTTGGTTAACCGTCACCAAAATGGGTGATGCCGATACTTATTTCTCCATTGTGCTGCCGTCGCCGCTATTTACGCAAGATGTACAGAGCATGACCCTCAAATGGGTCGATTTTTATCGTTAGAAGCAGTTTGCAAAATAAGAGTTCAGGAGGGGAAGTCCCTCATATTTGATTTTCCGTTACTATTCATCATGGTGCCGTAGGCAAGAGAAAACTTTGTTCAGACCAGATTTTTATGATTTGTGAGTACTATGATTCCGTCGGCAAATGCTCGTTGCCGTTTCCTGCGGGCTATCCGGGCCACGCGAAATCATAGTTCATCCATGAATCATAAAAATCATCGTTAAGACGCTCCGTTCCGCTTCCTCAATTTTCAAACCGCTTCGTAACACGGGTAAAATTTGTAGAGTTGAAGAACAGGAGAACATAATGCACGAATCACCAAAACCGCTCGGAAACAGCCGGGTCCGCCTGCTCATTGCGTTTTTGCTGCTGTGCGCCATTTGCGGCGTGCGCCGCCATATGGCGCTCGATTGGCAGACCGCCCACGCCCAAGGCACGCTGCCCGATGGGGCGGCTTCATCTACATGCCGCTGGTGCGCAACGGAACCGGCACCGACCACCGAGCAAAAGTCGCTGGTCGCCTGTGTCTACTTTGGCGACGCCGCTTGGCCTGCGCATTAGCTGCCGAGTATGACGTGTGGGGAAGAAGCGGTGGCCAATCAGATTACGTCACTGCGTACCTGCGCCCGTCCGATGTGGAAACGCTGCGGGCGGTCGGCTATGGCGTCGAGATCGATGAAGAGCAGACTTCCCTGTTGGGGCTGGATGGGCCATTTCTCGGCCATTCCTTTGATTTTGAGAATGGCGTCGTACCGCGGCGGCCATTCCGGGCTTTTCCTGCTATCGCACCGTCGAAGAGACCTACGCCAGCATGGCCCAACTTGCCACAGATCATCCCACGCTGGCCACATGGACCGATATTTGGCGACAGCTACGATAGCATGACCGCGGTGGTCCCGCCGGTTATGACATCAACGGTGCTCAAGCTGACCAATAGCGCCATCCCGGGCCCCAAACCCAAACCCATGATCATTGCCGCCATCCACGCCCGCGAATACACCACCGCGGAATTGGCCACAGGCGCTTTGCCGAATATCTTGTCAGCAACTATGGTATTGACGCCGACGCCACCTGGATTCTGGACCACACCGAAATCCACATTTTGCCCCACGTCAATCCAGATGGACGCAAAATTGCCGAAACCGGCAATTTGTGGCGCAAAAACCGCAACCCGTCCTATGGTTGCAGCACCACTTATGGCGTGGACCTGAACCGCAACAGCAGCTTCCAATGGGGCGGTAATGGGCTCCAGCGGTAGCGTTTGCAACGAAACCATTGTGCCCTTCGCCCGCTTCCGAAGTGGGAGGTGCAGACCATTCAAAATTACGCCGCCTCCATCTTCGATGACCAGCGTTTGCCCTGGCCTCAATGACGCCGCACCAACCAATACCACTGGCGTTTTTGTCACTCTGCACAGCTATTCGGAGCTGGTGCTCTATCCTTGGGTTGGAGCGATACGGTCGGCTCCAACGAAAGCCAACTGGCCACATTGGGGCGCAATTTTGCTATTATAACGGCTACACCGTCTGTAGCGACTGTTTCTGTTGCCGACGGCACCACCGACGACTGGACGTATGGCGAATTTGGCGTGGCCTCGTACACTTTTGAGCTGGGCACGCAGTTCTTCCAACAGTGCAGCGTCTTCGAACGCACAATTCTGCCCACCAATATGCCCGCCCTGATCTACGCCGCCAAACGGCCCGCCTGCCCTATCAAACCGCCGCTTGGCCGGACGCCATCAGCCTGGCGCTGGATCAGGCCCATTGTGGCCGCCGGTACGCTCCGTCAATTTAAGCGCCGTCATTGATGACACGCGCTATGACTCGGGCGGTCAGGGGCGTTGAGCCGTCGCAGAATATTCAGGCGGCCCGCTACAGCGTGGGTGCGCCGTCGTGGGTCGCAGGACCACCGTCGCCATGAACGTTGAAGTGACGGCGCCCTTCAACGGCGCGGTGGAAAGCGTCACTGCCGCCATCGACACAACGATTTGGGCAACGGACAGCACATTATCTGTGGAAGGGCAGGACGCCACCGGCCAGTGGGGCGTCCCCACCGCCATCTTCATGGAAATTGGCGCGCCGCCCGCCACCGTTTTCTTTGATGATTTTGAGAGCGACCTGGGCTGGAGCACCAACCCCAACGGCACGGACACAGCCACCACCGGTCAATGGGAACGCGGCAACCCCGAAGATACCAATTCTAGCGGCCCCAAGCAGCTCGGCACAACCGTCAGCGGCCTCAACGATCTGGTGACGGCGCGGCTGGCGGGCAGCAGCGTGGGCGCTCAATGACATTGACAACGGCGAAACGTCGATCTGCTCACCCGGCATTGCCATTCCGGCGGCGGCAGCGCCACCCTCTCCTTTAGCTACTACCTGGCCCACACCGTCAATTCATCCAGCGCCGACTATCTGCGTCAAAGTGGTGGGTTTCGCCACCAGCACCGTGCTGGAAGAGCTGGGCTGCGGACAACGACAATGGTGTCTGGGAACCCTTTAGCGGCGACATCAGCGCCTTTGCCGGGTAAACGGTCTATTTGCAAATCGCCGCCGATGCCGTCGGCGGCAGCATTGTGGAAGCGGGCATCGACGATGTGCGCATTACCAGCACAGCTAGCGGCGGCGGCGCCAATCAGCCGCCCAATGCCAACGCCGGCCCCGATCAGATTGTGGAGGACAGCGATAGCAGCGGGCGCTGAAAATATCACATTGATGGCTCCGGCAGCAGCGATCTGGACGGGACGATTGTCTCCTATCAGTGGAGCAGCGACTCGGGCTTCACCATCCCCGACTATGCTTCACCCACAGCCAGTTTCCCCGTGGGCGTTCACACGGTCACGCTGACCGTTACCGACGACGAGGGGCGCAGGACAGCGACGTGGTGATCATCACGGTCAACGCTTCCTCCAGCACCAGCACGGTCTTCTTTGACGACTTTGAAAGCGACCTAGGCTGGATTGTCAACCCCGGCACAGACACGGCCACCACCGGCCAATGGGGAGCGCGGCAACCTGAAGATGTGAATTACAACGGGCCGAAGCAATTGGGGACCACCGTCAGCGGCAGCAACGACCTGGTCACGGCACGGCTGGCGGGCAGCAGCGCCGGCGCCCAATGACATCGACAACGGCGTCACCAGCGTGCTCACCGAATATCGTCCTGCCGAGGAGCGTCGATCTCGCTTTCGTTCAGCTACTATTTAGCCCATGCCAGCAACGCATCCAGCGCCGACTTCCTGCGTGAGCATTGTGGGCGCCAGCACGCAAACGGTTTTTGAAGAGTTGGGCGCCCAATAACGATGATGACGCCGTTTGGGGCAACTTCAATGGCGACATTAGCGCCTTGGCCGGGCAGACGGTCTATTTGTTGATTGAGGCTGCGGACGCTCTGGCAACGCCAGCCTAGGTGGAAGCTGGCGTGGATGATGTGCTGATTGAGGCGACGCAGACGATGAGGTTAAGTTAGCAGTGACCAGCAAGGTTTTCAGTGTTCAGTCTGGAAGTTCGCTCTGGGAACTGACAACTGAGTACTGACTACTGATCACTGTTTCCTTGACGCCGTAGATTTCACACCAAAATCAAAACGAGGGGGAGCCAGACCATTGGCTCTCCTCGTTTTGATAGCTACTTTTGCGCAAGCAGTGCCGCCTCTGATTTTGCGCTTCAACGCCAAATCGGTCCCTCTTCACGGGTGGAGAGGGACGCAGCGACCCCCCCGCAGGATGCAGAGCAGGGAGAGGCCTTCTTCCAACTATACGAAAAAGTGACGGGAGCCACAAAGTGTGATATAATACCCAGAGTCAACCGAATGCCATATGTAGATTAAGGAGCCCTTATGGATTTTGCCATCGGCCAACATCATATTATCCACCCTAGCCACGGACCGGGGGAGATTATTGACATTGAAAAGCAGATGCTGAGCAAGAAAAAGGGGATGAGGAATATTACGTCATTCGTTTTGCCAATAAACGTTTGGTGGTGCGCGTCCCCATGAACGATGCTGGCGAGCGCGGACTGGCGCGAGGTGATGTCGGCGGCCAAATCCAAACAGGTGATCTCCGCTCCTGACGCCACAAGAGTTACCGCAGGATTTTAAAGAGCGGCGCAAACAGATCGAAGAGATGATCTTTTCCGGCGCGCCGGTCAAAATTGCGGAGGCGGTGCGCGAATTGACCTGGCGCGGCCACGAAAAAAACCTGAATATCTCTGACCAAAAACTGCTGGAGCAGGGGCGCGAAATGTTGATTGACGAGCTTTGTTTGGCCATTGACGCCGAGCCCGCCACGGTCAGCAACACGATCAATGAAGCGTTGACGTACTCCGAAGAAACGATGCTGGCGGCCTAAGCCCGCACCCGATGCCGAAAAAATAAGGGGCGACAATTGTCGCCCCTTATTTTTTCGGTGTAAAATGAATCATTGTTTTTCTCCCTTCAAATCCACCCAAGGAGTACCCAATGAGTGACAAATTACGCGTGGGCGTCATTGGCTGCGGCGGCATCAGCCGCAACCACGTCAGCGGCTATTTGACCACGGGCCGCTACGATGTGGTCGCCCTGGCCGATCTCAATGAAAGCGCCATGAATGAAATGGATGAGCGCTTCGATCTCAAGACCACCCACTACACCGATGCCCGCCAGATGCTCGACGTGGAAGGGCTGGACGTGATCTCCATCTGCACATGGCACGCCGGTCACGCCACGTGGACCGTGGCCGCCGCCGCCCGCAAACCCAAAGCCATCATCTGCGAAAAGCCCATGGCCGAAGATCTGGGCCGCGCCGAGGAGATGATTGTGGCGTGCCGCCGCAACGGCGTCAAGCTGATCATCGGCCACCAGCGCCGCTTTCTGCCCGCCTACACCATGGCGCGCGATCTGATTGCCCAGGGCGCCATTGGCGACGTGCAGATGATGATCTGCTTTGGCCACGACGGGCTGCCCAACTACAGCTCGCACCAGACCGACATGTGGCGCTACCTGCTGGGCGACGACGAGTGCGAATGGGTCATGGGCAACCTGGAGCGCAAGACCGAGCGCTATGAACGCAACACGCGCATTGAGGACAACGCCATTGGCGTCTTTCAGTTCAAAGGCGGCGCGCGGGCGCTGCTCCTCTCCGGCGTCTTGCCCATTGTGTATCAAGGCGCCCACATCTACGGCAGCGCCGGCATGATCAACTTGACCACCGACAATCTGCAACTGCTCAACGCCGATACCAAAGGGCTGTGGGAGACGCACGAACCGGCGGGCAAATTCTTCACCGTGGCCGAAAAAGGCGACCGCTTCGAATGGGTCGAAGGCGCGGCCGGGCAGGCCGATGAGCTGGCCGACTGGATCGAGGGCAAAGTGGATACGCACCGCAACCGCGGCGAAAATGGCTACAAAGCGCTGGAAATGCTCATGGCCGTCTACGAATCGGCCCGCTGCCACGAAAAGGTGATCCTGCCGCTGCACACGCGCCTCAACCCGCTGGATCTGATGATTGACTCCGGCCAACTGCCCATCGAACGCCCCGGCCGCTACGACATCCGCGCCTTCCTCCTGCGCGGCGAAGCCATGCAGTCCGACAACGCAGCATAAATCAGGAAGGGTGAAGGTGGAAAGTGGAAAGTCACTGGCCACCTTCACCCTTCAACTTTCAACTTTCCATCATGACCACACCCTACACCATCTACTTCGCCGGCGATCTCTTTGACCATAAGCACCTGATTGGCAACGCGATTCTGGCTTCCTATATCGAATCCTGCTCTAACGGGCAATACAAATGCATCGTGCCGCAAAATTTAGAGCATGCCGGCCGCGGCGTGACCTATTCGCAACAACGATCTGCGCGCCGTGCTGGAGTGTGACCTGGGCCTCTTCAACTTTGACGGCGCTGACCCTCGATTCAGGCACGGTGGCGGAATTTATGTACGCCAAGGCGCTGGACATCCCCGCCGTGCTCTTCCGCTCGGACCTGCGCTCGCGCGGCGAGAGCGCCGACCGCAACAGTTGGAACCTCATGTGCTCCTACTATCCGCGCACGCAGGTCGTGCAGTTCAACGGCATGGCGCGCCACAAAGAAGCGGCTCAAGACGGCGCCACGCTGGCCCAGATCACCGAGCGCATGTACAACCGCATCGCCGCCGAACTGATTGCCGCCCTCGATCAAGTGCGCCAGGAGCCGCCCTTGCCCAAAGGCGACGCCAGCCAAATTCTCTCCTGGTACCAATGGGCCGTCCGCTTCCCCGGCAGCGGCTATGAGGAACTGTTTGCCGCGCCGGGGTATTTGGAAGGGGTTCTTGAGCGGAAGCGAGAGCGAGGGTTGTTGTGAGACCCCGAAATGAAGGGGAAAGGGAGAAAGGGAGATTTGGCATGAGGCCCTCTGCTCCCTTTCCCCCCCTTCCCCCTTTCTCCCTTCTCTTAACCAACGAAAGGACACACCATGCCCACCTTCCCCACCTGGGTAAAAAGAAAATCATCCTCGGTCTGATCCATCTGCTGCCGCTGCCGGGGACGTCTTTTCGAGCCGGGCAATTTGGAAAAGGCGTTGGATAAGGCGGTGGCCGATGCCACGGCGCTTTATGAAGGCGGCGCAGATGGCTGTCTGGTGCAGACGGTGACCGGATTTATCCGGTGGGCCAGGCGGTGGATTACGCCCGGCTGGCCGCCATGGCGCGCATTGTGGCGGCGGTGGCAGAGGCAACGGGACCGCAGTTTCAGATTGGCGTGCAGATGCTCTGGAATGCGCTCAACGCCGCTGGCGGTGGCGCAGGTGGCGGATCGTTCTGCGCTGCAACGCCTTTGTGGGCGTCACCATGACGCCCGCCGGCGTGGCCGAATCGGACCCGGTGGGCTTTCTCACCTATCGCAACCAGCTTGGCGCCCAAAACATCAAATTGATTGCCGAGGTGGATTCCATGCACTTCCAATGGATGGGCGGCAAACCCACGCCGGAGGTAGCGCATTGCTGTCTGCGCCGGCGCCGATGCCGTGGAGATTGCTCATCGCGAGGAGGAGGCTAATGCGCAAGCGGTCCTCGCCATCAAAGAAGCAAATCCCAATCTGCCCGTGATCTTTGGCGGCTACACGAATCACGAAAACGCGGTGCGGCGCTTGGCTCATGCCGATGGCGCTTTTGTGGGCTCATGCTTTGAAACGGGGGGCTGGGGCAGCCGCGTAGACAAGGATCGGGTGGCGGCCTATATGGAGATTGTGGGGAGACTTTAGATGGACAAATGTTTCAACAAGGCCGCTGCGACTGCAACGCACGGCTGATACGCCGGCTGTAATGCCAAGGTTCTTTAAGCCGTGCATCGCAGTCTGCGCTATTGGCGTGGTTCTGACGTCAATCGCAGTCTTCGTAGGTCACTCTTGCAGAGTGACATCCGTCGGTTGACCTAGCCCGTCACTCTGCAAGAGTGACCTACGAATGTCAACCACCTAGAATCCTGAAGAACCAGATTTTCCCATCTGCGCAATCTGTAGTTAAAAACGAAACAGCAGGTCGCTAAAGTAGGTGCTGTTCACATCAAAATGGACGTTGCTCTCTAGCACCGAGTTGGACACAATGGTGAAATGCCCCTGAAACATGCGCAGATAGTCGGCCTGGCTGCGGCTAATGGCGTAGCGATCCACAAAGTCCAGCTCCTCTTTTTGATACTGAAATTCGCGATCGGTGGGCGCGTTGAAGTAGAGATATTTGACTCGGCGCGCCAGCACAGGCAGCACCTGTTCGATCTCCCAATCAGACAAATATTGGAAGACCGACGTGCAGACGCCCAGATCGAATGGCGTGCGGTCTGCAACATGCGCAGCCTGGCACCACGTAAGCAGATCCACATTCACAAGCTTGATCTCGATGGACTCGACCGCGGTCAGCGGCTGCTGCAGCGCCAGTTGAAAAATATAGGGCGACGGCTCCAACCCCAGCACGCGCTGCGGCAGGAAGACATCGATCATCTGCTGAAAGAGATAGCCCAGGCCAAAGCCAAAATCGGCCAGGCTCTCCACTTCGTAATACTCGGCATCCAGCAGCGCACGCAGCGCCAGCGCCTTGCGCCGCGCATTGTAAACGCCGTCCATCACCTCGGGCTTGGCGTAATTCTCATCCCAATATTGACGCGTAAACCCGGCCGCGCCTGGCCCGCGCTCGCCTTGCTGCATATTCACCTCATGCGGGGAAAATAATATGATCAACAGATTACGCAGATTGCACAGATGAGAAAAAGAAATCTTTAAAATCTGTGTAATCTGTTGATCGATGGATTTTCTATGGCTTCGGGGTGGGGGTGGGAAAGATGGGCGCACCGGGCGGCGGCGGCGGGCAGGCGCCATTTTCTGGCTTCACCGCATCGGCCATGATGGCGCCGGACCAGACGTTATCGATAGTCCTTTGCACCAGATTTATGTCCGCAATGCGCAGCACGGCAGCGCCGCCGGCGGTGGTCCACGGCGCCACTTCTTTGGTGGTCAACCCGCCGGTGTGGATGCGGCTGGCGTTAAGCGGCACCCCCCATTGGGCCAAATCCACCATGTCCAACAGCGTGAGATCGGTGCTAAATTTGCCCTGTAGCGCCGACCAGAGCTGGGGCAAACGCACAATCAAATTAGCGTTCAACATTTTTTCGCGCAGCGCCCACAGCAGTTGACGCTGCCGACGCGTCCGTCCAATATCGCTCTCGCGCAAGCGCAGCCGAGCATACCAGTGCGCCGTCACACCATCCAGCGTCGCGTCGCCAGCGGGCAGGCTCAAATAGGTCCAGCCGCCAGTGTTCAAGTCCACAATTGGTTCGTAAAATGGGCATTCCAGATGGATGGTCACCCCACCCACGGCATCGACCAACTCTTCAAAACCATCCATGTCGACGCGAATCCAGTGTTGTGTGGGTACGCCAATGGTATTGCTGATCACGGCAGAGACCAGCGCCGGTCCACCGCCCTCTACGTTGAGGCTGCGCTCGCCGTAAATGTCGGCCGTATTGATGCGGTCCCAGCCGTAGCCCGGAATGGGGACAAATGTGTCGCGCGGGATGCTAAAGACAGCGGCGCGGCGCTCAGCCCGGTCCAGCCCCACGACAATGATCACATCGGTGCGCCAGATATCCCAGGTTGGGCGCCGGTCGGTCCCCAGAATGAGATAGTTTTCACTCTTGTGCCAGCTTTCAATTGGCTTGGCCGGCGGCGCCCCTGCCACAGCGACGAAATGGGTACGGGATCGCGCGGCGGCGTGCTGTTGCGCAGCGTTTCGTCCAGCGCCTGCAATTCGGCTGTATCCGTCAACGTTTGAGCGACAAACAGCTCGGGCATAATTTCAGCCAGCGGACGATCCAGCACCGCGGGATTTAAAATGCCGTTGACCGCCGCCGAATTTTGTCCAGGGTCGGCGGCGCTTTCCACAGGCGCCAGCGCGGCCTGCTTGCCGGTTTCCAAAGGCGCCGACGATACCGCAACGTCTGTCGTTTCGCTTATGGCGCCGGTTGCCGCGCCCTGCTGACCCGCCGCCGCGTCACTATCAGCATTGGCCGCTTGCCCCCGATCGCCCACCGCACTCACCGGGTTTTGCCCCCCCTGCGCCACCGCTGAACGCTCCGGCGTCACGTTGGCCGTTTGACAAGCCACTAACAAATAAAACACACTGCCCAAACAAAACAAAAGCGAGGGAATTGTTCTTTGCCGCATAGTAAAATCCAAATGGATGTACGATTTACGGGGTAATATCGTCACCGAGATCATTCGTAAATCGTACATCGGAGATCGTAAATTGTTTTACTCGTTATTTGGTTCAGCTTCGGGTTCCGGCGTAGCAGTGGCTGCGTCTGGGCCGGCTTGCGCGTTGCCAACTGTATCATAAGGTACAATGGGTACACCTTCTGGAACGGGCGGGCAGGCCGCGTTATTAGCTTGACGATTGGTGTCGATCATGGGTTGGGCATCCCAAATGCCGTCGACCACGGCGCGCACCAAATAGGGATTGTCGATTTGCAAAACCGCGGCCCCGCTTTCGGTGGTAATGGCCTGCAACTGTTGCAGCGTAATGCCGGCGGCGTGCACGTTGGCGGAATCAAATGTGATTCCAATGCGGGCCAGGTCCACCATTTGCAGCAACGAAAGATCGGTGGCAAAAAGGCCGTTGAGCGCAGACCACAGTTCGGGGAAACGGGTCAGCAGATTGGTGCTGACCATCTGCTCGCGCAAGGCCCACAAGAACTGCCGCTGCCGCCGCGCCCGCCCAATATCGCTTTCGCGCAGCCGCAGCCGCGTAAACCAGTGGGCCGTGCGCCCATCCATCAGCACATCACCGGCGGGCAGCGTAAAATATTCCCACTGGTTGGTATTCAGGTTCAAAATAGGCTCAAAGAACGGGCAGTCCAAATGCACGGTGACGCCCCCAATGGCGTCGACCAGCGCTTCAAAGCCTTGCATTTCCACGCGCACCCAATGAGTCGTTGCGATGCCCAACGTCTTTTGTAATATCTGCGAAACCAGCGCCGGTCCGCCGCCCTCTACTTTCAACTCTTTTTCGCCCAAATAGTCGGCCCGATTAATGCGTTGGAAGCCATAACTGGGAATCTCAACATACATATCGCGCGGAATGCTCAACACGGCCGCCCGTCCATTTTGCCGATCCAGCCCCACCACCATGATCACATCGGTGCGCCACACGCCTTCGTTGCCGCGGCGGTCGGTTCCCAAAATCAGGAAATTTTCCGTATTCTGCCAGGCCGGCGAGGGCGCATTGAGATCAATGCTCGCCATGAGTTCAGCCATTGGGGGGACAGTCGGCGCAGGGGCGGCCGCTATGGGCGCCGGGGGCGGGGTGCGCGGCGGGGCGATCAGCAATCGGGGTCGGATGGGCGGCAGCGGGCGCGCAACATCGGCCTGCGCCCGGGCGCGACCGGCCTCCGCGGGCAGTGGCATGAGAGCGACAAAAATGGAAAATATCAGCAAGAATGGGATGAAAAATTTTCGGACAGCAGAGGAGATACGCATTCGACTTTGCATAGAGAATCCTACAACAATAGATTTAATTCAGGGTGAAGCCGTAGGGAAGCGAAAATCTTGTCCGTACTCTGATTTTTATGATTTTATGAGGGCTATGATTCCGCCGACAAATGTTCATTGTGATTCTCTTTTTACTATCCGCCACATGAATTCATAGCTCATCACCGAATCATAAAAATCAAAGTTTAGACGCTATTTCCGCTTCACAATCAAGCTAATTAATCAGAGCGTCAAAGAGCGCCTGGCTGAGCGGAAAATAAAAGGGCGGCGGCGCCAAAAACTCGTCCAAATTGGTATGGCCGCGGGCCTTATATTTGCGCGCTTGGTGGATCATTTCCAACATATCCGCATCCTTCACCAAGCGCGCTTCAGCGGTGAGTGCCGCGGTATATTCCTGACATAACCTTTGGTCGTGAGACGAGCTGGGCAAATCCCCCAAAATCTGGCGCAAGGCCGCGGCTTCGGCATCATGCTTGATTTGACTGCCAATCAATTTAGTTGTGCGCTTGGGGAAGTCGGTGACCACGCTTTCGGCCAGATCGTGCAGCAGCGCCATACGCGCGGCTTTGGCCACATCCAGCGGACAGTCCAACCCCTGGTTCACCCAGTCTGCGTTGATCTGCTCACCCATGAAGAGCGTTAGCAACGCGGTGACGCAGGTGTGCTCCGCAATGCTTTCCGGCGCGGCCACGCCGGCAAAAAGCCAACCGGTGCGCGGAAGCTGCTTCAAGTGGTTGGCCTGGTCCAACAGATGGAGCAGTTGTGACAGATGATCCATTATGCCGCTTCAAACATGCGCCAGAGCAACATCAACACCTGATTGCCCAGCCGCACTTGCGAATACTCATCGCGGCCGCCAAAGCCGTAGTGATGCGTCTTCACCTGCGCCTGTTCGGAGACGGCGATCCATGTTTCGCCGCTGCGCTGGCCATAGACGCCTTCATCATCTCCACTGCTGCCCATGACGGCGATGCCCAGCGTGGCGTTGCTCGCCGCGCTACCCTTCGGCCAGCCATGCAACCCCCTCGGCGCTGAACGGATTGGCCAATTCGGGCCGCGTCAAGGCCGCGGGCAATTCCGCGGCGCCCCAGGTCCACGCGGCCGCCACCGGGTTCGCGTCGGCCAGCGCGCCGGATAAACGACTGGCGATCTGACCGGCGGTGTTGCTTTCCAGCAGCGCAATGGTTGTGTTGTGCGCTTGCAGGCCGCGCGCCACCACCATTTCAATTGTTTCTTCGGCCACGGTGGAAAAAATATATGGCCCCACGCGCTGGCGCACCGTGGCCTCCATCTGGTCGATGAGCGCCTCGGCTTCGGCGGCATGGGCCGCGCGCGCCGTAATGCGGATGTCCACCTGGGCCGTGTGGGCAGCCAGCCCCACCGTGGGATTGGCGGCCGTCATCAGATCGCCAATCTGGTGGTCAATGCTGCTTTCGCCAATGCCGATGGTGTGCAGCACGCGCCGCCGGATAATGGCGGCCTGGCCCAGCCGGGTCTGCAGATAGGGCAGCACGGTCTCGGTCATGAGGTGCTTCATTTCGCGCGGCACGCCCGGCACGGCAATCACCGCGCGGCCCTGGTCGTTCTCCACAATAAAGCCGGGGGCAGTCCCCACCGGGTTTTCAATGATGATGGCGCCGCGCGGAATATAGGCCTGTTGCCGGTTGTTGTCGGTCATGGTGACGCCGAAGCGGGCAAAGCGCTCTTGCAGCGTTTGCAACGCGCCCGCGTGCAGTTCCAGCGGACAATCGGTGGCGTTGGCAATGGCCTGGCGCGTAATATCATCCACCGTGGGGCCAAGCCCGCCGGAGACAATGATCACGTCGCTGCGGCTCAACCCCAGTTCGATGACGCCGCGCACGCGCGCCTCATTATCGCCCACCGTGGTTTTGTAATAGAGATTCACGCCGGCCTCGCGCAACTGCTGCGCCATCCACGCCGCGTTGGTATCCACAATCTCCCCCAGCAGAATCTCAGTGCCGGTGGTCACAATCTCTGCCGACAAATTACCGCTCATCAATGCTGTCCATTCAGTGAAGAAGTTTTTTGTGATCAACAGATTACACAGATTTCAAAGATTTTTCTCCTTTGGATTTCAAATGGTCGACAAATGCTAATGGCAGTTGGCAATCATACCGAAACCAGAGCGAGTCAGCCCAATAAGTTCTTGTGAACCTAATCTGTAATCTTAAAAATCTGTGTAATCTGTTGATCAATATCTTAAGTTTTTTACCCCATCATGGCGATTTGGCCGCGCAGGGTTTTGAGGCGATTGGCGGGCTCGGTCTGGCCGTTATCGCGGAACTGCTTTTCGACGGCGCTGAGCGCCTCTTTAAAATCATCGTTGATTAGGCTGCGGTTCTCCTGCACCAGTTTGCGGGCGGCATTCGCATCGGGCGCCTGCACGATCTGTTGCAGCAGGCGAATTTCAGCGGGCAGACTTTCTTCCAACATGGCCAGCGCCATCTGATACACTTGTTGCAGCCGGTTAACGGCGGCGGTGGCGTTCTTCTTTTGCGCTGATTGAATATTCGCCGCCAGCAGCGCCAGGAAATTCTCATCGATGTAATCGGCATATTGATTGAGCGCGGCCTGCGTATCGGGGGCTTGCAGCACTTCCTGCAGAACCTGCTGCATCTCCTGCATGACGGCCTGACGGCTCTGTTGCTGCTGCGCCTGTAGCGCCATGAGCAACTCGCGCAGTTCCGCCAGCTTGGTGCGGGTTGCCTCATCGGGCGCTTTCTCAATACGCTCGGCCAGCAGCATGAGGAACTGATAGTCGATCATAGGCGCGGCCGACATGGCCAATGGCGCCACCACATCTTCTCCGCCCTCTTCTGACCAGGCGCTGATCATCATATCCAAAAGCTGATCGCGCGTGGTCTGTTCGGTGATCTGGTCCAGCAGACCGCGCACTTTGTCCTGCCGTATTTTGAGTTCGCGGCCGGCCTCTGTGCTTTCCATGAGCTTTTGGCGCAGCCCCATGAGACCGCTGGCGGCCTCGCGCTGGCCCTGGCCCATGAGCGCCATGACGGCCTGCTCTAGCATGGCGAAGAATTCGCGATCCACCAGGTGGCCGCTGCGCTCCAGCACAATTGAGAGCGCCTTGTCGTCGCCCAGCAGCGGCAGCAGACGCTGCAAAAGCTGTGATTGGTCGTTGCGTTTGCGCAACATTTCCGGCGTCACGCCTTCAAAGCCCCACAGCTTTTCAACGAGCCGGTTCCAGTCGAAGAACTGCTGCGGCGTCAGCAGATAACCTTTGCGCTGCTCGGTCGGAATGGTGCGCATGAGCATCTGCGTCAACTGGCCAATGGCGCGCTGCGCATCCAGATCGCGGCCCTGGGCGCCTTGCGGCACAAACGCGCCCAAAAACTTGTTCTCCGGATCGTGAATCAACATGGGCGCGCCCAGTTGCATGGCGGCGTTGCACGACGGGCATACGGCCAGGTTAATCTGTCCGCCCAGGAGGGCGCTGCGCAGCTCGGGGTTGGCCCCCAAGTCCACAATATTAAAGACCGCAGCAGTATAGGGCGTGCGGCATTGGGACACTGAATTTGCGCACCGGAGGGCGGAAATTTGAAGTTCATCTGCGGACGGCTCACGACCTTGCGCTGATGGTTCGGCGGGCGGCGGCAGCGGCGGCGGGCGCAACCTGCTCAGTGGGCGCTGTTACCGGCTCGACTGGCTTGGGCGCCTCCTTCTCCTTTTATGGCTGCCAAACCCCTTGGGCAACACAAGTCCACTACTGGGCGCTTCGCCTTCGTTCGATTGGGGCTTTTTATCCTGGCCGGGAAGTAAAATTCCACTCATAAGATTTGCTCAGTTCTATGCTATAGTTCGACTTTCTCATTTTCTATTTTCCGTAAAAGGTCATAACCTATTTATTGTATCGCACAATTGCGAATGTTCCCAAAGCCATTGCAGGGGCGGGAGCATTTCGGTTTGGGGGCATATATGGGACAGGATAGAATCCTCGGCTTACAATGAGAAGCCGCCTCAGCGGCTAAGACTAAATCGCCGAGGCGATCTTTCACTGTAATACGGCGGTTGCGATCTCCATCCGATGTTGTCAGTAAGCATAAAAATCTGTACAATCTGTACAATCTGTAGTTCATTCCTATTCACAGAGGCGAACCCCATGCACGAGCTGCGTATACGCAATTGCCACGTCTTACACATCGACCCCGCCGCCGGTTGCCAAATTGCCGAAAATCAGGATATCCTCATCGATGGCGCCCAGATCACGGCCATTCAACTGTCCGCGGTTGATGGTTCGGAAGCGCCACCCCAAGCGCACCAAACCATTGACGGCCGCGGCATGTTGGCCATCCCCGGGCTTATCAATACGCACGCCCACGCCCCCATGGTGATCTTCCGCGGGCTGGCCGAAGATGTCTCCATTGAAAAGTGGTTCAACGAATATATGTGGCCGCTGGAAAGCAATTTGACTCCGGAGGATGTCTATTGGGGCATGAAGCTGGCGCTGGTGGAGATGATCGAAGGCGGCGTCACCACCGTGGCCGATCACTACTTTTTCATGGACCAGGCCGCCGAGGCTGTGACCGAAGCCGACGCGGGCGGCGCTGGGCTGGGCCGTCTTTGGCGACCGCGGCTACGATGCGCTGGACGCCACGGCCGACTTTGCCGCCCGCTGGCATGGCCAGGCCGACGGCCGCATCACCACCTGGATGGCGCCGCACGCCCCCTATACCTGTGATGATGACTTTCTGCGCGCGGCCGTGGCCCATGCCCGCCAACTGGGCATCGGCATCCACATTCACGCCGCCGAGGAGATGGGGCAGACGCGCGCCAGCCTGGAGAAGCGGGGCATCACGCCCATTCAGGTGCTGGCCGAGACCGGCATTCTGGAACTGCCCACGATTATTGCCCACGGCTGCGGCATTTTGCCCGCCGATGTGGACATTCTGCGCCAGGCCACACAGGTCGGCGTCACCCATTCGCCCAAGACGTATCTGAAATTGGGCATGGGGTTGACGCCCATTGCGGCGCTCCGGGAGGCCGGCGTGCCGGTCGGCTTGGGGACCGATGGCGCGGTCAGCAACAACACGCTGGATATATTGGAGAGCCTGCGCCTAATGGCCATGCTGCAAAAGCACGAGGCGCGCAACCCCGAAGTGATGCCCATGCCACAGGCGCTGGATATTGCCTTCAACGGCAGCGCCCAAGTGGTCAACCTGGCCAACCGCATCGGCAAACTGGCGCCCGGCTATCTGGCCGACATCGCGCTGATCGACATGGCGGGCGCCCATCACCAGCCGCTGCACAGCCGCACGGCCAGCCTGGTCTACAACGCCCGCACCTGCGATGTGCAGACGGTGATCGTCAACGGCCGCATCCTCATGCAGGATCGCCAACTGCTGACGCTGGACAAGGCCGAGATCATCGACCAGGTGCGCCGCAGCATGGTGCGGCTGGCCCAGCGCGTACCCAACAAACGCATTCAGGTCTACAATCCATAGATATGATTGGCTCAGCGTTGAATAACTTATAGATTTTCAATTTGATTTATGATCAACAGATTACACAGATTTCAGAGATTTCTCCTCTCGAGGTAGAAAAATATGCGCCAATCTGTATAATCTGTGATTAATAAAAGATGTGGGTACTTTCCTGCATGGGACAAAAAATCATTAGAATCTGCGTAATCTGTTGATCGAAAAATGGGTATAGTTTATGAATCATAGATCGTTTTTGTTGCGCGATTGTGTGGAAGCCGATGAGCTGGCGATGCTGGAAGTGATCAAAGCGGCGTTTGAGGAGCAACGCGGACGGGTGAATCCGCCGTCCAGCGCGCATGGGAAAACGCGGGCCATTTTGCACGCGGAATTGCAAACGGCCCGCGCCATTGTGGCGGAGACGCAGTCTACCCCACCGCATTTGGTGGGCTGCATTTTTTATGAAATAAAGGAGGACAGCGTCTATTTCAGCCGTCTGGCCGTGCGGCCCTCCCACCGCGGCCAGGGCATAGGCGCCGCGCTAATCGGTGAGGTGGAGCGGCGTGGCCAAGGGTTGGGCGCCCGGCTCGTCACTTTGTCCGTGCGGGTGGTGCTCACCGAGCAGCACAAATATTACGCAAAGCTTGGATATCACTTTGTCCGCTATGGGACGCATCCGGGATTTACAGAACCCACGTTTATGGTCATGGAAAAGGCATTGTCGCCATAGAGGGCCAGCCCCCGGTCACCTTGTCACCGCCTCCCCTTGTCACCGCCTCCCCTTATCATCCTCACCCGGTCACCCCCTCATCTTGTCATCTTCTCAGCGCAGCGTCCGATAGAGCGTCTCCTTCCACAGCGCCGTATCAATCGCCCAGCAGACTTCGATATTGGGCTTTTTGTCGGTCCAGCGCACATCTTTGTAGGGCGGATTCTGGGCCACGCCCAGCTGATCGACCACCGTCATGCCGCGCGTGAGCGGTTCGCACGAGACGTCCACATAGTGCCAACTGCGCTGGGTGCAGACGGCCGGGTTGAGCGCAATGGCCATGGTCACCGGGTCGGGCAGGCCGAGACCGGGGTCGCCCTGGATGTCGCGGCTGGCGTCCAGGGCGTGCTTGTTACAATCCATGGCAAATTGGGCGCGGCCCGTGCCAAAGCCATAGACCATCGCCATTTCAGCTTCGCTCAAACAGGCGTCGCCGCGGCAATGTTCCCAGCCCACCATGAAGATTTTCATGCCGGAATGAAAGACCATATGCGCCGCTTCCGGGTCGCACCAGATGTTGTATTCGGCGGCGGGCGTCACGTTGCCCACCGTGCAGGCCGCCCCGCCCATGACGTAACATTCCTTCACCCACTGGGCCAGCCGTGGCTCCATGCGCAGCGCCAGCGCAATGTTGGTCAGCGGCCCCAGCGTAATCAGCTTGATCTCGCCCGGCGCCTCGCCAAAGCGGCGCACCAATTCGGGGATCGCATAGCCGCGCGCCGGTGGGCGTTGGGGCGCGGGATAGTTCATGCCGCCCATGCCGTCCGGCCCGTGAAACCACTCGGCATAAAACGCTTCCTGCACCAGCGGGCGCGCCGCGCCTTCATAAACCGGCGTCTGCGCACCGCATACCTCCACCGTGTAGCGGGCATTGATGCTGCCCTGCTGCAGCGGCATGTTGCCCGACACCACGGTGATGGCGTCCACCTGCACATCGGGCCATTGCAGCGCCATCAGAATAGCCACGGCGTCATCGGAGGCGGTGTCAGTGTCGATAATAAAGCGCCGTTTGGCCTGCACGTGATCTACCATTTTGTAATGCGCTCCTTAAACATTTGCAGCAGCCGCGGCGAATCGACGCCGACGCACACATTTACCGGCGGCTTGCCGGACCAAGGCGTCTCCAGGCCCCCCTCCAGCCCGCGGCGGTCCAGGATGGTTTGGCCGATGGCAATGCCCTCGGTTAGTACGCGTATAGGGCCTTGGATGGTGGTGAAAAGCGTGGGGTCAATGGCGTACATAATGGCCGACGGGTCATGAGTGTGGATGTTGTCGACGCCGTAGATGCCAAAATGGAACTTCTGGTAAAAGCGCGTAATGTCATAAATAAAGGCGGCGGCGCGCGAGCCGGTGGCCTTGAGCGATTGCAGATAGGCCTCGGTCATGATGGTGGCTTCGGTCACATCCAGCCCCACCATGGTGATGGGCCAGCCGGCCGTAAAAACCACATCGGCAGCGTGCGGATCGTGCCAGATGTTGGCCTCCGCCGCCGGGTGAATGTTGCCATTGACCGTGGCCGCGCCGCCCATGACGATGACGCCGGCCACGTTCTGCACAATGCGCGGCTCCAGGCGCAGCGCCAGCGCGATGTTGGTCAGCGGCCCCACGGGGATCAACGTAATCTCGCCGGGGTTGCGCATGACGGTTTCCACAATAAATTGGGCGGCGGGCTGAGCAATGGCTTGGCCCTGCGGCGGCGGCTGATTGGTGTTGCCCAGTCCGTCGGCGCCGTGGACAACTTCGGCAATTTCCAGCAGCGGCGCTTGCAGCGGCAGTTCCGCGCCATGCGCCACCGGCACATGCGCATGATCGGCAAATTCGACCAAGCGCAGCGCGTTCTGCGTACCGTTTGCGGTAGTGACGTTGCCATAAACGGTGGTCAGCCCGACCACTTCCAGCTCCGGCGAATTAAAGGCCAGCAAAATGGCCATGGAATCGTCGACGCCGGGGTCGGTGTCGATAATGATTTTCTTGGGCATGGGGTCCTCAGTCTGGTATGGTTTTGTAAACACGGATGGGGAGAACACGGATAGAATACAAAGCGCTCACGGGGATACCGTGAGCGCTATTTGGGAGTTTTTACTCGTTTCGCACCATTCGCTTCAAGTGGTTCGAAAATTCATCTGTCCCTTCAGTTTCTAGCGCAATATTGACTAACCCGTTTAAAGCAGGCAGTTCGAATTCTTGCAGTTGCTCGCCGATCTCATATGGAACTTGGCCAAAGCGCCAACTTAAAATTTGAGCAATAGTCTGTCGCATGGCGACTTCACCTTGCTCGATCTTGCTCGATACCTTGTTCGATACCTTGTTCGAACCCCTTCCTGACGGATGGCAGTCCGTTCTTTTTCCAATGCGGTGATTAACATGGTGGTCACCTCCTCTTTGCTCTGATACACCTGCTCAAGGGTGGCAAAATCGTCGCCTTCCACCCGACCATGCACGGCCAACTGTCGAAACCAGTTCACAAAGAGCGACATGGCCTGCCGGTCCTCTTCATTATCGAAGACGGCGGCCAATTCGCCAATCAACAGGTCGATGTCATAGTGCGCTTCGGCCAGAAAGAGCGTCGAGACGATATTGTGCATCTGCTGCAACTGCGCACGTGTAAACCCATTTTCAGCAATCATAAAGTATGCATATTGCAGCGCATAACGACCCAAATCGGGCGTCGCTTCAATCAATTCGCTGATGTTGGTGGCCGCATTCCACGCCCGGTCTCCATTATACAACACAATCGGAAAAATCGGCGGCAGCTTCTTCACCTGTTTGTGGCTGTCGTGATAATCCATGTAGAAGCTGGTCACATAGTTGAGCACGCGCAGCGCCATAAACGGGTCTACCGTCGATTGGAACTCCAGCAAAATGTAGATATAGAGTTCGCGCCCGTGGAACTGCACTTTGTAAATCAGATCGCTCTCGCTCTCCTGATAGCGTGCCGAAACAAAGCTCTTGTCCACCGTTTCCGCCGTGGCAAAATCGACCTGCTCCACCCACGCCTCTTTGACAAAACTATGCATGAGCTGTCGAAAGATGGTGCGATTGCTGAAGAGCCGCTTGTACCCGCTATCGTGAATCGTTGCCATTGTCATGTGCTCCGTTTGCAACTTAAATTTGTCCGCATAGTGTATCGAATCGATTCGACCTTGTCAACCACAGAACACGTGTTCCTACATTCTACGCAAGGAGTTAATCTATGGCATCGGTCAGAAACGGCTGATCAGCGGCGTCCTTGATATAATCTGTGTGAATCCATTTAATCTGTCCCATCTGTGTTCCATTTCGCTATTCAGGAGAGCATTCCATGAAAATCACATCCATCAAAACCTTTATTGTAGATGGCGGCTTCCGCCCGTGGACCTTCGTTAAGATTGAAACCAGCGAACCCGGCCTGATCGGCTGGGGGGACTGCACCGATTGGGGCTCGCCGGGACCGGTGGCGGCTACGGTGGAGCGCTACGCCGAGTGGGTGATTGGCCGCGACCCCATGCAGGTGGAGAGCATCTGGTGGGACCTGGCGGCGGCCTCGGCGCGCCACACGGGCGGCATTGCCTGGAAGGCCATGGCGGGCATCGATTCGGCGCTGTGGGACATCCGCGGCAAAGAGCTGAATGCGCCTGTTTGGCAACTGCTGGGCGGCAAGATGCGCGACAAGCTGCGCCTCTATTGGTCGCACTGCGGCTCGATCCGCGCCCGCCACGCCGAGCGGCTGGGGCTGCCGCCGGTAGAGACCACGGACGATCTGCGGCGCCTGGCCCACGAAGTGATGGATCGCGGCTACACGGCCATCAAAACCAATCTGTTTGCCCTCAAAGATCGGCCGGACGCGCCGCCGCTGCTCAACCGCTTTACCAATCATGCGGGCGATGCGCCGCCGCCGGTGATCCGCAACGCCGAGGCGGTGGTGGGGACATTTCGCGAGGAGTTGGGGCCTGATATTGGCATTGCGCTGGATGTGGCCTTCACCTTCAAATTGGGCGGCGCCATCAAGCTGGCGCAGGCGCTGGAGCCGTATGATCTCATGTGGCTGGAGACCGAAACGCTGGACCCGCAGGCGCTGCGGCTGATCCGCGAGTCAACGCGCACCACCATCTGTACCGGCGAAAGCCTCTTTGGCGCGCATCAATATCGGCCCTATCTGGAGCTGCACGCCCAGGACATCATCATGCCGGACCTGGCGTGGAACGGGCTGACCATGGGCAAAAAGATTGCCGATATGGCCCACGCCTACGACATTCTGGTGGCGCCACACAACTGCCACAGCCCCATGAACACGCTGGTCTCAGCCGCGCTCTGCGCCACCATTCCCAACTTCTTTATTCAGGAATTTGATGTGGATGATGCGCCCTGGCGCGATGAAATTATGACGCATCCATTTGAAATTGAAGATGGCTATCTCAAATTGCCGGAACGGCCGGGGCTGGGGTCTGATCTAATCGAGGAGAAACTGCTCCAGCATCCGCCGGTGAGTTATCCGGGGGCGCGCTGAGCTGGGCCGAGCAGCAATGTATTGGGTTTCAATCGTGAAATTACATAGTACTAAAGTACTATA
>JAWKON010000008.1:0-184712 GCA_041391125.1 Caldilineaceae bacterium
GACGATGACGCGCAAGACAGCGGTCCGCAACGCCGTCATCAAAGTGATAGTCAGCGACCGCGCCAGCGGCGTTCACGCCGCGGCCGCCGCAATGAGTAAGTATACAAAAAAGGGCTGAACCATAATGGTTCAGCCCTTTTAGTCTAATCTCATGGGTGTGAGTTGGCGATGGATACTTATGGCAATCAAGTTTCCGACCAACCGGGGGGCTTAGCCGACAACGCCGCTTGGCGTGCTCGGCACATAAGCATTCTCTGCTGGGGATTGGGGTCTGATTAGCTAACCAACTCCATTGCGGCTAATCCGTTGCCGTTCACCACAATGGCGTCCGCCAGCGATTCCGGGCGCTTGTAAATAGCCATCCGGACGGCGGTGCGTTCGCTCCCGTCAATATCCACCTCGGTAAAGCTGGGGATAATCGCCAGGTCCATGTGATCTTGTTCCAGATAGCCGCGGGCAATGGCAATGGCCTTGACAGCCTGATTGACCGCACTGGCGCCAATGGCCTGCATTTCGGCATAGCCTTCTTCGCGCATAACTCCGGCAATAGCACCAGCCACAGCCGTGGACCGAGATTGAGCAGAAACTTTAATGAGCTCAGCCATGAGAATATCTCCTTAGTAGAACAATGTTTAGATTATCAAGCTGGTATTGCAGACGGTTTGCCTGCTTTGATTACTGTTGACGCACGCTTTTTCAAAAGGTTACGCTCAATTTGAAAATTGGTAAAAATTGCTTTTCAAAATGTGCTTAATTTGCGCTGTGCGTGGATTTTTCTGGGATTCCCATAGCGCATCAAGCTAGATGGGTGCAAAAATCTGGGTATAAGATAGCAGAAAAAAGAGATGCAAGGTCTTTCTTTTTGCTTACAGTTGGCAATGGGGGAAAATTCAAGCGAAAGTTTAAAAATAAAACGGCCACATCTCGATTTGAGATGTGGCCGTTTTGTCGGCAAAAGATAGCTAATCAGGCCAAGACCTCCTCCTGGCCTCCCCCTCGAGGAGAGAACCAGGAAAGGGTAAGAATTTACGGAAAAAGATGTTTTGGATCAGCCTATTTGGCATATTCCACCGAGCGCGTTTCGCGGATCACCGTCACGCGAATTTGCCCCGGATATTCCATATTGTCCTCAATTTTTTGCGCTATATTTTTGCTCAGCTGAATGGCGGCCAGATCGTCCAGCTCTTCCGGGCGCACCAAAACACGGATTTCGCGTCCGGCCTGGATGGCGTAGGTATGGCTGACGCCTTCGAAGCTGTTGCCAATCTCCTCCAGCGCGCTGACCCGCCTGATGTACGTTTCCAAGCTTTCGCGCCGGGCCGGGGCGGCGCCGCTAATGGCGTCCGCCGCCGCCACGATGACCGCCTCGATGCTCTCCGGCTCCACTTCACCGTGATGGCTGGCGATGCAGTTGACCACCTGCTCATTCACACCATAGCGGCGCGCGATTTCACCGCCTACAATGGCGTGTGGGCCATCCACTTCATGGCTCACGGCTTTGCCAATGTCGTGGAGTAGACCGCCCAAACGGGCAATCTTCACATTGGCGTGCAGTTCGCTGGCAATGATGGCGGCAATGTGGGCGGTCTCGATGGCGTGGTTGAGCTGATTCTGGCCATAGCTGGTGCGGAACTTTAAACGCCCCAACAGCCGCTGCAATTCACGGTGCAGCCCTTGGGTGCCGGTCTCGATCAGCGCCTGTTCGCCCGCTTCGCGAATCACCATTTCCACTTCCTGCTGCGCCTTTTCCACCTCTTTTTCAATGCGCGCGGGGTGAATACGGCCATCAGCCACCAGCTTACTCAGCGCAATACGGGCGATTTCGCGGCGCACCGGGTCAAAGCTGCTGATGATGATGGCTTCAGGCGTATCGTCCACCACCAGATCCACGCCGATGGCCTGCTCGATGGCGCGAATATTGCGCCCCTGCCGACCGATGATGCGGCCCTTCATTTCATCAGCGGGCAAGCTCACCGTGCTGATGGCATACTCAGAGACATGCTCACTGGCCACGCGTTCAATGGCCAGCGTGACGATCTCCCTGGCCCGGCGGTCCGCTTCATCGGCCACTTCGGCTTCCACTTCGCGAATCGTGCGCGCCATTTCCTGGCGCGAGCGCTTTTCGACTTGGGCCAACAGTACCTGTTGCGCTTCCTCCTGGGACATGTTGCCAATGCGTTGGAGTTCAGCATTGAACTGCTCTTCCATGGTGCCCAGTTCTTTTTCTTTTACATCCAGCCGGCTCTGTCGCTGATTTAGCTTGCGCTCCCGGCTTTCCACCTGTTCAAACCGTTTATCAATGTTCTCCTGTCGATCCTGAAGACGACTCTCGATGCGGTCGATCTCTTTGCGCCGCCGGTTGAGTTCCGACTCGACCTCATTGCGCATTTGCACTTCTTGCTCTTTCAGCGCCAATTGCTGCTGCTTGATCTTGGTATCGGCTTCTGCCAGGACGTGGTTGGCCCGCTCTTCAGCGCTTTGCCCCAATTCCTGCATCCGCTTTTTTTCGCCTTCCTCGCCTGCTTCACGACCTCTGGAATAGGCGAGAAAACCCGCAGCGCCGGCACTGATTAGCGAAAACAAAATGATCAGAATGATCGCTAACAGTCCAGTCATTATGCGATTCCTTGCTTGTTATAGATATAAAAATGCGCTGCAGCAAAACGCTACAGCGCAATGTTCCAAGCCAAATAGACTATTTTTAGCGCCATGTACTTTGAAGTCCCCAATTGTAAAGTACCGCTATAGTCTACACTGCCATTGGGCAGTTTAAGTCTGAGAACGAGCATCTGTTCAGATACTTGGAACAAAACAGCAATTATATACCTGGCTCTTTCATAAATTAACATTATTACCAGAGTAGAAAATGCTAATATTATGATAACCGCGAGTATAAACCTAATTTAGGCCTTGGCCGCGACTTTGGCTGTACTTTCGACGACTGTATCCTCAGCAACAACGCCATTAGGTAATACGCCACTGCGCGGCGGCAGCCCTACTTTTGCCCGCACCAACGCATCAATTTCAGCCGCTACTGCGGGATTGTCGCGTAAGAATTCTTTGCTGGTCTCCCGCCCTTGCCCCAATCGCAAGTCGTTGAAGCTATAGAAACTGCCGCGCTTGCTGACAATATCCTGCTCCACGCCCAGATCGATTAAGTCGCCGGTGGTGCTGATGCCTTCGGCGTACATAATGTCGAACTCGGCCACTTTGAAGGGCGGGGCCACCTTATTCTTCTTCACCGTCACCCGCGTGCGGTTGCCAATGACGTCGGTCCCCTGCTTGATGGACTGGATGCGCCGGATGTCCAGCCGCACGCTGGCGTAGAACTTGAGCGCCATGCCGCCGCTGGTGGTCTCCGGGTTGCCAAACATGACGCCAATCTTCTGCCGCAGCTGATTGGTGAAGATCATGGTGGTGCCGCTGCTTTTGACGACGCCGGTCAACTTGCGCAGCGCCTGGCTCATAAGCCGGGCCTGCAAGCCCACGTGGCTATCGCCCATCTCGCCTTCGATTTCGGCCCGCGGCACCAAGGCGGCTACACTGTCCACCACCACCACATCCATGGCGCCCGAACGCACTAACGCCTCGGTAATCTCCAGCGCCTGCTCGCCCGTATCGGGCTGGCTCACGTAGAGATTGTCCACATCCACGCCAATCTTGCGGGCGTACGACGGGTCTAGCGCGTGCTCCACGTCAATAAAGCCGCAATAACCACCCGCCTTTTGCGCTTCGGCAATTATGTGCAGACAAACAGTCGTCTTTCCGGAACTCTCTGGCCCATATATCTCAATGATGCGGCCTTTAGGCACTCCACCCACACCTAGCGCAATGTCCAGGCTCAGGCTGCCGGAGGGAATCGCCTCCACATTGAGCCGTGTGGCTTCCCCCAGCTTCATGACAATACCGTCGCCATATCGCTTATTTAGGCCAGCCAGGGTAGTTTCCAGGGCTTTGAGTCGGGCTTCTTTACTCATCAGGCAACATCCATTTATGGTTCATCCAGTGTATCATAGGCCAAGGGCAGACATACGCGCGTGATAGTGAATTATGAATATGCGTGTTCCAAATACTGATGTTGTATCGAACAATATATCGAACAAATATAATGTTGCAATAACTATGTAGCGTGACTGTAGTGTACTTTAGATGCAGAAATATTGCAAACAGACCATTAATATTTCTGCTTCAGCCGCCCCCTAAAACCCAGGCTCCATATAAATCTTCTCACGCAGGGTGGTCACCTCACGGCGCAGCGTCTCGTCGTCGTCCAGATCCCCGGTAATCTTGTCCACGCCGTAGCGCACCGTGCTGTGATCGCGCCCGCCCAGATGATCGCCAATGGCGGGCAGCGACAGGGCGTTTTCTTCGCGCAGCAGATACATAGCCACTTGGCGGGCGTGGGCAATATCCTTGGTGCGCGTGCGCCCGGTCAGGTCGTCCGGCTGCAAATGGTAAAACTCGGCCACCACCCGAATCACAATGGAGGGGCTACGCGGCGTGCGCTGGGGGGCCAGGTTGCGCAGAATGTTCTCGGCCAGCGCCAGATCCAGCGAACTGCTAAAGAGGCGCGCCTGCAACACCATGCGGTTGAGCACGCCTTCCAGTTCGCGCACGTTGCTCTCCACCCGCTCGGCAATCAGCATGAGCACGTCGCGGTGGATGCGCAAATCGGTTTTGAGCGCTTTGGATTGCAAAATGGCCACGCGCGTCTCAAAATCGGGCTGTGAAATGTCGGTCTGCAAACCGCCTTCAAAGCGGCTGCGCAGCCGATCATCCAGCGTCCCCAGGGCCTTGGGCGGGCGGTCGCTGCTCAACACCACCTGTCGGCCGGCGGCGTGTAGATAATTAAAAGTGTGGAAGAATTCCTCTTGCGTGCTCTCTTTGCCGCTGATAAATTGAATATCGTCGATCAAAAGCATGTCGACTTGGCGATATTTGTTGCGAAACTCTTCCGTGCTTTGGCTGCGAATAGCCATAATAAGTTCATGTGTAAACTGTTCAGAAGAACAATAGAGCAGGCGGAAGCCGCGCTGGCGGGCCTGATTGCCCACGGCGTGCAGCAGATGAGTTTTGCCTAGCCCCACCCCGCCATAAACAAAAAGCGGATTAAAACTCTGGCCGGGTGATTCCGCAATGGCCTGTGCGGCCGCGTGCGCCAGCCGATTATGATTGCCCACCACGAAATTATCAAAGGTGTGGGCCGGGTTCAACATGCCGGGGCTGTGCATGGTGCCGCGCCAGTCGGACCCGGCCGGACCACCATCACCCAATTGGGCGTCAGCAGAATAACTTGCCGTTTGGCTCTCGGCTACGTGCGGCGGCAAATTTGACGGTTCCTGTCCATAAAGATAGTTTTCATCAAGCGTCGTCCCGTCGCGCAGCCGCTTGGTCAGATCTTGGGCGGACCCCACCGGTTCAACCAATTCAGTGGCTTCTTGGGTATAACCAGCGTGCGTGTGGGATTCATGCTTATTCTGATTCGGCAGTGCACGGGTTTCTCCCTGCTGTTCATAAAGCGGGGCAAAAGAGCGCGCCGGCTCATTGACCGCTTTGGGAGGAACCACGCGGAAATTGATCTGCACCGAGCGCCCCAGCAGCGCCGAAAGCGTCTTTTTGATTTTATTGCGCAGCCGGTTTTCCAACCAATCGCGCACGTAGGCATTGGGAATGCCAATAATAAACTCACCATCTTCATACGCCACCACTCTGGTATCGCGCATCCAGGTGTCATAAGTCGCCGCCGGCATCTGCATGGCAAGTTGACTACGCGCCGCTTGCCAGATGGCCTCTGCATCCACGCTAATCGATGCGCCATTTGGCGTCACCGGAGCAGTCAATTCTGCCGATGGTGCTGAAACAGCATTGGAGCGCGTGCGTGATGTCGACCGCGATGGCCACACAGCAGGATTGCTATGCGAACTCACATCCGCTGTAGGGCCGTTCCCTCCCGTATTATCCTCTGTGCGCGTCTGCTGCCCTCCGGTTTGCTGGCTGACCGCAGTGTCTTGGGTGCGCTTTGAGGCCACCCTGGCCGCATCCGTTGAATTCCCGATAAAAGATGAATCAGATGAAAACAATGCGCCATACATATGAATAAATTAACCCTCCTTAACCGCTCGTTTTCGCATTCGCCATTTACAGCATTAACGGCTCGTCAATCTCATAAATCGTACCTGCCACATGAAGATAATCACATAAAAATGATGACAGGTCACTTCGGCACGATCTTGACGGCCCCGGCCAATGTACTACACGCAATGCTTTACTTAAAGCCAATCAACAATGAAATATTCATTCTCTACTGCGAGAAAACGACAGTCTTCGCATATGCGAAACTGTCGTTTTCTGATAGCCATCTATTCAAAATTGGGTTAAAATTGAGTTCTATTTTATGTTGTTACAATTTGAGCAGAACTTAGGCGGCGCGTCAACAGCCCGCGTCAAATTAAAGCTGCAAGCCGCGCGCACGGCGCGCAAAACTTCTCCAAAATACAGCACAGTCAATTGAATTAATCAGATATCGAATTGTCGATTTTCATGCAAATGGCCGCTCTGGGACAATCACCACCTGGGCGGTTTGCAAATCCCATATTGAGCTTGTAGGAGAGGCCATGAGGTAATAAAAATGCGTTTGCAGTCAGAATTAGGGTGCAAATTCGATTGAGTGCGAGGATGACAAGTACGCATTTTTTTAGCTTTAGTCAGGTAATAATTCTGCTTGGGTGTACTTCAAGTGATTGGGTATTAGCAATTTGGCAACATACGCAGGAACGTGTTAACCAAACTGTGATTCATAGTCTAGCAGAAATTTCAACGATTGCCAAGCTCAAAATCCCACAATTAGTGAGCAAAGTGTGTTCATTATCAATCATAAATAGAGCAAAACATTTGTGCTACGCAAGATGTAGACGTGCGCCAAAATGGAGACGCAACATAGCATGTTCAATTAAATGTAAGGGGACTCAAAAATTTAAGCTTGGAGTTTTCAAGCGAACAAACAGCCCTAATCCCCACAAAAATTGTCCACAAGTTATCCTAAATAAGCCCAATTTTTCCCCAGAGTTATCCCCAACTGTAGGGAAAAGCGGCTCTTTCTTTCCAAGGAAACCATGATGGCGAACTACATAAACCATCAACTGCACGCGGCAGATTCATATTGGGAGCGCCGCCATTTTATACGGCGCTGGTGGTCCCAACAGCGGCAGGATACGCGCTGGACGCCGCCGCATGTGGCCGCGCTGCAACCCTTCTTGCACCCACAACGCGCTTTCCATCTAGCACGCGCCGCGCCTCTATTTATGCATATGGATGGGCTGGCGCGCCGCGGCTCCTCTATGGGCAGCGGCAGCCCTGCATTTGAATCTACATTGGCCACCGCACTGCTGCTCATGGACCCACAGCGCGCTGACCGTACCGCCTATTTGTCCCATTTTGACAGCGTAAACGATCTGGACAGTCTGGAGACTTTTTTCTACTTTCTCTCAGAAAAATTGTGGGAAAGGGGCATTCATAAAGCCATTGGCCCGTGCATGGCATCGCCCCATTTGCAATGCGGCGCGCTCATGGATTCATTCAATCTGGCGCCGCCCCTGCACACGCCCTACAACGCCCCCTATCTGCCCGAGTTGCTGCAAAGCGTCATGCAGCCCATCGAGGAGCGGCATCTTTATCATATTCACATTGCCGCGGAGACAGCATCTTCTCCGGCGCCCGGCCCCGCCCAACTTTCACCATTAGATCCCACGCGCCTGGCGCGCAGTCTGCTGCCCCTTTTTCAAGCCGCCTGCGCCATATCCGCGCACTTTCCACCGCCAGACAGCCGCGAAGCGGAATTTATTCTGCGGCAAATTATGCTCACGCCCACACGGGCTTGGGTTGCGCGCATCCAGCGCCAGCCGGTCGGCTTTGTGCTGCTACAACCGGATATGGGATTCGCCCTGCGCCGGGCTAATGGCGGCCGCAATTGGCTGTGGCGCCGTTGGCTGCATTGGCGCAGCGAGCGGCCCGTCACGGCGGGGCGAATTTTATATTGGGGCGTTTTGTCGGCATGGCGCGGACAAGGCATTGGGCAACAGTTATTAGCCCATGCAATCAACGAGGCGGCGCGCCGCGGCTGGCGTTCCCTTACGGTTGGGCCACTGCCGACGGGCAATTTGGGAGCTATGCTATTACGAAAAATAGGAGGAAAGCCTGTACAACGGTATCAGCTATTTGAGACGGGCTTTTGATCATTAAACGTAACCTCTCAGGCACTCGGGGGCTGAGCTTGTCGAAGCCCGCCTATGCCTTCGACAAGCGTTCGACTGAGCTCACGCCGAAGTCGCAGGCTACGGCTGCATAGTTACCTCTAAACAAATTCCTCATTCAACCTCACCCCAAAACCGGGCGCATCCGGCACGGTGATCACGCCGTTGATGGCCTGCGGCTCATCCAGCCAGAGCGGATCGGGTTGGGCGTGACGCGTGCCGGGCAGCACTTCGGCCAGATCAACGCAGCCGGTGGCGGCAATCAGATGCAGACCCCAAACTTCGCCGCCGCGGTGCGGAATGACCTGCGCGCCTACCTGCTGGGCCAGATCCACTATGCGCAATCCGGCCGTGATGCCGCCGCACCAGGTAATATCCGGTTGCCAAATGTCGAGCGCATTAGCCTGCGCAATCTCGCGAAAACCGTGATGCGTAAACTCATGTTCGCCCCCGGCCAGGAGCACCGGGCGGATGTCTGCGCGTAGTGCGGCCTGCGCGGATAAATGATCCGGCGTGGCCACATCTTCAAACCAATACACATTGTAGGGCGCTAAATGCGCGGCCATCTGGCGCGTCGCGTCGGCATCCCACGTCATATAGCAATCGAGCATGAGCAACGCGTCCAGCCCGAAAAGCGCCCGCGTCTGCGCCATGAGGTGCGCAGTGGCGTCATAATCGCTTTCGTTTTGCCAGCGCACTGGTAGCTTGTGGGCGGTAAAGCCCAGTTCGGCGTACCACTGGCTGTCGGTACCGGTGGCGTAGGCGCGCACCTGCTCGCGGTCATGGCCGCCCAGCAGCGCGCTCACCGGCATTCCTTCGGCGCGCCCCAACAGATCCCACAGCGCCAGGTCCACCCCGCTGAGCGCCATAATGGCCACCCCCTTGCGCCCATAGGGCAGCGACGCCCGATAAAGCGCATCCCAGATGACAGCGATATCGCCGATGGCGTTGATCTCTTTGCCAATCAGCAAGTCGCGCCAGTGGCCGTTGATAATGGGCAGCGCCGCTTCCCCGCCGCCCCCATAACCGTACCCCACGACGCCAGTATCAGACTCGACGCGCACCACAATTTGCCACAAATGCGGTCGCCAGCCGGCGAGGGGTTGTTTGTATTTGGGATAGATTGCTTTGATGTCGGTGATTTTCATGGCACTCTTTTGGCCGGATGATAAGATGACCGGATGACCGGATGACAAGGTGACTTCGACAGGCTCAGTCATCTTGTCATCTTGTCACCTTGTCATCTTGAACACAGGCGCTACGCTACGCGAAACCACCATTCTCCACGCCGTGCGCAAAACGCTCTTCATCCAGAACCAGGCCAAAGCCGGGGCTGTTCGGCACGCTGACGTGGCCATCTGCAATGGCGTAGCCCGGTGCGGCAAGGCCCGGCGTCGTCGCTTCGTCCCATTCCACAAAGAGGAATTGCTCGGCGGCGGTGGCCAAATGGCCCGAAATGTAGTTGCCCAGATGGCGGCCATAGTGATGCGGCGCCGTGTGGATACCCAGCTTGTCCAGCTTGGCGGCGGTGGCCAGCCAATTGCAGAGGCCGTAGCTAAAAATGTCATACTGCACCACATCAATGACCCCCTGTTCGGCCCAATCCAGCAGCGTGGGTGAAGCCTGCCCTTCGCCATCGGCCACCAGCACATGCAGATCCTGCGCGTTCATCCATTCGCACAAATCGCCATAGAGCACCGCGTCTTCGTGAAAGGCTTCTTCCAGCCAAAAGAGATGGCAGTCCGCGGTGGCGGCCAGCACCTGCTTGGTCAGATTCAGGTTATAGCCATTGTTGGCATCGATCATAATGGCGGCGTCGGGTCCCACCGCCGCCCGCACGGCGTGGATCACGGCGATGTCGCGGTCCGTGCCGACCTGAATGGACATGTGGCGGGCGCCGCGCCCCACCTTAATTTTGAAGGCGGTATGGTTGCGCGCCACGCCCTGCCGCGCCTCCTCGGCAATAAGTTGGGCCGCTTCCTGTTCCGAGGCTAGATGCAGGTCATCAATATAAAGCGACGTGTCGTAACAGGGCACACGCAGCGGTTCCTCTACAGTGCGTTGGCGGGTGGCCGCCGCCAGTTGATAGACCGGCTGTCCGCTTTGCTGGCCCAGCAGATCCCACAGCGGAAATTCGAGGGCGCGGGCCGCTTCAACCAAAACCGGCAGGCGCCCGGCGGCATAGGAAAGCAATTTATGGGCATCGTGGCCGACCAGCGCTTGGGCGGCTTCAGGGGTTGTGCGGCACGGGCCAAAGCCGCGGCTGCCGTCGGCACAGGTGATGCGCGCCAGCGGCACTTGCACGGTGATGCCATGTTCGCCCAGCCGTGCGTTGCAGCCGGCGCTGCGCGGGCGGCGGCCTTCAAAATTTGCCCATTCGATGGAGACAATGGTGGAGTTCGACACGTTGATTTTCCTTATATACTTGGCTCTGTTAGAAAAAAACATTTTACTCGAGTAAAATGTTTTTTTCTAACAGAGCCAACATTAATTGTATGTAAAGTTGCAGCACAAGCGTTCTTGACGCGCCATTCTGATGACAGCGAATTTATTTTGCAGATTTTCCGGCGCACCCTTCGACAGGCTCAGGGTGCGCCGGAAATCTGCCATTCGATATAACATAAAGCCTCAAAAACATGGACCGTGCAACTTATAGCCTGCCTTTGCGTATGGAATATTCATACCCAAATCAACCCCAATGATGCTTGACGTGGTATTACCAGGTTAGGTATGCGAGAAAGGAACTTCCCCGAAAATGTTGCGCAATACTCTTGCTGTATTGGTTGGCTTTTTCGTCTGGGCTGCGCTTTTATCGGCAGCAAGTCGCTCCTGTTCAGTAGCGCTGCGAATTCGCTCAACACCGGCGAACTGAGCAGTGAGCCCGGCATGCTGATTTTTCTCATTCTGCTCGGCCTCATCTACGCTGTGATCGCGGGGCTGATCACCGCCCGTCTGGCCAAAATCAGCCCCACCCTGCCCACGTTGAGCCTGGGGCTAGCGCTGTTGGTCGCTTCGCTGGCGGCGCAAATTCGCTTCTGGGATCTGCTCCCCATCTGGTATCACCTCAGCTTTTTGCTCCTGCTCCTGCCGGGCGTCTATGTGGGGGCCAGGTTGCAAACCACATAGAAATTTACGATTTGGGATTTACGATTTACGAACTGATCTCGTCGACGAGGTGGTCGCAAATCGTAAATCTGAGATCGTACATCACAAAAGGCTTTTCTTCACCTTGCAGACCATCGTATAGGCCGGGTCAAAGATATTGCCCAGGTCATATTGCACGCATTGGCCCAGAAAGTGTGGGCGCCGATTTTGTCAAAGCCGTAGTCGGCCATGAGCCAGCGCAGCATTTCGGTGGTGGCGTGCTGCACGCATTGATCCAATGGGCGGGCGTTGCCCACGGTAAAGATGTATTCGGCATTCTCGCCGCGCGGCCAAAAGCTCTGCTTGCCTTTGAGCAGCTGCACGGTGAACTGCACATCCATGGAAATCTCGATGCCTGTGCCCACAATTTCGCCATCCCCTTGCAGCGCGTGACCATCGCCCAGATGGAAGAGCGCGCCCGGTGCAAAGACCGGAAAGTAGGCCGTAGTCCCCGTCACATAACCGTTATAGTCCATATTGCCGCCATGCTCGGCCGAAGTGGCGCACGAGATGGCCTGTCTACCTTTAGGCCCCACGCCGAAACAGCCCAGCATGGGGTTGAGCGGCAGCGTAAAGCCGTTGAGCGACGTGTCGGCCGCCTCCAATGTGGCCGTGCCGGCATCATTATCAATGCGCCATTGGGCCAACGTGTTTTCGCCTGTGGGCCAGGGCAATTCAGGCGTATAATCCGGGTCCACCACATTGGCGGCCACCATTTTGCGCGTCCAGCCATAGCGCCGGTTGGGCATAATCTTGTCAAAGTGGACGGCCAGCGTGTCGCCCGGCTCGGCGCCCTCCACATAAAAAGCGACCGGTCTGCGGGTTGCCGCGCGGCGTAATCGGCTGGTCGGTGGCGTCGGCGCCGCGGGCATCCACGGTAGTGGTGATCACAGTGTCGCCATCGCCGATGTGCAGCACCGGTTCGTGCCAACCGATGGTGGTGTGATAGTGTGTGGGTGAAAAGTGGTGGGTGGTCATGATGGTATCCTATTCTATAGAGCTTATTCCGATTTATTTTGTACTCGGATGACAGGATGACAGGATGACCACGACGATTTCATCCTGTCATCCTGTCATCCTGTCATCCTGTCATCCTGTCCTATCGTCATGTTAAAGCGGAATAACCTCTTATGTTTAACACACCGCAACGGTGTTGGCGATTCAGGCGTTGGCCTAGTTTATTGAATCCGGCCCTATTTTGTCCGGTTGCGATCTACTGATATTGATCGCGGGCAAAGCCATCCAGCCCCAATTCACGCAACTTGGCCAGCGGCGCTCGGAAGGTCACCTGCACCACACCGGGGTGGCGGCCAATTTCGATGGCGCCGGTGATGGTGGCGCGGTTCTTGACTTCGGGCACGGTCATGCCCAGCAGACGGGCGGCGCGCTCCAGCCCGTTGTCGGTGGCGGCGTTCAGGTCCGGCCCGGTGCCGATGACTGAAATGGGCGCTGATTCTTCGATCTGATCGACACCCCAATTGGCCGCCACTTTGGCGGCTCGCTCTTTTTCGGCGGCGGTCAAGGGTTTGGCCAGGAAGGGCAAATCTTCCTCCACCGGGAAGAGGATCGGCCCATCGATGTTGAGCCCTTTGAGCAGATGCACTTGCAGCGTGACCGCGCCGGAAACGTCGCAGGTGTGGCCGGCAATTTCGCCATCACCTTGCAGCGCGTGCATGTCGCCCAGATAAACGCCGCCGCCCGCCGTCTTGACCGGGCAGATCAGAATGGCGCCAGCGCGCACGGCGTCGATGTCCATGTGGCCGTCGGTGCGGTGGGCAAGCTGGTCCGCCGAAATGCCATATTCGTGAGGCGCGCCGATCAGAAACGAGCCAAAGTCGCCGGCGTTGTGCGAATCGGGCAGGGGGATGGCGGGCGTGGTGCCCAGTTGGCCCATAAAGGGACGCAGCCGCGCCACCAGCCCCACCAGATCATGGGGCGCAAAAGTGAGAATCGGGTTTTGAATCGAGTTTTCGGGCAGGGCGGCGTAGCGGTGGGCCGATGAGGCGATCTCTTCGGCGGCTTCCTGATGCATGGTCACGCCGACACCGCGGTTCTCGTCAAAGACAATGGTATAGCCATTGGTAAAATTGAAAGGTGCGGCATCGGCGCCGCACTTGGCGCAGCGAATGGCCGTCGGCCCAATGCCCTGGATCACTGTTTTGGGATAGAGCGTGCCGCACTCGGGACACTTGCCCGCCACATACGGGTCGCCCAAAAAGCGTCCATCCATAAAGACATCGTTGCCCGAAGAGGTGGCCAGCGACGTGACGGTAATATCTTTGATGCGGATGGCAATGGCGTCGCCCACTTCGGCGCCGGCCACGGCCACCGGCTTGGTCACCTCGTGGCCGCCGCGAATCTCGGGCGTGATCATGGGGCCCCAGCAGCCGGGCGCGGTGTTGGCAATAATGTGGCCGCCGTCGCGCACCGGCCCCAGCATGGGCTTGCCGGGGTCCAGAATGCCGTCAATATATTGATCGACAAAAACCGTTTCGTGTCCGCCGCTTTGGCTTCCGTTCGATTTGATGGGTGTAACTTGGGGCGCCATAGATTGTTTCTCCTTGAAAAATTTAAGGTACGCGGATAAACGCGGATTCACGCTGATTGATCTGTTTCCAGACAAAAAATCTGTGCGAATCTGTGGAATCTGTAGTTCATCTTCCCCCCGCAATGGGAATCAGCAGCGCGACTTCCTGCCCGTTTTGCAGCGGCGTGGCCCGCTCCACGTGCTGACCGGCCACAAACGGCACGGCGCTTTCCAATATCTTCAGCGGTGATTGGCGCTGCAAATGGGCCAGCAGATCGTCCACCGTGGCCCCGTCCGCCAAAGTCACCCGCAGCCGCGACCGTCCCATCTGCTGCGCCAGCGTCCCGTTGAGCCGCACATTTAATTCCATAAATCGCTCCTTTGTTTACCTCCCCTGTGGTCGCACTCAAGTAGGGCGCAATTAAAAGTGGTGTCATATCGGTGCTCAAAGCGCCCGATATGCATTATACCAGATCTTGAGCCCCTCTTCCGGCGCCGGATCGGCCAATTCATACTCTATGGCAATGTGTCCCGCATAGCCAATCTGTTCCAGCCGCTGCATGATCCAGCCAAAGTCGATATCGCCTTCGCCCAACATGGTGCGGTGGAAGCCCTGGGCATCCACGGCGCCATCTTTGAAGTGGACGTGCGCAATGTGCTCCTGCATAATGTCCAGCGCCGTGCGGTAATCGGTCCCGGCGCCCATGAGGTTGCACGGGTCGTAGAGCACGCCAAAGTGGGGCGAACCCACCTTGGCGCACAGCCGCCGGCACTGTTCCGGGTCGCCGCCCAGCGGGCCGCCGTGATTTTCAAAACCCATATAGACCGCCTTGGCCGCCGCATATGCCGCGGCCTGTTGCAGCCAGGGCGCAATGTGGTCAATCTTGGCCGGATCGTCAATTTCGCTGTGGGGACGAAAAACGCGAATCGAGCGGGCGCCAAACAAAGCGGCCGCGTCGATGGCCCGCATCATCTCTTGCAGAGCAGCTTCCTGCTCGGCGCGCTCTGTCGATGCCAACCCCACGCCCACATAGGTACCCAAATTAGCGATCTCCAAACCATTGGCCTGCGCCAGCGCCAGCACGGCCTGCGGATCGCACTCGGCGACATCCAGCGAAAAGTGTGGCATACGGCCCAGCAGATCAATGCGTTCATAGCCCGCCGCCGCAATAATGGGCAGGGCTTGTTCCAGCGAGCGATCCTTCAAGGGAAAAGTACAGGTGGATAGGCAAGATAGGTCCATGATCGGTCTCCTAGTGCATACAAGCCATAATTGTAAATGGTGAATGGTGAACGGTGAATTGTAAATGAGTGGGTGCGTAGCCGGCCTCGTTCACAATTAGCAATTCACCATTTACCATTCGCAATTTTTACTTCATTACTCATTCACGACATGCCCCGCCGCGTCAATCCCGCATAGCCCCAGGCCAGCGCCAGCACGATGACGCCATAGACCACCTGCTGGATGGCCTGTCCTACATTGAGAAAGGTGAGCATGGAATTGAGAACGCTGAGGATCAGTGCGCCGAGGATGGTGCCGGTGTAGCCGCCCACGCCGCCAAAGATAGAGGTGCCGCCGATCACCGTGGCCGCCACCGAGGGCAGCAAAAAGGCGCCGGCCAGTTGCAGATCCCCAGCGCCGGTGCGCCCCGCCAGCAGAATGCCCGCCACAGAGCCCAACATGCCCGCCACCGTGTACGCCGCAACGCGCACCTGCCAGACGCGCACGCCGGCCAGCCGCACGGCGATCTCATTGTCGCCCACGGCATAGAGCAGCCGCCCCCAGCCCGTGCGCCGCAGCAGCCAGATCAGCATGGCGGCAATCAGCGCCCAGACCAGCACGCTGTATGGCACGCGATTGCCCCAAAATGAGCCCGCCCCCAGCAGCTTGATAAACGGCCCCACTTGCGTCGAACCTTGCAGAATCGTCTGCGTCCACGAGGTGAAAAGCCCCAGCAAAATGCCCGACATGGCCAGCGTCATAATCAACGGGTTGACGCGGAAAAGCGACACGCCTACGCCATTGGCGCTGCCCGCAATCAGCCCCACCACAATGCCCAGCCCAATAGCGATCAGGGCGCCGTTGGGGGATTGGTTGGCCGCCACATAGGCCGAGCCGGTGGCGATCATGGTCACGGAAAGGTCGATGCCGCCCGTCAACATGAGGATGGTCTGCGCGCCGGCCAAAATGCCCAGCGGCGCTGCTTGCAGCAGCGTATTGCGAGCGCCGCTGACCGAGAGATAGTTGGGCTGAATGGCCCCGGTGATCAAAACCAAAATCACCAGCACGCCGAATAGAATCAGCGCCGGATACTTGATGGCGATTTCCTGCACGCGCGGCTGAAGCCGTCACCCTTAGCGGCCTGCGCCGGCATTGATGACTGTCTCATGACGACCTCTCGCGCAGCAGCGCCACCAATCCGCCCACCATCATCACGCCGGCAATCAGAATGCCTTGGATGACTTGGGCCGTGTTGGGGTCGATGCCCATGGCGGTCAAAATTGGATTTAACATAATCAGAATGATGGCGGCGGCCACCACGCCTAGCACCGAACCCACGCCACCGGTCAGCGCAATGCCGCCCAGCACAATGGCGGCCACGCTGTTTAGCGTGGCGTTGGCGCCCACGCTAAAACGCGGATCCCCCGTGCCGGTGAGCGCCACGGTGGCCAGACCGGCCAACGCGGCCAACGCCCCGCCAATGGCGTACGCGGCAATCTTGGCCCGGCGCACGTCAATACCGGCCAGCCGGGCGGCGACACCATTGCTGCCAATGGCGTACATGCTCAGCCCCAGACGGCTCTGTTTGGAAAAAACAAAGACAAGCAGCGCCGGTATCGCCGTCATCAAAATTGGCAACATATATGAGCCGCCAATGCCCGATTCCGAGCCGGTAAAGAGCCAGCGAAAGAGCGGCGCCGTCCCCCCACCCGGTGAAGGCAAAATCCACAGCGCCAGCCCGGACCAGATGTAGCTGGTGGCCAGCGTCACCACAATGTCCGGCACGCCGGAGATGCTGATGATGTAGCCGGTCAGCGCGTTGAGCAGGCCGATGCCCACAATTAGACCGATGGCAATCAGCAGTGCCACGGCAAAGGGCTGCTCATCCATAAAGCGGGCGGCAATTACATTGGCCAACAAAAGCTGCGCCCCCACCGATAAATCGATGCCGCCCGCAATCACAATGATGGCCTGCCCAATGGCCAGATAGATGAGCGGCAGGCTGTTTTTGCTAATGGAGGTGATTTGAAGCGCCAAATTTGGGAATCAGCGCGGCGTACCAAAAGAGCAGCACCCCCAACAGCAGCCACACACCAATCGTCCAGCCATTGCGCGCCAACTGACGGAGCCACGGGACGGTCGTTCTTTTCATATGCCCATTTGCCATACCAACACTCGTCATCGCAAGGGCTCCTGCTGGGTTGCGCAGTGGATGCTGCCGCCGCCGCGGCAATGCCGTCAATATCGATCTGTACAATCTCGCGTTCGGGGAAGGCTTTTGCACGGTCTCTCTGGCGGCCAAATCGGCCTCTTCATCGCCAAACCCTTGCATGATGACGCCGCCGTTGCATACATAGAAGCCAATGTAGCCCGCTGCAAAATCGTCGGTGGCATAGGTTTCGCGAATTGCCATTGGACCTTCGAGCGTAAGAATTTCGAGCGGGCGCCCCTGGGCATCGGTGGCGCTTTGCAAAATTTCGAGATGGGCCAGCGTCACCTCGTGATCGTATGAATCCGGGTCAGGATCATATCCGGCCAAAACCACGCCGGGACGCACAAAACGGGCGTAAAAATCGGTGTGGCCGTCGGTAATATCCATGCCCTTTATGCCCGGCAGCCAGATAATCTTCTCCAGCCCCAACAGTGGCATCAATGCGGCCTCAAATTGCGCTTTTGTGACGCCCGGATTGCGGTTGTCATTTAAGACGCAGCTTTCGGTAATGATCGCCGTGCCCTGTCCGTCCAACTCAATACAGCCGCCTTCCAGCACCAGTTCCGTGTTGATTACGCGCACGCCCGCCTGTCGCGCCACAAAGGCCGCCACGGCTGCATCCCGGCTATGCACCTGTTTTTCGCCCCAGCCGTTGAAATTAAAATCAAGCGCCGCCCGGCTCCCCTCCGCGGCGGAGACAAAGAGCGGACCCGTATCGCGCATCCACAAATCATCCAGCGGCGATTCAATTAGCTCCACACCCGAACCGACCAGATCATGGGCCAAATCATACTCACCTGGCCGCACCAGCATGGCAACCGGTTCAAACTCGGCAATCGTAGCCGCGATTGTAGCCACATTGCGCTGCACTTCCGGCAAAAGCCGCGCACTCCAAATTTGCGCGCTGGCGCCAAACGCCATCCACGTGCGCTTGTGGATCGCGTTTTCATCGGGCATACGCCAACGCGGCTGGTCTGGTAATTTCAGTTCCATCGCGTTACACCCCGTAAGTGTGCTCGTCGCCATCAGCGAAGCTGATTGTAAAAATGTACGTCGTGAGATCATCGTTCCTCGTTGCCTAACCCGGACAAATCAGAATCAAAATTGACCACGCAGAGACACGAAGATCACATGAAGAAAGGTTTCACCCTTTGCGTTCCTTCGTGACTTCTTCGTGAACTTCGTGGTCCACATTTTTGCCCAAATCACAAGCTTTTCACCCGTTAGATAGCAACCCGTGCGCCGCTGTAAGCATGGATGATTCGGTGGCAGATGCCGCCTCTTGCTCATCCACAATGCGCCCATCATGCATGACCAGCACGCGGTCGCAGACCAGCGGAATTTCGGCCAGCTCGCTGGTGTAGAGCACAATGGCGGCGCCATCGGCGGCCAGTTCGCGCAGCAGGGCATAAATTTCGCGCTTGGTTTGGATGTCGATGCCGCGCGTCGGGTCAAAGCAGAGCAGCGTGCGAAAGCCGCCCACCAGCCAGCGCCCCAGCACCACTTTTTGCTGGTTGCCGCCGGAGAGCCGCCGCACCTGCGCCGCCGCCCGCGTGTCGATGGCCAGCCGGTCGATGGCTTTGGCCACCCGCTGCGGCTCATCCGCCGGAATGCCGAACCACTGCTGAACGCGGTTGAAAAGCGGCATCGCCAAATTTTGACGCACGGACAGGCTGGGCAACAGCGCCAGCAGCCGATCCCCCGGCACCAGCACCACCCCTTCACGTACGGCGTCCGAGGGCGAGCGAAAACGGCGCGCCTGGCCGCCAATCAAAATCTGGCCCGCCTCGGGTTGACGGTCGCCAGAGAGCAGTTCAAAAAGCCGATCCTGCCCCTGCCCCTCCAGCGCCACAATGCCGAGAATCTCGCCGCTGCGCACCGTAAAGGAAACATCGCGCACGATCTCTTTGGAGCGCAGATCGCGCGCGGCAAAGGCGGCTTGACCGTGCTGGTGATGGGCAGAGTGAGATGCGGCCGGCGCCACGGCGGCCGCCGGCGCCCCCAACATGGCCTCCACCAGTTGATGCTCATCCACCTGGCTGGTTTCCAACTGCGCCACGTCGCGCCCGTCGCGCAGAATGGTAGCGCGGTCGCAAATGCGCATGACCTCGGCCAGCCGGTGCGTAATCAGCACGGCCGCACGCCCCATCTCTTTCCACTCGGTGAGCAGCGCAAAAACGCGCGCGGCCTGGTCGGCCGTCAGCGCGGCGGTGATCTCGTCCAGCAGCAGCACTTGTGGGTCGCGGGCCAGGGCGCGCGCCAGATCCACCAGGCGCAGCGCATCCAGCGGCACTTCGCGCACCAGCGCGCCCAAATCGAGATGGGCTAGGTCAAAGCGCGCCAGCCACTGCTTAAATGCGGATTCGGGGATGTTGCTGAGGCGGAGATTTTGGGCCATGGAAAGGTCGGGGATCAGCGCCGGGTCTTGAAAAACGGTGGCAATGCCGGCGCGCATGGCGTCCGCCGGGGCGCGAAAATGTACGGGGCGGCCATCCACTTGCACCTCGCCCGCATCGGCCGCTTGGACGCCGGCCAAAATCTTGACCAGCGTACTCTTGCCCGCGCCGTTGGCCCCCAAAAGGGCGTGAATTTCGCCGCGGCGCACCACAAAATCAACAGCTTCCAGCGCCACAACAGGACCATACGACTTGGCAATATGAGTGGCGGCGAGCAGCGGATGTGCTTCGGTCATTTGGTGAATGGTTCGTTTGGGGTAGTGGAGAATATGACCGGATGAGTGGATGACAAGATGAGTGGATGACCGGATGACAAGGTGAGATGCTCAACGAGTTTCATCTTGTCATCCGGTCATCTTGTCATCTTGTCATCTTGTCATCCGGTCATCTTGTCATCTTATCAATCACAACTTAATACGACCAAACCAACAAGCAACATACCTACTCCCCCGGCGCCTTGCACGCAGCCACATCGGCGCTGCCGCCGTAGTGCGTATAGGGCGGGATGTTGACATAGGTGCTCCAGCCCGGCTGTTCATCGGGGGCATAAAGACCCTCAAGGCCCTCGGTGTTGCCGGTAGCGAATACTTCGGGGTTGAGCAGCGTCTCGTGGGACGGATTCTTGCCGGTCAATGCGTCCAGCGCAATGGAGACGCCCACAGCACCAATGGCCGGCGGATTGGTGACCGCCGCGCCCACCAGACCAGAGTCGGCCAGCTCGAGCAACTGCTTGACAAAGCCGTTGTTGTCGGCGCCCACAATCGGCACAAAGTCTACATTAGCGGCCTGGAACTGCTCGACCACCGGATAGTCGACGCCCGAAGTCC
This sequence comes from Caldilineaceae bacterium, assembly GCA_041391125.1. Lineage (GTDB taxonomy): Bacteria > Chloroflexota > Anaerolineae > Caldilineales > Caldilineaceae > JACKBC01. Next base: position 20,638 of record JAWKON010000008.1, read on the forward strand.
AGATGCCGTCGATCTCCTGCGTGGTGATCAGGTCCAGCGCCTGCTGGGCGCCGGTGGAGGGGTCCCAGCCGGTAAAGGTTTCGGCCACCACTTCGATATTGGGGTATTTCTCCAGCGCGGCCGTAAAGCCGTTGTGGCGGTCGGTGTCGGCGGGCACGCCGTCGATGCCGCGCATTTCCACCACTTTGCCGGCGCCGCCTAGCTGCTCAAAGAGCCACTCGGCGCCATTTTGGGCGTAGGCGGTCTGGTCATTGGTCACCACGTATGCGCCTTCGGCAGTCACGGCCTGGTCCACAGCCACCACCACAATGCCCTCGGCAATGGCCGCTTCGATGACGGCGTTCAGCCCTTCGCGGTCGGTGGGGTTGACGATGATGGCGTCCACACCCTGCGAAATTAGGCTTTCCAGATCGGCGATCTGTTCGGTGGGCCCGCCGTTGCGGTTGACCACGACAACACTATCGACCAGCCCGCTAGCGGCGGCTTCGGCCTTGATGGCGCAGATCATCTGTTCGCGCCAGCCGTTGCCCACCAGCGTGTTGCTGACGCCGATGGTAAAGCCGCCTTCGCTGGCCGGCGCGGCGGCGTCGCCAGATTCAGCCGGCGCGGCGGCATCTCCCCCGGCCGGGGCAGGAGCCACGCAGGCGGTGACGATCAACACAAACGCCAAGAGCAATCCAAGGAGTCCAAACAATTTCGAATGGTGCTTCATAATTTTGTCCCTTATTTCTTTCTCGTAGTTCATATTTTGTGGAAACGGGTAAATCGGGGGCGAAACTAAGAAATAGTATACTCAAAAACGAGCGGATTCGCCAGAATAAGCGTGGGCAGGCCACGAAAGAAGAGGCAGGGGAGGGCGGTGAACAGCGATACTCTCGTACGTGCAAGCGATCAGTCCGTTTATTTCATCGATATAGAGGGCATCCACTTTGGTGACTTGGCAGCGGAACACACCTTTCGGAAATGGGTTTATGCGGCGGAAGACTGCCAATATTTTGCTCGCCCCGATTTGAAGGCGGCGCGCATGGCCTTTTACAAATTCGCCATGCATATTTCGCTAACCCATGCCAGCTCCTGCTTTATGCGCCGTGGTTTTCACGACCACCAACATTGCGGTCTACTATGCCAACCGCGGGCATAAATGGGTTTAGCGGCGAACGATCCCCAACCAGCCAAAGATGGCCAAAGGGATCAAAGAAGTGGCCCTGGCGATGAATGCCCCATGGCGCCTGGTGATCGCGTAAATCATTGAGAGTACCAGTTGCACCGGCAGCAAGCGCACGGCAGATAAAGCTATCCGGATCGTCACAGAACACTTCGATGCGTGTCGTTGTCGTTCCCACAACGCCTGGGCTCTCCCAGCCATTGTTGGCCGGCTCCGCCACAAAGAAGGGTGCGCCCAAAATTTCCAGCCCAACAACGGTACCGAGATTCCACAATGCAGTCGCGCCGAGTGCTTCCTTGTACCAAGCCACCGCGGCTGGCGCATCCGGCACGGCGACCATGACGGAGATCGCGGCACTTTGCGATCGTGTTGCCATCGTAGGCTCCTTTGTATAGCGTGGGACGGTAGAATGAGCTAATTTTAGCACCGACTGCCTATCCAATGTCGCTAAGTTAGCAGTGATCCGTCGTGCTGCACGCACTGAAAACCGATTACTGCTATACTGCGGTTGTGATGAGAACCGCAGTTTTCGCCTCGCCAAAAACTGCGGTTCTCATTCAGAGCAGAGTATAACTGAAAACTTTTCAATTGCTAGATGGCGCTTCCCGATTTTGTTCAATAACGAAGGAAAACCGTACCTTTGTCAAAGCGGCATTCCGCCAAAAGCTCTCGCGCTAATCGCACGTTGTCACGTAAAGCTGATTTGCCGCTTCCCACAAGGACTACGCCTCGTTGTAAGCTCTCTCAAGCTCAGCCACGTCGAGCTTCACCATCGTCATCATGGCTTCCATCACAGCTTTTACCTTGCTGGGGTCGCTATCACCGATCAGCTCGTTGAATCGTCTCGGCACAATTTGCCAGGAGAGACCGAAGGGGTCTTTGATCCAACCGCACGCCGTGGGCTCCGCCCCTGCCTTCACGAGCTTGTCCCAGTATTCATCCACTTCATCCTGATCTGCACAGTCCACGTAGAGCGAGATGCCCTCAGAGAAGCTGAAGTACGAACCACCGTTGTAGCCCATAAAGCGCTGACCACCGACCACGAACTCGGCGGAGCTGATAGGGCCGTCCTCGCCAGCACGGGCGACGTTGCGGATTTCGGAATCCGGAAACGTCACAGTGTAGAACTCGATTGCCGCTTCGAGCTGATCGTTAAACATGAGAAAAGGTGTCACTTTGTTCATTATATGTTCCTATGTGAGGGCTGATTAACCGTACGTCGGATACTGCGGCCAACCTGCGGGCGAATCTTCCCAATCTTGCTGGCGACCATAGGGTGTGATGTCAAAGAGCGTCGAGCTGTGAGTCAAGTATTCACCGCCGCGCGCGTAGGTCGAATAGGTATGGTAGATTTCATCGCCGATGCGGAAGAAGACGCTTGTGCCGGGAACTTCACCACCATCGCCCGAGGCAGGACGATAATTATAGACAGGCGTTGCGACCGTTTCATCCAGCGTAACATGGTAATCGTAGTTAAAGTCGCTGCCATGAGAAGAGTACCAGGGAAGGTCCCAGCCTTTTTTGGCTTTGTACGCTTCTAGTTTTGCCAGTGGCGCACGTGAAATGATGACGAAGCGAACCCCGCGCTTCTCTAGATCCGAAAGATCACCGATGGCGTCGATGTAACCGGTGCAGCCGGAGCAACCATTTTCCCATTTGGGGTCAAACATAAAGTGGTAGACGATCAGTTGGCGCTGGCCTTGGAAGAGATCCAGCAATGTCACCGGGCCTTCGGGGCCATCAAAAGTATACTCTTTATCGACCTTCACCATCGGCAGCCGGCGCCGTTCAGCGTTGAGCCGGTCCTGCGCGCGGGTCAGTTCTTTTTCTTTTTCAAGCAGCGCAGTCCGTGCCTTCAACCATTCCTGCTCTGATACAATCAACGGGTGTGCAATTTGTTCAGTTGTCATAATCTGTTCTTCCTTTTTGGGATTAGACTTTTGTGTCAAACTCTGTGATTAGGTTTTTCCAAAAACCAAATATTCAGGGTAACCTGCAAGTGAATCCAGAAAACCTTCCGATCCTGGATATTTATTTTCTGGATTCGCCTTAATCGGCCATCGATGCCGTTTTCACTGCGCCGGCGCGCTCGTAATTCACAACAATGACGCCACTCGGCGTAACTACACCATCCGTCACCTTGAACGCCGCCGGGATCGCGCCCTCAGCAAACAGCCGTTTTCCGCTCCCCAGCGTTACGGGATAGATCATCAGCCAAAACACATCGACCAAATCATGCTTGATCAGCGTCTGCAGAAGATCACCGCTGCCCCAAACGTGCAGATCCGGCCCCGGCTCTTGCTTGATTTTGGCGATTTTTGCCGCAATATCTCCGCTTAAAAACACCGACGGCTGCCACTCGCTTGCCGTCATGGTATTGGAGGCAACATACTTGGTCGCCTTATTAACGTTCGGCCATATGTCCCCATGTTGCGGCCAGTATGGTTCCCAAATTGCAAAGGTTTTGCGCCCCAATAACAGATCAAATGGCATGTTCATTTGCTTGCGCAAGGCCGTTCCCAGAATCTCATCGGAATAGGGCGCGACCCATCCGCCATAGGGAAAGCCACCGCTGGTATCTTCTTCTGGCCCGCCAGGGGCTTGGATGATGCCATCAAGGGAGATATGTTCAAGCACAACAATTTTTCGCATCGCTGTTTCCTTGTTGTATAGATAGAACTTGATAAAGTGTACTCCTGAAATCTTTGTAGACTTTTGTACGATTTGCCAAAGTGCGCTATGATTGACCGCCTTTGCACGACCACCCATTATCACATACATTTAGCACGAAACGAGAGTTGCCATGAGCTTCGAGCCATCCGAATTACGCGTCCATCTTCAGCAATGCTTCGGCGTGAAGTGCCAACTTGTGGACGCTACCCGATTTAGGGGCGGGGCGCGCAAGCAAGTCTATTTTTTGGTGCTGCACAACCCGGATACGTCCTGCGTCCTCTATCTTTGGCACAATACGGACAATTATTTTGCCGAGCGCGTGGCGGCCGGTTTTGAAGAGACGCAAAGTGATGACAAAGCGCCGGCCTTGTTTCTGGCCCACACTCACTTGCTGCAAAATCATGGCGTCAACACGCCGGCTGTGTTGCAGACCGGTAAATTAGCCAACGGTCATCACTTTGCTCTGGTTGAACGTATCGAGGGCGGCGATTTTGACAACTTTATCGCCTCCGCCACACCGATTGAGCGCCGAGATGTCTGTAAACGGATCCACGACCAACTGAGCCGCATGCATGGATTAACCCGTTTGTATCCCGGTTTACCGCACGAACCTTTCACCGATCGCCATGAGCTTCCGCAGGACCGAGTCCTCCAGCGGGCGTTGCTTGAAGTCAACGCCACAGCTGAGGCCGAAACGGTTGTGGCTGTGCACAAGGATGAGATTTGCGATAGATTGCAGGCCTTACACGCGCAAATCACACCCCGCACCAGCTATAGCCTGCTACATGGCGAGCTGCCCGGCGGCCATGTTCTCGTACGTTCAAGTGATCAGGCCGTTTATTTTGTCGATATCGAGGGCATCCACTTTGGTGATCTGGAAGCGGAACATACCTTTCTCAAATGGGTTTATGCGGCGGCAGATTACCAATATTTTGCTCGCCCCGATTTGGAGCCGGCGCGCATGGCCTTTTACAAATTCGCCATGCATATCTCGCTGACCTATGCCGGCTTCTGCTTCACCCGCCGCGGTTTTCACGACCAAGCGTGGGCAAAACGGCTGTTCGAACGTAATCTTGGCGAAGTCTTGCAGCAGTTACCCTAATCGATGGCTCATTATACACCTACTGCGACGATCGCCAGTTCTTCTACGGTAGGTGCAGACAGCGACTGCTCCCCGCTCGTCTCCGCCCGTTTCATGCAGCATAACGGCCGTAAGCAAAGTCAAACCAAACATGAGGGCTGCACCGATGAGTGCAGCCACCTGCAACCCCTGAATATGAGCCAAACAATGTCGAAATCTACAAAACGGCAACTGATTTTAGGGCGTGTCGGGGAGAAATAGGAGTCACGCGCCAGCGCATGTAAGCCACAAAGATGGTCAGCACCAATAGAATCGTCGTTGTGATCGCAGAACTGGTTTCGCCACGGCTAGCGTGTAGTACACTGGCACTTACCATCACGATTGACAAGCCAGCCGCGGCAAGTGCTGTCAGTTGCGGCAAAATGCGAGTGACGCCTGGCAAAATCAAACCGATGGCCGCCAGCAATTCTGCTACGCCGATAAAGAGGCGCAACGCGACGCCCAACTGTTCATTCATGATCTGAAGCAATTCTGCCGGAGGCGCCACCATCATCCAGCCATGGGCGGCAAAGGCTGCTGCGAGTAGAATTTGTAGAATCCAGAGGATAATGGTCATCGACCTATTCATGTGTTTTCTCCTGATATTTTGGTATATTCTGGGTTGTAAAACCTTGCCACTACTTTGGTTGCAAACTTTTGAAATATAGCACAAACGTTCTTAACTGAGTATACACCATCAACTTCAAAAAGTCAAGTACTAATTTCAAAATTAATTTTATTTGGTTGCAAAGTTGAATTTTTTTGGAGGTTGAACTATACTTTTTAGTACGCAAAAAGTGGAGGTAAACTTGTGGAGAGTGTCTTATGTCAACACGAACGTATAATCAACTATGTGGCCTGGCCATTGCTCTGGATATAGTAGGTGAACGCTGGAGCATGCTGATTATGCGCGAGCTGATGGGAGGTCCGCTACGCTTTACCGATTTGCTCGTGGGGCTGCCGGGCATCAGCACCAACCTGCTGACCGAGCGACTCAAAGGGATGGAACAGCGCGGCGTGATCGTGCGATGCACATTAGCGCCGCCGGCCGCTTCCACAGTCTATGAATTGACCGAACTAGGCGCTGCGCTAAAGCCAACCCTCTTAGAATTGGGCCATTGGGGCAGCCAATTTGTGGGTGAAGCCGATGCCGAGTGCCAAATGCTGCATCTCGGCTCCTACGCGTTGACGCCGCAGACCTTTTTTCGCCCGCACTTGGCGCAGGGGCTGGATAAAACGTATGCGCTGCATATTGGCGGTGAAAAGCAGACCGTGCGCATTGTCAATCAAACCATCGACGTGTGGCAAGGAGAGCCAGCCGGCCCCGATATGGCCATTCATGCCGAAGTGCCGGTTTACTTGGGGATGTTGACGCGCGAGCTCGACCCCCAGGCGACGTTAGCGGATGGGCTGGTGCGGGTGGAGGGGGATGAAGCGGAGTTATTCCGTTTTCTCGAACTTTGCGCCATGTAAATGGTAGACAATACCGTCATTAAGATAAGGTACGCGGATGCACGCTGATTTACGCCGATATTCTCCGCAATATCAGCGTAAATCAGCGTGCATCCGCGTACAAAATTTGTATTGCTCGTTCTCTCCGACAATCTGTTCGAAAAAGGGTAATTGTGGCCGTCATGCTCATCTGTATTCATGGCGCCGGCGGCGGGGGTTGGGAGTTTGCCAAATGGCAGCCCATCTTTACCGCCGCTGGCTATCAGGTCATTGCCAACGATTTGGAACCCGCCGTGGGCGGACTGGCCGCCACCACATTTGATGATTATCGGCAACAGGTGATTAACTGGGCTCCAGAACAGGCGCCGGTCATTCTCGTGGGCGCCAGTCTGGGCGGCATCCTGGCGCTGCAAGCCGCCGAGACCGTCAACCCGGCCGCGCTAGTGCTTGTGAACAGCGTCCCTCCAATTGGCGTTGGTTTCCCTCTCACCGGCAAAACCTATCCTTCCATCGTGCGCTGGGCTAATGGTCCAATAGAAGATACACGCGCCGCCCTTTTTGACAGCGACGAAGCCACCATCCAATGGGCCTGGCCGCGCTGGCGCGACGAATCGGGAGTAGTGCTCAATCAAATCACAGCCGGTATTCCCGCCCAACCACCCGCCTGTCCAACGCTAGTTGTACTCGGTGATCAAGACACCGACGTTCCCTATCAAACCGGTTTGGCGCTGGCGGCGTGGACGGGGGCGGATGTGCTGCTCTATCACGGCATGAGCCACGTGGGGCCGCTGTTGAGCCGGCGGGCGGCGGAGGTGGCGGATACGGTGAAACAATGGTGCAAAATTGTATAATGGAAGTTGCACCTACTCTCCCAATGTGCATCTCACTATTGCCTTGCACTTACCCCAACCAGAGAGGAACCCATGCCAACCCTCAAAACCCCGGTCAAAGCCGTGGCCGAAATTGTGATCAACGTGGCGGACATTGCGCGGGCGCGCGCCTTTTATGAAGAGGTGCTGGGCTTTCCGCTGCACAGCCAATACCCAGCCGAAAACCCGACCATCGTCTTCCTGACCATGCAAGAGCTGGATTCGCCGCTGGGGCGCGGCGGGCATCCACAACTCTTTGCACTCATCGACCCGCAACGCCATCCGCCGGCGCAGAAACGCTTCCGCGGGCTGGATGTGGCGGTCTCCAGCCTAAACCATCTGGCCTTTGAAATTGAGCCGGCGGCCTATGCCTCTGAAAAAGAGCGATTGGAAGGGCTGGGGCTCACGGTGTACGAAGAGACCTTTCCGCACATGCACGCCAAGGCGCTCTTCTTTTGCGACCCCGAGGGGAATACGCTGGAGTTTATCTGTCATGCCGGGGAGGATCAATAGGCATTGTTCGCTCTCTGAAACCTGACAAGGTGAAAGGGTGAAGGGGTGACAAGGTGAAGGGGTGACTGAGCCTGTCGAAGTCACCCTTTCACCTTGTCACCCCCTCACCCCCTCATCTTGTCCCCAATCCCCAAAATAGCGCCATCGAACCAACTACCCCACCTTGGGAAAGCGGCTCAGCGGAAAAATATCCACCGTGGCCGAGCGTTGCTGGGCCAACATGCCGCCATCCACAAAGATGAGGTGGCCGGTAATGTAGCGGGCGTCGTCCGAAGCCAGGAAGAGCGCCGGACCGGCCAGCTCTGTGGGGTCGCCCACACGGCCCAGCGGGATATTTTCACCGCGCCCGCCGGCTGGCTTCGTCCAGGCCGGAGGTGTCGATGGAGCCGGGCACCAGGGCGTTGGCGCGCACGCCATAGGGCGCCAGGTCCAGCGCCATGGCGCGGGTGAGCGCTTCGATGCCGCCTTTGGCCGCGTCGTAAGCGGTAAAGCCACGGTGGGCGCGGCTGGCCCCGCCGGACGACATGTTGATGATCACGCCGCCGCCCTGGTTCACCATGATCTGCGCCGCTCGATGTGAACACAAAAACGCGCCGGTCAGGTTCACGTCGATGAGCCGTCGCCACCAGGCTTCATCCGCCTCTAAAAAGTGAAGGGTGGGCGCCACCAATGCCGCATTGTTCACCAGCACATCCACGCGGCCAAAGTGTTCCATTGTGGCGTCGAACATGCGATCCACCTGCGCTTTGTCCGAAACATCCGCGGCCAAGCCGATGGCGCGGCCACCATTGGCCACAATGGCTTTCGCTGCGCTCTCGGCCCGTTCCAGATCCACATCATTTACGACCACCGCCGCACCTTCCGCCGCAAAGCGCTCGGCAATGGCCCGGCCAATGCCTTTGCCCGCACCAGTCACGACCACCACCTTCGCTTGCATCTCACTCGAATAATCCGCCACGTTTCTCCTCTTTCAATAAGAAAGATCAACAGATTGCACAGATTTTATAGATTTTTGTTCGGAAGACAGCCGAATCTGCGCAATTTGTAGTTTCGATAACCACAGTTGTTCCTTTGGATCTCATGTGGTTGACCCGCTTTGGTTTCGATACGGCTGCGAACTACAGCAGCCTACTCAACCGTCGCTGGACAATGTTAGTGGCATCAAATGAACGCAAAAATCTGCGCAAATCTGCGCAATCTGTGGTTAAAAAAGAAATCTTTGAAATCTGAGGAATCTGTTGATCCAAAATGAATGATTTCAATAACAGCCGGCCACGCGCGCCCGCAGTTGCACCAGCGGCAGTACAATGTCAATCGTGGGCGTCGGCACGTTGACCAGCCGCCCCATCTCCTGCACCGCCGTGACCAGGGCGTCGATCTCCATGGGGCGGCCGCGCTCCAGGTCTTGCAGCATGGAGGTTTTGTGGGCGCCCACGGCGGCGGCGCCGGCAATGCGCTTTTCCACATCCATGCCAAAGCGCACGCCCAAAGCTTCACCAATGGCCTGCGCCTCCAGCATCATGCCGCGCACGACGGGCTGCAACGCGGGGTCGGTGGCCACCACGTCCAGCGTGGCGTGGGTCAGCGCGCTGAGCGGGTTAAAGCAGAGGTTGCCCCACAGCTTGATCCAGATTTCGTTGCGGATGTGGCTGCGCACGGGCGCTTTAAAACCGGCGGTGCGCAGCGCCTCGCTTAATTTTTGCACGCGTTCGCTCTTTGCGCCGGTGGGCTCACCCAGCGTAAATTGGTTGCCCTCAATGTGCTCGACCACGCCCGGCGCCACCACTTCACAGGCCGGATAGACCACGCAGCCGATGGCGCGTTCGGGGCCGATCTTTTGCCACTGGCCGCCACCCGGATCCACGCTTTCCAATTGGCGGTTGGCCCACGAGCTGTCTATGCCATAAAAGTACCACCACGGCACGCCGTTGGTGGCGGTGACCACGGCGGTCTCCGGCCCCAGCAGCGGTTGCATGGCGTCCACCACGCCCGGTACCGAGTGGGCTTTGAGTGCAATAATCACGTAATCCTGCGGCCCCAATTCGGCGGGGTCGCTGGTGCAGTGGGGATGGGCCACGCGCGTTTCGCCGTCAATATGCAGCGTTAGGCCGTTGGCCTGCATGGCGGCCAGGTGCGGACCGCGGCGCGATCAGGCTCACCTCCACATCCTGTTCGCTCAGGGCAAGCTGTGCGCCCAAGTAACCGCCAATGGCGCCGGCGCCAAAGATACAAATACGCATTCAGTTCCTTCCTAATCCGGTTGTCATATTTAGTGCTGGTTATCAACCGCAGATGCCGCTGCGCTAAGGCAGATTTCACAGATTTTTTGGGTTCACCAATATCTCATTTGGTTGACCCGCTTTGGTTTCGATACGGCTGCCAACTGCCGCAGCCTACTCAACCGCCGCTAGCCGCTGTCAATCACATGCAATCCCACCCAAGGGCCTAATTTGCTTACATAGACAAAATCTGCGTCCGCAATGCGGCCATCTGCGTAATCTGCGGTTCCAAAAAGTCAGCCCAGTCCCAGTTTCTCGGCCAGGCCGATGCGCTGGAGTTTGCCGGTGGCGCCTCTGGGGATTTCGCTCAGGAAAAGAATTTTGCGCGGCGTTTTGAAATCGGCCAGCTTGGCGCCCACAAATGAACGCAGATCGCGCTCGCTGACCTCCATGCCGTCGCGCAGCACCACGGCGGCGGCCACTTCTTCGCCCAGCTTTGCGTGCGGCATGGCAAAGGTGACCACCTGCTGCACCGCCGGATGCTCCATCAGCACATCGTCTACTTCGCGCGGCGAAATCTTCTCGCCGCCGCGGTTGATGATCTCCTTGAGGCGGCCCGTAATGGTCAGGTAGCCCTCGTCGTCCATAATGCCCTGGTCGCCGGTGCGGAACCAGCCGTTGGTAAAGTTTTCGGCGTTGGCCTTGGGGTTGTTTTCGTAGCCCAGCGTGACGTTGGGGCCTTGAATCACCACTTCGCCGGTGCTGTTGGCGGGCAGGAAATTGCCCTGCTCATCCATGATCGAGACGTTGGGACCGGCCTGCACGCCCACGGTGCCGGGCTTGCGCGCCCGCGGCGGCAGCGGATTGCTGGTCATTTGGTGGGCGGCTTCGGTCATGCCATAGGCTTCGATGACCGGGGCGCGGAAGGTCTCTTCCAGTTCCAGCATGACCGGTTTGGGCAGCGAGGCCGAGGACGAGCGGATAAAGCGCAAATTGGTGTTGGCGATGATTTCGGCGTTGCGGGCGGCGCGGGCCAGAATGGCCTGGTGCATGGTGGGGACCGCCGTGTACCAGGTGGGCTTTTCGGCATCCAGCCAGCCATAGAATTGCAGCGCATCAAAACCGGGCGTGCAGATAATGCTGGCCCCGGCGCGCAAGGACGAGAGTACGGCGGCGATCAGCCCGTGGATGTGAAAGAGCGGCATCACGTTAAGGCAGCGGTCGGCGGCGGTGAGCGCCAGGCTGCCGCCCACGTTGCGCGCCGAAGCGCAGACGTTGCGGTGGCTTAGCGGCACAATCTTGGGCCGCGACGTGGTGCCAGAGGTGTGCAGCACCAGCGCCACGTCGTCGGGCTGGGCGTAGCCGCCATTAGTCGCGGGTGCGGCGTTCATGGCATCGCGCGGACGCAGATCAAACTGGCCGGCGGGCGCATCGGCGTCGGCCACGGCTTCCAGCACCGGAATGTTGAGCGCTTGCGCCACCTCCACAGCGGGCGAGGTGCTGCCCTGCTCCACCACCAGCGCCTTGGCGTTCAGGTCGGTGAGGTAAAATTCAAACTCGGGCTGGCGATAGTTGGGGTTCAGCGGCGCCGTGGCCGCACCGGCGCCAATGGACACAAAGGCCGACGCCATGAGCGGGCCGTTGGGCAGCACAATGGCCACGCGGTCGTTGCGCCCAATGCCCAGCCCGTTGAGGGCAGCAATAGTAGCATCCGTATGGGCGCGCAGCCCGGCATAGGTGAGCGGGGCGCGGCCGGGTGCGCCCAGCGCCACGGCGTCATCCTGGCCAACGGCGAGAAGTGAGTGAAGGGTGTTAATTTCTGACATGATTGAGTGGTTCCGTTCTATGTGTGTGGATGGTGGGACTCTCTTATACTTGGCTCTAGCATAGATGAGAATGCGCTACTCGGCTGAAAACAGGATGAAATTTTCTCATCTATGCCCAACCGCAGGATATTACCAAGCAGGCATAGCAGTTATGCGGGCGAATTTTTCGACCCATTGCCGCTGTACGGGGGTGTCGGGTACCGGCGCGCCGCGTGCATCTTCTATTCGTTCAAAAGCGTGGTCAGGGTCGATACCGGCACTGACTAATAAACTGGCGGCCAACAAACCGGAGCGTCCAATGCCTTGGCGACAGTGAATGGCAACATTTTTGCCTTGTTGCAAAAGAGCGCTAACCTCCTCAACAAAGTGGCTTACTTCGCCAAGCGATGAGGGAACGCCGCGATCCAAAATGGGGAATGCGAGCAATTGGATACCTGCCTCGGCCGCAAGAAGAGCTTCCTGATTTAAACCCAGTTCACTTTTTTCAGGTGGCGTCAACAATGAGATGACAACATCTATGCCATTATGTCCCCAATGGCGTACTTCGTCGGCCAACCATTCATTGCCGCGTGGGCGGGCGACAATCGCCAACCGCCCCGGCCACGGTCCATCCAACCAAAAAATTGTGTTCATTCCAGTTCACCTCTCGGGATCACCTCACGCGGCAAGTCATTTACATTGATACCGCGCTCGCGCAACACTTTGAGCCGATGATGGCCATCTAGAATTGTGCCATCTTCTCTTGTTTTCAGGGCTCCCAGTTGACCAGGGCGCAGTGAAGACAGCAGCAGATTGGTTGTCAAACGACGGAACATTGTCAATTTTAACTCCAGCAATTGATGATCGGGATGCAACGGTTGGAGCGGCGGCAACTGCACAGGCTAGACTCTTTCTTTAAATTGGTTTTGTACAAGTCAATTATACCATTCGCCAGGATTCCTGGCTATAGTTATGCCAGTACGCACTTAGCATTCATCCAGCCCGGCAGCGAGAACAAAGAAGCCATTTTATCTAACCTGCGCTACCGGAGTGGCATACAGCCAAACGCCCTGATCTGTGGCAGCCAATAACCCATGACAATATTGATCGTCATAGAGCAGATCGCGCACCGTGAATTGCGGGCTGCCGGTTTCTCTCCAAACACTGCCGTCGCTCAAATAGCGCCGATAGACGCCGCCGTTCCTTTCACCGGCATAGAGCGTATTATGCGCCAGTTCCAAACTGAGCAAGGCTTTGCCCTGTAAACCATAGGGCTGCCAGGCGTCAATACCATTGCCATAATAGACGCCGTCAAAGGTGGCCACGTAGATCAAGTTGCGGCTGGCGTCAAAGATAAAGTTCCAAACCTGGCGACTATTGGCATTGTTCAATCCAGCGTTGCGAGCTTCTGGTATGTTGATGCCCGCGGCTAAGATGGACACACCGTTTTTTAGCATATTGCCATCTTCGCCAATCCACAAAACGCTGTTGATGAGTTCTATCGTATTGATATTTTTCGGATTGGCGGCAGCAGGACTCCAAGTGCCGCCACCAGAAGTACTCACATAGACGCCAGTATTCTCAGTGCCGGCATAGAAATTATTGGCGCCAGCCAGCGCAACCGTGCGTGGTTGATCAATGGCGCTTTGCGTCCGTGTCCAAGTTTGCCCATCATCATTAGTATAATATATGCCCCTTCCTTGATAAGCCGCTAACACCCCTTGGTTGCCCTGAAACACCACCCCCAGGACTGACGCATTCAGGTTGACCAGCGATGGCGAACGCGCAAATTCCACATTAACATTACAACCAATGAGCGAACGCTCATAGATGCCGCCCTTAGATGCGCCTTCCTGGCGTTCTCCCGCAAAAATTTTCCCTGAATTCTGGATCGCCATCTGCGTAAAAATGTGATTGGATGCACCCATTTGGCTCCATCCAGGCGTTGGCATATTCACAATGGCCGGCAAATAGAACATGGGCGTCCCCGTTGGCGTGCAGGTGGGGACAGGTGTAGGCACGGGCAACACTTGAGACAGCGTATTGTTGGACTCGTCACCTTCGGCAATTTGATTGGTGGGATCCACCACGGCAGTTACATTGCCATTGGTGGAAAGCTCAATCCACACATCAGTCTGTGCGCCGGCCGCCAGACCCGAAGGAACCGACGCCTGCCGCCCATTGACATCGACCACAAATGGGCCGGCGGCGATTGTCCCGCGATTCTCAATGGTGATGCGCACACCCAGTGGCGCTGGCGATGGCCCACAATTGCGCGGAATCTCAGTTTCGATTTTCATTGCCCGAATAACCAGGTCCGGCAACGGTGACGCCGTAACTGTGGCGTCTGTGGGCGGAGGTGTTGTAGGCGGCGGCGTTGTGGGCGGCGGCGTTTCGGGTGTATTTGTGCGTGTAAACGTCGGTGTATGGGTTGGCGTATTGGTGGGCGTAAAGGTATGGGTCGGCGTCGGCGTATCGCGCACCAAGGCCAACGCCACCCCGCGCGGACTCGTAAGCCCCGTCACCACATTTTCGGCCGCTGAGCCATCTAAATTGGCGCGGCGGATCGCCCCGGAACCGGCGTTGCTCCAGTATATCTTCCCGGCGGATACATCCACCGCAATCCCGCGCGGGTCAGACACGCCGCTGATCGGAAGAATTTCAGCGCCCGCGCCATCCAAATTGGCGCGGCCGATTTGACTGGCGGTGGCATCGGTCCAGTACAACTTGCCCGCCCCCACATCGAGCGCCAATCCTTGCGGTTCAATCAGCCCGCTGGTGATCAAGTCCTGCACGCCGGTGCCGTCCAGATTGGCGCGCTGAATTTTCAGACTGCCCCAATCAACCCAATACATTTTGCCGCCGCCCACATCGAGCGCGATGCCTTCCGGGTTTGCCAGGCCGCTAGAAATGACGCTTTCGCGGCCTGTGCCATCTAAATTGGCGCGGCCGATTACGTGGAGCGTGCTGTCGGTCCAGTACATTTTGCCGTTGGTCAGATCAAGCGCAATGCTTTCAGGGCTGGACAGACCGCTGGTGATCAGATCCTGCACCCCCGTCCCATCCAGATTGGCGCGCTGGATTTTGTGAGTGCCCCAATCGACCCAATACATTTTGTTATTCGCCAGATCCAGGGCAATGCCATCGGGGCCGGACAGGCCGGACGCCACCAAATCTTCGGCAATGCCATCAGCTATGTTGGCGCGCTGAATCTTATTGGTATCTTTGTCCGACCAATAGATTTGCGAGGTTGAGCTGGATTGAGAGCTGGCCAATCGCCAGCTTAAGCTGAAAGCGCATACGACCAGCACAAGCGCGCCAGCCGCGAACATAAAGTGTGAACGTTTTTGAGTATGGTGCATAAGTTTGTATCACTTTAAATAGCGGTCAAAAAAGGCAATCGAGCGCGCCATGGCTGTGCCAAAATTCACCGAAAGATTGTGGTTGTCGCCCGGATATTCGTAATATTCGACCACGCCATTCACCGAAGCGATCTGAGCGTTGAGCGTCTGCGAATATTCGACCGGCACGTCATCATCGGCGGTGCCGTGGTGCAACTGCACGGGGCCGGAGAGATCGGCCACATAAGAATTGGGCGAGATGGAGGCCCAAGCGGCTGGATTCTGCTCGGGGTCGCCAAAACGGTCCAGCATCTCCTGTCGCCAGCGGCGCCGCTGGGTGGTCACTTCGTCCAGCGGCTGCGTGTCGAGCTGCTGATTTTGCTGGCTGCGTCGATTATACAGCTCGGCATAGGGCGCCACCACGCCCGCCCAGATCACGCCCACCTTCACATCTTTGGTGGTCACCATGCTACGCAGCGTGAGCAGACCGCCCATAGAGTGGCCCCACATGCCGATGCGATTGGGGTCGGCGTCGGCGTAGCGCTGCATAGAGGCCACGGCGTTGAGCACGTCGATGGTGTAATCGGGCGAGCCGCGGCTGCTGGTCGCTTCGCCCTCAGAAAAACCGTGGCCGCGATAGTCGGAGCGGAAAACAATGTAGCCGCTGCGTGCAAAGCCGTCTACATAGGCCACATAGCGCTCGGTGGTGCGATAAATTTCGGGCGGAATATAGCCGTGATTAAAGATGATCACGGGCCAACCGGTGGCTGGCTTGACGCCATTGGGCACGGTGAGCAGTGCGTAAATCTTGAAGCCATCGGAGCGGTAGGAAGCAATATAGCGGCTGTAGTTGACGCCCGGTTCCAGCACCTGCTCAATCACAATATCGCTGCCCGGATAGACCTGCTGCCGCATATATTCGACCATGAGGGGGTGCATTTCATCCAAGGTCAAATTGAGCGCGGGCGGCGTTACCGGCGGCAGGGGCGTCACCGTGGCTGCTGGTTGGACGGTGGGCGCAACGGTGGTCTGCGCCGCCACTGCACTCACGGAATTGGCGCGCGCGGGGATGCACAGCTTCCAGCCCACGTTGACCACATTGGGATTGGCAATCGTAGCATAGCTGGCATCCGCCGCCGCCTTGGCGTTGGTGGCGTCCACAATGGCCTGATAGCCAAGCTGATTGCCTAATTGTCGTCCGGCAATGACCGACAGCGTATCCCCCGGCTGGATGATCACATCGGCCGCGCAGGTAATATTGCTTTGGGCCAGCGCTCGTTCCGGCAATAGGCCAAATAACACAAGCAGACAGCCAAAGGCTAGACCGTACAAGTAATTCGTATTTTTCATCTAATTTCTCCATGTGCAAATCTAATACCACTAATACCAATAGACTCTGTAAGGAGGAGAGGATTGATGTTGAAGCGACGAGGGTCTTACAAATGTAGTTGGTATTATATTGCGGTTGTGATGAAAACCGTAGTTTTCGCAAACTCTACCAAAGAGAGCAAACTACAGTTTTCATACAGAGCAAAGTATAGAAAGTCAGCGTGCGCCAACTATACCATCATTTGGAACTTTCGGCCATAGACGCTCATATAGTGCGCTTCAAAACTAGCACCGTCCGCTCAAACTCGATGACGGTGACATCGTTTTGGTTGCGCCCGCGGTGGCGGAAGCGCACAATGCCCCGATCCGGCTTGGAGCGCGAGGGGCGCTTTTCGATGACTTCGCTGGTCACATAGAGGGTGTCGCCGTGGAAAAGGGGATGGGGGTGGCGCACGCTCTCGTAGCTCAAATTGGCCACAATCGTGCCTGCGGTCAGCTCGGGGACGGTGATGCCGACGGCCAGCCCCAGGGTGAAGATGCCGTTGACAATGCGCTGGCCAAATTGGCTGTGCTTGTTGGCAAAATCCTCGTTCAAATGCAGCGGCTGCGTATTCATGGTCAACGCCGAAAAGAGCACGTTGTCCATCTCGGTCAAGGTGCGGCCCAAACTGTGTTCGATCACATCGCCGATGTTTAACTCGTCAAAATATTTGCCCGCCATATTTTTGTGGTCCCATGAAAATTCACAGAGTAACTCTTCAAGTTCCTCCAGTTTTAATCGTGGCGCCAGGTTCTATGCTGCCACTCGCGTTCTCATCGGGATTGTACCACACGGAGAATAGATGCCGCGTTGGCCCCGGCTATGTCGGCCTGTAAGTTGTCGCCGACAAACCAAGTTGCTGCGCTCGACTCCGGTTTCGCAACCGCAGTTTCAAAGATGAGCGGATGAGCGCGATTCCGTAGTCTCGCTCGATACCACGAATAAACGGAGCCGCTATCTCCAGATGGTCCACGCCGATTGAACACTCTCCCACAAATATCGTTCGAAACGACCCTAGCGGAGTCCGCGACTGCAATTTCGACAGGCACTTTTGAATGCCATGAGTCGGCTCAAACTCCGTCGCCGCCTCAAAGAAGTATCGCTCAGTTCATCCGGCGTAGCATCGAAGTAATACCAAGTCCGTCAAAAAGCAGTCTGTGGAATTGCGGTAAGGTCGCCATATCTCGATGTTTTCCAAACTGCGCTGAGCTGGTTATCAAGCATCGCATTTCGCACAGCACCTCATGGATTGAAATCGAGGATGGCTGCTTGGCAAGGGTCAGAAGTGCTCTGATCCATCTCAGGATCAAAAGTCACTCTCCTGACTATTGTATTGTAAAAATCAAATAAGAGTGCGTTTGGTTTCCTTTTCATGGTAATCGCGTTTTTTCTAGCCTCTACTTATCGTAACCTAGCCCCCATCTTTGCGACGCCATAGTCGATCTCAATTAGCGGCTGGCCCGTTCCACCACATCGCCCACTGCAATGGACTGCGGTCACCGTTGCCGGCGGCGGGCGCCGTGATGCGCATCTCCATTTTCATGGCCTCCAAAATGACCAGCGTTGCCCCTGCCGGTGCGGAATCGCCCGGCGCCGCCAGCAGTTCGCGCACCTGGCCGGGCGCCACGGCCGTCAGCACATTGTCGCGTGAAGTGGCGGATTCAGCAGACCAGCGCGGGCGGCCATCCACGCGCGTCAACCGCCACATTTGCCCATCCAGCCACACCATGCGTTCTTTGGACTGTCCATCGGCCCCCGCGCTGACAAAAGCCCGGCAACGCTCGTCGCCGATCACCAAATTAAGTTGACCATCGGCCAATGCGTGGGTCTGCACATGATAGATGCGTTCGCCAATCTGCACCACCTGCCCGGCAGCCGTCTGTTCGATGCGCACGTGGACCGTTTGCGCGCCGACCTCAAAATAGAAATCAGCCATTGGCACAGCCTCCCAAACGAAAACCGGGGTTGGTGATCCAGGGGCTGTAAGGGTCGCCGCCCGCCTGCGCATCTACGGCAGTGGGGCTGGCCGACCGCAACAGTTCGGCCACGGCGGCGGCAATCAGCACGGCGTCCGGCGGCGTTTCGACTTTGAGTGGCTCTTCAGTCATGTGTCGGTCGATAAAGTCAGTGGTGATATTGCCCTGGGCAAAGGCGGGGTGAGCCAGAATTTGTTGTAAAAATGGCAGGTTGGTGATGGGTTCACCGAGCAAAACATATTGCTGCAAAGCCTGTTGCAACTTCTGGATGGCGGCGGGCCGATCTGCGGCCAGCACAATCAATTTGGCCAGCATGGGGTCATAATGGTGCGCGACGACATCGCCGCTGGCAATGCCGGAATCGACGCGGATGCCTGGCCCCACCGGCTCTTTCACCACGTGCAGCACACCGGTGGAGGGCAGAAACCCATGCGCCGCGTCTTCGGCATAAATGCGGCACTCGATGGCGTGACCGCGCTGGCGCACATCCGCTTGCGTAAAAGGCAAAGGCTGGCCCGCCGCCACTTGAATCTGTGCGCGCACCAGATCAATGCCGGTGACCAATTCGGTAATCGGGTGTTCGACCTGCAGGCGCGTATTCATCTCTAAAAAATAGAAATTATGCTGCGGATCGACCAGAAATTCGACCGTGCCTGCATTTTGATACGCGACCGCGCGGGCGGCGGCGACGGCCGCTGCGCCCATGCGTTGGCTCAGTTCGTCGGGGAAATCGGTAGCTGGGGTCTCCTCAATAATCTTTTGATGCCGCCGCTGGATCGAGCAGTCGCGTTCAAATAGATGCACAATATTGCCGTGCTGATCGCCCAGAATTTGGAATTCAATATGGCGCGGACGCTCCAACATGCGCTCCAAAAAGAGGGCGTCGGAGCCAAAAGCATTTTGCGCCTCGCGGCGGGCGGATTGCAGCGCGGCAGGCAGTTCCGCAGCCGTCCGCACCACGCGCATCCCCTTGCCGCCGCCGCCCGCTGCCGCTTTGACCAGCAGCGGAAAGCCAATGCGCAGCGCCGCCGCTAGCAGTTCATCATCCGCACCGCCCTCCTGATAGCCAGGCGCAACCGGCACGCCCGCCGCCTGCATGAGAGCGCGGGCTGCCGTCTTAGAACCCATCACGCGGATCGTTTCTGCGGTAGGCCCGATAAAGGTGAGACCAGCCGCCGCGACCGCCGCGGCCAAGTCGCCATTCTCAGCCAGAAAGCCATAGCCGGGGTGCACGGCAGCGCAGCCGCGGCGCACGGCAACCTCGATCAGCTTGTCGATGCACAAATAAGATTCAGCCGCCGGCGCCGGACCGATGCACTCGGCCTCATCGGCCAGCCAAACGTGCTGCGCAGTGGCATCGGCCGCCGAATAGACGGCCACAGCGGCAATCCCCATTTCGCGACAGGTGCGGATTATGCGCACGGCAATTTCACCGCGGTTGGCAATCAGGATTTTGGAGAACATATCAGGTGTATTGGCCACAAAGTTTGGGTTGACTATTTATTGCTGTATTGCTCTATTGCTGTATCACTCTCTGGTCGAGAAATACAGCAATAGAGCAATACAGCAATATAAACCTACATGCGAAAGACGCCAAACCGGCTTTCCCCGATGGGTGCGTTGAGCGATGCTGAGAGCGCCAGCCCCAAGACGGTGCGCGTTTGGGCCGGGTCGATGATGCCGTCATCCCACAGGCGAGCGGTGGCGTAATAGGGGTTGCCTTCGCGCTCATATTTGTCCAGCGTGGGCTGCATAAATTGGCGCTCTTCGTCCGGCGTCAGCGGCGGTTGGCCCTGGCGCGCCAGTTGATCCTGCTTGACGGTGAGCAGCACGTTGGCCGCCTGCTCGCCGCCCATGACGCTGATGCGGCTATTGGGCCACGTCCATAAAAAGCGCGGGCCATAGGCGCGCCCGCACATGCCGTAGTTGCCGGCGCCGAAAGAGCCGCCGATGATCACGGTGAATTTGGGCGCCTGCGCGTTGGCCACGGCGTGGACCATTTTGGCGCCATCTTTGGCAATGCCGCCCGTTTCGTACGCTTTGCCCACCATAAAGCCGGTAATGTTTTGCAAAAAGAGGAGGGGGATGCGCCGTGCGCAGCAAAGTTCAATAAAGTGGGTTCCCTTGAGCGCCGATTCGCTAAAGAGGATGCCGTTGTTGGCGATGATGCCCACCGGGTAGCCATGAATGTGGCTGAATCCGCAGAGCAGCGTTTCGCCATAGCGGGCCTTGAATTCGCGCCAGCGGCTGCCGTCCACCAGGCGCGCAATCACCTCGCGCGCATCGTAGGCCACTTTGAATGAGGTGGGGATCACGCCGTAGAGTTCCGTCGAGTCGTAGAGCGGCTCGGCGGGCGGGCGGACGTCCAGATCGACCGTTTTGCGCACGTTGAGCGTGGCCACAATCGCGCGCACGATCTCCAGCGCATGGCCGTCATCCTCGGCCAAGTGATCGGCCACGCCGGAGAGGCGCGTATGCACATCGGCGCCGCCCAGCGCCTCGGCGCTCACCTCCTCACCGGTGGCCGCTTTGACCAATGGCGGTCCGCCCAGGAATATCGTCCCCGTGCCTTTGACAATGACGGTTTCATCGCTCATGGCCGGCACATAGGCGCCGCCCGCTGTGCAGGATCCCATGACGGCGGCAATCTGCGGGATGCCCGCCGCGCTCATCAGGGCCTGGTTGTAAAAGATGCGGCCAAAGTCATCCACATCGGGGAAGACCTCGTCCTGCATGGGCAAAAAGGCGCCGCCCGAATCGACCAAATAGATGCAGGGCAGCTGATTCTCCAGCGCTACCTGTTGGGCGCGCAGATGCTTTTTGACCGTAATAGGATAATACGTTCCCCCTTTGACCGTGGCGTCATTGGCCACAATCATGCACTCGCGGCCCGAGATGCGGCCGATGCCGGTCACAATGCCCGCACAGGGCGCATCGCCATCGTACAATTCCCAGGCCGCCAGCGGCGACAGCTCCAAAAAGGGCGAACCGTCATCCAGAAGTTGGTCGATGCGGTCGCGCACCAGCATTTTGCCGCGATCCGTGTGGCGTTTGCG
This sequence comes from Caldilineaceae bacterium, assembly GCA_041391125.1. GTDB lineage: Bacteria > Chloroflexota > Anaerolineae > Caldilineales > Caldilineaceae > JACKBC01. The sequence goes on from JAWKON010000008.1 coordinate 42,196, forward strand.
CGCTTGTTCGCCGCCGCCTTGGGCGGTCTGCATTTGGCGGGCGCGCAGTTCGTCCACCAGGGGCGGTTGTGGGCGGCGTTCTGCTGAAATTCTGGGCTATTTAGATTAATTTGAGATTCGAGTATATCCATAGAGCCAATGCCACCCACTACCCACCCCGCAACAGCCGCCGCATAATCTTGCCCGTAGTCGTCATGGGCAACTCCGCCACAAACTCAATCTGTCGCGGATACTCGTGAGCGGCCAGGCGTACTTTGACGTGTTCCTGAATGTCGCGGATGAGCGCTTCATCACCCGTTATACCTTCATCCAGCACAATAAAGGCTTTGACGATCTCATTGCGCTGCGCATCCGGCGCCGACCACCGCCGCCATTTTGACCGCCGGATGGCCCAGCAGACAATCCTCGATCTCGCCTGGGCCGATGCGATAGCCGGCGCTGTTAATCACATCATCGTTGCGCCCCACAAAGCGGATGTAACCCTCATCATCCATCACGCCCATATCGCCCGTAATGAGCCAGTCGCCGATGAATTTGGCGGCGGTGGCCTGCGGATTGCGCCAATACTCGAGAAACATGACCGGGTCGGGCCGTTTGACTGCGATGTGACCCAGTTGCCCATTGGCCATTGGTTGGCCGCGGTCGTCGATAATGGCCAGATCATGGCCCGGTACCGGTCGCCCCATAACGCCGGGCTTGGACGGCATGATGGCGCTGCACGAGGAGACGATCATATTGCATTCGGTCTGGCCATAAAACTCGTTGATGGTCAAGCCAAACGTTTGGCGCCCCCATTCCAGCAGTTCGGCGCCCAGCGTTTCGCCGCCGCTGGCCACCGTGCGCAGATCATAATGCCAGCGCTGGCGGATTCGTCACGGTGCGCATGAGCTTGAAGCGCGGTGGGCGGCAGAAAGGCGTTGCGCACGTCAAAATCGGCCAGGAGTTGAAAAGCCGCCGCCGGGTCAAACTTTTCAAACGATGCGAAACCACGGTGATGCCGTGGTGCCACGCCGGCATGAGCACGTCAAAGAGCCCACCAATCCAAGCCCAATCAGCGGGCGTCCAGATGCGGTCACTGGGCTGCGGGAAGAGGTCGTGCGAAATCTCGACGCCGGGCAGGTGGCCCAGCAGCACGCGCTGGGCATGGCAGGCTCCTTTAGGCGGCCCCGTGGTGCCGGAGGTGTAGATGATGACGGCGGGATCTTCGGCCAGCGTATCCACCGGGTCAAAGCTTGGGCTGGCCTGCGCCCGTTCGGCGTGAAAATCGAGCGTCCCCGGCCGCGCCATCCACGGTGAAAACGACCTGGAGCGCGGGCAATTGCGAGCGCACCTCGGCAATCTTAGCGCCCACAGCGTTGGTGATCACCGCCTTGGCTTCACTGTTGCCCAGACGATAGGCCAGGGCATCCACGCCAAAGAGGGTAAAGAGCGGCACGGACATGGCGCCCAGTTTGTAAATGGCCACATGGCTATAGGCCGTCTCTGGCGCTTGGGGTAGCAGCACGCCCGCGGTCTCCGCGTGCAATGCCGTGTGCGCAGCAGGTTGGCCACTTGATTGGAGAGCGCTTTGATTTGCCCAAAGGTATACTCGGCAACGGCGCCATCCTGGCCTTTGTGGATGAGCGCCAGCCGGTCCGGCTCAACGTCAGCCCACTTGTCGCAGACATCCACACCCATGTTGTAGTGCGTGGGAATGTCCCATTTGAATTGGGTGTTCAGTTCTGGATAGGTTGAGGCGTTGGAGAGCATAGTCGGTCAGATTTCCGCCGTTTTCCATTCGGCAATGCCGCGCGTGGATGTGTCAAAGTTAACGCCGACGCAAGTGATAGATTTGCCCCGCGCCTGATATTTCTGGTAGTACGTGTGCTGTGCAATCTGAGCCAAGGCGCTTTCGGCACTCTTGTCGAGCTTAAATTCAAAGAGGTAAATGCGCTCAGCCAGCTCCACAACTGCGTCAATGCGCCCGGCATTTGTCTTTACTTCGGCATCAATGCGCAGACCGATCAGCTTAAAGATGAGGTAAAAGATGGTCTGGTAGTACTTCTCATAGCCGAGGTGAAGATCGTAATCAATATTGGCAAAGAGGACCTGCAAATTGTTAAAAAAGGCGGTCAAATCGCGCTTTGTGAGCGCGTCCACCATATGCCACAGGTGGCTGGTGCTCAGCCCTTGCTCCGTGTTGCTAAAGGCGTCAAGCAAATAGGTCAGAAATGCGTTCTCAACTTCATAATTGGGATAATAAAGTTGATAGGTCATGGTTTGCGAGGTGTAGTCCCGGATGGTCAGATAGCCGGTCTGAAAGAGCAGCGGCACAATGGCCAAGCGATCAATTTCATAGGTACTAAAGGCAAGCTCTTCAACACGCAGCTCGTTAATGCTTTGAATATCGTATTTGTGTTGCTGAATCAACTGAATTAAAAATGTTGGCGAACCGCTCTCAAACCAATAGTTGTGGAAACTCGATTTGTCAAACAGATTCATGGTTGAATAGGGGTTATAGAGCCGCACGTCCAGCCGAGTAAAGCGGAAACCATCGTACCAATCGCGAATGCGCGCGAGCAGATCTTCCGTTGTCAGCCCCTCTTTGGCAGCAAAAACCGGCAGCCGATCTGCAAAATAGTGCAGCAGTTCCGCCTGGGTAATGCCCAGGATGGCGGCAAAGCGCTCATCAAATGTTAGATCGGTCAGATTATTGAGGTCGGAAAAAACACCCACCTTGGTAAATCTGCTGATGCCTGTAATGAAGGTGGTCCGCACATACCGATCCAAGGCTTTGATGACGCCATAGAAGCCCTTGAGCGTCGCCCGAATCTGGATAGCTTCAGTCAGATTGTCCAAATTGTCGATGAGCGGTTTGTCATATTCATCAATCAGGATGACCACCTGTTTTTGCTCGGCCAACGCAATGATCAAGTCGCCAAACTGTGCATAGTACGGTCCATCGGCCAGCGTAACGCCATATTGGCGGGCCGTCATGGCCAGGTAGCGTTTAATATTGTTTTGCAACTCCTCAGCGCTGGCATTGGGATAGAGATTGAAATCGAGCCGGATGATCGGATATGTTTCCCACACATAATCGCTCTGGTCGATCCACAGCCCGCGAAACAGTTCACGATTGCCGCGCAACAATTCGTCCAGAGTCGAGATCAGCAAACTTTTGCCAAATCGGCGCGGGCGCGACAAAAACCAGGCCGCACTGGGATTCTTGACTAGGTGATAGATTTGCTCGGTCTTATCGATATAAAGATAGTTGCCTTCGACAATATGGCGAAAAGTTGACGTGCTTGTTGGTAAAGGTTTGGGCATAATGCACTCGGCGGACGGTCAGATATGAATTTAGACGGAATGTCTCTGCCTTCACATTATATCATAGGGCGCGCGTGGCTAGCGCATTACCCGCCACTCGCCACCCGCTACCCGCTCATCAACTCCCGCCCAATGATCATGCGCAATATCTCGCTTGTCCCCTCACCAATCGACATGAGGCGGGCGTCGCGATAGATGCGCTCGACCTCGAACTCGCGGCTGTAGCCGTAGCCGCCGTGGATTTGGATGGCGTTGCGGCAGACGCGCTCGCTCACTTCGGTGGCCATGAGTTTGGCCATGCTGGCTTCTTTGGCATAAGGCTGGCCGCTGTCTTTGCACCAGGCTGCCCAGTAGATCATGAGGCGGGCCGACTGGATTTCGGTGGCGGCGTCGGCCAGCATAAACTGGATGGCCTGATGCTGGCCAATGGGCTGGCCAAAGGTGTGGCGCTCTTTGGCATATTGGAGCGCCCGGTCAAATGCACCCTGCGCCAGCCCCAATGCCAGCGCGCCAATGCTCACGCGGCCTTTGGTTAGCGTGGCCAGCGTCTGCTGTAAGCCGTGGCCCTCCTGGCCTAGCAAGTTATCAAGCGGAACCTGTGCATTGTCAAAAGTGATGGCGTGGGTGGGCGAGCCGTTGAGCCCCATCTTCTTTTCGGGCGGGCCGATGATCACGCCGGGTGTGTCGGTGGGGACCAGAATCTGGCTCAGGCTGCGGCTGCCGCCACTGGCATCGGTGCGACAGAGGATGACCAGCACGTCGGCCAGCGAGGCGTTGGTGGCCCACATTTTGGCCCCGTTGATCACCCAGCCGGCGCCGGCGCGTTTGGCGCTGGTGCGCACGCCGCCTTGCAGATCCGAACCGGCGCCTGGCTCGGTCAGGCAGAGGCAGCCCAATCGGCCGCGCCCGCTGGCCATGCCGGGCAGCCACTGCTCCTTCTGCGCGTCGCTGCCATAGGTCAGAATCGGCCCAATGCCCAGATTGTTGTGAGCCGAAATGGCCAGGGCGGTGGAGCCGCAGGCCCAGGCCAGCTCCTCAATGGCAATCGAGGCGCAGATGGTGTCCAGATCGCGCCGCCGTATTGCTCGGGGAACCTGCAATCCCAACATGCCCAGCGGCCCCATCTTTTTGACAGCGGTCCAGTTGAACTCGCCCGTTTCGTCGGTGTGGCGGGCGGCGGGCGCCACTTCCGTGCGCACAAAATCGCGCACCACGTCGCGAAACATGCGTTGTTCATTGGTTAATTCGAAGTTCATAACTATCCTGTTCTGAAGGTGGCGAGTGGCGGGTAGCGAGTGGCGGGTAAGATGGCTACAATTGATCGGTGACCAGCACTTTGCCTTTGGCCCCAATGGCGGTTTTGCCGTCTTGCCCCAAGATGCGCCCGCGCAGTTCCACAATATCGCCGTTGAGTTTGGCATTGGGCGTCACTTTGATCACCAGCCACTCCAGCTTGATGGTTTCGTCGGCATAAATCGGGCGCTGAAAACGCAGCCAAAACTCAAGCCCGACCATAGCGCCCAGCTCGGAATAGTGCGCGGCCGTCAGCCCCAGCAAGAGCGCGCTGGTCTGCGTGCCGCTGGCAATGAGCCGCCCATAGCGGGTGTTGGCCGCAAACGCCAGGTCGTGGTGGACCGGGTTTGTGTCGCCAATCGACTCGGCATAAGCAGCCACGGTGGCGGGGGTCAGCGTTACCTCGGTCGAAAAACGTTCGTGCGCATAGGGTTTTGGCATGGAGTTTTATTCCTTGTTTGGCTATTCCCACACCCGTTCATCACGAATGGGCGGCGCGTCGGCGGGCAGGCTGTCGAGTACGTCCACCGTCAGGCGGAATTTGAGCGCACTGCGGCCAGCCTCGGCTAGACGTTCGGGCAGCGTGGCCAGATCGGCCTGGGGCGTGGGGACAACGTGCAGGGCCAGCTCATCGCGATGGGCTTCACGCGTAATCACGGCTTGATAGGCGCTGACTTCGGCAAAGCGCGCCATCAGATTGGCCAGTTGGGTGGGATGCAGAAACATGCCGCGCACTTTGGTTGCCGCACCGACCCGCCCCAGCCAACCTTGCAGACGCAGCCCGCCGCCATCGGTGGCGGACTCGGGGATAATGGCCGATAGATCACCCACGCCAAAGCGCACCAGAGCGTAATGGGTGTTGGGCAGCGTCACCACCACTTCGCCGGTTTGACCGTGGGGCAAGGGCTGGCCGTCGTTGATGTCGCAGATCTGCACCAAAATCTCATCGGGAATGCGCCAGCCCGTGAAGCCATCCACTTCATAACCCAGGTTGCCGCACTCGGCCGTGCCATAGCCCTGATAGACGGCGATGCCGCGCTCGTTCAATTCCTGGCGCAGGGAGGGAGGCAACGGTTCGGCCAGCACAAAAGCTTTGCGCAGCGCCAGCGTTTGCCCCAGTTCATCGGCCTTTTTAAGCAGCGCCAATAAATAGCTGGGCAGTCCCACGTAACCGACTGCACCAAAGCTGGCCAGCGCCTGAATCTGCTGATCCTGGTTGCCAATGCCGCCGGGGATGACTACACAACCGGCGCTTTGCAGGCTATTGTGCAACATGATGCCGGCGGGTGTCAGATGATAGCCAAAGGCGTTGAGCACCACATCACCCGTTTGAAAACCCGCCGCCCGCAGCGCCGCCCCCCAGCGCCCGGCGTCGAGCTGCCCCGCATCCGGCTCGTTGATGGGTCCGGGCGATTGATAGACTGCTTTCAATTCAGCAAGCGGCACGGCCAGCAGCCCGCCAAAGGGTGGATTGGCTTTTTGCAGCTCAATGAGATCGTCCTTGCGCAACACCGGCAATTGGGCCAACGCATCTGGTGAATCGAGTTGTGCTGACGCCAGACCGGCCGCATCTAGCCGCTGGCGGAAGCCGAGTGCATTATCATATAAATGGGCGATGGTGTTTTGCAGCCATGCATGGGTCATCATTCACCTCCTACAGCCAGCGCTTGCGCCGTTTATAGTGCTTCACATCGCGATAACTCTTGCGCGCGCCCACTTCGTTCAGCCCCAGGTAAAATTCGCGCACGTCGGCGTTGTCTTTTAGTTGGGCCGGTTCACCAGCCAGCACAATGCGGCCATTTTCCATGATGTACGCGTAATCGGCCACGTCGAGGGCCAGGCGGGCGTTTTGCTCCACCAGCAGGATGGTCGTGCCGTTTTCGCGGTTGATGCGCTGGATAGTCTCGAAGATGCCCTGCACCAGCAGCGGCGCCAGCCCCAGCGACGGCTCGTCCAGCATGATCAGCTTGGGCCGGGCCATGAGCGCGCGGCCAATGGCCAGCATCTGCTGCTCGCCGCCGGAGAGATAGCCGGCAATCTGCTGGCGCCGCTCTTTCAGTTGCGGAAAAAGGCCGTAGACCATCTCCATGTCGGCAGCCACATTCGCGCGGTCGGGACGAGTATAGCTGCCGGCAATCAAGTTCTGCTCCACATCCAAGTGGACAAAGACGCGGCGGCCTTCCATGACCTGAAAGATGCCCTTGCGCACAATATCGGCAGCGTCAGCCTGGTGAATTGCTTCTCCCTGAAACAGGATCGACCCATCGGTCACCGCGCCATTTTCCGGCTTGAGCAGCCCGGAAATAGCCTTTAGCGTGGTCGATTTGCCCGCGCCGTTAGAGCCGAGCAGCGCCACAATCTTCCCCTCCGGCGCCTCCAGCGACATGCCTTTGAGCACCAGAATGACGTCATTATAGATGACTTCTACGTTGTTGAGTGTAAGCATGGTAAGAGTTGTGGGTGCGCGGGTGGCGGGTAAGCGGGTGGCGGGTAGCGAGTTGGCGGGTCTCAGCCACCCGCCACTCGCTACCCGCAACTCGCCTACTCCTCCACGCCAACGCGTTCTGAAATTGGATTCCGGCGCCGCCGCTGACTTCGAAGAATTGGACGGTTTTATTGCCGGCGTGGTCTTCGGCGCTAAAGGAGATTGGATCGGTGATGCCGCCGGTGTCGAAATTCGACAGGGCTTCCAGGTTGGCGCGAATATTTTCACCGGTGATTTCCTGGCCCGCTGCCACCGTATCGGCCACGCCTTGGAGCAGCACCTTCATGGTGACCCAACCGGCCACGTACAGACCTCCTTGGTCGTCCAGGCTGCCGCCGGTTGCCGCGAGGTAATCTGAAATTTCGGTCAGCCCCGGCACGCCCGAGCTGGGGAAGGTAAAGGGGTTGACGCCGATGGTTCCTTCGGCAGCCTCGCCGCCCAGCTCAAGCAGAACCTTATTGGTACACCAGTTGAGACACATAACGGTGACATCCAGCCCCTGGTCCTTCACGTTTTTGAGGAGCGTGGCCGCCGGTGAGGAAACGTTCTGGATCACAATGTGGCTGGCGCCCTGCTCAACGGCCTGGGCCAGCTCGGCGGTGTAATCGGTGGCGCCGCGCGGCATGGGGAAGTTGATGACCGATGCGCCTTTGGCTTCGGCGTGGGCGCGGCCATCTTCCAGCGGCGAAGTGCCAAAGGGGCTGTCGTTGTGGAAGAGTGCAATGGTGGTGGCGCCTTCGTCAATGGCCCGATCAATGGCCAGAATGAACTGGTCCGAATAGGTGGTGCCGACCAGGAAATTATAGGGCGCTTCCGCCGGGTCCTTCAACACGGCCGAATAGGAAGCCGAGACAAACGGCATCTGATCATCGCCGATGCGCCCGCGCAGCGCCTCGGTATCGCCCGTGCCCCAGCCGGAGAAGACGACAACGCCCTCCTGGTTTACATACTGGCTGTAAAGCTGCTCGGCCTGATCCACGGCGTAGGCATAATCCGCCGAGAACAGCTCCAGCTTATGCCCGTCGATGCCGCCATTCTGGTTGAGGAAATCGATATAGCCCTTGATGCCTTCCGAATAGAAGACGCCCACATCCGAGGTCGGACCGGTCAAGTCAAAGATGGCGCCGATCTTGATGGGCTCCATTTCGGCGGGGGCCGCGCTTTCACCACTGCTGGCGCCGCCGCCACTCTCCGCGGCGGGTGATGGCGCCGGGCAGGCCGCTAATAACAGCGCAACCACGATCAGAATGCTCAACATAAACCAATTGCGAGATCGTAACATGAGGTTCTCCTTTGTGTTTTAGAAAGATAGAGACTGGGCCTCTCCTCCCCTGGCCCCTCCTCTCCACATGTGGAGAGGAGGGGGAACGGAGCACAGAGTGCGGGAAGGGGGAGGAGGCTGCTGCTATGCAGCACCTGAGTTATTTTACAACAGAAATTCGTACAATTAGAGCAAGTTCTGCCAATCCACAACTCGCCACTCGCCACCCGCAACCCGCCACTCGCCACCCGCCACCCGCACCCTCTCAATAACTAAACGGCCACAAGCGGAAATAATCTTTGACGTTGCGCCATATTTTGGCGATGCCTTCTGGTTCAAAGACCAGGAAGAGGATGATGACGATGCCAAAAACGGCTTGACGGATGAATGCGATGTATTGGTCAATGCCGGGAATGAGTCCCTGCAGGGAGCCGCCCACGTTGGATAAAAAGGCGGGCAGCAGCGTCATAAAAATGGCGCCATAGATGGAGCCGGAGACCGAACCCAGCCCGCCAATGATAATGGCCGCCAAGTAGAGAATCGAGACTTCAATGGTAAAGCTTTCGAACGAAACAATGCCGCGATATTGGGCCTGTAAGGCGCCGGCCAATCCCACAATAAAGGAGGAGGTGGCGAATGACAGAATCTTGTAGCGAAAGACGTTGACGCCCATGACGGCGGCGGCAATATCCTGGTCGCGAATGGCAATAAAGGCGCGGCCGGTGCGCGTGCGGAAGAGATTGACCGTGTAGATGGCTGTCACAATCAGAAAAAAGAGAATGACCCAATAGAACCAGAATTCGCGCCCGCCCAGTTGGCCCCCAAAAAATGGGAAGCGCAGGCGGTTAATCGACTGGCCAAAGAAGGTGACGCCCGGCAGCGGAATCGCTTCACCGCCGCGCGCCGACGAGCGGATGATCACCCATTCAATGATCTGCTGCGCGGCCAGCGTGGCAATGGCCAGATAGAGCCCCTTTAGGCGCAGCGAGGGAATGCCAAAGATGCCGCCAAAGAGCGCCGTGGCCAGGCAAGCAATGGGGATGGTCAACCACCAGGGCGCGCCATACCACGCCGCCAGAATGCCCGACGTATACGCGCCAATGGCCATAAAACCGCCCTGCCCCAGGCTGATCTGGCCGGTGTAGCCGGTCAAAATGTTGAGCCCAATGGCCCCAATGGCCATAATGCCAATCTGGTTGGCCAGCGTCAAATAGTAGTTGTTCACCACAAAGGGCAAAGCTGCCGCCAGCCCCATCACCACCGCCAGCCGCCAGCGCATAATGGGGATGGGGCGGAGGCTGAGGTCGGATTTATAGTCGGTGTGAAAGATTCCTGATTGCATAGTGTTGCGAGTTGCGAGTTGCGGGTGGCGGGTGGCGGGTCGGCGAGTAGCGGGTGCGCGTTTCCTACCCGCCACTCGCAACTCGCCACCCGCTTCCTTCACCTATTGCGTTGCTGTTCCGATGTGGTGACGAGGCCGGAGATGATTTCGTCAATCAATTTCAGTCGATGATCCACTACGTCGGGTGTAAAGGCGTGTCGGCCTCGATAATACCAGCCTTGCACCTCGCGGGCCGAGCCAAGGGCAATCCGCAAGAAACGTGCATAATCTTTGCCATAACCTCTGCCAAATCCTTCCTCGACATTTGCCGACACAGATCCTGCACTATCAACAAGCTGTGACGCCATCCCTCTGGCTTGCTGGAACTTCACAAGTTTTTCGGCATCAAACCACGCCAGATCGGCCAGAAACAACGCCTTGCGATATGTTTGGAATCCCCAAAGCGGCGATTTCCTGATCAACGCATGAACTTGCGCCTCCCATGCCTCAAAACTCTGCCACATAATTACCCTTCACCCGCCACCCTTCACCCGCCACCCGCCACCCGCCACCCGCCACCCGCCACCCGCCACTCGCTACACCCTCTCTATCCTCTCCTCCCCAAAGAGCCCGTATGGCTTCACCATTAAAATGAGAACCAGGACCACGTAGGGAACGACGCTGCGTAAGTTGAGAGAACCGGGCGTGTAGCCGGCGGTATATTCAGAGATGAGGCCAATGATGAGGCCGCCGATAATGGCGCCGGGAATCGAATCTAGGCCGCCAAGGATGACCACGGGGAAGACGGTGAGGCCGATGGAGGCGACGCCACCGCTGATGCCGATAATGTTGGCGACGATGATGCCACCGATGACGGCGGTCACCGAGGCAATGGACCAGGCGATGGCAAAGACGCGCTTGACGCTGATGCCCATGCTGAGGGCGGCTTGCTGATCATCCGCGGTGGCGCGCATGGCAATGCCTTCTTTGGAATAGCGGAAGAAAAGGGTGAAAATCAGCAGCAGCAGTGCCGCCAATCCCAACGCCACAAAGCGATCCATGGGGATAATCGCCCCGGCAATGCTGACCGGCTGCGAAGGCAGAAAACCGGGGAAGCTGCGCCCGGTGGTCCCCCAAATGGTGCTGACAAAGGCGCGCAGCACGCTGGACAGCCCAATGGTCACCATGATCACCGAAATCGTCGGCTCGCCAATCATGGGGCGCAGCACAATCCGCTCGACCAGCACGCCCAGCACCACGGCCAGCAGCAGCGCCATCAGCACGCCCAGCGACCAGTGCAGCCCCACCTGCACAATCATGGCATAGGTGAGATAGGCGCCCACCAGCAGGAAGTCGCCCTGGGCAAAATTGATCACATCGCTGGCTTTGTAGATGAGTACAAAGCCGAGCGCCACCAGCGCAAAAATGGCGCCATTGGTCAACCCGCTAAAGGTCAGTTGGATAAAGGTGTCCATAGGCGTCTACACCTGCTCAATCTTTAAACGCGTATTCAACGTGGCCGTACGACCATCTTGATAGGTAATATCGGTTTGTACATCCACATGGGCGGCGGGTCCATAGAGCGCCGCAATCAGATCATAGTAGCGCTGGGCCACAAAGTGCGGCGCACTTTGCGGGTGCGGGTCATTTTCTTCGTCGTCGGCGTCAATTCTTTGTGCAGCAGCAAAAGCGCTGGATAGCGCCGCCGTGGGCAGGTCCGCATTGGCCGTTTCCACTTGTTTGCGCACCAAGCCATAGACCTGTTCCTTCTGGGCCAAATCGGTATAGGTGGTGTAGGCGAGCTGATGGTTCTCGGCCCATTTGCCGGTGTTTTCCATGTCAATGTTGATCAGCGCGCCGTCACAAAAGGCCAAATCGCCGCCAAAGACAACGGACTCTTTGATATAGGGGCTAAACTTGAGCTTGCTCTCGATAAATTGAGGGCTAAAACGGGTGCCGTCATGCAGCGTCATCCGTCGCTGGCGCGGTCGATCACAATGAGATGCATCTTCATCAAAATAGCCGGCATCGCCCGAATGGAACCAGCCATCTGCAATGCCTCCGCCATTGGTAACCGGGTTGTTGAAGTAGCCGCGTGAAAGACCGCGGCCGGACGCAGAATCTCGCCATTGTCGGCAATCTTGACTTCGGTCCCCGGCAGCGCGGTGCCGACGGTCTGAAACTTGATGGCGCCATCGCGATGGATCACGCTGAGACCGCTGGTTTCGGTCTGGCCGTAGACCTGTTTTAGATTGACGCCCAGCGCATGAAAGAAGCGGAAGATGTCCACGGCCCCAGCATACGCCGCCGGTGTAACCATGTTTGAGCAGCGCAGGTGAGCTGATCTTTGATCTCTGAAAGACCAGCCAATCGGCCAGAAAATAGGCGTCCGCTGGCGCAGCGAGGACGTCACCTTGTAAGCGCAAATCCAGCCATCTGGCCAGCCCAATCGCCTTGGCCCAATCATAAAGCGGCGCTTGAGGGGGCGTGGTGCCCTCAATTTTGACCTGCACCGTGCTGACCAGATTCTCCCAAGTAGCAGCGGGCTGAACATCATTTGGGGCCAATCTCGCGCACATTGGCAATGGCTGTCTCCGGCTCTTCGGGGAAGTTCAGCACAAAGCCGGTCTGCAAGCTGCACGCAAAAGACATCATCTGTTCACCCACCCACGCCATGGGCAAAAAGCTGACAAAGTTGTCGCCCGGCCCCATGGGGTCAATGGACATAAAACCTTGGCCCTGGCTGAGCAGATTTTGTGGCTGAGCATAGCCAGCTTGGAGTTTGCCGGTGGTGCCAAGTGGTAGCCAGAATGGCAATGTCATCACTCTGACCTTCGGCCACTCGCTTTTCGTACCAGCCGGGATTTTCCTGCTCAAAGAAAACGGCCAGTTCTGTACATGGGCAAAGGGCAGCAGAAAGTCGGCCTCGTAGTTGGTCAGCCTTTGGCGTCACCGTAATAGATGACCTTTTCCACGCCATCCAGCTCATCCCACATCTCAATATTTTTGTCGACCTGCTCCTGATCCTCCACCACAATAAGCGACACAGGCGGCCTGGATAATATCAGATCATCTCCGCCACCACGGCGTCCTGATAGATGCCAATACTCTTGAACCCACGGCTTGCGCGGCCAGCTCGCTAAAAATCCACTCGGGCCGATTGTCGCCGATAATGGCCACCGTGTCGGCCTTCTACCGACCCAGGCTCACCAACCAGCGCCAGCAGCTTGACCTGTTCGGCATACGCATTCACGAATCGACTGCCAAATGCCATAATGCTTCTCGCGCGGCTGTCCGCGCCTTAATTCAGCTTTCGTTCGAGTAGAAGTTGTGGAAAAGTTTGGGCCATGATTTTGGGAAGTAGGGAGTAGGGAGTAGGGAGTAGGGGAGCAGGGAGTAGGCGCTTGACTATCGCCTCTCTGCGTGGTGGGATAGTTATGCGAGACCCGCCACCCGCCACTCGCCACCCGCCTCAACTCTGCAACATCTCATGATCCTCACCCAGATAGGCGCGAATCACGTCCGGATTGCGTTGGACTTCATCGGGCGTGCCGTCGCCGATTTTGCTGCCAAAGTCGAGGACGATTACGTGGTCAGAAGTATCCATGACCACGCCCATGTCGTGTTCGATGATGATGATGGAGACGCCCGTGTTCATCATTTACGTCCAGAATAAAGCAGGCCATATCCTCTTTTTCTTCGCTGTTCATGCCCGCCCATGGGTTCGTCCAGAATGACAGGCTGGGCTGCATGGCCAGCGCCCGTCCCAGTTTCGACCCGCTTTTGCAAGCCATAAGAGAGCGTGCCGACCGTCTGTTTGCGAATGCCCTGAATCTCCAATAAGATCGATCACATCTTCCAGCAGCCGGTTGGCGATCTCCTCGCGCTGCGCCGCCCACCAAGGCCGCCGTTGAATACATTGCTCTGCATGTGGATGTGGCGGCCCAGCATCAGGTATCAGCACCGTCATGTGGCGGAAGAGTTCAATGATGTTTTGAAAGGAGCGGGCCAGCCGCAACTGCAATCTCGTGGGGCCGCATTCGGGTCAAGACATGCTCACGGGCGCCGTCATAATAGACAATCTGCCCTGTTGCGGATGATGAGCCCGCTGATACAGTTGAGCAGGCTTGTTTTGCCGGCGCCATTGGGACCAATGATGGCGGTGATCTCCCCCTGCCTGACCTCCAGCGAAACATTGCTCAACAACACGCCGCCAAAGGCCAGCGCCACATTGTCCACGTGGAGCCGGCGTGTGCCAGGCGGCAGCGAGCTGCTATTGAGTCTATGGGTGAAGCCGCGCGTTATCATAGTGAGTAGCGGGTGGCGAGTAGCAGGTGGCGAGTAGCGGGTGATTCACGGCGCGCCACGGCGACTGATTGAACCGTTAATTTACAAAAGCTATAAAGCCATTGCAGAAAATTATTCTGCCCTGTCCCCGGCCCTTTCGACGAGCAAATTCGGCAGACGGAGTGAAGTGCCGGGGACGTTCTCCCGGCATACTTTATTCTGCACATAGGTCTAAATGATCGAACTGCTCGTGGGGAGCGAGCGAATATTATTGGGAATACAGTAGGGGCAGGCGGTGCTAGCGGAGTGTACTACAAGGGTAGCCGCAAGTGTATGATTTTCCAGAGGTGGTCTCAATCCCCCTATTCTTTCGTCCTGATCTAGCAGACTATCGGAAAGAAAAATTTTGTACGCTGATTTGGCAGATTTACGCGGATTTTTTTGGCCATTTTGACGCTTAAATCTGCGAAAATCAGCGTGCATCCGCGTACAAAATTGGTAGTTAGCTCTTGTTCTCTCCGATAAGCTGCTGGCATCTGTTCGTCAGGTTCACTGCTTGGCGGGCGCAGCCACCGGCGCTCTGCTCACCCGCCACGTGCGAAACTCGCGGTGCAACAGCAGCAGTGCCAGCGCAATGGCCGCCATCAGAAAACCATTGACGCGCAGCGCCGCCAGCGGACCAAATGCATTGCCCATCCAGCCCACAAAGAGTGCGCCCAGCGGCACCGCCCCGTCAACATGGACGACACGCTGAGCATGCGCCCGCATATCCGGCGGCGCCAGCATCCGGACCAGCGCGCGCTGACGCTGGCCAGCACCACCAGAATATTCAAGCTGAAGCAGAAGATGCCCAACAGCGTCAGCGGCATGAGTAAAAAATGAGGTGAGAATCAGCCACAGAGCGGACCAAAGCAGCGCAATGCTCAAGCGGCGCCAGCGTTCGGCGCGCTGCACAGTCGGCGCCACCAGCAAAATGCCCACCACCGCACCGGCGCCCGAGGCGCGGCATATAACCCACCAATTGCGGCCCGCCGTTGAGCACCAGGTCGGCAATGGGCGCCGCCATCTGCAAGCTGGCAAAGACAAAGAGCATAATCGACAGGCTGCAGACCAGCAGGTCGGCAATGCGCGGCTGTTGGCGCACATAGCGCACGGCCTCGCCAAAGTTTTGCAGCAGGTTGCCGCTGGGCGGGCGGCGCATCTGCTCGGCGCGCACAATCGACAGCGTAAAAATGACGGCGCTAAAGCTGAGCCCATTGAGCAGAAAGGCGGTGGCCGTATTAAATTGCGCTACGACAAAACCCGCCAGCGCCGGACCCACAAAGCGGCCAATCTCAATGGCCAGCGCATAGAGCATCATCGACTTGCGAATTTCGCCCATGCCGCTCAAGTCGCCAATAAACGCGCCCTGCGACGGAAAGGTGAACGAGGCCGAAACGCCCAAAAGCAGCGCAAATATTAGCACCGGCCAGACAACGTTTAGCCCCAGAAAGATGAGCAACGCCATGCCCAGCGCCAGCACCATCTCGGCCACCTGCGTGGTGATAAGCAGCTTGCGCCGGTCCACGCGGTCGGCAATGGAGCCGCTAAAGGGCATGAGGAAAAAGGCCGGCGCCGACGTGATGGCGGCCACAATGCCGATCCAGCGCGTGTCCTGCGTGATTTCCCACACAAACCATTGCAACGCCATCTGCTGCATAAAGGTGCCGGCCAGCGACACGCCCTGTCCCAGCAAATAGGTGCGATAGTTACCATTTTTAAACGGGGTGAAACTGTCGAGAAAAGAGGAACGTGCGGTGAGCATATGAATCCATTCTAAACGTTGCAGAGTTGCGAAGCGGCAGATGGGCGCAGTAGATAGCGCGAGATGTCATCTTGTCATCTTGTCATCTTGTCATCTTGTCATCTTGTCATCTTGTCACTGCCTTCTTATATGCCACACAGTCTATCTCCACCGCTGCGCCCAATGCAAGATCGGCGCGGCCTACGGTGATGCGGGCGGGCGGGTTTTCGCCCATGACGGCAATATAGGCGTGGTTCATGGCGGCAAACTCTTTCATGTTGGCAATGAAGACGTTGACTTTGACCACATCATCCAGCGTAGCGCCACAACCGGCCAGGATCTGCCCAATGTTGCGCAGCGTTTGCGTAGTCTGCGGCCCAATGCCGCCCGCTACCAGTTCCATAGAATCGGGCTTTGTGCCAATGGTGCCGGAAACAAAGATAAAGTCGCCGGCGATGACGGCGTGACAAAAGGCGGGCAGCTTGGCCAACCCCTCAACAGTGATTTTTTGGATGGACATAGGGTCTCCTTATGGACAAAACATTAGACGTTATTCCGATTTAACATGACGATAGGACAGGATGACAAGATGATAAGATGGCAGGATGAAATCGCCGTGGTCATCTTGTCATCTCTTCATCTTGTCACACGAGTGCAAAACAAATCGGAAAAACTCTATTTAAACATGGCACAAAAAGAAAGCTCCCAATTGAGTGGAATAGAGTTGAGTTCAAGCAAGCGGCAATTATTCATGGCGTTTGCAGAGCCGCATGGTATGAAATAGAATCTCCACTTCGCGGACGAAGTGGAGATTCTGCGGCCCATACCGGGCTCAAAACGATACGCGTAACCGATTCTACAAAATCCATCTCTGAAATATGGGCCCCTTATGAATTATGGGCCCTTTATGAAATATGGGCCCCTTGCGTGTTGACATAAACAGCATAAATGGATTGGCTGGCCGCGATAAAGAGTCGATTGCGTCTGGGGCCGCCAAAGGTAAGGTTGGCGACCGTTTCCGGTAGCAAGATTAGGCCAATGCGTTCAGCATCATCGGGCGCGTAGACATGCACGCCATTGTAACCTGGCCCATTCCAACCGGCCGATGCCCATATATTGCCGTCAACATCCGCCTGGATGCCGTCGGAACCGACAATTTTGTCTTCATAGGCCGTATCAGTAAAGACTTTGCCGTTCTTTAAGGCGCTTTCATTCTCCACGTCAAAGACCACAATATTGGCATCCGCCGTTACCACATACAACTTTGAAAAATCAGGCGAGAAACAGAGACCGTTGGGACGATTCAGATCGTCCGCCACAATGGTGACCTCGCCGCTGTTGGGGTCAATGCGATACACGCCGGTCACCGGTTGCGGGAAATCCCGCTTGATGCCTTCGTAATTGCCCACGATACCCCAAGGCGGATCTGTAAACCAGACCGCACCATCCGGATGTACGACAACATCATTGGGCGAATTAAACGGTTTTCCTTCAAACATATCGGCCAGCACGGTCATGCTGCCATCATGTTCGTAGCGCACCACGCGCTGGTTGAGGTGTTCACACGAAATCTGCCGCCCCTGCCAGTCGAAAGTGTTGCCGTTGCTTTGCCCCGACGGGTTGCGAAAGACGCTAACGTGACCATCTTCGTGCAGCCAACGGTGTTGGACGTTAGCGGGAATATCGCTCCAAATCAAATAATTTCCCACCCCGTTCCAGGCTGGACCTTCGGCCCACATATTGCCCGTGTGCAGCCGCACAATCGGTGTGTTGCCGATTTTGGCCGTAAAGCGTTCGGGGTTCAGCACAAATACATCGTTATTGGGATAGTCCACCGGTGGGGCATCGGGACCATATTGGGTCACGCCGCCGCCGTTTGCGCCTTGGGCATGAAGCGGACTGCTGTCTCTCGATAGTAACGCAGCCGAAGCGACTGCAGCTGCGGCTGTCTTTACAAACGCACGTCGATTGAGGGATTGGGGAGCATGGGGCTGGGCATCCATGGGGGGAAGCGCCATGTTTTCTTCGGGAGCAGTAGAAGTGCCATTTTGTTGCGACATTGTGATTTCTCCTCTGTAGAGCTACATTGTTTGGCCTGAAAACGAAGCGTTTATAACCGGCATCCGGTGAACGGATACACCCGAAAAATCTCTCCGACATCAGTTGACTACGGCAGGACAATCAGAGGCACCACCTCCTCTCTATGGGCAATAGGTAGTTGGGAATACACTACTGCAACCAGGAACGGTTGCAGAACAACGGCAAAAGGTTCGGCGCAATTGAAATACGTGGCATGTGTCAAACAGCATTTTGATTAGGAGCATCAGATAACGTATCACAGTTCATCAATGGAGTCAAATGCTTTTTTTGTGTCGAGTGCGTCCCAGATTTGAGGGCAATATTGCACACAGCGCCGCCTCTCCCAGATTTTGCGCTTAAGCGCAAAATCTGGCCCTCTCCGCGAGGTGGAGAGGGCCGCGGCGCACCCGCAGGGTGCGGAGCCGGGAGAGGCGCCAACGCAAATGGGCAGCTTTTATAGAGAGCGGAGTGCGATCACATTTTTCTGAGCGCTTATATTGTGCGAAAATCGTACCTATTCAGCCGAAGTCTCAGGGGACGGTACCGTTATGCCAACACCGAGGATGCACAAAGAGGAAAACGAGCACATGAAAATTCTAGTCACCGGCAGCGCCGGCCATCTGGGCGAGGCGCTCATGCGCACTTTGCGCGCTGAGGGACAGCAGGTGGTTGGTACAGACATTCTGCCGTCAAACTTCACCGATTTCGTCGGCTCCATTGCCGACCGCACGCATGTGCGCAAATGCATGGCCGGCGTGGATGCGGTGCTGCACACCGCCACGCTGCACAAGCCCCACGTGGCCACCCACACGCGCCAGGATTTTGTGGACACCAATATTAGCGGCACGCTCAACCTGTTGGAAGAAGCGACGCTGGCGGGCGTATCGGCCTTCATCTACACCAGCACCACCAGCGCTTTTGGCGACGCCCTGACGCCGCGCCCGGATGAACCAGCGGCCTGGATCACTGAAGAGGTGCCGCCGGTGCCCAAAAACATCTACGGCGTGACCAAAGTGGCCGCCGAAAATCTGTGCGCGCTTTTTTACCGCAATCAGCGCCTGCCCTGCCTGATTCTGCGCACGTCGCGCTTTTTCCCCGAACCGGATGACAGCAAAGCCACGCGCGATGCTTACGCCGACGCCAACAGCAAAGCCAACGAATTTCTCTATCGCCGCGTCGATATTGAAGACATTGTGGCCGCGCATCTGCTGGCCGTGCAAAAGGCCCCAGCCATTGGCTTTGGCCGCTATATCATCAGCGCCACCACCCCTTTTATGCCGGCAGATCTGGCGGAGCTGCGTGCGGATGCGCCCGCCGTGGTGAAGCGGCTTTTCCCCCAATATGCAGCGGCGTATGCCCAACGCGGCTGGCGCATGTTTCCCAGCATCGACCGCGTTTACGTCAACACGCGCGCTCGCACCGAATTGGGCTGGCAGCCGCGCTATGATTTTGCCCATATTCTGGCCCAACTCAACGCCGGACACGCCGATTTGCGCAGCCCAATGGCGCGGTTAATTGGCTGCAAGGGGTATCATGCCGAAGTTTTCGATGAGGGTCCCTATCCCGTGGCGGCACACTAAAGGACGCCCTCATGCAATTCACGCGCAAACTGCACGAAGGCATTCGCAGCGGCGAGATCACGTACAGCATCCGCATTTGGCAGCGCCCGCGGGTAAAAGTCGGTGGCAGCTATCGGCTGGGGACCGGCGCCGTGATTGTCGATTCGATTCAACAAATTACGTACGCGGATATCACGCCGGAACTGGCGCGGCAATCCGGCTTTCTGGGCGTGGTGGACCTGTTGAAAACGGCCAAACATGGCCGCGGTGATAACGTGTATCTGATCAAATTTCACTATCGAGAAGGGTAAATCCCATGCGCACACAACCCTATGTCATTCCCAAAGGGCAAGGCTGGGTCTATCGCTTTGGCCTTGATTTTGCCGTAAAATCCAGCGAGATTCAAGCGGGCAGCGGCGTAGCCATCCTGGAATATACAACCCGTCGGGACGAAGAGCCGCCCGACCATACCCATGCTACCGAAGACGAAATGTTCTATGTTTTGGAGGGCGCTCTCACCTTCCACTGTGGCGGTCAGAGTTTTGAGGTGATGCAGGGCGGCTTCATTTTTCTGCCGCGCGGCATCGAGCACGGCTACAAGATCGACAACGACGCGCCCGTGCGGCTGCTCGTAATTACGGCGCCAGCGCGCGATGGCCTCAGCGGTGGGTGGGGTGGTTTTGTCTCTGATCTGGAATTGGGGCAGGGGGAACTGGTGGCAACGCCATCCGCGGCTTCCGAAGGCTAATTGGCCATGAATATTGGATTGACGCGCCTGGCGAATCAGCGCATCAGCGAGCAGCCCTTTGGGGAACCGGCGGCAGTTGTGGCCTGGATGGGCGCCATGCAGGCCCAAGATTACGCGGGCGCCCTTTGGTCAATTGGGCTGCGCACGGCGCAAGCCACCACGCAGGCGGTTGAGCAGGCGCTGGCTGAATGCCGCATTGTGCGCACTTGGCCCATGCGCGGCACGCTGCACTTGGTGGCCGCGGCGGATGTGCGCTGGCTGTTGGCGCTGCTGACGCCACGGCAAATTGCGCAATCCGCCGGCCGCTATCGCCAGCTTGCGTTGGACGATGCCGCCTTTGCGCAAAGCCAGGCCATCTTTGCCCAAGAATTGCAGGGTCGGCAAGCATGCACGCGCGAAGAGCTGTATGTTGCGCTCGAACAAGGCGGTGTGTCGCCCACCGGTCAGCGCGGCTATTACATGCTGGTGCGGGCGGCGCAAGATGGGTTGATCTGTTTTGGCGCCATGCGTGGCAAACAGCAAACGTTTGTGCTGCTGGATGAATGGGTGTCGCCAACCGAGCCACTTGCGCGTGACGAAGCATTGGCGGAACTGGCGCGCCGCTATTTCACCAGCCACGGTCCTGCCACCGTGCAAGATCTGGCGCGTTGGGCCGGCCTTACGCTGACTGACGCCAAACGCGGCCTGGCCGGCATTGGCGACGGATTGATGCAGGAGACGGTGGCGGACCAGGCGTATTGGTTGCCGCACAACGGGTCCAGCGCGCCAACGCCCAGCGCGCCGGTCTACCTGCTGCCCGGCTTTGACGAATTTGTGCTGGGCTATGGCGACCGCAGCGCCGTGCTGGATCCGGCCTACGCGCAGCGCATCTGTCCCGGCGGCAATGGCGTCTTCCAGCCCACCGTCGTGGCTGATGGGGCGATCAAAGCCACGTGGAAACGCACGCTCAAAAAACGGCAAGTGAACGTTGAATGGGAGCCATTTCGTGCGTTTACAGCGCGTGAAGAAGAGGCGCTGGTTTTGGCGGCTCAGCGCTATGGTGAATTTCTCGAAATGCCGGTGGTGACACCCAGAGAGCGTCTCCCAAAATGATAGTTTTGGAATAACGAACAAATATTCTGCTGTGTTAGAATTAATCTATGAAATCTGAATTGTCCGACAGTTTGTCGATGGATCAGCGCATTCTGGCTGTCCAGCGCTATATTGTGAACCATCTCACCGAGCCGCTGGACCGGGTGACGCTGGCGACCGTGGCGGGGTTTTCTGTTGCCCACTTTCATCGCATCTTTCTGGCCCAGGTGGGCGAAAGCCCCACGGCCTATGTGCGCCGTTTGCGTTTGGACCGGGCCGGCCGCAAGCTGCGCATGGGCGCCGTGGATATTGGCGAGGTGGCGCTAGCGGCGGGCTATGAAAGCCATAATGCCTTCAGCAAGGCCTTCAAACAGCACTTTGGCCTTTCACCCAGCGCCTTTCGTCAACTCGACTGTCGGGCCGCCACCCATCTTTTGAAATCTTACGCAAGCCTAGAATAAGCGTAGCCACGTAAGCGATCTTGCCTTTTCTGGTGATACACGGGCGCTGCGTAAGCCATTTTCTAACCAAAGGATAAATCATGATTAAGATTAAACTGACCAGCGTTTCCATTGCTGATTATGACAAAGCGTTGGCGTTTTACACCGAAAAATTGGGCTTTATCAAAAAGCATGACATACCGCTGGGCAACGATGCGCGCTGGCTGACGGTGGTGTCGCCCGCCGAGCCGGATGGCGTGGAGCTGCTGTTGGAGCCCAATGCGAGCTACCCCGCCATGCAGGCGCTCAAAGCCGATCTGGTGCGCGACGGCATTCCCTTTACGGCCTTTCTGGTGGACGATGTGTACGCCGAGTATGAAAGGTTGCGCGAATTGGGCGTCGAATTTACCATGGAACCCACCAATATGGGGACGACCACCGTGGCGATCCTGGATGACACCTGTGGCAATCTCATCCAAATCTACGCGGTGACGGCATGACGCTGCGCATCATTGGCGCCGGGCTGCCGCGCACCGGCACCTCTTCTTTGCGCCGGGCGCTGGAGCAATTGCTGGGCGGCCGCTGCTGCCATATGAGCGCGATCCCCGGCCATCCGTTTGATTTGGGGCGCGGCTGGGAGCAGGCACTGGCCAATGAAACGCCCGATTGGGAGGCACTCTTTGATGGCTTTGTGGCCGCGGTGGATTGGCCAGCCTCTATGTTTTGGCGCGAACTGAGTGCAGCTTACCCCGCTGCGCCCGTGCTGCTCTCCTATCGCGATACGGCGGAAACGTGGTTGGCCAGCGTGGAGGCGACCATTTTGCCCTATGGCCGCATGGCGCAGGCGCCCGATTGGACCGAGGGGCGTGGGTTGGCGCAGTTGTTTGCTCGCTTTGCCGGCACATCTAATTGGGATCAACGGGAAACGCTGTTGGCCGCCCACGATCGGCACAACGCCGCCGTGCGCCAAGCGATTCCAGCTCAGCGCCTTATTGAGTGGCCCACGGGCGCCGGCTGGGAGCCGATTTGTGCGGCGCTCGATTTGCCCATACCGGCAGAGCCTTTTCCGTGGACCAATCGGCGTGAGGATTGGAGATAATCTGATACAACGATGAGCGACGAATTACTCAATTTTGATAGCCGGCCTTCCGACTCGCCCTATGTAGAAACGATCTGGCGCAGTCAGAGTGACCATGCAGGTGAATTCCTTTCGGTGGCTGCCTGCAATCTGGAGATGGTAATTACGCAGGTGGATGGCGCCATCCACCTGACCATGCGTGGGCCGGAGACCCAATCCTCACCGGCCCACTGTCCGGCCAATGGCGAATGGCTGGGCCTTGTTTTTAAGCTGGGTACATACATGCCGCATCTGCCCACGCGCAAATTGGTTGATCATGAGATCAATCTAGCTGGCGCCGGCGATCATTCCTTTTGGCTGCACGGCGCGGCCTGGGAATTCCCCACGTACGAAAATGTGGATACTTTTATTGGCAAAATGGTGCGCACAGGTTTGCTGGCCCACGAACAGGTGGTAGACTCGGCACTGCAAAATCAGTCAACTGACCTTTCGCTCCGCTCTGTCCAGCGTCGGTTTCTGCATGCCACCGGCCTGACGCAAGGCCAGGTCAGCCAGATCGAACGGGCGCGCCTGGCCGCTGGTTTGTTGAAGCAAGGCATCCCCATTCCCGACGTGGTTGACCTGGGCGGCTATGCCGATCAACCGCACCTGACGCGCTCCCTCAAGCGCTTTATTGGCCAAACGCCCGCCCAACTGCTGACACCGACCACGCGTCAAGAGATGTCGTTCATCCCGCTGACCGTGCGCAGCGAGTAGTTTCCGCGCGTACCTTTGCCTAGCCCCTCTTCTTTGACTTACCCAACATTAGCCTCTATTCATGGTGAATGATGCTGTGTCGTTTTTGTTCAATACAATGTCCGCCCGCCGTGCTATACTGTGCTTATTCGAACATTAATCGTGACTCTGACCGGTTCGAGGCCTGCGCTTGTCGAAGGCCGCCGCTCCCTTCGACAAGCTCAGGGAGCGGCTAAGTAATTACCATTAATTTACAAACTCGGATAGCACAAAGGACAACCATCAATGCGCAAATTAAAATTGCAAGTGCAGATGACCGTCGACGGATTTGTCGGCGGCCCCCATGGCGAAATGGACTGGATAAGCTTCAATTGGGATGAAGAATTGGTTAAGTATGTTACTGCCCTCACCGAGTCGTTTGACACCATTGTCCTGGGTCGCAACCTGGCCGAGGGCTTCATTCCGCACTGGGCCGGCGTGGCTGCCGACCCCAATCATCCTGAGCATGCGGCGGGCAAGATTTTCAGCGCTGCGCCCAAGATTGTCTTTAGCCACACGCTGGAGGCGTCCAAGTGGGATAATACAGTTCTGGCTACAGGCGATCTGGTTGACGAAATTACCAAGCTGAAGCAGCAAGAGGGCAAGGATATTATTGTCTATGGCGGCGCCACTTTTGTGGCGGATTTAATCAAACATGGTCTGATCGACGAGTATCACCTCTTTGTGAATCCAACGGCCATTGGTCAGGGTAAGGCCATTTTCAGCGAATTGGAGAGCTATCAAAGGTTGGTGCTGAAACACGTTGTGCCATTTAAGGCTGGTATCGTGGTGCTTTGTTACGAACCCAATCAGAACGCATAATGCGCATCCCACACTGGGTTAAAACGCCGACTGAGTATACACAAATTGTGATGGGACAATGCCACGTTAACCTGATTCTGCCAAGATAATTGTGCTGAAATCTTGGTGAACAAATTGATTGACAAAGCAAAGCTGTGTGATATAATAACAGTATATCCCCCCCGTTAGCTTCGGCGAAGGGGTGCGAGACCGTCCGCAAGGACGGTCTCTGTTGTTTATTAACCGTTTTCCGGTCTAACGCCAAAATCGTCATAATGTTAAAACTGAAGAAAACGGTCGTTTACATTGACGGATTCAATTTATACTATGGTGCGCTAAAAGGTACACCCTATCGATGGCTTAATCCGCTTGCTTTGTCTCATCTGCTGCTTCCCAACCATGACGTAGTACAAGTCAAGTATTTCACCGCGTTAGTCACACCTCGCCCAGCAAACCCTGACCAGGCAACCCGTCAACAGACCTATTTGCGTGCGTTGCAAACCATCCCCAATCTGCAAATTATCTACGGCCATTTTCTGAGTCATGAGATTATGATGCCTTTAGCACCGCCGCGCAGTGGCTACGCCAAGGTGATCAAAACTGAAGAAAAAGGCTCAGATGTCAATATTGCTGTGCATCTGCTTAGCGATGGATTTCGCAACGCGTACGACGCGGCAGTGGTTGTCTCCAATGACTCCGATCTGTTGCCACCTATCAAGTTTGTCAAAGAAGAATTGGGTAAACTGGTCGGCATTTTGAATCCTCAAAAACACCCCAGTGTGGTCTTGGCGGCCACTGTCCACTTTGTCAAAAATATCCGCAAAGGCGTACTGGCCAGGAGTCAATTTCCTGCCACGTTGACAGATGCAGATAGTAGGTTTACCAAACCAGCCAACTGGTAACCCACCAGTTGGCTCATGTAATGGTGCGGCATCCCTGCCGCACGTTCTGCCGAGGGTTCATGCGGCAGGGATGCCGCACCTACGTCTCACCATCATGTTGACCAGTACATAAATCTGCGAAAATCAGCTTTTATCCGCGTACAAAATTTGTTCTTCGAATTCTCGCCGCCATGCTG
Source organism: Caldilineaceae bacterium (assembly GCA_041391125.1). Lineage (GTDB taxonomy): Bacteria > Chloroflexota > Anaerolineae > Caldilineales > Caldilineaceae > JACKBC01. The sequence goes on from JAWKON010000008.1 coordinate 67,560, forward strand.
CTAGCGGCTAGTAACCGGCAAAAAGAAGCGCGGGTTCGAGCCGGGCGTGGGCGTGGCGACCGGTGTGGTAACCGGCGTGGGCGAAGCGGTGGGTTGCTCGTTTGGCTGGCTTTTCCACGCTTGCAACAGCGTCAACAAAGCTTGCGGCGCATTGGTCACGGGCAGATTCCCCGCCTGATCCCTTTCGCTGGGGCCGTGACAGGCCGGGCAGGTGCGGATCTCGCCCGGCTGGAAGGTGAGCCAGTAGCGTTCCCGCACAATCCCTACGCCATCCGCATCGGTCAACTGCCAGGTGAGGGCGCGTTGCGCCGGCACAAATGCCGCCACCGAGCCATCCGCTGCCACCCTCATGCGCCCGGTGGGGGCGTCGGCAGGGAGGTCCGCGTTGGCCTGCACCGCGGCGGGATCGTGCAAATATTGGGCAATGACGCGGCGTCCGGCCAATGGTTCGGTGTCGCAACAGCCGGTGTAGCCCCGCAACTGATCGCCCTGAAAAAATTGCAGATTGGTCACATCATAAATCGCACCCGGCCTGTTGGGGTTGAGGATTTCGGCGCCGCCGGGGACGCGCAGATTAAAGGGCTGCTGAAAGTCAAAATCATCGCGCTCGGTCACGTTGCGCACCACGGCCAGGGCCAGATTGTTTTGCACAAGATAAGTTTGCAACGCCGCTAGATCCACCCCGGCCTGCGTCACCATCTGCTGTTCGGGCGCGCCCAGGATCGGGGCGCTGGTCAACGGCGGCGCCGGGCGAGCGCGCACCTCCACCGGGTTTAGCTCCCACAGCACGCCGTCATAGGTGATCAGATCATCCGGCGACCAGTAGCTCAACGTTTTCGTAATGCCATTGGTGATGGGCGCGCCGGCGGTCCAAAAACCGTCCGCGCCTTGATTCAACACTTTGATCCGAAACTCATACGTCGAGTTCGTCACGTTATTGCCGGCTTCTTCGCCGCTATCAGCCGTATGGACGGCCAGCAAGCCGCCATCGCTCACGGGCAGCGGTTCGCGGAAAAGTCCGGGATGGTTGGGGTCATCGGTGGCCGTGCGCGTGGTGACGTAGGTGACCTGGATGTGGTCGGCATTCACGGTCGGCGGGGCGTCAATGCGGACAATCGAACCGGCGGCATGGGCGCCAAACTCTTGGGCATCGACGCCATAATAGCGACCCAGCGTCACCCCATCCTCCTTGATCTGAAACATATTGAGGATAGGATTGGGATTAAAACGGGTGAGTTGCCCATAATAATCGACCAGATTGTCGTCATTGGTAAAAGTGCGCTCGATGTAGCTGTGCAATTCATGGCGGCCCAAGTGGTTGAGAATTTCGCCCTCGGTGCCATCCTGATTGATCATCCACGGGAAGAATTGATTAAAGTCGTGACCCTGCAGGTTGGACCCGGTCAGCAGATCCTGGCGGCAGGCGCGCGGTTCGGGGAAGAGTTCGCCACGCACGCCCAAGGTGTACGTGGCGTTGGCTGATTCATCGCTATAGTTAAAAGTGCCATATTTGTTGCCGGGATCGTTGCATTGATTGTCGCCCAGGCTGTCGTCATCATCGGCATCGGCCTGCTGGTCGCGCTGCATGTGGTCCCATTGGGTGAAGATCAGGCGGCCAAATGAATCCACAATGGGTGTAAAATCCCCCGAGCGCGTGGTTGAGCAAACGCAGGTCGCCGGTGGCCGGGGCGAGGCTCCACAGCCCAGTCACAATGGGCGCTAATTCATACTCATCGCGCTGGGGGTAAAGGTGCGTTGCTCCATTGCGCGGTCGATCCGTAGTGAAGATAATGCGGTCGTCGCTGCCGTAGATCGGGCTGATGTTGTTAAAGTCAGCCGGCTGGTTGGGCACTTTGGTGATCACCGGCGTCTCGTTTTGGCCCAGCCCCGTGATCTCATACATCTGCCACACCGCGTCTTGCACCGCATAATCAAATTGCTTAGTGGGCGCGCCGGTGATCATGCTGAAGATGGCTTTGGTCCCGCTCCAGTGGACGGCTGGATCGCGCACGGCAATTGCATTTGGCCCCGCCTGCAAAGCCGCGGCAATGCCATACCCGGCCGCCGCCGTCAGGTTTTTGAGCGCGCCGTCGGGGTAACGAATCCACAGATCGCCGCCGCGCCCCACCGCGCTCATTTGGCCCAGGTGGTTGCCAAAGGTTGAGCCAATGGTCGTGAAATCGGAAACGATGGGCACTTGGGTGACGAAGAGGATGGGGTTGGCAAGGGTGGGCGTTTGGCGCAGGGGGCCGCTTGTACGAACAGGGTCGTATTCAGGTTAGAGAGCAATAAAGCAACGAGACAACAGAGGAGTGTGGCCCGTAAATGGCTGAAACGATATGACATGCTTTCACCTTCCATTCTTGAATTGGGATACATTCGCACTGCTTTAGTGTATCCCAATCAGTACCGAGGGGATAGCCGATTTTTGCCAAAAATTCGCCAGATATTATTCAGGATGTAATAGCCCTCATTGATCCTATTACACTGTTACGGAGATTATGACGGTTTAGAAGTCCGACTTCTTTGAGAAGTCGGACTGCTGGAATCCCTCATCATTTACGTAACAATGTACTAGCCATGATTGGAGCGGGTCAAGGCGGCATTGGAGTTAAGGCATGTACCTGGCGTCTAAACTTTCGGCCATCTTGGTGGTTGTTTGCTCATACGCCTGGCGTTCAGGATGGATAAGCAAGCTTGCCGAAGGCCCGGTTGTTGGGGTGGGTGTTAGCGTGGGCGTCGTGGCGGGTGTTTGGCTAGAGCCATATTGTTCAACATACTCTTGCGCTTTGTCAATGGCTTCTTGAGGAACGTCTGGATCGGAGAGGCGTAGAAATGCTGCATAATCTGCTAGCGCCTCTTCTATGCGCGCGCGTTTAGCGTAAAATTCAGCGCGCATATAGTAGTATTTGCCGACGGTGGGTGAAAGTTTAATGGCGCTGGTGTGGTCTGCCTCAGCGGCTTGCGTATTACTTAGCGCTGCATAAAGTTCTGCGCGCTGAATGTAGCTATCGCTTGTTGGCTCAAGAGCAATAGCTGCGCTCCAATCCGCAAGGGCATGGTCATAATCGCCAGCCGATGCATAAGCCCAGCCCCGTGCCGCGCAAAGATTCTCGCGCAGACCGGGGATTGTGTTTGTAATCGCGCGTGTAGTAGTCAATTGCTTCTGCGGAGCGATCAAAGGTTTCGCGCAAGATATCACCCAGTGCGGCATTGACGGCTGGATTATTGGGCTGCAATGCAACGGCCTGATTGAGCAAACGCAGTGCATCTTGTTCACGACCGGCTGTATTGCGCAGCACCCACGCCAACCCCAAAATCGCCTCAACATCCTCTGGATTGACCTTAATGAGCTGCTCATAAATCAGTATGGCAGCCGTATAATCGTTATCCTCCACCAACTTTTGGGCTTCAATCAGCCAGAGAGTGCGGCTAATTGGTTCTATATTGTCAATTGAGGACGCGGCCGGTGTGCCTAAGCGATCAGATGCCGCTGTGGCTGTCACCCTTGTCGCGGCGGCTTGTGGCGCAGCGGGGGCTTGGCGTGGCCGGTTGCTCACGTCTGTCATCCAGATCCAAATGCCGCCTATCACCACAAACACCGCAACCAGCAACGCGATAGGCCACCAGCGCCGCCACTTTGCACTGAACGATTTTGGAGTGGTGGGCTGGGCGACAGAATCGCTACTAGCGCCTACGGCCGTGCTTGCATCGATTGTCATCGCGCCGGGCTCGGTGGGTGGGATCTGTGTTTGTAACGCCACGTCAAATAAATGCCCATCCGGCGATCTTAAGTACAATACGGGCGCACCCCACTCAACATCATTACCTGCCGTGAAGAGCGCCTTGCGCGCTTCGGCCAACGCCCCTTCTACGGGGTAACCATCGACCAGCGCACCGTAAAACTCACGCGTCAACTGGATAGCCGCTTCATCAGTGATCTCAACCTGCATGGCGATGACGGCCGGAATGCCCTGACGCACCAACTGTTGCGCCACCCCCGCAAAAGGATCGGCTCTGGAGGTGCGCGCACCTTCGCAGGCATTGAGAAGCGCCAGGCGTAAAGATGGTTCGTCGTGCAACAGAGTACCGAGATAGTTGCCGCTCACCAGGCGGCTGCGCCCATCATCTCCTTCAAGCAGCAGTACGCCATCCTGCGTCTGCTCATCAAAGCCCCCATGACCAATAAAGTGAAAGACGTGGTATCGCTCCTGACGCAACTGAGCTTGCAGGGCCGCCAGCGTGGCTCCGGCTTGACCACTCGCCGGTAGGCGCGCTAAGTGTAAGAGTCCGCGTTGTTCCAGCGTCGCCACGGCAGTCTTAAGCTTTTGCCATTCCGCTTCCACATTCAACAACGCGTAATCTTGAGGGCTGGCCATCATAACCAAAACATTGAGGGGCGGCGTCACGGTTAGGGTTTTAAGGCGTTCGGATAGGTCAAGAAAGCGCACAATAGGTGTGCTGGTTGAATGGGAGAGAAAGCGGTCGTCGTTAACATCATAGAGATATTCCCACGGCAACTCTATTAATGACGGTGGTAACCGCAGCCGCAGCCGGATGCCCTGTTCCAGTTGTTCGGCGTGGTCAATGCTGCGCAGAAAGCACGTTTGTATCTCACCTTGAAAAACGGCTTCGTACAACTTGGAGCCAAACTTGCGCGCCTCCTCCATCTCTGCCGAATTGATACGACGCACACTCCGCCGTGAACCGCTAATGCGCAGCAAAAAATTGTCGATTTCCAGTTCGGAAAAAGGCAGTTCAAACAGGGCCTCGGCCTGACCAACGGGGGAACTGAGCACGCGAACGCGGTATTGGGCATCGGTCGCTTCATCAATTTGCAGATCAAAATCAAAATAAGTCAAGGCGCTCATATTGCTCTTTGTTACACAGATGGAGCGCTCGACCGCGCAAAAAACTCATCTTGCAGCCGTTTGGCCTCCGTATCGGCTTTGATGGCTCGTACAGCCCGTACGACGGCATCCGCCATCACATCGAGCATTTGGTTGCCCGCCTCAGCGGTGGCGTGGGCGGCGTTGCCCGCATAGTGGGTGGGGTGGTCGGCATACCACCAGATGCCGGTCTGCACACCCGCTTCGCGCAGGTGTTGCAGCCGGTTGCGCGCCTTGCCTTCATCATCGTCCGGCGCCAGATCCATCTGCACCAGGTCAGGACGCAGCGCCCGCATCATGCTCGTTTCGCCGGGGCCGGCGTGGCCATCCTCTTCGCGCGGCCAGGGCAGTTGCAATTGGCCGCTAAAGGCGGCAAAGAACGGGTTAACCAGATAGACCACATAGTCGCACGGCTTGTAGAGTTGGCGCATGTTGTAAAAGGCCACCAGCCCATTATTGCCGCCGTGCGCATTGACCAGCACGATCTTTTTGAGACCGTTGCGCGCAATTTCGCGGCAGACGTTGTCGAGCAACTGGATCATGAGATCGCCGTCAATGCTGATAGTGCCGGCCAGGTGGCGCGCCTCGGGAATTTGCGTAAAGATGTAATCGGGAAACAGAATCACCTTTTCCTGCGCGGCCACGCGTTCCAAAATGCCGCGCCCCTCATACATATCGGTCCCCAACGGCAAGTGATGCCCGTGCCGCTCGACTACCGACAGCGCAATCAAACAGACGCCCTCGCATTCATCAACAGCGGCGGCGAAGCGGTCACCGGTCAATTCTTCCCAGCGCATTGTGTGTCTCCTTTATGAAAATAGGGGGAGCTATAATGAGATCATTTTCAGGCCACTGCTCTTGTAGGCAACCAGTTCACTTGGTTTCGATACGGCTGCGAACTACAGCAGCCTACTCAACCGGCGTTTACTAGTACAGAGCGGCGTAAGTAAGTCTACAGTTAAGAAGTTCGACTTCTCGGAGAAGTCGAACTTCTGAGCGGCCTGTCAAACTATGGGCCTATTTAAGCCGCCGTGTACTAGACATTTTGGCAAAGTACAGTTGTCTATCTGATTTCATGACAGAGATTATGGGTCACCTTGTCACCCTGTCATCTTGTCAGGTATAGCGAGTTATTTCGAATAAGGCAAACTTATCCACCCGTCGCCGCCGTCTCCCCCTCCGCCGGCTCCGGCGTGGGCGTGGCTGGAATATCCGTACCGGGCGCCACCAGATAGACGGCCTGCCAGGGACGATACTTGCTTTTGAGCGTGTCGGTGCGCGTCTCGCCATTTTCCACAATGGTGCGCGTCACCTCCACGGTCATGCCCTGCGCTTCCCATTCAACCTGTTTGCGCTGACCGGCAGCCAGCGTTTCGTCCACCGTGTACTTGGGCGGCGCAGGCTGGATAATGTCGGTCTGCACCGGCTCGCCAATGGTCACCTGGCGATTGGGTTTGGCGCCATAAAAATTCATGGTGATGACGCCGTTGACCGTGTCCACCACCGGGTCGATCAGCAGATAGGCGTCGGTGTCGTTGCGAAACTTAAAGTCAACCGACGGCGTGAAAATCGTGGCGTCCAGCCCCGGCGCGCCATACCAGCTCACCACGTAGCCGTGATTGTAGCGCTCTTCAATGGGCATGCCGCCGTTATAGGCCGCCCGAAAAACCGTGGTGCTCACCTGGCAGACGCCGCCGCCCACGCCCACCGCCGTCTGGTCGCCCCAGATGATCAGCGAATCTTCAAAGCCGTTGGCCGCGCTCACATCCTGTACGTTTTTATTAAAGCTAAACTGATGGCCCGGCGGAATGACCACACCCTCCAATTTGGACGCCGCCACCTCAATATTGCGCACGCGTCGCGCCAAGCCGTTTGGCAAACAGGTGCCGCTGCTGGCCACCACCTGGCGGATGCCCATGTTCGGAATGTCGTACAGTCCACGTCGGCGGCGCATCGTCAATCACTAATTCGGCCTGCGTGCGTCCGGTTTCTAGCGCATTTTGAATGGCGGCAGCGGTCTTCTCCACATCCAAGCTGCGCCCGCTTTGGCTGGTCTGCAAAATATTGATGGTGCCTGTGTCGGGGCTAAATTGCAGACGGGCGTCGCGCGGGGCCACGTCGATCCAGCCGCCCACTGCTGCACAAAGTTGCGCACCCGATCCGGATCCACGTTGAGCGGCTGGTGGGAAAAGAGCAAATTATTTAACTCGCTGGGATCAATGGCCATCCCAGCCCAAACTTTGAATCGGCCACATGCGCAGCGGCGGCAACGTCGGCTGGCTGATCGCTACGGGTTGCGCTGCACTTTCGGGCGGTAGGATCGGTCGCCGCCACCGGCGCCACCAGCGGCTGGCCCGGCGCCATCTCGCCCCGCGCAACGCCAGCAGCAGCACATCCAACGTCTGCTCCACATCCACATCCACCGGGGCGCGGCGCGATGGTGACGTTGCCCACTTGGCTGCCCGCCTGCGCCGGCCGCCGAATCTGGGCGGCGATCTGGGCCACGGCCTGGCGCAATTGTCCCGCTTCAAACGCCACGTGCGGCGTAATTTCACCGCCCACCAGCAGCAGAAAGTCGCCCAAGCATCTCAATGCGCGCCCGCACCGAGCCCTCGCGCCCCATAAGGTAAGCCGCATTGACCGCGCTGGCCAGATCCACATTGGCGTTCAAAGCGGCCGGGCGGCTGGCGTCATTCAACAGCAGCGGCCACTGCTCATCGCCATAACTCAACGCCACCGGCGGCAGCGGGTATGGTTGCAGCTCGCGGCTCAACAAAGCCAGCGCACTTGAGCGCGTCATGCCACCCACGGGGATGCCCGCCACGCTGACGCCGCCAAAAATGCGGTTGGCGTACCAGAATTGCCCAAAGGCCACGCTCACCACCAGCGTCAGCAGCAGCAGCCCCATAAAGATGGCCGCAAAATCCAGCGGTGTGCGCCGGATGCGGCGCGGCGTATGATAGGAGGTTGGGAAGGTTGTTTGCATATCTAAATTTCAATACAATTCAAATAGCGCAGACTGCGATGCACGGGTTGCAGAAAACTTCGCTTGTGTAGTCGCCAGGATCAGCCGTAAAGGCAGTCGAAGCGGGGTAAGCGAACAGCTTTGTATTCAATTTACAACATCGGCACAATAAACAGAAAAAGACACACCAAATTCAGCACAAAAAGCAGCAAAAAACGGTGCGCTCCATGCCGCGGCGCGCAAAAATGATATAAGCGCGCCTTGTCAACACCGGAACCGCCTTTGCGCAAGATACCATTCGACCACTCGGAAAACAGTAGCGGCTGAAAATAAAAGCAGCGCCCTGATCAGCCCGCCGCTCAACAGCGTCCACTTATTCATGCCGTCGTTCACGGCCAGCCACTCAACCCGCCGGACAACGATGACCGCCAGGCGGCCGCCAGCGCGGTGATCTCACGCCAGCCCGCCGCTATCAAGGCGCTAATGGGCAGCAGCCCCCGAAAATAAATAGCGCCCTTGATGCTGCACAAATTTCAAATTATAAAGAGCGCATAGCTGGCCAGCACCGCCAGCAGCATCAAGCCAAAGAGCAGCATGATTTGCCGACTTTATTTGGGACAGGGCATTCCAGCGTCCAATGGTCCGTCCAATGGCCCATAGCGCAGCCACCAGCGCGGCCGAAAAGAGCAGCAGCGCCGTATAAATGCGCCCATCCACAAAGAGCCCCAGCCAGCCAAAGACGCCCCAAAAGCTCTTAAAGGTGAAAATCCTACGCCCGCTGTTAATAGCTCGCCCAACCATACCGCGCCAGCCACTCCACCGTGGTCACCTGCCCCACCACGACCTCTGCCGCCAATGGCCAACTCTGCGGGTCGCGCCGTTTCAGGCAGTTGAGCGCGCCAGCAGCCACAGCGGAATGCCGGAGCAGCACCGCGGAATCAACACGGTGACAAATGGCTGCACGGCTGCCCGCATTTTGTCGGCGGCTGCCCGGCTGCTAGCCACTCGGTCATCACAACGCCGAGCAAGCAGGCCGGCAGCAGCGCATACGCATAAATCTTGGTCAGCAGCCCCAGCCCCAGCACGCCAAGCCACAGCAACGGGCGCGCGCTCGACGTGCCGCCACCCAGCCGCGGTCATCCAGCGCAGCAGTCAGCATGGCGGCCAGCAGCAGCAGCTCGGCCAGCCCGTCATTGTTGACGGCGGCGTTCCTCATGGCCACATGCATGGGCAGCAGCGCCGTAAAGGCCAGTTGCCGCCAGCGCCATAGACGGCCTCGGCGGAAAGGCCACGCAAACATCGCGGTAAAGCAGCAGCAGCGAAATCGTTTCCAGCAACACATCATACAGCCGCAGCCAGCCGCGGCTGCGCATACCCAGCGCCCGCCCCAGCCAGAAGACCGTATGGCCGTCAAATAGTAGAGCGGCGGCTGGTACCATTTTCGCATAATGCAGCGGCGATCGAGCGTTCCGGCGGGAATTTCAGGGCGGTCAGGCCATCGGCAGCGCCTGGTCATAATCGCCCATCTGTAAAATGGGCAGCTCCATGGGCCTTTCCGCAATGTGCGCAATAGGTTGTAGTGGCGGGGTTCATCGGGGTTCTGCCACGGCGGAGTATAAAGCGCAAAGAGCGTGGCGACAATCAAATAAGCCGCCACAATAATAGTTAGCCAGCGGCGCGGATGTTCAATGAGCAGGATGTCGATGGGTGATTTGGGCATGGATCACAGGAGATATTGGGAGAAACGTAGGTGTGACATCCTTGTCGCACATGCTCTTTCAACAGAGGACCGGCTGTTTCGTGCGACCACCATCGTACGGCAGGGATGCCGCACCTACAATTTATGGAATTTTTTCTTACGCAGCTTCTTCCCCTCGCTTGACAAAGAGCGCACTTGGCTCCCGCAACGGCTGGCCAGCCTGGCAATTCACCGGCTTCCCACACACCGATTACGCCGACGATGATCATAACGCAGCACCACGTGTGAACCGCGACTATCGGCCACGGTTTCGGTATATTGGCGGCCAAAGAGCGTCGAGTCGTAGCCCATCATCTGGTGAATCTGCTCGCTGCTGTGCGGCAAAATGGGCGCCCAGATGAGCTTGAGCCAGTCGATGGCCTGCAGCGCCACATAGATCGAGGTGGCGGCGGCGGCTGGATCGTCTTTAATCGAATGCCAGGGCGCTTTGTCATTGAGATATTGGTTGACGCGCTGGCTCAGGCGGCGCACTTCGGCCAGCGCAGTTTTGAGCTTGACGCCATTGTAGAGCGCGCCCACGAAATCAAAGCCGCTGCGGATCTCGTTGAGCAGGGCCTGGTCCGTTTCATCCAACGGGCCGGGCGTGGGGATGGCGCCGCCAAAACGCTTGTAGGCAAAGCCCATGACGCGGTTGACCAGGTTGCCCCAATTGGCCACCAATTCGTTGTTGATGCGCTCGCGGAAGTCGGTCCACGTAAATTCCACATCCGATGTCTCAGGGGCCAGCGCGGTCAGCACGTAGCGCCAGGCGTCGGCCTGATATTCGGCCAGCACCGTGTTCCAGCCGATGACGCGCCCGCGGCTGGTGCTGAACTGCTCACCGCCGATGGTCAGATATTCGTTGGCGGGTACGTCGTAGGGCAGATTCAGATGCTCGTCGCCGGCGCTGTAGGCCTGCAACATGCCGGGCCAGATGATGGTGTGGAACGGAATGTTGTCCTTGCCGATAAAGTTGTAGATTTTGGCGTCGGGATTTACGTCGGCATCCCACCAATCGCGCCATTCTTCATCGTTGCCGGAGATTTTGGCCCATTCGACGGCGGCGCTGAGATAGCCAATCACAGCGTCGTACCAGACGTAAATGCGCTTGTTTTCGTAGCCTTCGACCGGCACATTTATGCCCCATTCGATGTCGCGCGTAATGGGCCGACCACGCAGCTCGCGCAGTTCGAGCTGGCCGCGCGTAAAGTTGATCACATTGGGCCGCCAATGCTCTTTGCCGTGGCCGATCCAGTCGAGCAGCGGCTGGTTCATCTTGGCCATGTCCATAAAAAAGTGCTCGGTCTCGCGGATCTCCAAATCGGTGTTGCCGGTCAGCTTGGAGCGCGGATTTTTGAGTTCCAGCGCATCATAGAGCCGGCCACAGTTGTCGCACTGATCGCCGCGGGCGTCGCTGTAGCCGCAAAACGGGCAGGTGCCTTCCACATAGCGGTCGGCCAAAAAGCGCCCGGCTTGCGGGTCAAAGAGCTGGCGCTGGGTGTCCGTGTAAAGGTATTCATGCTCCAGGTGGCGCAGAAACATTTTTTGCGTCACGTCCCAGTGGTTTTGGGTATCGGTGTGGGTGTAGCAGTCGAAGGTGATGCCCATCTTCAGACAGCCCTCCACAAACATAAGGTGATACTTTTCGATCACCGTTGCGGGCGACTCACCCTCTTTTTCGGCCTGCAGCGTCACCGGCGTGCCGTGCGTGTCCGACCCGCTGACCATCAGCACATCGGCGCCGATCATACGCTGGTAGCGGGCAAAAATGTCGGGCGGCAAATAGGCGCCGGCGATCTGACCAATATGTTTTCCCCGTTGGCATACAGCCAGGCCACGCCAACTAGGATTTTCTGTGGACTCGTACTCATCGATTTTGTTCCATTTTTTATGATCAACAGATTAAACAGATTAGGAAGATTTTTATCCGCGCAAATTCTCGCCTTCTGCGGTTCAGTGAAACTAAGAAAGAAATCTGTGTACATCTGTAAAATCTGTGGTTAATACTGTTTTTGATCATTGAAATCTGCGTAATCTGTTGTTCACGAAGTGGGCGTTGCACGCCATCAAAATATCTTGACAATCACGTTGCCTGAATTATAGCGGCTGGACGGTGGCAGTGCAAAGCACAGCATGAATGGGCAGAATACGGCATTGCGCACGCGCCGTGGTATAATCGGGACCACACTCTCACCTCAAAAGCAAAGAAAGCGAAAGATCATCCATGAAGGCATTCACCGTAATGGGGCGCACAATTAAGGCGGGGTACGAAGAACTCTTCCTCTGCGTCTTCTTGAGTTTGGTCTGGTGGGCGGGGACGCTGCTCATCGTCACGGCGGCGCCGGCCACCCTGGGACTGCACAAAGTCACCAATCGCATCGCCAATTATAAACGCGTGGACAGCAGCTTCTTTTGGGAAGCCGCCCGCTCGAACATTGGGCGCGGCTGGCTGCTCTATCTGCTGCATATTCTGATCCCCGTGGCCGTGCTGTTTAACGTCTATTTTTACATCAGCAGCCCCGTCACCTGGATGCGCATTATCGCCATTGCGTGGCTGTGGATCATGCTGCTGATCGCCATGATGATGCAGTATCTCTTCCCCCTCTTCTGGCAGCAGGATGAGCCTGATTTCAAATTGATTCTGCGCAATGCGCTGCTGCTGGCGTTGCGCTATCCGCTTTACACGTTCCTCATGCTGATCTTTCAAATCTTGCTCTTTGCGCTCAGCGTGGCGTTGACGCTGCCGCTGCTGCTCCTCATGCCGGCGCTCATGGGGCTGGCCGCCAACTTTGCGCTGGTGGGCGTCTTGCAGGAGATGGGGCTGGCGGAGGGTCCCCCGGAGGTTGCGCACAATTAAATGTAGGGCAAGCTTTCAGCTTGCCACAACCTTGGCAAGCTGAAAGCTTGCCCTACAAGGAGACATCTTTGACCACCCACTACCCTAGCGAGCGGATCAAGCTCGCCCAATCCGAATACCCGATTCACGAACTGATTCAACGGCGCTGGAGTCCCCGCGCCTTTGCCGACCGCGCCGTCGAGCCGGCCAAGCTGCTAAGCGTGCTCGAAGCCGCGCGCTGGTCGGCCTCATCCAGCAATCAACAACCCTGGTTTTTTATTGTGGGCCAGCGCGGCAGCGAGACTTTTGCGCGCATGGTTGACTGCCTCATGGAGGGCAATGTGCCGTGGGCGTCTAATGCGAGCGTCCTGATTTTTACCGCGGCCAGCCTCAAATCCGCGCGCAACGATCGCCCCAACCGCACGGCGCTCTATGATCTGGGGCAGGCCGTGCAGAATATGGCTGTACAGGCTACGGCGCTGGGGCTGCATATGCACCAAATGGGCGGCATCCAGATAGATAAGATCAACGCAGAATTCCAAATCCCCGCCGATCATACCGCAGTCACCGGCATTGCGCTGGGCTATCTGGGCGATCCCGAAAGCCTGGAAAACGAGCGCCATCGCGAAGGCGAACTGGCGACCCGTGAGCGTAAGCCGCTGCGTGAATTTGTCTTTGGCGGCAATTGGGGTGAGGAAATAGGGATTGGGGAGTAGGGATTGGGGACTGGGGATGGGGTTCCGCGCGACGAGCCCGATCCCCAGTCCCTAATCCCCGATCCCCAACCCATACCGGAGACGAGAACGAGTATGGCTTCCAATCAGGAATTGATCGAACGTTGGCAGGATGAGCCTGCGCCGTTGTTGCCGCTGTTGCACGCTTTTTTCATATTGCGATGGTTATTTATCGGAAGAGGCGCTACGCGCCATCAGCCAAACGTTGCGCATCCCGCTGGCCAGATCTGTATGCGCACGGTTACTTTTTATCACACCATTTTGGCTGCGACCCGGCAACCGCAGCTGCGCCGCGGTCTGTACCAGGCCGGTCTGCTGTTGCGCGATTGGTTCTGAAATGCTTGATGCGCTGGCTGAGCGGGGCAACGGACATGCCGTGTGCAGGCCGCTGCGATGGTCCGGTGCCGGTGCTACAAGGGCATCGGGTGCTGGTGGGTGCGACCGCGGGCAGTTTGGCTTATCGCCCGGACGCCGCTGCCGCCGCCCAATCCAGGTGGATTGGAAGAGTGCGTCTTTGCCGAAATTCGTCAGCCCGGCCGCGCCCTCGACCGGCTATGAACGGACCGGCGGTTATTCCGGGCTGCGCAAGGCGGTGCAGGAGATGACGCCGCAAGCGGTCATTGAGATGATCTCCGAGCAAGCTGGCGGGCCGCGGTGGCGCCGGTTTCCCCACCGGGCGCAAATGGCAGGCCGTGCGCGACGCTCCGGCGCGCCCAAAACCATTGTGTGCAACGCCGATGAGGGCGAGCCCGGCTGTTTCAAAGATCGCGCCATTATGCAGTACGATCCGCACGCCGTCATCGAAGGTATGATTCTGGCGGCGTACGCCACGGGGGCCACGCGCGGCTTTATTTATCTGCGCTATGAATATCCGGAAATCCAGCAACTATTGGAAAACGCCATTGCCGATGCCAAAGCCGCCGGTTTGCTGGGCCAGCAGATTCTGGGCGCCGACTTCAATTTTGAATTGTACGTGCGGCGCGGCGCCGGCGCCTATATTTGCGGCGAAGAGAGTTCGCTGCTCAACAGCCTGGAGGGTAAACATCCCTTCCCGCGCAACCGGCCACCTTTCATTGACCCACGGCTTCGGATCTGCCCACGGCGGTCAGCAATGTGGAGACGCTGGCCTCGGCCGCCCAAATCATGCGGCGCAGCGCGGCCTGGTATCTGTCCTTGGGCATGAATGGCCACGTGGGGACCAAGGTAATCAGCCTGTCCGGCGACGTGCAGCGAGCTGGCAACTGAAGTACCCTTTGGGCTGCCGCTCAAAACGCTGCTCTATGATTGGGCGGCGGTCAGAAGCGGCAGGGCGTACGATTCAGGCAGTGGCCGGGTTGTCAGGCGGCTTTTTGTACGGCGAGGCGCTGGGAAAGCGCCACGCTGGATGCAAACAGCATCCGCACGGCTCCATGTTAGGCGCAGCGGGCATTATGGTTTTTGACGAAGCAGCCGCGACATGGTGGCCGTGGCCCATAACGCCATGCACGGGTGTACCCCAGTCGTGCGGCAAGTGCTTCTGCCGCATCGGCACGCAGCGGCTGACCGAACAGCTCAACGGCGAAGGACCAACCGATGTAGAAAGCTGGCTGGCCGAAGTGACCGACTTGGGCCGCACCATGAAGAGCGGTCAACGTGCGGGTTGGGCATAGCCGCACGCCGCTGGTGACGGAGAGCTTGGTGCGCTTTTTCCCCGCGCAGGTGAAGCAGCATGTCATTACTCTGAAATAGTTAGGCATCCTTTGTGGCAGACATTATCAATCCGCACGATCGCTTCTTTCGCTATGTGTTTGCACATACAGAGTGGACGCGTCAATTGTTGGCCACTGCCCTTCCGCGTGGTCTACTGCGCAGTATGGATTTAGACACGCTGCAAGTGGAATCTGGTTCTTTTATCGATGAGGAGTTGCGTGAGCATTTCTCGGACATGCTCTTTAACGCCCAACTCGTCACTGGCCAGGTTGGCTACGCGTACATGCTCTTTGAACATAAGAGCTACCCAGATAAAGTTGTACCCTTCCAGATGTTGCGGTATATTGTGCGCATCTGGGAACAGGTGATGCGCGACCAGAAAAAATGGTCCGCTGCCGCCAGTTGTATGCATGGTCTTCTATCTGGTCGGCAGCAATGGAATATCCCGTTACACTTGGGCGGGCTGGTCGATGCACCGGCAGAATGGCGCACGTATGTGCCAGAATTCAAATATGTGTTGATCGATTTATCGGTATATGATGCCGCTCAGATCAAAGAGCCCATCTTGATGCAGGCCGCACTTTTGGCTATGAAGCACATCTTTGATCCGGACCTGGAGCAGCAATTACCGAATGTACTGGCGCTCTTTAATCAACTCCAACAAGGACCAAACGGTCATGGAGTTCTTAGTAACCATTTTGCGATATATAATGAGCGCCAATCCTTATGTAAATCGAGCATCTCTCGTTCGTAGCGCAGAAATGGCGCTTCCTCAAATAGGAGGTGATGTTGTGACAACTATTGCACAGGAATTAATTGAGCAGGGCATTGAGCAGGGCATTGAGCAAGGCATTAAGCAGGGCATTGAGCAGGGCGTGCGTCAAGAGTTAATTAACACGATTCACGCTGGTCTTGAGCTTTAAATTTGGTCAGGAAGGTAACGTTTGCTCGAAAGATGATTCGCATTCAAGACATCCCCATTTTGCGCCACTTCTCACCGAAGTGATCCGATGCGCTACATTGGAACATTCAATACTGCTATAAAAACTCGTGTCCGAATTGAACTCACCAACCAGGATGATTCTGTAACGCCAGACACCCCAGACTAGCCGGAATAGACGATGAATAACCAAAGCAGCCACCCACCATCTGCATCGATGGCGTCGAAGTGGCGGACTTCACGACGGCGAAACGATTTACGAAGCCGCCACCCGCCACGGCGCCACCATCCCACGCTCTGCTATGACCCGCGGCTCAACCCCTTTGAGCGCCTGCCGCCGTACGTGGTGGAAATTGAAGGCGTGCGCAACCCGGTGGCCTCTTGCACGGCCAAGGCCACGCCCGACGCCGTGGTGCGCACCAGCAGCCCCGCGCTGGATCAGCACCGTAAAACGCTGTTGGAAATGGTGGCGTCTGAAAATGATGCGCTGGATGTGGACCCACTGCGCGGCTACCTTCGCAGAGCTGACGCAACTGGTGGATCAATATGGCGCGTACGGGCCGTTTTGCCGGTCACCATTCGGGCCGCAGCAAAGCCGAGGATGACCGTCGCTATACCGCGACTGGCGAGTCGCATCTCTTGCTATCGCTGCGTGCGCGTCTGCGCCGAGCAGGAAGGCGATTACGCCATCAGCATCATGAATCGCGGCCACCCAGATCACGACTGAGTTTAATGGGCTGCTGCGCGATTCGGCCTGCACCTTCTGCGGCCAGTGCGTGCAGACTTGTCCACAGGCTTGCTGGGGATAAGAAAGCGCTACGTTTTATGGAAAAGAGAGAAATGCACATTTTTGCGCGTGATTGACAATTGCCAAAATCGTGATAAAATCATATTTAAACATGATTTGAGGCTGTTTTTCTGAATGCTGGTGAGATAATATCTTTAACCCCACAATAGAACCCATTACCGACCTAGTTCGTGACACGAGCGGTTTTTATCCAAGCGCCTTGATGATGGCCATATTCATCTGACCCAACAGCGTGGCCGCTCAGTGGCCGTTATACTTCCACAAGGAATGGCGCGCTGTGGCGGCCAAGCTGGAAGAATTGGAAGATGCTTATGATGTGATTGCGGCGCTACGCGCTGAACTGCGGATAGCCAAAGGTGAAACCCAGCTTGAGGACGCCAATCTGGCTGAATTAGCGGAATGGGCGGGACGTGTACCGGCTGCGGTATGATGCGCTGGTGCAGCAAGATGTGCGATCTGCCGGAACGGATTCGTCAGGAAGTCTCGGGAAGTTCTGCTGACTTGCGGGAGGATCACATCCATTTTACGCTGAACCACTTTTGCGCGAATTAGAGGGCGTTTCAAGGTGAAGGTGGATGCGTATGCATTATCTATTCTGTCCAAGATGATCTGGTGATTATTCTCGATATTCGCCGCCGCAACCGCAACACTTATTTGAACGTTCCATAGGAATTCCAATGAGCACACAACCATTAATCAACGAAATCCCGCTGCAAAACGCCGGCATCAAAGAGCGCGCTCGGTCTGCGGCTATTGCGGCGTGGGGTGCAGTTTGGACATTTTGACTAAAGATGACCGCATTATCGGCATCAGCCGCCCATGGACGGCCCGTCCAACAAAGGTGCGCTCTGCGTCAGGGCCAGTTTGCCTATGACTACGTGCATCACCCGGACCGGCCAGGCACAACCGCTAGTGCTGGCATGGAGCGACCAACACACCACCACACAGGATGAGGCGCTGGATGTGGCCCGCGCAGGGCTTTCGGCGCGTGGTGGAAAAGCATGGGCGCCATGCCGTTTATGGCATTGCCTCTGGCCGCACGCCCTCCCGGGGCCAGCTACGCCATGCGAAGTTTATGCGCGCCGACTTTGCGTAATTATATCGACAATTGCAGCCGTGCTTGACGCCCCCACCGTCGCCGGTCTGGCGGCAACCATTGGACGAGCGCCATGTCAGGCACCCGTACACCGACATGGAAAACAGAGATCGTAGCCCTCTGCATCGGCACCAACATGACCGAATGTCATCCGGTGGCGGCCACCTTTACAGAGAAAGCCCATGGCCCGCAGGCCGAGTTGATTGTGGCCGACCACGGCATAATCCGGCTGGCCGAAATGGCCGATCTCTATTTGCCCCTGCGTGGGTACCGATGTGGCGCTGCTGCTGGGCATGGCGCACGTGATTGCGCGAGGGCTGGTGGATCAAAAATTTATGGCCGCGCACCACCGGCGGCGATGCGTTTCTAGAACACATCCAGCAGTTTACGCCCGAGTGGGCAGAGGGTATTACCGGCGTACCGGCGCAGGATATTGAGACCGCCGCCCTCTGGTACGGCTCGGCCAACGCCGCCGCCATCTATTACGCTGGGCATTACCGAGCACATCTGTGGCGTGGACAACGTGCCAGAGCCTGTGCAACCTGGCGCTCATGACCGGCAACCTGGGCGTGGGGGCGGCGGCATCAACCCTATGCGCGGGCAGAACAACATTCAGGGCGCCGACGTGCGGGCGCTATCCCCAGCAATTACCCGGAACAGCCCGTGGACAAGCCCGCAAATCAGGCCAAATTTGAGGCGCTCTATGGCCGCCCCATCGATCTGAACACGGCATCACCAAAGTGACCGCATTGGAGCAGGCTGGCGAGAGTATCTTTGCCATGCTCATCGACGGTGAGAACACGCTGGTCTCCGACCCCGACCGCACCCACGGCGAACACGCTTAAAAGCCTGGAGCATCTGGTCGTCATCGACATTTCTGACCGAGACGGCGGAACTGGCCCACGTAGTCTTCCCGGCACGGCTGGGCTGAGACAAACGGCAATTTACCAACAGCGAGCGGCGCATCAGCGCGTGCGCCGGAGCCGTTACGCCGCCCGGCGAAGCGCAGCGGACTGGTGGATCGTCAGCGCGCTGGCCAACCGCCTGGGCTTTGCCGCGACTTTGGGCCGATTCGGCCAAAGAGGTTTTCAACAGAACTGTGCAGCGTATCGCCCATTCATGCCGGCATCGATTAGGACATAGCCGAAAAGGAGCGAATACCAGTGGCCGTTCACACAAAGGACACCCCGGCACGCCGCGGCTGCACGAGGATGAATTCACCAACGAGCAGCATTTTCAAAGTAATCAGCTATCGCGACCCGGCCGAAGTGGTGGACGACGAATACCCGGTCTGGCTGACCACCGGGCGGCGGCTGCAAACCTACACGCACGCAGACCGGCCGCGCCCAGGGCATCGAATACTTTGTGCCCGAAGAAGTGCTGGAAGTCCATCCGGACAATGTGACCGCCTGGGGCTGCAGGACAGCGGCTGGAGCCACCATGAACAGCCGCCGCGGCTCGATCCCGCAGCATCGGTGAAGGCCTGAGCGCTCGCCGCGCGGCACGGTCTTCGCCAGCTTTGCCTTTAACGAAACACCGGTCAACATCCTCACCGGCTCGGGGTACGACCCGGTGACGCAGACGGCAGGTTGAAAGTGTGTCCCGTGCGGGTGGAGCCTGTCGAAGTTTAGACTACATTTGTGTGGATAAAAAAGCGGCGATTTCGTTGACGAAATCGCCGCTTTTTTATCCACAAATCTCCACAACATCCGTCGCCGCCAGCGAATGCCCCACCAACGGCTGCGACCCATCGGGCTGGCCCTGCTGCCAGATGGCGAAGAGGCCCCACCGTCGGGCAGCGTCAGCACTTCTGTATATCGGCTGCATCCGCTGCCGTGGGGCGGTATGAAGGAAGTGGCTCAGCGGGGATAGCCGCTCCACATGCGGAAACTCCGCGTCCCAATAAAGAAGGCCCCGCCGATCTCTTCGCAACTGTATCGCGGGCGGTGGTGCGCCTTGGCATTTTCATCCAGCTGACGCAGACACTCGGCGCAGCCGTCGTAAAAATAGATGGGCGCGGGCGGTGCGTCGGCAAATAGGCTTGCGCGGCACGGCCATGCGACCGGTGATGCGCGTGGCGGCCACGTCCCCGGGCCGCGCCGCGGGGCTCATTTCCCATGCCTGCGCGGTAAACTCTTTTGCGCCCGGCTGCCGCAGCGCTAGCCCGCTATTGCTGGGAGGTCCATGAGAAGGGTGCGAACAGAAAGAGATCATGGCGGTGGGCCGTCTGGGCCATCAAAAACCACCGGTCTTTGATGTGCAGATATTCGGGGCGGGCGCTGTTTTCCAGTACCGAGGTCAGCGTGGACAGGTCGAGCTGACTGAAGCGGTCCCCGTCATGCAGTCGATGGTCCAGACGCCGGTACCGGGCTTTTGATAGAGCTCCAGCGGCAGGGTGGCTCATATCCTTTCTGATGAAACATATAGTTCCCACAGGCCGTCTCGGCGCTGGTGCAGCGCAGTTCCCTCAATCGAAAGCACCTTGCGCTCCCGGCGCGACGAATCCGCTTTGGACCAAAACTGCACCTTTGCGAAGCTCTGCCCGCCATCATCCGAGCGGAAGATGGCGCATTCCCTAATCCACGCTGGCCGGCGGCCAACCCCGTGCGCGAATCGCCAAAGTTGCGATAGCGCCCGCTCAGCCACAGCACGCCGTTTTTCTCTTGCACTACCTCATCTTGCACTGTTGCCCCCGCCAAACCAAAAGCCATCTGCCGCCGCATGGGGCGGCACGAGGCCGCGCCACTGTCTGATCGATCAGCGCTTGCAGCAGGCGGATGGGGGCGCTGTGCTGGGCGGGGAGTCAAATTCAAGTGATTCATCGTCTTTTCCTTTAATGTTGGAGGCTCTTCAGGATCGCAGCAGGTTGACCCGCTCTGGTTTCGATACGGCCAGAAACTGCTGGCCTACTCAACCGCCGCTACTCTGTGTTATCCATATCATATCCCGCAGAGCCAAAAAATCTGCGTTCATCTGCTACCAATCCGCGTATCCTATTTGAAATCGATTGTAGCATCCGCTCTACAGTGCGTCAACAAACATCGCTTATTTGGGTGCGCCCTTTTAAACACGGTATACTTATAAGATTGCAATCCTATTTGAGAAAACGGCATCGGCGCGGATGATGCTGACAAGTTTGGGGTGCGAAGGGGGAAGGGAGAAAGGGGGCGGGGAGAAAGGGGCAATGTCGGCCCCTTTCCCCCCTTCACCCTTTTTCCCCCTTCCCCTTTCCAGTTCAACGGGGAGTTGAATGACATCTGGGTATTATCGTTTTCCGACGATTCGCCGAAAATAATATTGTATTTGTTTCCGAAGATGATCTGTGGAGCGTGCAGGCCGCTGGCGGCCCGCCTATCGGTTAACCAGCAATTTGGGCAGCGTGACCTATCCGGCGCTTGCGCCCGACGGCAAATTGCTGGCCTTTGTGGGCCGCGAAGAGGGCGCGCCCGAAGTGTACGTCGCGCAGAGCCGAGGGCAGCGCCCGCCGCTTGACCTATTTGGACTGCTCGTGCCAGGTGGTGGGGTGGAACCCGGCGGGGACGCACGTGATTTTTCCAGCACCTATAAACGGGTAATTTGACTCGCGAATACGGCCTCTTCCAAGTGGCGGCAGATGCGCCCAACGGCGCCGTGGAGACGCTGCCCTATGGACCGGCGCGGTCGATTGCCTTTGGCCCCCATGGCGAAGTGGTGCTGGGGCGCAACACCGGTGATCCGGCCACTTGGAAGCGCTATCGCGGCGGCACGGCGGGCCATTTGTGGTTGGGCAAGAGGGCCATTTCACCCGCTTTGGCCGATCTCAGGGCAATATTGCCTCGCCCATGTGGGTCTCCACGGCGGCGGGCGAGCGCATTTTCTTCATCAGCGACCATGAAGGCATTGGCAATATTTATAGCTGCAATACGGAGGCGATGAAGTATTCAACCTCACACCGATCACGAAAGATTATTACGCCCGCAACCCGCAGACCGACGGCCAGCGCATTGTCTATCATGCCGTAGCCGATCTCTATCTGTTCGACCCGGCGGCGGAAAGCACGCGGATCGTGGCGGCAGCCTATCGCAGCCGCGCGTCCGGCGCAACCGCCTTTGTCAGCAGCACCCGCTACTTGACCGACGCTACGCTCTATCCATCGGGCAATGCCACCACGGCCATTGGCGCCAGCTTACTTTTTACAACCACGATGGACCCGTCTTTCAGCACGGCAAGCGCGATGGCGTGCGCTATCGCATACCGGTCTGGTTTCGCGACGAAACAAACTGCATAACAGTGAGCGATGAAAGCGGCGAGGAAACGCTGGAAATCCATAGCGCTGAATTCGGGCTTTGCGCCCATTGTGCTCAGCGGGCTGGACGTTGGTCGCGGTGATCATGCGCATGTCGCCCAAAGGCGGATCTGCTGGCGGTGGCCAACCATCGACATGAATTGCTGCTGGTGGATTTGAGCGATCTGCCGACTAAGAAAAAGAGGAACCGGCGGCGGCAAACAGGACAGAGAGCCCCAATGGCAAAAAGAGCAAGCCCAAAGGCAAACCGAAGAAAGATCGCAGCCCGCTGCCCCAGCGAAAATGCCGCGGCCCGCAACCACGCCAAACCCGAAACGCGACCCCACCGCCAGCCGCTTGACGCTGGTGGATCGCAGCGAGTACCGCGTGATTGCCGGGCTGGATTGGTCGCCTGACGGCTGCTGGCTGGCCTATGGCTTTGGCGCCCCAGCACCACGCACCCTGCCACGGCCATTCGGCTCTACCGGCTGGCCGACCCAGGCCACCAGAGGAGGAGCTGCGCCAGAGCAGCACCCACACCGTCCGCGTCCCGTGTTGTACGATACCAGCCCGGCCTTTGACCCCGACGGCAGGTATCTCTATTTTCTGAGCCGCGCGAATTCAACCCGGTCTACGATGCGCTGCACTTTGACCTCAGCTTCCCCTGGGGTATGCGACCCTACCTGCTGACCCTGCGCGCCGATCTGCCCAATCCCGCTGTGCCGCATCCGATATGGAAGACGAGTGGGATAGCGGCGAGGCGGACAGGTGAAGAGGATGAGGATGGGGACGCGGCCGATGTGGGCGACGAGGATGGGGACGAAGATGCAGGCGATGATGAATATGATGAAGATGATGATGTAGAGGACGACTTTATCGAGATTGAAGACGATGAGGTAGATGGCGGCGACGGCAGAATGCCCGAGCAGAGTGCGGTACTACCACTGCAACCGAGGCGGCAGAGAAAGCGGAAACCGCGAAGCGCCGACCACTGGTGAAGTCGGCTGAAAAAGAAATGATGAAGCGAAAAATGGCAAGCCGCGCATATGCGCATTGATCTCGAGGGGATTGATGGCGCGTGCTGGCCTTTCCCGTGCCGGATGCCCGTTATGGCCAGATTTTGAGCGTGCCGAACAGGCATCTTCACTTCTATCAAGTGGAGGGCGCTGGATGGGGGCGATGATTGGGACGACGGCGAAGATGAGGGGCGTGCTGCGCCTATACGTTTAAAGAGTACAAAAGCGAAGTGCTGGTCGATAACGTCGCTCTTTCAGCCTGTCGGCCAATCGCAAAAAGCTGCTCTACTTTAGCAACCGCCAACTGGCGTGATCCCCGCCGGTGAAAAGCCGCGGCGGCCAGCAACGGCAGCCCGCGCAAAACCGGCTGGGTGGACCTGAGCCGCCTCAAAGTCTCTGTGCTGCCGCCGCTGGAATGGCGGCAAATGCTGCTGAAGCGTGGCGCTTACAGCGTGATCACTTCTGGACCGAAGATATGTCCGAAGTAGGGCTGGCTGGCGATCGCGCTATGAACCGCTGCTCGAGCGCGTCGGTTATCCGCCAGCAGATTTAGCCTGGTCTGGGAGATGCCGGGAGCGAATTGGGCACCAGCCACGCCTATGAGGTCGGCGGTGACTACCTTTATGGGCCCTATTATTCCTGGGCCATTTGGGGGCTAGATTGACTTGGAACGCCGCCGCAGGCGGCTATGAGGTGGGCGAGCTGATCTTGGGCGATTCCTGGGCGCCCGATTTGTACGTCGCCGCTGGCTGCGCCAGTGTGGACGTGAAGCCGGGCGACATCATCATTGCCGTCAACGGGCGGCGGTGGATGCCGAAGCCAGCCCGGCCCGATTGCTGGTCAACTATGCCGGGCAGGAGGTCATATTGACGCTGGCGCCACGCCCGCCCGCCGCCGAACCGGGCGCAAGCCCGGATGCTGGCTAAACGTTGCCTGCCTCCACTGGGAAGCGGCCGCAGCCCATGGCGGCAAAGCGGTTGCGACTTTGAAAGTGAACTCTGCCAAGCAAAAGTCGAAACGCAAGGCAAAACTGGCAGCGGCCTGAGTCCGCAACGGCTGAGCCGGCCAGCGGCGAACAATCCGTAAATGGTGACCAGGATGCCGCCGCCCCCAGAACCGCCTGGACCGCGTGGCGGTGGTCAAAACCTTGGGCAGCGAAGCCGGCGCGCGCTATCGCCTGGGTGGAGGGCAACCGTCGCCGCGCGTACACGAAGCCACGGACAGGCGCGTGGGCTATGTGCATATTCCCGACATGGGCAACGCCGGCACGCTGGAAGTTCTGCGGCTATCTGGCCGAAACCGACGATGCGCTGATTGTGGATGTGCGCTACAACACCGGCGGCCGTAAGCCAGCTCATTCTGGAAGCTGAAGCATGCGGCATTGGCTATGACCTGCCGCGCTGGGGCAGCCTGACGCCCTATCCTCTCGACTCCGTGGCCGGCCCCCTGGTGGCGCTGACCAACGAGCACGCGGCCAGCGATGGCGATATTTTCTGCCATGCGTTCAAGCTTATGAAGCTGGGGCCGCTGGTTGGCAAGCGCACCTGGGGCGGCGTCGTCGGCATTGCGCCCAGCACGCCGCTGGTGGACGGCACGATCACCACGCAGCCCGAATTCAGCTTTTGGGTGGAGGATGTGGGCTGGGAGGTGGAAAATTACGGCACCGAGCCCGATATTGAAGTCGACATCACGCCACAGGATTATGTGGACGGGCGCGATGCCCAGCTTGAGCGGGCCATTGCCGAGACGCGCAACCTGCTGGCGCAGACCACGCTGCTCAAGCCCGATCTGTCCACGCGGCCCAAGCGCAGCCTGCCCAAGCTGCCGCCGCGTTAGAGGCCCAGTCTGCTCGACTAATAGGACGGTTCAAATAAGGCTGTTGCAACTCATTCTCCATCCGTGTGGATGGGCGCCGGTCACCGGCGTCACCTTCGATGAACTCAGGAACCCTCTCGGCTCCATTGCGCTGGTGACCGACCGCAGCGGCCACGTTGCGGAGACGCGGCAATACTGCGCATACGGGCGTCCGCGCGGCGGCGCCAACGGATTTCACCCCTTTTTCCCATGCCAGATGGCTATAAGGAGACAAACAATCACTATGTGCCGCAATATCAAAACTCTCTTCAATTTTGAACCGCCGGCCACCGACGATGAAATTCGCGCCGCCGCCCTCCAATTTGTGCGTAAGGTCAGCGGCTTTACCAAGCCCGCGCAAGCCAACGCCGCGGCCTTCGAGACGGCCGTCGACGAGATTGCCGCCGCTACCCACAATCTTTTGGCCGCCCTACACACAACAGCGGACCCCAAGAGCCGTGAAGAAGAGGCCATCAAAGCCCGCGCCCGCTCCGCCAAACGGTTTGCCCCGCGCACGGCGTAAACCTGCATCATATGGTAACGAAAATTTTATGCAAACAGAGCGGGTTTCACCAACCCATGACTTGTTACCCGCCACCCGCCACCCGCAACACCTTTCGGTTGTAAGGCGCAGCTTCGCTGAATAGTTTTCTCTTTCAAAAATTGAACATTTGTGCTATTTAGATTTGACATATACCCATATTGGAATATATAATATCCACATGGCGCGTTTACCAACCACAGCAGATGTTTTTAACGCCATTGCCGAACCCCAGCGCCGGGCCATTCTAGAATTGCTGGCGCAGGAGGAGCGGTCTGTCAATGAGATTGCTGAGGCGCTTGATCTAAACCAGCCCCAGGCGTCCAAACATCTGCGCGTGCTGCGGGAAGTCGAATTGGTGGATGTGCGCCGCGCAGGCAAACAGCGGCTGTATCGGCTCCAAGGCGCCGCGCTCAAGCCGGTCCACGATTGGGTGCGCAATTTTGAACACATGTGGAACGAGCGCTTTGACCGCCTGGATGCCTATCTAACCGCCCTACAAACAGGAGAGCAAACCAATGAACAAACAGACTCAGCAGGTTGAACCCTCATCCGACCGCGAATTTGTCGTATCACGCACGTTCAATGCCCCGCGCGCCCTGGTGTGGCAAACGTGGACCGATTGTGCGCATTTAAAACATTGGTGGGGACCCACAGGCTGGACGCTGCCGGTCTGCAAGCTGGACTTTCGTCCGGGCGGCGTCTGGCATTACTGCATGAAGGGGCAGATGCCCGATGGCAGCGAGATGGAGAGTTGGGGGCGGGCGCTCTATCAAGAGATTGTCGAACCGGAGCGCATCGTTTATGAGGATGCGTTTTCGGATGCCGAGGGCAATGTGGCCGAAGGGATGCCGCAGATGGTGATTACGCTCATCTTTGAAGAGCGCAATGGCCAAACCAACGTGATTAGCCGCACCGAATTTGCCTCCGCCGCGGATCTGGAGGCCGTCATCAAGATGGGTATGGAAGAGGGCCTGGCGCAGACGTGGGACCGGCTGGCCGAGCATCTGGCGCGGATTCAAAAGTAAATTGTCCATGTCGTTAAGTTAACGGTGATCGGTGCTCAGTTCCCAGGGTTCGGTCAGGAAGTTCGCCCTGGAAACTGAGCACCGATCACTGCTAACTTTGACACGAAAATCCTTAACTTAAGGACATTGAGTAAATTCAACCCTGGCGGAGACAAATATGCAAACAACAGTTGCTTCCCCCTCGACCGGCGCATTGTGGACCGGCCGCATCGTTAGCGCCTTGACCGTGCTCTTCTTCATCTTCGATGGCGTCACCAAAGTGATCAAGATTCCGCAAGTCATTGAGTCGACCGTTCAGCTTGGCTATCAAGAAAGCCATATCGTGCTGATTGGCATATTGATGCTGCTTTGCACCGCTATTTATGTGATTCCACAAACGGCGGTGCTGGGCGCCATTTTGCTCACCGGCTATCTTGGCGGCGCCGTGGCAACCCACTTACGCGCTGGGTCGGGCGCATTTCCCATTATCTTTACGATTGTTTTCGGGGGGCTGGTTTGGTTGGGGCCTTATTTACGCAACCCCAAATTGCGCGCGCTTGTGCCCCTGCAAAAATAGCCGCATTATGACAGGAGAACAAAAAATGCAACCATATCCCATGCTCGAAACGCTTTTCCGCCACAACCTGTGGGCCAATCTGCGCCTATTGGAGGCGTGCGCGGCGTTGAGTGAAGAGCAGATCCAATCCACTATCATCGGCGTCTATGGCTCGATTGGCGACACGTGGCAGCACATTGTGCGCGCCGAGCGCTCTTACTTTGCACGCGTTAGCACCGGTCAGCCCTATCCCGCGCCGGAGAACGAGCCACCGCTTACCTTTGACCAAATGGCCGCATCGCTGCGTCGCACCGGAGAGGGATTTATCGAGTGGGCGCCGAAAGTGCAAGCAGCGGATCGGGTGGAAACAAAATGGATTAGTGGTGAGATAGTGCAAGTACCCAAGGCGGTGATTCTGACGCAGGTTATCAACCACGCCACCGAACACCGGGCGCAGATCATGGCGATTCTCACCCAACTGGGTATTCAGCCGCCCGAGCTGGATAGCTGGTCCTACTTTGATGCGCAAGGCCTTCAATAGTAATGATTGAAGAAAGGCGCTAACCAAAAAGTTCACTATGACTGCCGGTTCTGCCAAGGCGTAGTGTATCGCTTTCAACCTTATAGATGAGCAGCCAATCCGGTTCTATGTGGCAGTCGCGATAGCCACGCCAATTACCTTGCGACGCGTGATCACGATAGTGCTGCGGTAATGGTTCTTCGGCAGCCAAAAGCTGAACAACCGTAAGCAGTTTACCGATGTCTGCACCTTGACGCTTGAGACGCTTATAATCACGCTTGAATTGGGATGAACGCTCAATGAATAACGCCATTAATCGGTCTCTAAATCGGCGAACAGTTCGTCTACGGTGGCAAAACGTTTACTTTGACCATTTTCCAATTCATCAAGCGCGGCGGCAGTTTCGGCATTGGGGCGTTTTGTCATTGGCTGAAACGGTAAACCACCCGTATTGACCGATTGTTGAAGAAAGAGTCGAATGGCATCGCCCATGCTGAGGCCAATGGCATCAGAAATACGATCTCGGCTTGTTCTTTTAACTCTGGTTTTAATTCTGGCTTGAATTGTAACATTTGCCATAGCATGTTCCTTATCTATATTTGCAATCAACTGCATGTACTGTACATGCAGTTGATTGCAAATAACAAATTATGGAGAATCAGATGCGAAAATTAATTGTGGGGGAATTTGTTTCGTTGGACGGCGTCATACAGGCGCCGGGTGGTGTGGATGAGGATACGGACAGCGGCTTTCCCGGCGTTGGACCTTGCCTATTGGCACGATGACATCGGCGCCCACTTCATGCAGGCCATGGAGCATTGTGACACCTTTCTGCTGGGGCGCAAGACGGCTGCAGACCCGGTGAAGCCTTTGAGCCTATGGCGGAAGGCGATCCCTTTGGCGATCTGATGAAGAAGTAAGCAGAAGTATGTTGTTTCGACAACGCTCACATCAGCCGACCTCTGGCGCAGCAAACCATCATCACGCAAATGTGGTGGAAGAGGTGCGCAAGCTCAAGGCGAGCGCCGGGCCAAAATATCTATGTGGACGGCAGCAGCGTGTTCGGTGCACACGCTGGCGGAACACGATCTCGTCGATGAATACAGCCTGCTGGTCTATCCGCTGGTGTTGGGCAGCGGCAAGCGGCTCTTTCCCGACGGCTTAGCGTCAACCTGAAACTAGTTGAGACAAAACCGTTTCCGTCTGGCGTGGTTTTTGATGCGCTATCAGCCCGACGGCGGTTGAGATTGCGTCTAAAGATTCTAATTGAGGAAAATACATTGGAAATGCATGATGACGAGTTGTTCCAATTTGAAGCTGAAGGAACCACCCTGCCGGCTGCCGTTGCGCAAGGTTACGTCGAACACGAAGGCGCTCGCATCTGGTATGCCACATTCGGCGCCGGCCAGCCCGTGATCCTGCTGCATGGTGGCTTGGGCCACAGCGGCAATTGGGGCCATCAAGTGCCGGCGCTGGTTGATAATGGCCATCGCGCCATTGTGATCGATGATCGCAGGCATAGCCGCGAAATGCATGACGCGCGGCCTATCGCTGCAGACTACGTGGCGTCTGACGTTTTGGCCGTGATGGATGCATTGCAGCTTGCGCAGGCTGACCTTGTGGGCTGGAGCGATGGGGCGGTGATTGCCTTGATTCTCGCCCGCCAAGTTCCGGCCCGCGTGAGATCTGTGCCTTCTGCCTGGCTGCAACATGGATCCCAGCGGCGCTAAGGAGTTTGAATTTACGCCGATTGTGGGGAGATGTCTCAGCCGGCACAAGCAAGATTACGCGCGCTTGTCGGCCACGCCGGATCAGTTTGACGCATTTTTTGAGGCGGTCGGTTTGATGCAAAGCACACAACCCAATTATTCGGCGGACGATTTGGCCCAGATTGGCGTGCCGGTGATGATTGCGCACAGTGAGCATGATGAGTTTATCAAACGCGAACACGCGGTATATCTTGCTGAAAGCATTCCCAATGCCGCGCTGATCGATTTGGAAGGGTAAGCCATTTTGCCCCGCTCCAGCGCCCGGCGCTTTTTAACGATGCCTTGTTGGCCTTTTTAGACAAGGGGTTACCCACAAAACGCAGAACAGCCATGATCAGCGAACCCAAGATTTCTGAGCGCGACGCCCAAAGTGTATATGGGCATCCGTACAGTTGCGCCCTTTCGGACCATGTTTGCCGAAGTGGACAAGCTGTTGAAAGAGCTGCGCAAGTGGGTGAATACTTGCAACATTTACCGGACGAAGGGCCTTTTTTATAAGCTACCACGTTATCGATATGGATGGTCACATGGATATTGAATTGGGCTTTGTGGTGGCCGCCCATTTGCCCGGCGATGAACGGGTGAAACCGGGCCGGCTGCCGGGCGGGCGCTATGCCAGCCTGGTCTACACAGGCAGCGGCATGCAAGGAAACAAGGCGTTGCTTGGGTGGGCCAAAGAGAACAATATTGCCTGCGATCGCTGGGATGTGGCCGAAGGTGATGCGTTTGCCTGTCGCTATGAAGCCTATCTGACCGATTATCGGGTGGAGCATCGCAAGAAAAAGTGGGAAGTCGAATTGGCCATCAAGCTTGCCGATGGGCAATGACCGTAATTTTTCATTTACCGCATGGCGGCATCAACCGCGGCGGCAATTGGTACGACTGAGAGTCGTGGAGGCATATTATGACAACACAACCAAATATCACGCCCCATTTGTGGTTTGACAAAGAAGCGGTAGAAGGCGGCCCAATTTTTACACCTCGCTGCTGCCCGATTCGCAGGTGACAATATCTCGACCATCTACGACACGCCGTCGGGCGATTGCGATATTGTCTCGTTCACGCTGGCTGGGCAGCCGTTTATGGGCATCAGCGCCGGCCCGCTCTTTCAGTTCAGCCCGTCCATCTCCTTCATGATCAATTTTGACCCGGCGCAAGATCCGGAAGCCAGCAGCAGGATTGATGCGGTTTGGGCCAAATTGATCGACGGGGGATCAGCGCTGATGCCGCTGGACAAATATCCGTTCAGCGAGCGCTATGGCTGGTGCCGGGACAGATATGGGCTCTCCTGGCAGCTCATTCTGACCAATCCGGCAGGCGAAGTGCGGCCAGTTATCATCCCGTCGCTGATGTTCGTGGGCAATGTCTGCGGCAGGGCGGAAGAAGCGTCGGATTATTACCTGTCGATCTTCGGGATTCTGCCGGTACGCTGGCTCGTTACCCCGCCGGTATGGAGCCGGACCAAGCAGGCGCCATCATGTTCACCGACTTTAGGCTGCGCGACCAGTGGTTTGCCGCTATGGATAGCGCGCATGAACACAACTTTGCTTTTAACGAAGCCATCTCGCTGATTGTCAAGTGTGAGACACAGGCCGAAATCGACTACTACTGGGAGAAGCTCTCCGCCGCGCCGGAAGCTGAACAGTGCGGCTGGTGTAAAGATAAGTTTGGCGTGTCGTGGCAGATTACACCGACAGCCATGGATGCGATGATGGCAACCGGCAGCAAAGAGCAGATTGCGCGAGTCACGCAAGCCTTTCTGCCCATGAAGAAGTTCGATATTGCCGCCCTGCAAAGGGCATTTGCATAAGGCTCACTGCAAAGAGAAACTGTCATGCGCAAAATTATTGTCTATAACGTCATCTCGCTGGATGGGTATCACACGGGTGTAGGGAATGACCCATCAGTCATGTTTCCCATGATGGGCAATGTCTTCGACTCCTATAATGCCGAATTGCTGCGTAGAGCCGACGTGCATCTGATGGGCCGCGTTTCCTTCGAGCTGTTCCAAGGTTTCTGGCCCAAGGTTGCCGAGAATCCTACCTCGGATGAGTGGACAGACGCCCAACGTGATCTCGCCCAGGCAGGCAGGCCGGTTAAGGGTATCGTCGTCTCGGATACGTTGCAGGGGCATTGGCAGGGCGTGCGCATCATTAGACGTTCAGACGCATATGCACAGATTGCCGAACTCAAACGTCAGGAGGGCAAAGATATTTTGATCACCGGCAGCAGGACGCTCTGGAACGATCTGCTGGCGCATGATCTGATAGATGAAATCCATTTGTTGGTTGGGAATCTCATCTTAGGCCAAGGCGTCCCTGTTTTTACCGGCCAGACTGCCGCCGCGCTGCGGCTCATCGACACGCGTAGATGGGAAGAGTCCGACAATGTCCTCCTGCGCTACGAAGTCCCTCACCAAAGCGTGTGAAGCCAAGCAAGACGGTATGGAGCAACATCACTTGTACAAAAAGGAAACCTACATGAGAAACCTTGTCGCTTTTATGCATATGTCGCTCGATGGCTTTGCCGGCGGTCCCAATGGGGAACTGGACTGGATCGCCTACGACGAAGAGCTGCAAAAGTATGCCGAAACGGTTGTGAACACAGTCGGTACTGCGCTCTATGGCCGCGTGACTTATCACATGATGGAGTACTGGCGCACGGTGCCTGGTAATCCTGATAGCAGCGAACACGAACGCAGCCACGCGGCCTGGATCGAGCAGATTCCCAAGGTGGTCGTTTCCACAACGCTGGCTAGTGTCGATTGGCACAACACCAGCATCATTCACGACAACCTGAGTGCCGCAATCCAAGAACTTAAACAGCAGCCGGGCAAAGATATTGTGATCTTTGGCAGCCCCCGCCTAACCCAGACCCTGGCACAGCTCAATCTGGTCGATGAATATCAACTCACGGTTAGCCCGGTGCTGCTCGGCCAAGGGATACAGTTTTTTGCGCCGCTGGCTGCAAAACGGCCCCTCCAATTGCTCTCCAGCAAAGTTCTCACCTCTGGTGCGTTGGGCTTGCACTATAAAGCCATAAAGTCGTAAGGAAACTTCTCATGCACAAAGTGATATCCAAAGACGGTACGTCAATCGCCTATGACCGGGTGGGCGACGGCCCGGCCCTGATCCATGTGTTAGGCGCCACCGCCACCCGCGGTCTGGCCGCGCAACAGGGTGATCTCGAAGGCGACACGCCATTCACCACCTACGTCTACGACCGCCGCGGCCGCGGCGATAGCGGCGACAGCCCCGATACACCGACCCACGCCGTTGAAAGAGAGATTGACGATCTCGAGGCCGTGATTGACGCAGCCGGGGGCGCGGCCTTTGTCTTTGGCCATTCTTCCGGCGCGGTCCTGGCCTTGCGGGCCGCCGCCAAACTGGGCGACAAAATCAAAAAGTTGGCGCTCTACGAGCCACCCTTTATCCTCGACGACAGCCGTCCATCAATACCTGATGATTACGTGACCCATCTGCGCAAATTGATCGCTGATGGCCAGCCGGAAGCTGCGCTCGAATATTTCATGACTGTGGCCGTGGGCATCCCCGCTGAATACATTGGCGGCATGAAACAGGCCCCCTTCTGGGCATCGTCCGTGGCCGTGGCGCACACGATCAGCTATGACGGCGAGATTATGGGGGATACGATGTACGGTGATCCGGCATCCCTGGCAGAGTTCGCCGGCATCACCACGCCCACGCTGGTCATGGTGGGCAGCGCAAGCCCGCCCTATCAGCAAAACGCCGTGGAGACATTGGCAAAGATCCTTCCCAATGCCCAATACCGCAGCATGGCCGGCCAGGACCACGGCATTGCGCCGGAGGTATTGAATCCGGCGCTGATTGAGTTCTTTTGGGGTGATTGAAGTAGTACAATGGATGTCAACAATCCGATAATCAAACTCTGCACAGTCGGGACAGCAGCCGAATTCGCCGGCAAAATTGATGAGGCCAAAGCGCTTTATCGTCAAGCGTGGGACGCCGCCACCGACGACTACGAAGCCTGTATTGCGGCCCACTATGTGGCCCGTCATCAAGTGCAACCGGCTGAGGCTTTGCGCTGGAATCAGATTGCGCTGGACCGCGCTATGGCCGTGGGCGATGAGCGCGTGACGGCATTTATGCCCTCGCTCTATTTGAATATGGGGCGTTCGTACGAAATTCTGGGGAATCGCCCAATGGCGCAGCATTTTTATGACTTGGCCGCCGCCTTGGGCTTTCCCCACTAGCCTTGACGGAAGGGACATCTTCGATGGATGCGCCACCGCTGACCAACCGCCCCAAAAGGGACAGCGATTTTTGCCCCGAATGCAGCGCGCTACGCGTCGACGGCATGACCTGTTGGGAGCAATTGGGAGCCATCTTGGCCTGGGAATGGCAGGATCCAGAATTGATGGCGCAGCACTTTCTGACGGTTGCATCGTACAATTTGCAGCATCCGGCGCAATTTACGGCGGCTGCGCTGGCTGGTTTGCAGCAGCAGTTCATAGAACATCTCGACAACGGTTTGCCAGTGGCCGCGGTGCGTCGGCGCATTTCGCATTTGGCGGCAGGGCATGGCAAAGTGCTCAAGCCAGAGGCTGAACGTCGCCCCATATTGCGGCGCTGGCCCATGACCATTGCTAATGTCTATATTCCTAACCAACCGGAGGGCGCCGCCGTGCGGGTCAAGGCATGGGCGGCGCGTATCCGTGAGGAGCTTCGAAACGAAATGACCCCTACGGCTACCCGCATCAAGTGCCATTTGGAAGCACACTAGCGGCGCTGGTTCAGGCGGGTTCATGCTGGTTGCACAACGATTCACCGGAGAGGATACCATGAATTCTGAACAAGCGGCCCCCACAACAATTGATGAGTATATTGCCGGCTTTCCGTCCGAAATTCAGCAAATTCTAGAGCAGATTCGGCATACGATCCGGCAAGCGGCGCCGGATGCAAAAGAGGTGATCAGCTATCGAATGCCGGCCTTTGCGCAGCATGGTGTGTTGGTCTTTTTTGCTGCGTTTAAAGCACATATCGGACTTTATCCACCCGTTACTGGGGATGAGGAACTGATAAAAGAAGCGGCCCTCTACGCCGGGCCAAAGGGCAACTTGCGTTTCCCGCTCGACCAGCCGATTCCCTACGACTTGATAAGCCGCATTGTGCGCTTCCGCGTGGTGGAGCACCTTGCCAAAGCCGCCGCCAAGCAGAGCCAGAAAAAGTCCGCGCCCAAGAAGGCGAAGGCATCGCCCAAACAAGTCGCCGCACCTTGGCCCAAAGGCGTGGCCGCCCCGGCCCAGCGCGCCTTGGCCGCGGCCGGCTACACGCACTTGGAACAGTTGACCGCAGCCACCGAGTCTGAATTAGCAGCCCTGCACGGCATGGGCCCAAAGGCGCTTGCGGTGCTGCGGGCGGCGCTTCTTGAGAAAGGATTAACATTTGCCGATGGATGAAAAATTTAGCCTGATGGACGCCCAATATTTGGCCCAAGTGCGCACCATCTGCCTGGCCCAGCCCGGCACAGAAGAACGTCTTTCGCACGGCGAACCCACCTTTTTTATTGGCAAAAAGGTCTTCACCATGTTTGCCAATAACCACCACAACGACGGCCGCATCGCCGTGTGGATTCCGGCGCCCACCGGTGCGCAAGAGGGGTTGATTGAGGCGGCGCCGCACAAATTTTTCAAACCGCCGTATGTGGGCCACCGCGGCTGGGTGGGCATTGAGCTAGCCAAGATCGACGCCGACGAATTGGCTCACCATATTGAGACCGCCTGGCGCTTGATTGCACCCAAGCGGCTGCAAAAAGCGCGGGCAGAGTCTGGACTGTGAATTTATATGATTTTATGATTACTATGATTTCGCTGGCCGCTATTTGTTGTCGTAATTTTTCGCCGCTCACGCCGTACGAAATCATAGTTCATCACTTAATCATTTGCATCACAGTCTAGACCGCTGCCCGTTTGCTAAATCCGCGCCTGCACGTTGTACAAATTCGCATACACACCGTTTAGCGCCAGCAACTCCTCATGCGTGCCCTGCTCGGCAATGCCTTTGTCCGCCAGCACGATAATGCGCTGGGCGTTGCGCACGGTGGAGAGGCGATGCGCGATCACGAGCGTTGTGCGGTTGTTGGCCAAACTCTCCATGGAGGCGCGCACGGCCTGTTCGCTCTCATTGTCCAGGGCGCTGGTGGCTTCATCGAAGATGATGATCGGTGGGTCTTTTAGAAAGACGCGGGCAATGCTCAACCGCTGCTTTTGGCCGCCGGACAACTTGACGCCGCGCTCGCCAATGTCGGTGTCATAGCCGTTGGGCAGCGTCATGATGAAATCGTGGGCATTGGCCTGCTGGGCGGCGGTGATGATTTGCGCCCGGCTGGCGCCCGGTCGACCGTAGCCAATGTTCTCGGCCACGGTGCCGGCAAAGAGATAGACATCTTGCTGCACCAGACCAATGTGGCGGCGCAGCGAATCCAGGCGCACGGTGCGCACATCCGCACCGTCGATCAGCACTTGCCCAGCCCGCACGTCGTAAAAGCGCGGGATCAGCGAGCAGAGCGTGCTCTTGCCCACGCCGGATGCGCCCACCAGCGCCACATATTCGCCCGGCTGGATGGTCAGGCAGAGATTGTGGAGCACATGTTCGTGCTCATCCCGGTACTTGAAGCTGACGTTGTGTAATTCAATTTGGCCCTGCACTGCGGCCAGCTCCACCGCATTCGGCGCATCCTCAATATCTGGCTCGAGTTCCAATATCTCCATAATGCGCAAAGCCCGTCATGCCTTCCTGATAAAGCCGGGTAAAGTTGCCAAAGCGCTTAATGGGTTCGATGAGGATGCCCACGTAGAGCAGGAAAGTCAGCAGGTCGGCCAGATCGAGCGCACCGTACACTATGGTCACACCACCGAAGACGATCACGCCGATGGTCATGAGCTGCGTATAGCCAATCAGCCCTTCATAGAAGTAGCTTTCGCTGCGGTATTCGTTGCGTCGGCTTGCGACGAAGCGCTGATTTTCCGTGGCAAATTTCGCCTGCTCAATGGCGGCATTGGTGAAAGATTTGACCACGCGAATGCCGGCCAGCGTATCCTCTACCTGGGCGTTGATGTCGCCAATGCGATCTTTGCTGGTGCGCATGGCGCGCTTCATTTTGGCGTTAAAGTAGACGGCGTGGAAGGCCATGATCGGCAGAAAGAGCAGGACGATCAGCGACATTTTTACGTCGATGGCAAAGAGAATGGCAAAGGAGCCCGCAAAGTTGAGCAACGAAATCACCACATCTTCCGGGCCGTGATGAAATAGCTCGGATAGGTCAAACGAATCGTTGGTGAGCCGAGTCATCAACTGGCCGGTGCGCTGGTCGTCATAAAAGCGGAACGAGAGCTTTTGATAATGCGCAAAGAGTTCGCCGCGAATGTCGCTTTCCATCAGCGCGCCCATGACGTGGCCCTGATAGCCCACAAAAATATTGCACGCCGTATGAATGGCTACCAGTCCCAGCATAACCGCGCCCATGAGATAGATCTGCTGCAGCGCGCCCGGCGTAATCTCGCCCAGCAGATTTTTGGTCACATAGCGGATGCAAAGTGGAATCAATAGCGTCGTGGCCGAAAGAATGAGCGCGCAGGCCATATCGGCCAAAAACAAGCGCATGTACGGTTGATAATAGGAGAGAAATTTCCTGATTCGCGAATTCACAAATGGCTCCATGCTTTGTGGGGAGGACAGCCTGTCCCCCAATTGAATTTGGTTGCAAAATAAAACCAGCCACGGGCGGCTTCACCCGTGGCTGGTCTGTGTGTCAACAAAGTTCAGTGTGTCAGCAAAGTGTCAACAAAGTAATGTCACGGGTAAGTCGAAACTATCCCGTGACCGGATTTTTAGTTTCAAAACATCGGCAATATCTTTGGCCCTGAAACAAAAAAGGTCACAAGGCAGCGGCGCCTGTGACCCCAATCTCTTTACCATTCTACCGACAGTTTATGCCCCAGCATAATACGGGGCATAATGATGGCATGGAGGTATGGTAAGACAAATACGCTTGCTGCTGCCCTGCAAACGGAATAGCATAGATCGCGTTGCCATGAACCTACCTCCTTTCTGTCGTAGCGTAACTCAAGAATAGACGATGATAGAGCGATCCTAGCAAGTTTCGCCGCAATCGTCAAAATTAGGCTCTATCCAAATCATCGACGGTTGCCGATTGGGGCATATTTTATCGTTCAATGCAAATTGACAAAGATTTGTAAAGATGGAAAAATGCATCAGACAAATGTTCTGTATGTTGAACTTTATGAATCATTTGGAGAATAACCATGTACATGAAAACCCATATTCTGGCCGCGTTACGCGAAGAATTTGACCATTGGGAACGCGTGTTGGCCAATCTCAGCGAAGCCCAGATCACGGCCGTACCGCAACCGGGCGAAATGTCGATCAAAGATGAGATTGCGCATTTGTGGGCGTGGCAACAGCGCTCCATTGCGCGCATGGAAGCCGGGGTGGACAATACTGAACCGCAGATGCCGCCGTGGTGGCCAGACGCCACCGTCACCCGGGCGGATGCTGCGGTTGATCATGAAGAGATCAATGATCGAATCAACGCGCAAATTTATGAATTGTATCGTGACCACACCTGGGCAGAGGTGTATGCGCAGTGGCGCGCCGCGTTTCACCACTTTTTGAACGTGAGCGAACAGGTCCCGGAACCGGCGCTGCTGGATGCCAGCCGCTTTGCATGGCTCAGTGGCTACTCGCTGGCCGATGTATTGCTTGGTTCATATGACCATCATCAGGAGCATTTGGATGGGTTGATGGCGCGGATGGGCTAACAGAGGGCAAAATTTCAAGGCGCCATATAGCGCGTAGGCGGTTCTAAGAAAAAATATCCACGAAGTCACACGGAGCGACACGAAGATTTCTCTTTTCTTCGTGAAACTTCTTGTCCCTCCGTGGATAATTTAGATTTTGGAGTGACCTCAGATTATGCTACGTTGCGATATGGTTTTGTCTCATATGGCTGGATGAGCACATCGGCTCGAATGCCCAAACCGGCCTGCAATTTGCGGATCATTGTAAGTGACAACGGTCGGCGACGGTTCAAGATTTCAGAGACCCTTGCCCGCGAACCCAAGTAGGGAACCAAATCGCTTGGCGTTAGCCCACGTTGTTCGATAACAAATTCAATCATGTCAATAGGATCGGGGAGTGGAATGGGATAATGCTCTTTCTCATACGCTTCGACCAGGGTAAACAGAATATCAAGCCGTTCCCATTCTGGTGTGCCGGGTTCGGCATCCCAGAGTTGCTCAATCTCGCGGAGTGCCGCCGCGTGATCGTCATCGGTATGAATTGGATTGATCAAAACTGCGCTCATGCTATATCCTTTCAGCATCAATTCGGTCATACTCAGCATGTGTACCCACAAATCTGATGAAAATGCGTCCCATGCGATACTCTACAATGACAACCAGCCGATAATCATTGCCTTTGATATTAAAAACGACGCGGCTGTTGCTCAAGAAACTGGCCGCGGCAAAATCCGCTTTTATCTCGGCCGGAGTTCGCCATTGGGCCTGTGTGACGGCTTCATACCATGCCCTTAGCGGTCTTTCGGCATCTGGATGACGTTTCCAGAAATTGCGTAGAGTTTGAATCGAAACAAGATGCATCCATTATTTATACCATATTCCCATATGGGGAACAAACGGTTAACTTTAGTTGGGAGCCTTTTACATTAGGGCGAGGCGGGCCCAAAGCGAAGTGTACCCCCTTGATCCTGACAGATAATTTTGCGTTGGAATATGTGTAACCATTCAGCCGTTCCCTGAGCTTGTCGAAGGGAACCCGGGCTTCGACAAGCGTTCGACTGAGCTCACGCCGAAGTCTCAGTCCTCGAGAGCCTGAATAGTTACGAATTTGTCGCATAACGGATAATCGGGGTCCCAATTTGGGTTTGCCAAAGGAAACTCTATGACCATAATTGTTGAACAGCGCTCATCCGATTCACCGTATATCGCGGCGGTGATGCAGGGCCACACAGTGGACGCCGGTTCCGCTATCCGCCCCGCCGAACTATGTTGGCACATGGTCTTCGTGCGCGAGCACGGCAACCTGCACCCGCTGCTGGTCGGTCCGTTAAGCACAGCGGGGACGGCAGCCTGGGGCGACGGCGCTGAGATTCTGTGGGTGAAGTTTCAGCCCGGCGTCTTTATGCCCCATCTGCCGGTGGACCATCTGCTGGATCGCGAAACCGCGCTGCCTCAAGGCGCAGGGCAATCGTTCTGGCTCAACAGCAGCACGTGGGAATTACCCAGCTATGAAAATGTCGAAACTTTCATCGCGCGATTGGTGCATGACGGGGTGCTGGTCTGCGATCCAATTGTCGGCGCCGTATTGGATGAACAGCCGCATGATTATGCCCCGCGCACCGTACGTCACCGCTTCCAGCGGGCCACCGGCCTATCGCCAAAACAGATCCAGCAGATGCTGCGCCCAGCGCGGCCACGCTGCTGGAACAAGGCGTTTCGATTCTCGATACTGTTTACGAAGCCGGCTATTATGATCAGCCCCACCTGACGCGTTGCGCCAATGGGTTGGCCATACCCCGGCGCAAATTCGGCCAGCTGATCAACCCGGCGGATAGACGTACGCTCTATTTTGAGGCTTTGGCAACCAGCCCCAATTTGCCATTCTGTACAAGACTTTGCCGCCCAAGCCGGGGTACAATATACATGTCTCAGCAAACCTATCGAAGCGCTGTGAAAGCGGCGCACTCATTCATACAAGGAGCATGTTATGCAGCAGATTACCCCATTTCTCTGGTTTGATGACAAGGCGGAAGAGGCCATGAATTTCTATGTGTCGATCTTCAAAAATTCGAAAGTGCTCGGCACGTCGCCCGGACCCAATGGCAAAGTTATGAGCGCCTCCTTCGAGTTGAACGGCCAAGAATTTATGGCGCTCAACGGTGGGCCTATGTTCAGCTTCACACCGGCCATTTCGTTCTTCGTCCAGTGTGAGACGCAGGCGGAAGTGGACTATTATTGGGAGAAGTTGACCGCAGATGGTACGGAAGAGCCGTGCGGCTGGCTCAAGGATAAGTACGGCCTGTCGTGGCAGATTATCCCGAACATTTTGGGGGAACTTCTGGGTGCGCCTGACCGAGAGAAGGCTGGTCGAGCCATGCAGGCCATGTTGCAAATGCAAAAGATCGATATTGCGGGGCTGAAAGCAGCGTTTGAGGGGCAGTAAAGAGAGAAAATCGCCGCAGAATCCCCATATCGTCTGCAAAGTGGAGATTCTGCGGCGATGACGACTTCAAAACCATAGGCACAACCGATTCTACAGAATCCATCGTAACTACTCAGCCGTTCCCTGAGCCTGTCGAAGGAAATGGCGGCCTTCGACAGAGCTCAGGCCTAGACTGGCTTGGTATTAATAAACTCTATGGCTATAAAAACTCGAACTTACACCGACGCCGATCTTCCTCACCTTCAAACCGCCCTAGCCCGTTGGATTCAACAGGCCGGCGACTGCGGTTATTATCATGTAGGGCTCATCCCGCATCGCCTCTATGAAGTATACAGCGGCAAACATCCGCTGAGCGAACTGATCCACATTTGGGCGGAAGGCTCGGAAATTGTAGGCTTCACTTATAGCTTTATGTTTGAAGTCGCTTTTTTTGCCTTTACCAGTCCTCAGTTCCGCGGCTCTCATGTTGAGGTCGAGATGCTGCGTGCGGCGTCCACCCACACCCTGCGCTTGATCCAGGCCAGCAAACGCACAGACACGGCTGTGATCACCGATGTGTACAATTGCGACCAGGTGCGCATTGATCTCTTGACCCAGCTGGGCTTCGTTTACGACCGCCTGTGGGACTACATCACCGAACGCTCACTGTCCGAGCCGATTCCACAGCCCGTATTGCCGCCGGGCTTTACCATCCGCTCCGCCACAATGGATGACTACGCGCAGCTAGCGTCTGTGCGCAATCACTCCTTCAACTCGCAGTGGACGCCCGCAGTTTACCGCGACCACGTGATGCGCCGCCCCCACTATCGGCCCGAAAATGAAATTGTGGCGATTGCGCCCGATGGCCGCGTGGCCGCCTTCACCGTGATCTGGCTGGACCATCTCAACAAGGTGGGCCAATTCGAGCCGGTGGGCACGCACAGCGACTTTCGCCGCTTGGGGCTGGCCCGCGCCATCATGCTGCACGGGTTGGCGCTGATGCAGCAACGGGGCATGAAACACGCCGCGGTCGAGCATCTGGCGGAAAACGCGCCAGCGCGCGAGCTGTATCGCAGCTTGGGCTTTCAAAAGAAATATGAAACTTTGGGCTTCAAGAAAGTTTAGGCGACAGATCTCCTTTTCCCCTAATTCCTCTATTAAAATAATTAAAACATATAAATTTGACAATATTCGCCGCGCCCGCTATACTACTAGTCGTTGGACGTTATTGTGCGTGCAAGTGTACACAAGAGGCAATGTTATGGCTTTGGGCATCTATCCCGATAAAGAATCTCCCACTTCGCAGATTTTGGAACATCTGCAACGCCGGGGCTCGGCAACCATCAAAGACTTCG
Organism: Caldilineaceae bacterium; assembly: GCA_041391125.1. GTDB lineage: Bacteria > Chloroflexota > Anaerolineae > Caldilineales > Caldilineaceae > JACKBC01. The sequence continues at coordinate 109,359 of JAWKON010000008.1, forward strand.
AACAGTTATTGGGCGTCACCACCACGGCGGTGCGACAGCATCTCAACACCCTGCAAGCGGAGGGCTACATCGAGCGCCGCCGCGTCAGTATGGGCGTGGGCCGGCCGCATCACGCCTATTTTGTGACGGACAAGGTACGCGAATTGTTAGCCTGCCACTGTGACGATCTGGCGCTGACGCTGCTGGAAGAGGTCTTTGCCTTGGAAGGCGCGGAGAAAGCCAATCTGCTGCTCGACCGCGTGGGCAAGCGGCTGGCGGATCGCTATCAGCAGTCAGTGCAGTCGGTGGTCTTGCAAGAGCGGGTCAACGAGCTGGCTGGCGCCCTCAGCCGCCACGGCGTGCTGACCGATGTGGTGGAGCAGGATGGCGATATGATCATGCTCAAGACCTACAATTGCCCCTATCACGATCTGGCGCACGAGCATCAGGAAATCTGCAACATGGATCAGAACATGATCCGCCAGGTGCTGGGTTCCGATGTCAGCCTGAGCAGCCGCATTATGGATGGCGACGGCTGCTGCGCCTTCGTGGTGCGTCAGGCGTCACGGGCGCCGCAGGAAAAAAGCTAAGTTAATAGTAAAAATCTTATAAATCTGTGAAATCTGTTGATCAAAATTCCGAGGAGTTAAAATCGTAATGAGCACATTAGAAATCCGCAATCTCCATGCTTCTGTTGAGGATACCGAGATTCTAAAAGGCGTCAATCTGACCCTGCACAGCGGTGAAATCCATGCGTTGATGGGGCCAAATGGCTCCGGCAAATCGACGCTGGCCTATGTAATTGCCGGCCATCCGCACTATGCAATCACCGATGGTGACATTCTGGTCGATGGCGAAAGCATTCTGGACATGGAAGCCGATGAGCGCACCAAAGCGGGCATTTTCCTGGCCTTCCAATATCCGGTGGCCGTGCCGGGCGTCAGCGTGGCCAACTTTTTGCGCACAGCGGTCTCCAACGTGCGCGGCTACACCGAGCAGGCGGACAGCAACCGCAGCGGCGTCATCGGCAGCAACTTGATGCCCATGCGCGATTTCCGCCGCGAGCTGACGGCCAAAATGAAAGAGTTCAACGTGGATGCCAGCTTTGCCCGCCGCTATTTAAACGATGGCTTTTCCGGCGGTGAAAAGAAGCGTACCGAAGTGCTGCAAATGGCCATGCTGGAGCCCAAGTTCGCCATTCTGGACGAGTCCGATTCCGGGCTGGACATTGACGCGCTGCGCGTGGTGGCCGACGGCATCAACAAGCTGGCCACGCCCGAGCGCGGCTTTTTGATGATTACCCACTACCAGCGCCTGCTCAATTACGTCAAGCCCGACTACGTGAGCATTTTCCACGGCGGCCGCATTGTGAAAACTGGTGGTCCCGAAGTGGCGGAGATGCTCGAAGAGCGCGGCTACGGCTGGGTGGAGCAGGAGTTCGGTGAAGGTGAGTTGGTGGCAGCGTAACGATTATAGAACACAGATTGCACAGATTTGACAGATTTTCACAGATTTTTTCTGGAAGAAATCCGCAGAAATCTGTTTCATCAGTCTGATCAGTGTTCCCTTCTTTTTGAACTGCCGAATATTAGAGCCGAAAGGGAGTGTTTAACACATGGCGCACGAAGAAGATCTGAAACAACTTGATGGTGTAAAAGACGAATATCAGTACGGCTTTCATGATGAGATTGAAGCCGTTTTTAAGGCCGAGAAGGGGCTGAACCACGCCGTGATCGACCAGATTTCCGATCACAAAAACGAGCCGGACTGGATGCGCGAATTCCGGCACCAGGCGCTGGACATTTTTCTGGCCAAGCCGGATGTGACCTGGGGCGCCGATCTAAGCGGCATCGATTATGACGACATTTATTACTATTTAAAGCCGTCGGCCGGCGCCGAAAAGTCGTGGGACGACGTGCCGGAAAATATCAAGAACACCTTTGACCGGCTGGGCATCCCCGAGGCCGAACGCAAGTTCCTGGCCGGTGTGGGCGCCCAGTATGATTCTGAGGTGGTCTACCACAGCCTGCGCGAAGAGTGGGAAAAGATCGGCGTGGTCTTCCTGGATATGGACAGCGGGTTGCGCGAGCACGAAGACATTGTGCGCGAATATTTCGCCACCATTATCCCGGCGGCAGACAACAAATTTGCCGCACTCAACAGCGCAGTCTGGAGCGGCGGCAGCTTTGTGTACGTGCCTAAGGGCGTCCACGTGGATATTCCGCTACAGGCCTATTTCCGCATCAACCAGGAGAACATGGGCCAATTCGAGCGCACGCTGATCATTGTGGAAGAGGGCGCCAGCGTCCACTATGTGGAAGGCTGCACGGCGCCGGTCTATTCGAGCAACAGCCTGCACAGCGCCGTGGTGGAAATCATCATCAAAAAGGGCGCCCGCTGCCGCTACACCACCATCCAAAACTGGAGCACCGATGTCTATAACCTGGTGACCAAGCGCGCCGTGGCGTATGAAGGCGCCACCATGGAGTGGGTGGATGGCAACCTGGGCTCCAAGGTAACCATGAAATATCCGGCGGTCTACATGATGGGTCCCAAGGCGCACGGCGAAATCCTCTCCATTGCGTTTGCCGGTCACGGTCAACACCAGGATGCGGGTGGCAAAGTGGTGCATGGCGCGCCCAATACCAGCTCCAAAATTATCTCCAAATCCATCAGCAAAGATGGCGGCCGCGCCAGCTATCGCGGTCTGCTCAAGGTGGCCAAGGGCGCCTACAACAGCCGCAGCAATGTGGTCTGCGATGCGCTGCTGCTGGATGAAGCCAGCCGCTCCGACACCTATCCCTACATTGAGATCGAAGAGGACAACGTGAGCATCGGCCACGAAGCATCGGTCAGCAAGATTGGCGAGGAGCAGCTTTTCTACCTCATGAGCCGCGGCATCAGCGAGGACGAGGCGTCGGCCATGATTGTGGGCGGCTTTATTGAGCCGCTGGTCAAAGAGCTGCCCATGGAATACGCCGTGGAAATGAACCGGCTGATCCAGTTGCAGATGGAAGGCAGTATTGGGTAAAAAATTTACGATTTTGAATTTATGAGGGAATGATCAACAGATTACACAGATTACACAGATTAAAAATCTTTCAAATCTGTGTAATCTGTTGATCCAAAATCTCGTAAATCGTAAATCTGAGATCCGAAATGGAGATATAAGTGAGCGTTTTAGTAAAAGAACCAACCATAGTGGCGGAAGCGGCCGGTTTTAGTGAAGAGACCGTGCGGGCGGCTTCGGCGGCCAAAAATGAACCTGCATGGATGCTGGAGTTTCGGCTGGCGGCGTGGCGCACTTTTGAAGCGATGGAGTGGCCCAAACCCACCGATGAAGCATGGCGGCGCACTCGCCTCACCGGCTTTCATCTGGATAATTTTACCCCCTTTACCACCACAAGCCGGCAGTCTGCACGAGCGGAGCTATCCGATCTATTGCAGACGGAGCTGGACGAAATGGAAAGCGCGGCTAGCCTGATTTTTCAGGATGGCGGCGTGCTTTTTGGCGAAACCCATGACGATCTGGCCAGTAAGGGCGTGATTTTCACCGATTTGCAAAGCGCCGTGACCGCGCACCCCGAGCTAGTGCGCAAACACTTTATGACCAGCGTGGTCAAGCCTGAGCACAACAAATTTACGGCGCTGCACGCAGCGCTGTGGGACACCGGCGCCTTTATTTACGTCCCCAAGAACACCAAAGTTGAGCTGCCGCTGCAGGTCATCTTAAACCAGGCGGCGGGCGCCGGCGGCTATCACCACACGCTGCTGGTGGCTGAAGAGGGCGCCGAGGTGACGGTGGTGGACGATCTGCTGGGCGGTGAAGACGCCATGCAGAGCAGTGTGGTCGAAATTGTGCAGGGCGCCAACAGCGTGGTGCGCTATCTGAACTTGCAGGATTTTGAGCATACCACCTGGAACTTTATGACCGGGCGCGCCGCCTTGGGCAAAGATGCCGACCTGCGCTGGATTCAGGTGAGCTGGGGCAGCCGCTTGACCAAAGCCTTCCTGGATCTGGACCTGATGGGGCAGGGCGGTCACGCCGAGCTGCTGGGCATCTACTTTCCCACCGGTCGTCAGCACATTGACCACCAGACGCTGCAAATTCACCGCGTGCCCAACTGCTTCAGCGATCTGCTCTTTAACGGCGCCCTCAAGGAGAAGGCGCGCAGCGTCTACATGGGCATTATCAAAGTGCTGCCCGCCGCCCAAAAGACCGATGCCTTCCAACGCAACGGCAACCTGATCCTGGACAGCTCAGCGCGCGCCGACAGCATTCCTGGCCTGGAAATTCAGGCCGACGACGTACGCTGCACCCACGCCGCCACCGCCGCCCAGGTGGAAGAAGAATACGTCTTTTACCTGATGGCGCGCGGCCTTTCCCGCGCCCAGGCCGAACGCATGATCGTGCAGGGCTTCTTCCAGGCCGTGCTGGATCGCGTGCCGGTGGAAAGTGTTGTCCACAAACTGGAGCGCGTCATCGAACGTAAAATCGGCGGCTAAACAGCAGAAAACGATCAACAGATTACACAGATTTGAAAGATTAGAAATTGAACTACAGATTTTACAGATTTAGGCTTCACAAAATATCTGTGTGAATCTGTATAATCTGTAGTAAAAAAGAAATCTTTAGAATCTGCGTAATCTGTTGATCCATTCCCAGATTTGGAGAGTATGGTGAATCCCAAACCCCAACTGCTCCTGTGTCTGAATGTGTATGAAGTGCAGAAGCTCTTTGGCCAATATTATGCGGGATGCATCTGTATAACGCCCTAAGGATTCAGTGAGTCCTTAGGGCATTTCAATGCAATGGCCATAAAATACTGGTTCTCTGCGCAATTGTGGGGTAGCGGCGGTTGAGTAGGCTGGTGCAGTTTCCAGCCATATCGAAACCAAAGCGGCTCCATCTCTCAAAACATCAAAGAGCCAGAATAATCTCAGACCAAAAGGGAGAATAATATTATGTCGATTGAACAAAAAGGCTACGCCCACCCCACAGCGCTGGTCAGCACTGCCTGGGTGGTGGAGCATTTGAATGACCCCAACGTACGCTTGATTGAAAGCAACGAAGATATTCTGCTCTACGACGTGGAGCACATTCCCGGCGCCGTCAAGGTGGATTGGCACACCGATCTGAACGATGCGCTGGTGCGCTATTATGTGAGCAAAGCGGATTTTGAGGAATTGCTGCGGCGCAACGGTATAGGCAACGATACCACCGTGGTCTTTTACGGTGACAAAAATAACTGGTGGGCCACCTATGCGTTCTGGGTCTTCCAGCTCTTTGGCCACACCAATGCCAAAGTAATGGACGGCGGCCGCGCCAAGTGGATCGAAGAAAAGCGCCCCATGACGCGCGCAAAGCCCAGCTATGCCCGCACCAATTACGTGGCCAAGGAGCGCAACGACGCCCCCATCCGCGCCTTCCGCAACGACGTGCTGGATCATATTAAGGCCAACGGCAAGCTGGTGGATGTGCGCAGCCCCGGCGAATACAAGGGCGAACTGCTGCACATGCCGGACTATCCGCAAGAGGGCGCCGTGCGCGGCGGTCACATTCCGGGCGCCAATAATGTGCCGTGGGCCCGCGCCGCCAACCCCGATGGCACCTTCAAAAGCGCCGCCGATCTGCGCGCCATTTATGAAGAGGAGCAAGGGCTGAACGCCAGCGACAAGGTCGTGGCCTACTGCCGCATCGGCGAACGCAGCAGCCACACCTGGTTTGTGCTCACCTATCTGCTCGGCTACAATAACGTGCGTAACTACGACGGCTCCTGGACCGAGTGGGGGAACGCGGTCGGGCTGCCGATTGAAAAATAGCAGGGGTGAAAGGGGGAAAGGGAGAAGGGGCGCCAATGCCCCCTTTCCCCCCTTCTCCCTTTCCCCCTTTCTGCATTTACGGAATAACTATGGAAGCAACACTAAACGATCGCACCGCCGAACTCGCCGCCCAATTCCCGATCCTGCGGCGGGAGGTGCATGGGAAGCGGCTGGTCTATTTAGATAATGCGGCCAGTAGCCAGAAGCCGGCAGCGGTGCTGGACGTGATGGAGCGCTATTATCGGCAGTCCAATGCCAACGTACATCGCGGTGTGCATACGCTAAGCGAAGAGGCCACGGCGCTCTATGAGGATGCGCGGTGCGCGTGGCGCGCTTTATCAACGCTCCCAGCGACAAACAGGTCATCTTTACGCGCGGGACGACCGAGGGCATCAATCTGGTGGCGCAGACGTGGGGGCGCGCCAATTTGGGGCCGGGCGACGAAGTGCTGATCACGCAGATGGAGCACCACAGCAACATTGTGCCGTGGCAAATTCTGCGCGACCAGATTGGCTTTACGCTGCGCTATATTCCGATTACGCCTGAGCGGTGAATTGACTTGAGCGGGCTGAATGCACTGCTCAACGAGCGGACCAAGCTGCTCAGTTTTGTCCACGCCAGCAACGTATTGGGGACCGTCAATCCGGTGCAACAACTGGTGCAGGCGGCGCGGCAAGTCGGCGCCAAAGTGCTCATCGACGGCGCGCAGAGCGTTCCCCACATGCCCATTGACGTGCAGGCGCTGGATGCCGACTTCTTTGTTTTTAGCAGCCACAAAATGTGCGGTCCCACCGGCGTGGGCGTACTTTACGGCAAGCGCGATTTGCTGGAGGCCATGCCCCCCTTCATGGGCGGCGGCGACATGATCCGCTCCGTGACTATGACCGAGAGCCGTTGAAACGCATTTCCCTATAAATTTGAGGCCGGCACGCCCGCCATTGCCGAGGTCATCGGTCTGGGCGCGGCAGTCGACTTTTTGACCAACGTGGGCATGGGCTGGATACACGACCACGAACAGATGTTGACGCGCTATGCCTATGAGCGGCTGAGCCAAGTGGAAGGGCTGCGTATGCTGGGGCCAGAGCCGGGAAAACGGGGCGGGCTCATTGCTTTTACGCTGGGCGACATTCACCCACACGATATTTCCGCTGCGCTGGATATGGATGGTATCGCCATCCGCGCCGGCCATCACTGTGCGCAGCCGGTGCATGACTGCTATAATATAGCTGCCAGCGCCCGCGCCAGCTTCTATCTATATAACACAACGGAAGATGTGGATCTGCTGGCGGAAAGTCTGGAAAAGGCGCACAAATTGTTTGGATAATCCCATGGTATAGCACCAAATTTACGACCTGATTTTTGTTTATGAGAAAGTTTGGAACATTTGAACTCAACGTGGTCACTGTTGCGTTGAATACGCTGGGCGGCTCAGTATTGAATCAGGTCATGCAATAACCTTCCTTACATCATGTTAGACAAAATCCATTCAGCACAAGCCACCCTACAAGAAGCGTCCCCTTCCTCTGGAGCCCCCCCAAAAAAGGGCGCGACACGCACTTTGCGCATTATTCTGACTCTCTTAGTCGGCGTGGGGGCGTTGTACGCAATTTTTGCTGCCGCCGTCACGTCGCCGCAAGGGCTCTTTTTCGTAACGGAACGGGGACAAATCTTTGTCACTATCTTTTTGGGCATTTTTATAGAAGCTGTTCCTTTTTTGCTGGCCGGTTCCATTGTATCTGGCTTTATCGCGGTCTTTGTGGATCAGCAGATGTTGGCGCGCTATTTACCGCGGCAGCCAATTTTGGCCACGCTGGTGGGCGCCGGACTGGGCATTGTCTTTCCAGTGTGTGAATGTGGCGTAGTGCCGGTTACGCGTCGGCTTTATGAAAAGGGATTGCCCATGTCTATGGGCATTGCGTTTCTGCTGGCGGCCCCTGTGATTAACCCGGTCGTTATTGTGAGCACCTACGCCGCCTTTGGTTGGGGGACGGTTCTCATCGGCCGTATGCTGCTGAGCCTGGTGATTGCCTTTTGGTGGGACTGGTTTTTTATCGCGCTGCTCTCCATGAAACACTGTTGCCGGATGTGGAGCATGCCCATCACACAGCCCATGCGCACTCACGCGCCGCGGCAGGTCTAGGGAATCCCTTAGGTGTGCGCATCTGGCGCAGCTTGCGCACGGCGGGTGATGACTTTATGGATATGGCGCGCTATCTGATTATCGGCTCCATGTTGGCGGCGGCCATGCAAACTGCTGTGCCGCAGGCCGCGTTGATTGCCGTGGGGCAGGGGCCGGTCGTGTCGGTGCTGGCCATGCAGGCGCTGGCCTTTGTGCTTTCCGTCTGCTCTACTGTGGATGCGTTTCTGGCGCTGGCCTTTACGCAGACCTTTACTAGCGGCTCCATTCTGGCCTTTTTGGTCTTTGGCCCATGGTGGATATTAAGAGTGCGCTCATGTTTATGGGCGTCTTCCAAAAGCGCACGGTCATCTACTTGATTCTGCTGCCATTTCTCTTTACGCTGCTCTTTGGCGTTTTCTGGAATCTGAATATTGGGTAATTTTATCGATATGTCAAACCCGCGCCTGCAGAGCGCGTTCAAGAGTTTGGCGCTCTTTGGGTTGGCCATCTTTCTCTATACGCGTATTGTCAACGGTACGCTGCTCTTTATATTAATCAGCGCTTTGCATGGCTTACGCTGGCAGCCACCATCGGACTGGTGTTGGTTGCCGTGAGCTATCGGCCGGTGCTGCGCCAGGCGGCTGGACGCGCTGACGCCCATGATGCCGATTGTCATACACCTGACCATGTTGGTCACGACCATGCCGACCATGACCACAGCCTGCATTGGGGCGGGCTGCTCATTGTCATTTTGCCCGTCGCGTTGGGCATTCTGGTTCCGCCGCAGCCGTTGGGCGTCTCGGCGCTGGCCACGCGAGATAACCGTGGGCGCACCTTCAGGCATGCCAGCCGCCATTCGCACCGCCACCGAAAAGACCGATGGAGATAAAAATATTCTGGATTGGGCCTACGAATTTCAGGCCTCCGATCTGGCGCAGGTGGCGGGACGAGAAGCCAACGTGATTGGGTTCGTTTATAAAGATGAACAGTTTGGCGCCAATGCGTTTTCGGTGGCGCGTTATGTGGTGAGCTGTTGCGTGGCGGACGCAGCGTACGCCGGCCTGTTGGTGCAGTGGCCCGATGTGGCCGCTTTAGAGAACGATCAATGGGTGCGTGTGGCCGGCCATTTTGAATTGATCGAGAAGAATGGGCAAACCACCCCAATTTTGATTGCCAAAAGCATTAGAGCACAACTCGCAGCCAAATCAGCCGTATCTGTATCCATGAGAAAATTTAGTTCGTTTGATCTGAGCGTGGCCACAGTCGCGCTGCTCATCTTAATGGTGTTGGCCTATATTATCCTGCGCGGCGGCAACATTCCGCTCAATCCCACGCTTATCGAACCACCGCCTTCCGCCTCCAACGTTTCTGTCGCCAGCCCCATCCGCGTTCAGTTCGATCACGATGTCGCCACCCAAGCCAACGCACTGGCGTTGCGGATTGCGTCGGCCGGCGCGGCTGGGCAATTATCCGGCGCGCTGAGCGTGCAGGGCAATACGATTACTCTGACACCCGATACGCCCTGGACGCCGAGCACCACTTTTACTGTGACTTTAGAGGCGGGCGTTACCGGCACTGGCGGTGAAGAGTTGACCGAGCCGTTGATCTGGCATTTCCAGACGGCGCCGCGCCAGCTTCTTTATACGTCTGTGGATGCTGATTACCACGAACAGCTATACATGCTGGAATTGCCCGTCGACCCGGCTACGGGAAATCTGACGCCCGCTACACCGCGCCAGCTCACCGAATTGCCTTTGGGTATTTGGGATTTTGCCGTGTCGCCCGATGGCAGCCGCATTATTTATGCGGAATTGAAGGAGGGCGGCATGAGCGATTTGTGGATGCTGGAACGCGGTGTGCCTGAGCCCACTTTTTTGCTTTCATGCCCCAACGCGTCGTGCAGCAGCGCTGCTTGGGCGCCCACGGACCAGTTCATTGCCTTTACTCGGCGTAATGCCGATTCTTTTGGCAGCTTTGGCCCACCACGCTTGTGGCTGCTCAATATGCAGAGTGGAGAAACTGCGCAGGTTTTTACTGATGACCAGACGCTCGGGTATAATCCTCAATGGTCTGCGTCCGGTAATTGGCTCAGCTATTTGTCACCCGATCTGGACGGTGTGGGTGTGTATAACGTCAACGATGGTCGCAAGGTACAAATACCTACGCAAAGCGGAGAAGTTGGCGCATGGCACACGCAGCGCGACCAACTGCTCTTTGGCGTGTTGCAGCAACAGGGCGATCAGTTTTGGAGTCACCTCCATCTCATCGACCCAGCACAGCCCGAAGCGCAGCCGATGAACCTAAGCGGTGAGATCGCCGTGGATGATTCCTCGCCGTCCTGGTCGGCGCATGGTGAACAGATTGCTTTCCGTCGCAAGGAGTTTGAAGGCGAGCGCGCCGGTCTCGCCAAGCAGATATGGGTGATGGATGCCAATGGCGCCAATCAGCGCCCCATCACGACCGATTTGGAATTTGACCACGGCCAGCCCGTCTGGTCACCGGATGGACGCTACCTGCTCTTTCACCGCTTTCCGCTTAAAGGGCCGGATATTGTATTGAGCATTCGGATCGCCGATGTGGAGAGTGGACAATCCTGGGAGATTGTCAGCCCAGGTCAGCGGCCGGTCTGGTTGCCGTAAAAAAAGTGATCAACAGATTGCGCAGATTTTAGAGATGTTGAGTTCAACAAGATCTCATATGGTTGACCCGCTATGGTTTCGATACGGCTGGAAACTGCCCAGCCTACTCAACCGCCGCTAATCTCTGTCAACCACGTGACTTCCTGAAACGCCAGATTTTGCTGCCTACGAAAGAAATTTTGAAAATCTGTACAATCTGTTGTTCACGAATGGGCGCCTGGCGCCATCACAAACGAATCTTGGATTTCACCCACTATGCAGGACTCGCATCGCGAATTGCAACGAACATTAACGCGCTTGACGCCGCGCCTTGAGCAACATTTTGCCGATAAGATAAAGTCACCCCAATGGCGGGCGTTCCGGCGGCGGCTGGATGCGCACTTTCCGGCGCTCTTTGAACATCTGCTGGCGCTGTATGGGCAGCAATATGACTTTTTCTATCATTTAGAACAGCTTCTGATTTTGCTGGGCGAGTCGTGGCTGGCGCGCCCGACCGCGCTGCAAAAGCTGGATCAGGCGCGCGAAAATGCGCCCGATTGGTTCCAGTCGCCGGCGATGCTGGGCGGCGTCTGCTATGTGGACCTGTTTGCGGGCGATCTGGCTGGGCTGCGCCAGAAGATTGACTATTTCAAAGAGCTGGGACTGACCTATCTGCACCTGATGCCGCTCTTTAAAGCACCCGCCGGCGACAGCGATGGCGGCTATGCCATCAGCGATTACCGCCAGGTGGAGCCGCGGCTGGGCAGCATGGATGAGCTGCGTGCGCTGGCGGGCGAACTGCGCCAGGCCGGCATCAGCCTGGTGCTCGATTTTGTCTTCAACCATACATCGGACGAGCATCGCTGGGCGCAGCAGATGCGCGCCGGCGACCCCGATCAGCAGGAAACCTATTTTGCCTTCCCCGACCGCCAGATGCCCGACGCCTACGACCGCACGCTGCGCGAGATTTTCCCCGATCAGCATCCGGGCAGCTTCACCTATCGCACCGATTTTGCCGACGGGAAGGGGCGCTGGGTCTGGACCACCTTCAACAGCTTCCAGTGGGATCTGAACTATCAGAATCCGCAGACTTTCCACAACATGGCGGCGGAGATGCTCTTTTTGGCCAACCAAGGCGTGGAGGTGCTGCGGCTGGATGCGCTGGCCTTTACGTGGAAAGAGTTGGGCACCAATTGCGAGAGCTTGCCCAAGGCGCATACGCTGGTGCAGGCCTTTAACGCCGTGGCGCGCATTGCGGCGCCGGCGCTGCTCTTCAAATCGGAAGCCATTGTACACCCCGACGAGGTGGCCGAGTATATTAGCCCACAGGAGTGCCAGCTTTCCTACAATCCGCTGCTCATGGCGCTGCTGTGGGAGACGCGCTGGCCCGCGTGAAGTGCGGCTGTTGCGTCATTCGCCAAGCGGCGCTTTGCCATTCCGGCGGGCTGTGCGTGGGTCAACTATGTGCGCTGTCATGATGATATTGGCTGGACATTTGATGATGGCGATGCGGGCGCGCTGGGCATCAACGGGTATGATCATCGCCGCTTTTTGAACGCGTTTTACACCGGACGTTTCGTCGGCAGCTTTGCGCGCGGTCTGCCCGCTCGAAAAACCCGCACGGAGCGATGCGCGCATTTCGGGCGCGCTGGCTTCGCTGGCCGGGCTGGAGCGGGCGCTGCAATTGGACAATGCGCAAGAAATCGAGCTGGCCATCGGGCGCATTCTGTTGCTGCACGCCATCATTCTGAGCATTGGCGGCATCCCGCTGATCTATCTTGGGCGACGAGATCGGCGTGCGCAACGATTACGGCTATCGCGCCCATGCGGATAAAGCCGGTGATAACCGCTGGGTGCATCGCCCACAGACCGATTGGGAAAAAGATGGCGCAGCGCACAGATCCAGAAGCGCAATTGAAGGGCGCATTTATGGCCCTTCAGCGGCTGATTCATCTGCGCAAAACGCAACCCACGCTGGCCGGCCACAACGCAAATCCTTAACATTGGCAATGAACACGTGCTGGGCTATCTGCGCGAACAGGATGGCCAAACCTTGCTGGTGCTCGCCAATTTCAGCGAACGTGAGCAGCAAGTGGCCGCCAATGATCTGCGGTTATATGGGTTGAGCTATGCGTTTCCGAAGTTAATTACGGACGAGCCGCTGCATCTGACAGAGTGGATTACCCTTTGAGGCCGTATCAGGTCATGTGGTTGAATCCCAAATAGGTTCAAGCAGTGCAGCATGGCGCTGAAATTGTTCTGTCCATGCCAGCATAAACTCGGCCAATCTGGAATCTCTTTGGAAACGTCGAGCACAGCCGGATCGTTGACCACAACTCGATCTGTTCGAGCCCAATAACTAACACTACATGGCTCGACTCATCTTTCTTCGACAAATCTTTCGTATTTACGTTGACAGCGAGGATAGAGTAACCCCGCATCTAAAACGGCGGAAGTGAATCCCAATCCCCACTCGCCTATATTCACAAACAAACCCCAAGGCTTCCAGCTTGCGCACATTTGAAAAAGCGGCCCCAAAATATCGCGTTTCCGGGAGTTTGAGCAATACACAGAGTAATCAAACGGAATGTGCAAATATTACCTTCATAGCGCTGCAGAGCACGTAGACAGTCGAAGCTTTGGCTGGCGTTGAGACCAGTGAGAGACGTTTAACAATGTCATCTGCGATATCCAGAATCTGATTGAGTTTCTCTGTTGGCACAGAAATGACACGACCGCTTTGGGCGTCGACCTCAATTGCCCCCGGTATTTCAAGTTTGGCAATGCCGGGCAAGCGTATGCTTAGGATGAGCCGCCGCAACGGTTGTACTTAAGACCGAGTGTTGGTTCATCAGCATAAATGCCTGTAGAGAGTTCACGGCTAATATAATTGTTGGCATAACGCTTTGCTTGGGTTGGTGATATTTCAATCACATCCGAAAAAGCATCCCCCTGCCAAAGCTGCCATCAACCTGAATATCGCCATTTTCAGGCCCACTTTTACCTTTGTATTCATATACAACATGAAACATGGTTTTTACCCCCTGAGATTACGCATATAACGCTGAGATAGGCATCCGGTTTGCCCTCTTATCCTAAAAAGTATAGCAGACGTAGAATTTTGTAACAAACAAAATTGACTTCGGCCATTTTGCCAAACGTACCGGTCCGTGTACCATAGTTTACGCAGATTATCGACCGTATATCTTCATATTGGAAAAAACATGCCACCGACCAACAATTTCCGCATCGAATCCTTGCTGGCCGCCCGCCAGTTTCTCAACCCACAGCTTGTGGGCGACCGCATCTATTTCATCAGCGATCTCGCGGGCCGGCTGAGCCTTTATGCCATGCATGAAGACGGCAGCGTGCCGGAGCCGCTGCTGCCGCCGCACATTGCGCTGCAGAATCCGCACCTGCTGGGCGGGCGCGCCTTTGTGGTGTTGCCCAAGCTGGCGAAAATCATGATCATGATTGATCGTGATGGCGACGAAAACTACCAGCCCATGCTGATACCGCAACTGGGCGGCATCCCCGAACCGCTCTTTGGCGCTGAATTTGCCGGCCAGCAATTGGTCTGCGCCAAGTGTGATGCCGAGCGTTTGCAGGCCATCTTTGTGGTCGATCCGCGCCACGAGGCCAAATACAGCGCCTTTATGGTCGATCTGGCAACGCTGGTTAAAACCGATCTGGGCAGCAGCGCGCACGGCAACTATCCGATAGCCGTGGCGGCAGATTATGGCCAGGTGGTGCTGGCCGAAAGTTACACGTCGGGCGACGTGGTGCTCTTTCGCTGGCAGGCGGGCGAAAGTGGGCGCACGCTTTTTTATGGTGAGCCGCTGGCGCAGCGTGCGGACCCGGACACGCCGGTCTTAAATGGCATCGGCAGCGGCGCCATTACGCCGCGGGGCAACTTGCTGTTGACCACGTCGCTTTTTGATGATGAATATGGGTTGGGCTATTTGGCCTTTGCCGACCCGGTGGTGCAGGCGGTCGCAGTTCAGGGATTGCAACATACGGGCGCGGGCGAGTTGGAAAGCGTGACCCACCTAGACGCCAATCGCCATCTGCTGCAATACAACATTGACGGCTGTTCGTGGGTCTATGTGGGTGAAATTGACGAGGATGCCCGCCAATTTCGCGTCACCCAAACGCTGTGCGGGCAGGGCCAACTGAGCAACGGCGTGCTCGAATCGATTGCGCACGACAAAGAGAGCGACCGTTTTGTGCTCTCCTTTTCCACCGCCACCGCGCCGGCGCAAATTTATCTGCTCGACGAAAACGGCCCCAGCCCGCGCACCAATGAACGGGTGCTGGGCATTCCGGTCCATCTGCTGGCGGCGGGCGAGGATGCATCCTATACCAGCCACGATGGATTGCGCATTTCGGCGCGGCTCTATTTGCCCGCCGCCGAACTGGGTTTCACCGGTCCGCTGCCCGTCGTCTTTTACATCCACGGCGGCCCGCAAAGCCAGGAGCGTCCCGATTTCACCTGGTTTTCCATGCCGCTGATCCAGTTCCTCACGCTTAACGGCATGGCCGTTTTTGTACCCAACGTGCGCGGCAGCAGCGGCTATGGCCTGGCCTATATGAAACATGTGGACCGCGACTGGGGCGGGCAGGACCGGCTGGATCACGTCCACGCGCTGGAACTGCTGGCCGCCGACCCGCGGCTGGATACGGCGCGCGCCGCCGTGGTGGGGCGCTCGTACGGCGGCTACATGACGCTGACTCTGGCCGGTCGACATCCCGAGCGGTGGCAGGCGGCCTGCGATATGTTTGGCCCGTACAATCTGTTTACCTTTATGGAGCGGCTGCCGCCCACCTGGCGCACCTATTTTGAAATGGCGCTGGGCCACCCCGAACGCGACCGCGACCTTTTGATCGAGCGCTCGCCCGACACGCATCTGCATCAGCTCGCCTGCCCCATGCTGGTGATCCAAGGCGCCAACGACCCGCGCGTGGTCGAAAAAGAGTCCAGCGATCTCGTCAACGCCCTGCGCGCCCAAGGCAAAGAGATCGACTACCTGGTCTTCGCCAACGAAGGCCACGACGTGATCAAATATGAGAACAAAGTGCGCTGCTATAACGCGATTACGGCGTTTTTTGCTGAGAATTTGAAACCGTAAAACGGGGAGTAGGGATTAGGGATTAGGGATTAAGCAGGGCAAGGCGAGAGACTCACGCGTAGTCCTGCCTAATCCTTACTCCCTAATCCCTACTCCCAACTTCCACCTCCCAGGAGAACCCACATGACTCACACCATTACTATTTCCACAGCTGAATTGGCCGAACATCTGCATGATCCGAACTGGGCGATTGTGGATTGTCGCTTTAAATTGGGCAGTCCGGCGGAGGGCCGGGCGGCATATCTGGCGGCGCATATTCCCGGAGCAGTCTATGCGCATTTGGATGAAGAGCTGTCCGGCCCCATTGTGCCGGGGCAGACCGGGCGCCATCCGCTGCCGGAGATTGAGGCATTTGCGGTGAAGCTTTCCGATTGGGGCATTGACGCCAACACGCAGGTGATTGCCTATGACGACAACAGCAGCGTCTACGCCGGGCGGCTCTGGTGGATGCTGCGCTGGCTGGGCCACGACAAAGTGGCCGTGCTGGATGGCGACTGGCGGCAGTGGCAGCGCGAGGGGCGACCGACCCAAAGCGGCGCGGAGACGCGCCCACAGCGCACCTTTGTGGCCCGGCCGCGACCAGACATGCAGGTCAGCGTGGCCGATGTGCTGGCCAATGTGCAGAGCCGCACGCGCAAAATGTTCGACTCGCGCGATGAGTCGCGCTATCGCGGCGAGCCCAGCCCTATGGACCCGGTCTCCGGCCACATTCCGGGCGCGCGATCCGCCTGGTATGCGCGCAACCTGGACGCCGACGGCAAATTCCTGCCCGCCGACCAGTTGCGGGCGCGCTTCGCTGCGCTGTTGGGCGACGCCGCGCCCGAGGAGACAATCTTCTATTGCGGCTCCGGCGTTAGCGTCCACAACAACCTGCTTGCGCTGGCGCTGGCCGGGTATAGTACGTCGCCGCGCGTCTATATTGGCTCGTGGAGCGATTGGATTACGGATGCAGCGCGGCCAGTGGCGACGGGCGAGGAATAGCAATTTGCAGCCTATTCCCGAGAAATGGTTGTCACAATTCACCCTTCTTAATTGTGAATTGTGAATGGTGAATTGTGAATGGTGAACGGGATCGCCGACTTGCTCCCTCTCTTTCACCATTCGCCATTGTATTCTCCTCACCTTATAGGCCAATGTACAAAATAAAGTACGCCGGCAAACGTCCCCGGCAATTTGTTTCGTCTACCCAGCCACCTCGTCGAAATTGCCGGGGACAAGGCGGATTTATTTTCTTCCAATAGCCATAGAGATCACCATTAAATATGGCACAAATGCAGGTTGTTTTATTCGGGGTCATTTGTGCCATGTTTAAATGGTTTGCCCCTTAGGATTGAGCCAGTTTCTCGAAGAACTCTCCATAACACGAATCGATCTGAAAACCATCTACGGGCACGGCTTTCATGCGCTCGGCGTCCACTCTTTCCAGCGTGTTAAACGAATGATGGGGGTAGCGGAAGGAATTGAGGCAGGCGATGGTCAGCGCGCCGCGCCGGCTCAACTGGCGAATTTGCTCGTCAGTCGCCGAAGCAGGATCGTCAAACCAGAAGTGGCCGTGGAGAGAGTGGTCGCCATCCAGCGCGGTCTGTAAATTGCGCGCGCGGATGGGCCAGAGGGTCGTGCTGGGCAGAAGCTGGCGCGCTTCCGGCCGCGTGCAGAGGGTCATCATGGCGTGGGTCAGGTCATACTGCTCCAGCAGCGCCGTAATGCGCAAAAGGTAATCCGTCGCCAATGGCGCGGCGTCCGGCGTTTTGATGTCGAGCATGATGCCCAGATTGAGCTGTTTGCACAATTTCAACGCCGCTTCAAAGGTGATGATCGATTGGCTTGTCCCCCGATAGGTAATGGCGGCCAGCTCAGCGCTGGTGAAATCCTCGATATTGGCTGCCACGCCGCAATCCACTAACATGCCGCCGCGGCTGCCGTGGCCGTGGAAAAGGACCGGTACGCCGTCTTTGGCCCGGCGCAAATCCAACTCCACCATGTCATAGCCCTGCACTGCCGCCAACTCAATGGCGCGCAGCGAGTTCTCCGGCGCGCCCGTGGCGATAGCGCCGCCGCGGTGGGCGATCATGATGGGGCGGTGGTCCGCAATGGAATTGGGGTTGTGGAGATTGATTAATTTTGCCATGTTTTGCCCTTCAAGCCAATCGCCATCCAGCGCGATCGGATTCGACATTGAGACATGATTTAATGGTCAGCCAGATGCGATTTGACTGACAAATTGCCTCACCTGACCCAGCGGCAAGTGATCACCTTACATCTCTGCCATAATAGGCGACTTGAATGATGCCGGCTTGATCGATGCAAAAATCAGCCGGCATGGTGGTCAGGCTGCCTTTGATGACCTTGGCTTGATACCCCATAGACATGGCGCGCCGCAGCGTGCCCATGCGCCCAAAGATGCCTTTCAACATGCCCCAAACTGAGTGTTCGATTCCATATTTCTGGTAATAGCGGTTGTCCGCATCGGCCAGAATAGGAAAGGGCGCGTGATGGCGCTCGGCATGTTTAATCAGGTTATCCAATGGTGAATCAAAAATGGCAACGATTGTAAAATTATCGCCAAACTCGGCAAATCGTTCGCCAAGTTCGTGAACGCGCAAATTGCAAAAAGGGCAACTGGCGAAACGAAAAAATGAGAGCATATAACATCAAAACTTCAATACCGCGCCGGCACGTACAGTTCTTCGGGCAGCACCTTGCGTTCATAATCTTGATGATAGACCCGCTCCGGCAGCGAAATGGTTTCGTGGTCGACGTTCTGGTATGGAATTTGGTCCAAAAAGTGATGCATGCAATTGAGCCGCGCCCGTTTTTTGTCATTCGCTTCTACAATATACCACGGTGAATCAGGAATATTGGTGCGCGCAAACATCTCTTCCTTGGCCTTGGTGTAATCCTCCCATCGCACGCGCGATTGCAGGTCCATGGGGCTGAGCTTCCACTGCTTGAGCGGGTCGTGAATGCGCATGAGAAAACGCAACTGCTGCTCTTCGTCGGTGATGGAAAACCAATATTTGATCAGCCGGATCCCCGAGCGCACCAACATCCGCTCAAACTCGGGTACATCTTGGAAAAATTGTTCGACCTGATCGGGCGTCGCAAAGCCCATAACCCGCTCAACGCCGGCGCGGTTGTACCACGAACGGTCAAAGAGGACGATTTCGCCACCCGCCGGCAGATGCGGCACGTAGCGCTGGAAATACCACTGGGTCAGTTCGCGGTCACTGGGCTTGGCCAGCGCCACCACGCGACAGACACGTGGGTTGAGCCGCTGCGCAATGCGCTTGATCACACCGCCTTTGCCCGCCGAGTCGCGCCCTTCGAAAATGACGACAATTTTCTCACCATTGGCCTGCACCCAATCTTGCAGCTTGATCAGCTCCGCTTGCAGCCGCAGCAATTCGCGAAAATAGACGTGGCGATCCAATGTCGGCGGATGTTTTTCCTTGTAAATGCGGCGCAGCTCCAGCGAAAGTGCCGGTTCAGAAAGCTCCAGCTCATAGTCTTCATCAAGCGTATCCGCCAGCTCGGCCTCGAGCCAGTCCATGCAGTCAAAGTCGCTTTCATCATGATAGAGTGAATAGTTCATCGAGATCTCCATTGCTGTGGCCATCATGGCATGGCTGCGGTGAGACAAGAGGATAGAGTGCAATCAACCGATCAAATACGGCCCAACATGGCGCCCAAGCTGGCTCGATTTTCGGCATCCAGAAAGGCGCGCAGCGCGTTTTCCGCCTTGCGCTCACTTTTGCCTATCACTTTGTCCTGTTTCTTCATATAGCGTTTTACGACGCCATTTTGCGTCTCTTTGGGAATGGCAAGCAGCATCTCTTTGGCTACACTGGCGTCATTGAGATGGCCCAGCAGGTTTTGCAGCTTTTTCAACTGCCCCACAAAGTTTTCCCCCTCTTGGCCCAGCAGCGCAGGCGTAAATTCCAGCGCGTAACGCAAATATTTGCACTCAATGCGCAGGGCGTGCAGCGTATTCACTTGGATGCCATTGTCTTGACTCGGCGCGTCGGCAGCGTCCACCTATGCATCAAAGAGCGCTTCATATTTGCGCACGGCCAGGAAGCGCTCCAGCAGCATGCCCGGCAGCACGTGGCGCACCTGCACAGCTTCTGGCGGTTGGCGCACTGCCTGAAAACGTTGCTGCACGCCCACGCCTGGCGTCTCTACAAATGCGCGCAATTTGATCAGCAACTGCTGATAGCGCTTATCGTCCAACCACGCGATCAGCTCGCCAAAGTGTTGTTCCCGTACCTGCTGCCAATGCTGGATAAGCGGCAGCATCTCACCGCGTTCGGTTTCGTCCAATTGGCTGCCATAACGCGCCAGCTTATGCAGTGCCACATCGAGATCGCGCACCCTACCCAGCATTTTGGCCGTCCGCTTGAGCCCGTTGAGCAAAGGATCGATCGCTTCGGACACAAAGAAACGCCCCAAAAGCAAAGAGGCCGCCCGCATGCGTCGGATGGCCACCCGCATATCGTGGATATATTCAATATCTTCATCCCGTCGCACGCCAGCTTCCAGCAGTAATAATTGTGTAAGTTGGATACCCCACACGGAGCGCAGCGCTTCGGCAATGTTGGTGGTGACCTCAATTTCGGTGCGGGTCCGGTGGTCATCGGTGGGTATGACTTGGCTCAAAGCAAGGAGCGCCCGCACATATTTGCTCGCCGGCTCGGGCGTCAGCCCCACCAGATCGGATAAAAAGTCGATCACGGGCCTCAACTCGCTCTCCACCCGACCGGGCGTCAATTCGGCCTCTAATTCTGCAAAGGCGGAAACGGGCGTGACATCGTCACGGGCGGAGATAGCGCCATTGTAAATCGTCACCTCGTCCAGCGAAAGCAGCGCCAGGGGTGCGGTGGCGTTAGGCGTTGGCTCATCGGCGGCGTTTTCGGATGCTGATGCGGCGCGCGCAGGGCGCGGCTGCACGGGCCGCCGATGGCGCGTTTGCTTAATGGTGCAGTAGGGCCGCAGCTTTGACTTTTTGCCCATAATATCGGCCACAACGGCTTTGATTTCCTTGGGCAATTTCTTGGCTTTGAGTACGTCGCCGGCTATATAGCGGGTGGCATCGGGTAGCGGCTGTTCCAGTTCGAGGCGGCTCTGAATAGGTGCGGCATCACCCCTATTGGACGTTGGCATAACGTGAAGCTCTTTCAGCGTAACAAGCGACTGCTCATTTTGCTGCCGGAGCCGCAACGAATAGCCGGCGCGCAACAGCCTGGCATCTCGGGTGTCCACGTAAATGTCGACCACATCGGCCTGTTCCACAGATCCCAATTGGAATTGCGGTCCCAATGTCTGGCAGCGGCGCAAGCGTTGCGCAATTTTGGGGTCCACGATCCGATACTTGGCTTCGATTTCAGTTGAGGTAGATTGCATCACGTAATTCTCCTTGCAATTGGCGTTTATGGGAAGCGGCGCCTATGCTGGCGTTTTGCGTTTACGCGTTGAGTGTATCACAGAGCACAAATTTGGTGATATTGATTTTTCTCGCCAAATGTTAACAATTTGTAAAGCCGAAGAGGCGTCAAAATAGCGGCGCCCAATTAACATATTTGCCACCTGTTTACGGACCATTGGCAAATAGATGACGTTGCAGTAACGCTCCGTTAATATGCGGCTGTTATATTGGAAGGTGAAACCCCATTACCCTACCAACAGAAAGAGATGCCGAGTGCCAAGGAGAACACACTATGATCGCACAACAGCTCGGTCAGCGTCATTTGCCGTTGCCCGGTGCGTACAACATTCGCGATATTGGCGGCTATCCCACCGGTGACGGCCGCGCCACACGTTGGCGCACATTCCTGCGCGCCGATGCGCTGCACAGGTTGCCGCCAGCCAGCCAACAGGCGCTAATCGACTATGGCGTACGCACGATTATCGATCTGCGCTCCGAACAAGAATGCGGCCAGGCGCCCAACGTATTTGTCTCCGCCCAGCGCGTGCGCTATCTGCACGTGCCGCTCTTCGATGGGGGCGCGCCGCTGGCAGACCGCTTGGCGCCGCCCAATGTGGCGGATATTTATCGCCAAATTCTGGAGTGGCGGCAGAGCGCCGTGAAAGCGGTCTTTGATGCGCTTACGGATAACACGTTTCCTGTGCTGGTCCACTGTACGGCGGGCAAGGATCGCACCGGGTTGATTGCGGCGCTCATGTTGGGGCTGGCCGGTGTGGACGACGCCACGATTGCCGAGGATTATGCGCTGACCACACATTACGCGGCTGGGCTTTTTGATGAGCTGCGCGCCCGCGCCGTCGCCGCCGGTCGCGACATGGCCACGTTTGAACACTTTCTGGAAGCCAATCCCGAATCTATGCTGAGTGTGCTGGCATACGTGCATGAGACATATGGCGGCGTTGCTGGCTATTTGAAGCATATTGGCATCACCAAAATGCAGATTCATTATTTGCGCCAGATCATCAATGAGGCAGGTTCAATTGATAAGCAGAATTAATCGTCTGCCGCGGCCGCGGGCAGAGGGGCCGCAACTTTACCTACACAACGCCGGACGATCCATTTCTTTAAAAGCTTGTTCATTCGCTCGGTGGAGCAACTTGCGGCGTAAGCGCAAGCTGGAGAAGCGCTTGGCAAGGGCAAGCGGACCGCTATGGGCAAAGCGAAAATTCTCTGGCAGCTTTGCCCTAGAAGAGTTGGAAATTCAGCGGACTTTTGACCGCCAACAACTGGCCAAATACCGCCCGCCGGCCCGCTCATCTTTATTGCCAATCACCCGTTTGGGCTGCTGGACGGGCTAACTATGTGTCATCTGGCTACGGTGGCGGCGGCGATTTTCGCATTATGCTGCATTCGGCGCTCTGTCGCGTAAGAGCGCATCGCACGCTTTGTGCTGCCCATTAACTTTGATAAAAACAGCCGAAGCCACCCAGTCCAATATTCAAACAAAGCAGCGAGCGCTTGACTATTTGCGCGGCGGAGGAACCATGGTCATTTTTCCGGCCGGCGGCATCTCCACCTCCACTGGGCTGATTGGGCCGGTGACCGATTTGGAATGGAAGCTCTTTTTTACCAAGCTGATCCAAATGACCGAGGCCACGGTGGCGCCCATCTATTTTTACGGCCACAACAGCTGCTTGTTTCAGGTGATCAGCCAATTCAGCGAGACGCTGCGTCTTTCGCTGATTGTGCGCGTAAGTCCACAACAAAAATCGGCCACACGCTGCGGGTGGCCATTGGCGACCCCATCCCGTACGCGCAGATCGCCCACATCAAAAAGCGGCGCGATCTGATTGCCCATCTGCGGTTGACCATTTATGAATTGGGCAACGCGGCCGAAATTGGGATGCAAGTGGGCAGGATGCGTGAGCGGTATTAAGGGCAAGTGCAGGGATAGGCTAGTTCTTGTTGTGAAACGCATGCAAAGACGCCAAGGCGCAAAGTTTTTAGGAGAGAATCTTGGTGTTAAGGAGAAAGCTGTTCAGTTAGCCACGCATCAAATGTGGCGGGCTCTAACGGCCCATATTGCTGATAGGCAACAGCGCCATCGGGGGCAATTACATAGGTGAGCGGCAAGCCGCGGGGACTGTACTGGAGCAGCATTTCGTTGGTGGGATTGAGCAGGATGGGGAAGGTGAGGCCTAAACCCTTCGGACAAAAGGCGCAATTTCCGCTGGCTCTTCGCGCATGTTGATGCCCAATACAACGAGTGTATCGGTATGAGTTTGCGTCAACTGTTGGCATAGGGCATCTCATGCGACACAGGGCGCGCACTATGTGGCCCAGAAGTTGGCGATGACCCAACGCCCGCGCAGGTCGTCAAGCGTGACCGACTCTCCCGTTAATGCAGTCAAGGTGAAATTGTAGGCTGGCTCTGCCGCCGGCTGGGGCGTGGTTGTTGGATGCAAAGGGGAAGCTGTGCAACCAGATAAGACGAGCGCGGTTGCCAGCATAATCAGCAGACGGAGATTGAGGAAGTCGGTGCAGATGGCGTGTCATTATGCCGGAAAGAGCTTTTCGATTACGTTCATGCGATAGGCTTGCAGCGCCGGAATCAATCCCGCCATGACGCCAAAGAGCAGCGGCAAGAGCCAGAGCATGAGTTCCAATTGCGCAGATAGCGGATGGTCACGGGGATGGCAGACTGCTGCGATATGGGCGGCAATCAACACGGCAAAGCCATAGCCCAGCAGGCGACCAAACAGGGCGCCCAACAGTGCCGTCACAATCGTCTCCCACAGCACAATGCGAAAGATGCGGTTGCGCTGCGCCCCTAGCCCGCGCAAAATGGCCAGCAAATGTGCGCGGCTACCATAACGCTGTAGATGGCCAGGAAGAGGGTGAGCGCCGCCATCACGGCCGCCAGAATTCCCACAACGCGCAACAGTTGTTGGCCCTGGTTGAGGAGATCAAAAAGACTGCCCAATTCGCGCCCGGGAAAGGCGGCCTGCGCTTCTGTCCCGGTGTAAAATTCTTGCCAAAGCTGGTTCTGTTCAATAAAGCCGGTGGGCTTTGACCAAAATGGCGGTTATTTGTTCCTCTGCTGTCTGTTCTGCCTCCCCACGCCGACTTGAACGCTATGCTCTCCTCCTTCCTCATGCACGGCGTGAACACTCTCGACGTTCGAAAACGAAGCTGTCAAAAGGCGTGTGGCTGGGTTGCAGAATGCCCACGACCGTGGATGCGTCTCATGGACATCGCTGGCCAGACCGCGGCGACACCGTGGGCCGGCACAAATTCATCGCCAATAGTCAACCCCAGTCCAGCCGCGGCCTGACTCCCTAACACAGCCTCAAACTCTGTGCCAAAGAATCTGCCAGACGCCAGCTGGAAAAAGCCGAGGGAGCGGTTTCCATCGGTCCGAAGCTCTGAAAAAAGCTTCGTTGGTTCCAATGATGCGAGCGCCGCCCACATTATCGCCCAGCAATGGGAACAGCCAAACGTACCCGCGATCCGCCGCTAATGCGGCATAGAGGCGGGCGGAATGTTGCCCACCGGGTTTCCCTGCAGCAACAGCGTACTCAACACCAACTGCTGCCGTGCGCCGCCCTTTGGCCCCCACAACCAGCACGCCAAAGGGGTGTCGCTGGCGCGAATGATACCGGGTTGCAAACCATCGTTGAGATGGGCCACAGTGACCGAGAGCGTAATCGCAATGCCCACGACAACAACCGTCACCAGCGTCGCCACCGGACGTCCGGCAATGTTGCGCCAGGCAATTTTCAGGTCATAGAGCATGGCGCGGCCTCCGGCGCAGAGAGGTCATGATGGTTGTGGATCTTGAGCCGTCCCATCTCCAGATCGACCACGCTATCGAAGCGCTGCGCCAGTGTTGGATCATGGCTGGCCACAAAGAGGGTGGCGTTCTGTTGGCGACACAGTTGCTGTAGCAGATCCATCACGGCTGCCGCATTGGCGGGATCCAGGGCGGCGGTCGGTTCATCGGCCAAAAGAATGCGAGGGCGATTGACCAGCGCCTGCTTACAGCCACGCGCAGCCGCTGTCCCGCGCTCATTTGCACGGGTCGGTGGCGCAGATGGTCGCCCAGCCCAATCTGATTGAGGATGGCCGTGGCCCGCGCGCGCCGTTCGGCGCTGGCAAGCTGTTGGGCAAAGATCAGCGGCAATTCCACATTTTCCAGGGCGCTTAAAGGTGGGACGAGCAGATGAATCTGGAAGACATAGCCGATGTGCTGGGCGCGAAAGCGGTCGCGTTGGGCCTCGCGTGTTGATAGATAGCCTGGTCATCCAGCCAGATTTGCCTAGAGGGTGGGCGGTAGCAGCCCGGCAATGATATCTTTATGAGCGTCGTTCCTGCCGCTGCCGGGATGCCGCGCAGGAGAAGGCTATGCCGGTGGGGACGATCCATTCGTCAATGGCCAGCACCGTGCGCTCATCGAGCTGCTGGCTGCGATAAATGTGCTCAATTTGTTGAGGTGAATTTGCATTGGGCGCCAACGCGGAAATGTTGTAATTTGTGCAAGAATTTTAACCACGAAGGACACGAAGAGCCACAAAGGATGTTGATCTTTCTCGTGAAGCTTCGTGCGCCATCGTGTCTCTTCGTGGTTCATTTTGCTTGTCCAGGTTAGGAGGGTGCTATTGAAGAAGCTTTACGTCGTCGGCGTAGATTCGCACCAGGCTGACCATGCCGGTTTCTGGGTCAACGGATTGACCACCCTCCATGCGTCCCTGGATGCGCACGGGAACCCGGGTTGCCACCAGGGCGCCATCTTTGAGATAGACCACGGCGATATCGGTGGGCCAATCGGCATCACTGCTGCAAAAGGACAGAACCCAAGCCGCACAGAGGTCAGGACGAACCAGTCGATCTGGGGTTTGAGCGGCGCCATGTAGCCTTTCCATGACGACCTCCCTGGCCATCGAGCGAGCGCAGCTTGTCGGTCAGAGTTAGCCCTTTGCGCATGTCAAATCCTGCATAAAACTCATCAAACGTAATGGGTACCGGGCTTTCGTCAAATTGAAGAGGGTTATCGATCTCCGGTTTCATGACCGCACGGTCGCCATGGCAATGGCTGCCGCACTGCCCGCTTCAAGTTGAATATTGAGCGGGGTGGGTGTGGCGGGGTGGGAGGGGCGGCCCTCGGGCCGCCGGCCAGTGCGCAGGCAAAGTTTTCTCTTCTTACGCGGTGGCAGTGGCAACAGTGGCGATGCCTGTTGATCGTACCGGCGGGTGGCGTGACGCCATTAATTCTGTGGCGTTCAACCCCTGCATTGCTTCAGTACCTGCCGTGCCAATGGTAGGGCGCGGCAATCTAACATCGGAAAAGGCATGATAAGGTTTTCTCACACCGGAAAACAAAGCGACAAGTGCTGCGCTGATGTGGTGGCACCGTCGTGTTGCTATAAAACTACCGACCAGACTTATCTGCGGCTGATTCGCCGACGGCGGCGGCCATGCAGAAGAAGACCTCAATGTTCTCCCTGCACGCATCAAGGCAGTTCGAGCCTGGACCTTTGGGCGTAGATCGGACAAGATTGCAGCGTGGACGCTGCTGTTTGACCCTTCGGGCAGGTTGCCGCCAAGGGGCAGACCCAGCGGATCATCGTCTGGGTTATCGGCGGTCAAGGAGACTTCGTAGTCCGTTTCGCCAACCTGCGCCACCAGGCTGGGGACGCGATAGACGGGGCTGACCTGATAATCCTCGGTGAAGACCGGATTGTCGACCTTGCCCTGCGCCAAAACAATGCTGGGCGCCCAATCATCGGGGAAGAAGTCGCCATCGGTATCTTCGTAGGTGGGGAAGCCGGCATCTTGATAGACGCGAATTGCGTTGCGTTTTTCCACATCGCTCACGCCGGCGTTGAACATCTCTGTGTCTACCGTACCAAAGACATCATAGCTGTGGGCATGGTCACTGGTGACGATGAACAGCGTGTCGGGCGCATTAGCGGCGGCCCATTCCACGGCCGCTGCAATGGCGCGGTCAAATTCGATGGTATCAGCCAGCGCGCGGTCGAAGTCCATGGGATGGAGCGCTTTGTCAACGCTGGCTGCCTCAACTTCCAGATAGAAACCATTTTCGTTCTGGCCCAGCACCTGCAATGCCGCCAGCGTCATCTCATCCAGATTGGGTTGGTCGGGGAACTCTTCTACATTGTCGGTGTAGACGTTCTTGTCCAGCCAGACATCCATATTGTTGGGATGGAAGATGCCCATGAGGCGTTCTGGCGTTTCGGCCAGCGCATCGGCCATTTCACTGCCGGTGGTCACAACGGTGTAACCAGCTGCTTCGTATTCGGCAAAGAGATCGCGGTCGTCGGTGCGGCGCGAACCATCGGCGCTGGTGGGCAACATGTTGCGCGCGCCACCACCGAGAATGACCTCGGGCAGCAGCCCTTCGTCCAGCGGTTGGGTCAAATAGGCGTTGATACTGTTGTTGCTGCGGTCGCGGCCATAGCCATAGACGCCGTTGGGCGTGGCGTCACCCCAATGTGCGGTCGTCACAATCCCCACACTCATGCCAAGCGTGCGCTTGACTAGATAGGCGAACTTTTCCGTACGTGGATCGTCCAGCTTGTCATAGGATGTATCGGGATAGACGCCGTTGGCATTCACCGCGGTCTTGTGGCCCGTGTTATAGGCGCTGGCGCTGTTGGCGCTATCGGTAATGATGCTGTCGATCCCCGACGTATGGAGGAAGCCAATCTCTTCAAAGTCTTCGAAGACCAGATTGCTGCCATAGGTACCCTGGTCCATGCCGCGGGAGATCAGCCGCGCCGCCGTGTACACAGCCGCGCTGCCGCCATCGGCGAGGAACAGAATCACGTTGCGGGCGCCGGCAGATTCGGCAGGTTCGCGCACGGTCCATGTAGCCGTGGTTTCGGCGCCGTCGGCCGTCACCACCACCTCATAGACACCTGGTTCAGCCAGTACAGCCTGGCGCCAGGCCATGGACTGGACGGAAACAATGGTTTCCGGATCCACGTCAGCCAGATCTTCCTCGGTGGCTGCATCATCGCTAAACTGCCAGCTTTCGGCAATTCCTTCGGCGTCAAAGAAGCTGCCAACCTCTTCACCGTTAATCGTAATAGCAAAGTCGGCCGGCATTTCCTCGGCATGAACCTCAACGCGAATATCGAACAGGGCGCCGGGCAGGAATTGGGCATTGTTTACAGGGAAAATCAGGACGGGTGTTCCCGCTTCTTCCGTATCCTGGGCAAAAAGCGTAGCTGCTGGGATCAGGCTTATGAGTAGCGCAGAAATTAGCAGCGCACTGCAAAGACGCACCATTTGTATATTGTAGTGGAATTTTACGGGCATCGTGTCTCCTTACATATGATTGAGAATAGAAGCAATTTAGCCTCCTGGGAGGATCAAGAGGAACTACTATCAGTACACCGCAACGGTGTTGGCGATGCAGGCGTCGGTCTCGATTGGTGAATCCAGCCCTATCTCCTGCCATTGCGATCTACTGACTATATGAGGATGGCCTATTCTCATTAATAAAGAGGGACGTTTTTTGTTAATGAAAAGTCAAATGTTTGTTAGTGGACAGAATGCAAAAGGCGCGACTCTTTCTGAAGAGCGTCACTCATGGACAAACTATTTAAACATGGCACAAATGGCCTCTAATAAAACAGCCTGCATTTGTGCCATGTTTAAGGGCGATCTCTGTCAGTAATTGCGAACAAGGCAGGTCAAAATATTAGCATTTTCATAATCAACTAGACGCTATCTGTTAATCAAACGGCAAACAACATGTAGTAATGTGGCTATATAATTCAGTACACCGCAACGGTGTTGGCGATATAGGCGTCGGTCTCGATTGGTGAATCCGGCCCCGTCTCTTGCTATTGCTATTGCGATCTACTGATAATCTATAACCGCAGTTGCTATCAACACACAGGACACCAAAGAGTTAATGTACGCCAAATATCATGTCGCCGCCACTGAGTTGGTTTTAAGCCATAACTTCAGCCCGGTAGCGCTAAACCAGATAATTCAGGCTAATCTATCCCAAGATTCTGTTGCACACCTTTTCCTATCGAGTGAGTCCTATCGCCATTTTTGTAACGATAAAATTGCAGCTAGCCTTGCGTATATTGAAGAACAACATGCCCTTATCGAACGATTAGCCCGCCTTTCCAAAGAGCAGATGCACGAAGCCAAAGAATTGGCCCACCGCCAGCGCATGGCATTGGGCCGGCTGCTGCACACCGTGCAGGATTTCTATTCACACACCAATTACGTGGACCTTTGGCTGCGCGAGCGCCATGCGGATCAGTCACCGGTTGTGGCTGTGATCGACGGGCTCGATCAGACGCTGCTCAATCATTATGAACTGCGCACAGCCCACTGGTTTGCGCTGGAAATTCTGTTTCATATTCCGCTTATCGGCGCGCTGTTGCGCCGCATCTGGCTGCCGCCGCACAGCCACGAAGCCATGCATCTGGACTCGCCCGAACGGGGGATGCGCTTTATCTATTCGATGGTCATGGCGCAGCAGCGCACGGCCAAAGAGTATCAGCGCGCCGTTAAAGCGATTGTCAGCCAGGGCGGGCCAGAGGCGCTTCAGGTTTTTCATCAAGGAGGCTAAAAGTGGCCATTGCATTGGAGCAAATTGGCGAACAGATCAGCCGCGAGGTTAACGATTATCTGTTTCGCAAAATTCATTCGTCCTCGCTCATCTACAATGCGTGCTGGGAAGACCCGCGCATTGATCGCCAGTTGATGGCATTGGACAGCCAGAGCAAAGTCGTCATGCTGACCAGCGCCGGCTGCAACGTACTTGACTATCTGCTCGATTCACCGGCGCAAATCCACGCCGTAGACGTGAATCCGCATCAAAACGCGCTGCTCGAACTGAAGCTGGCCACCATTCAACAAGCCAGCCACAATGCGCTGTTTGCCCTGTTTGGCCAGGGCAAGCACACCGACGCCCCGGCTATTATCGAGTCGCTTTCCCCGCATCTCTCGCAGGCCACCTACGAATTTTGGCAGCGCAAAGCCTATTATTTTGAACCGCCCAAAAATCGCGGCTCGTTTTACTATTGCGGCTCCTCGGGCAAAGTGGCCTGGTTTTTCCGCAATTATTATCTGCGCGTGCGGCGTTCGCTGCGTGATGGCATCACCCATCTGCTCGATTCGACCACGTTAGCGGAACAGCAGCAGCACTACGCCTCGGTGGAGGCCGCCATGTGGGACCGCGCCACTTCATGGCTGACCAAGCAGCCGGTGGTGATGGCCATGCTGGGCGTGCCGCGCGCGCAGATGCAGCTTATGCACCGCGGCCCGGAGCAGAGCATTCAGGGCTACGTGACCGAATCTATGCGCCGCGTTTTTACGCAAATACCGATGCAGGACAACTATTTCTGGCGCGTCTATCTGACCGGGCAATACACGCAGGCGTGCTGCCCCAATTATCTAAAGCCGGAAAACTTTGCCCTCTTGCGCCGCAATGCCGGACGCGTCTTCCCCCACACCATGAGCATGGCCGACTTTCTGCGCCGCCATCCGGGCCGCTATTCGCATTTTGTGCTGCTGGATCATCAAGATTGGATGGCCGCCCACGCACCGGAAGCGCTGAAACAGGAGTGGCGACTTATTTTGCAAAACAGCCGGCCCGGCGCCAAAATTCTCATGCGTTCGGCTAGCCCGGAATTGGATTTTTTGCCACCTGTGGCGCGTGAAGCGCTGCAATTTTATCCTGAATTAAGCGAACCGTTGCATCAGACTGATCGCGTGGGCACCTATGCCAGCCTGCATTTTGCTGAAGTAAAATCATAGAGGTGAAATCATGATTACCGCCGAAAAATCGGAGACCAGTCAAGAGCCCTCGGCGTCCAACGCGCAATTTGAAAACAACAACCGTGCTCTCAAAGCCTACTATCGATTCCACGCCCGCATATATGATCTGACCCGCTGGAGCTTTCTCTTTGGCCGCCAAGCCATTGTGGATCGCGTGGCGGAAATCCGGCAGCCGCGGCGCATATTGGAGGTGGGCTGCGGCACGGGCCAGAATCTGCTGGCGCTGCATCGTCGCTTTCCACAGGCCCAATTAACCGGACTGGATCTGTCGCCGGATATGCTGACCGTGGCCGGGAAGAATCTGGCCAAACGCAAAGCATTGGCTACATTTCAGTGGGGCGCCTACGGCACGGTGCCGCAGCCGGAGAAGTACGATCTGATCCTCTTCTCCTACGCTTTGACCATGTTCAATCCCGGTTGGGAAGCCGCCCTTGAGCAGGCTTATGCCGATTTGAATGCTGGCGGCATAATTGCCGTGGTTGACTTTCACAATTCGCCTTGGCCGGCATTTAAGCGCTGGATGGGCGTCAACCACGTGCGCATGGATGGGCATCTGCTGCGCAAGTTGCAAACCCAATTTGTGCCGCGCGTGGCGGATGTGAAGGCCGCGTATGGCGGCGTGTGGAGCTATCTGCTGTACATTGGTGGGAAATAGACGAGAAGAGAATATTTGCTCAGGGTTCAGCGCAGGTTTAAACCTTGCCTGCATGAGCCAGACCGTTTGATTCCCGGGGTGATCTAAGAACCGTCGTGTCGGCATCAAAGCAACTTTGCGCCGTACCGGGAAATCCATCAATCAATAAGCGGCGCATGACTGGATCATCGGCAAAAACGGTAATCCAAATGCTAAAACAGCCGGATGCCAATGCCGTTTTAACAATTTGCCGCCGCATTACATCGCTGGGTAATGTTGCCAAATCTTCTTTACTTACTTCTGCGATTGCCCAGATCTCCATGCGTTGGCCTACGCGATCAATGGCAACGAGCCGTCCATTTGCATCGAAGACCTCACTAATGGGTTTATCCAATCCTGGAATCGATAGGGCAAGTTCCGCCATAGGGCGACATATCTGCGAAATCTCCGGGTGAATCTCAACCGTTCCGTCAGCGGCATAGATCAAAGCAGCGCTTGTGTTGTCGCGATCCGGCAAGAGCACGCGATCAAGCTGCACATCTTTGTCCCCCTTGGTGGAATTGCAGTTCACGCAGCCCAGCAGATAATTGTCCCAACGACCAACTAAATGTGGATAGAGCCCTTCCGCTTTGGGCTGAATATGCTCCACGGCCAGTTGGGTGGGAATCCGGCGTTCACAGTAGCTGCAATAGGAGCCAAGACGCGACACGAGCTCAGCAAATGCGTCTCGATAATTGGCAAAGTCGCCTGCAATTGGACTATCTCCGCGTTCAATGGGGCGCATCCTTATTCTCCCAGCGCCACCACGCGCTTCATTTCCAAGAAAGCCTGATACGCCGGATTGTCAGCGTAGGGGGCAATTGAGTCGGCAAGGCGCTGCTTAAAAGCGGCCAATTTTTCCGGCGGTTCTACTTTCGCCTCTTCCAGCGTAGTCAAATAGTCCTTAGCCACCTGAACCATTTCCCTGTAGCGCGGACTCACTTCCGGGCGCGGCACATCCATCAGGCCGCGGGCAATCTCCTCTATGCCCAAGTTGGTTGTTTCGGGAACAGATTGGGTGTCCAGTGTTATGAGTTCACCAGGACGCAAGGTTTGAATGATAAAGGGAGAATGGGTGGTAGCAATAAACTGCACCTCGGGAAAGAGCCGCCGCAGATCTTCGACAAGGTGTTGCTGCCAGCGCGGATGCAAATGCAAATCCAATTCGTCGATTAAAACCACGCCGGGCGTCTGCAATAAGGCATCTTTGCCAAGATGGGGGTTGAGCTGTGCCGCCTTTATGGCTAAATCGCCCACGAGCGCTAACATGTTGCGCTGGCCATCGCTTAACATGCCAAACGGCAAGCGCGGTTGCTCCTTTATATCAACTAGCAGCCCCAAGCGCAAGTGATAATCAGCGCGTTGACAACCGTCGATAGCTTGCTGAATGGCGGATTTTACAATTTGAAACTGGGTTGATTCTTCACGTTGCTGCACGGCCAGTTGCTGCTCAAAATGTAGCCAACGTAATAGCTCGCGTGGACTGGTCCGTGGGTCAATGCTGTAACGGTATCCGGCCAGGCGCGAGGCAAACGCTGCCGCCAAATCATCTGCAAACTCTGCGGATAGCTTGGCGTCAGCGGATGCATCATCGGTCGTTGTGGCGCGAAAATCACGGGGCTCCTGCCAGAGTCGTCCAGTGCCATAATAGGCAATTAGAGGCAACGTAACTAAATCCCCTCTCTGCATGGCTTTCACACTCTTTTCGGCCACATTTTTGATATTCCTCGCCAATTTGCTGGTCGTGCGTTGGGAATGTAGTTCGCGCTTCCAAGTGAGCTGTTGACCTTGCACCTGCCCGTGGGCTTCTACACTGACCGGCAACTGGCGCTCGATGCGCTGCGTATCACCATATTGAAGCACCTTGACGCGTATATCTTCGGTCGCGATATGTCGACTATCTTCCCCGCGTACGCCAAGTAACCAACTGCCCGTTGCCACTGCTAATGCATCCAGCGCACTCGTTTTCCCTTTACCATTTTGACCGATCAAGACGTGAAAAGAGCCGTTCCCGTTTGGCTCGGCATCAATTGAATGGTGGAAGTCAAATATTTGGTCTTCGAACCCTTTAAAGTTGATGAGATGGAGCGAGTCAATACGCATAAGAAATTCCTTGTCGCTAGTCGCCAACCGGAGCCAACAATCTGAGTATAGATTGTAAATTTATGACAGGAAAAGGACAAATATATTGCTTCATACCTTGTGCCTATATCCTCCATTAAAAACCCGATACATGCTAAATTTTGCATATATGGTTTTTTGCATATAATGGTCTGCATATGGATACGAGCACAAAATACCAAACCATTTCCAATCAGCTCAAACTGCTGGCCCACCCCGAACGCCTGCACATTTTGGATGCATTGCGCCGCGAGCCGGAGTGTGTGTGCCATCTGGAGGCGCTGTTGGAGAAGCCGCAGCCATACGTGTCGCAGCAGCTCCGCTTTTTGCGCAACGCCAATATGATTCGCGATGAGCGGCGCGGCCAAAATATCTATTATGAGATTGCGGATGACGACGTGATGGGGTGGCTGGATCGCATTCTGGGACCCGTGCAGGAAGATGCCTGGCTGGCGCATCTCAAGAAGACGATTCCGTGCCAATGCCCAACGTGTGATACCAATTTGCAGGTTTCGTTTTCACCCACATATCCACCGCAGGAGGTTGAAATGAGCAAAGCCAAGCTGCTTTTTCTGTGTACGGGCAACGCGGCGCGCAGCCAAATGGCCGAGGCGTTTATGCGCCAATATGCCGGCGACGAGTTCGACATTTACAGCGCCGGGCTGGAACCGCGCGGGCTGCATCCGCTGACTGTGCGCGTCATGGACGAAGTGGGCATTGACGTGTCCGGCCAGCGTTCGACCGATTTGCGCGAATATTTGGGCCACGTGAACTTTGGCTATTTGATTACGGTTTGCGCACGCGCCGAAAAGAACTGTCCAACCGCGTTTCTAAACAGCGGTGGTACACGCATGGATTGGTTTTTTGAGGATCCGGCGGCGTGTGAGGGGACCGAAGAAGAGAAACTGCATAAGTTCCGCGAAATTCGCGACCAGGTCGACAGCCGGATTCAAGAATGGCTGGCGCAAAGAAATTGAGAGAAAATCGATGACGATTCGGATTGGCATCAACGGTTTTGGCCGCATGGGGCGGCTGGCCTTGCGCGCCGGTTGGGCGCGGTCAAATGAGATCGAATTTGTGCATATCAACGATCCGTTGATTGGGCTGGAAGGGGCGGCGCATCTGCTCGAATTCGATTCGGTGCATGGTCGGTGGGATAAACAGATTGGGATTGAAGAGGGGCAGATCGCCATCGATAAGACTCCTCTTTCTTTTAGCGAACACCGCGCGCCGGCGGATGTGCCTTGGCGCAACCTAGGCGTTGATATGGTGCTAGAGTGCAGTGGCAAGTTTCGCACGTTGGCCGCGCTGGAGCCATATTTAGCGCATGGGGTGCGCAAAGTGATTGTGGCGGCGCCAGTGAAGGAAGGTGTCTTCAATATCGTCATGGGCTGCAACGACCATCTTTACAATCCGGCGCAGCATCACATTATTACTGCCGCATCATGTACGACCAACTGTCTGGCCCCCGTGGTCAAAGTAATCCACCACGGCATTGGCATTGCGCACGGCGTCATCACCACCATTCACGATGTGACAAACACGCAGGTGGTGGTGGATGCGCCACACAAGATTTGCGCCGCGCCCGCTCGGCCATCAAAATTTGATTTCCACCTCGACTGGCTCCGCCACCGCCATCACCCATGATCTACCCCGAATTGCAAGGCCAGCTCAACGGCATTGCCGTGCGTGCCACTGCTCAACGCCTCGCTGACCGATGCAGTTTTTCAGGTGCGCCGGCCCACCAGTGCGGCGGATGTGAATAGGCTGTTTCAAGAAGCGGCTAAGGTGACCTGGCTGGCATTTTGGGCTATGAGGAGCGTCCGCTGGTCTCGTCCGATTTTGTCAACGATCCGCGCTCATCCATTGTGGATGCGGCTTCGGCCATGGTGGTGGATGAGACGCTGGTCAAGGTTTTGGCCTGGTACGACAACGGTGGGGGTACGTCAACCGCATGGTGGAATTAGCGCAGAAGGTGGCGCAATTATTATGATCACAAGCCAACCAACTCCAACTTTATCCAAAACAAAAAGTGATCTTATCGACCTCAAAAGCTACGCCCTGGTCACCGCTGCCTATTGGGGCTTTACGCTGACCGATGGGGCGCTGCGCATGTTGGTGCTGCTCTACTTCAACACGCTGGGCTACAGCCCGCTGGAAGTGGCGGCGCTCTTTGTGCTCTATGAATTTTTTGGCATGGTCACCAATTTGGTGGGTGGCTGGCTAGGCGCGCGCTTTGGGCTCAAGCTGACGCTCTTTAGCGGGCTGGGTATTCAGATTGGCGCGCTGATCATGTTGGCGCTGCTGCCGGCGGCGTGGCCGCAGTGGGCGGCCATTGCCTACGTGATGAGTTCGCAGGCGCTCTCCGGCATTGCCAAAGATCTGACCAAAATGAGTTCCAAAAGCGCCATCAAGCTGGTGATGCCCGCCAATGCCGAGGGCGCGCTCTTCAAATGGGTGGCCATCCTCACCGGCAGTAAAAATGCGCTCAAAGGAGTGGGCTTCTTCTTGGGCGGCGCGCTGCTGGCCACATCCGGTTTTGCCGGCAGCCTCTGGATCATGGCGGCGGGGCTGAGCCTGGTGCTGCTGCTCAGCGTGCTTTTCCTCAAGCGCGACATGGGCAAGTCTAAAAGCAAGGCGCCCTTTAA
The DNA here is from genome assembly GCA_041391125.1 of Caldilineaceae bacterium. GTDB lineage: Bacteria > Chloroflexota > Anaerolineae > Caldilineales > Caldilineaceae > JACKBC01. Next base: position 145,719 of record JAWKON010000008.1, read on the forward strand.
GCAGATTTTTAGCAAGACGCCGGCCATCAACGTGCTCTCTGCGGCTCGCTTTTTCCTCTTTGGCGCCCGCGATGTCTGGTTTGTGGTGGGGCTGCCAATTTACTTGGGCGCCGTGCTGGGCTGGAGCTTTACTTCCATTGGCGCCTTTTTTGCCTGCTGGGTCATTGGCTATGGCATAGTTCAGGCCGCTGCACCACACCTTTTTGCAACACGGCGCCGTCCACGGCGGATAGCGCCACCTCGCAGCGCTGGGTGTTCATATTGATGCTGGTGACCGTGGCCATTGCGCTGCTGGCGGCGCTGGAATGGCAGATGGGCTGGGTGCTGATCATCGGGCTGGGCGTTTTCGGGGTAGTCTTCGCCGTCAACTCCGCCATTCACAGCTTCCTGATTTTAGACTATTCCGATGGTGATAAAGTGGCGCTCAACGTGGGTTTTTATTACATGGCCAACGCCGGGGGACGCCTGCTCGGCACTGTCGCCTCCGGGCTGCTCTATTTGGGGTATGGGCTGGCCGGTTGCCTGTGGGGCGCAGCGGTTTGCCTGCTGTTGACCTGGCTTATTTCATTTCGGCTGCCGCGCCGCCAACATGTAGGGCGATTTTCCTAAATCGCCATCTGGCCCGTAACGCACAAACGCATCTCGTCGACCAGAAACGCCGGGTCGATGACGATATAAGAAATAAAACAGGGGGAATGAGCGGAGGCTGAGCTTGTCGAAGCCGTAGCGGCTACGGCTTCGACAAGCTCAGCCTCCGCTTAACGCGACTATTTTCATATTCACCTTAAACCCGCCCGACGGCTTCTGCAAACTATTCGGACGCGCTGCGTCAACGAATGTGCGCAATATAGCGCTCCGCCGAGCGCCGCACCGCCTCTTTCCCCCCTGTCGCAACCACTTTTTCCCACCACGCGCTATACACCCGGTCAAACGCAAAAGGCGCCACCGCATCCACAATACCTTGCACCGCCGCGGCGTTGAGCGGAATGTCGTTGGGAAATGAATACATAAAGGTAACATAGCGCGTGTCCGCCACCACCATAATGGTGTCGCCGGTCAAGATGACGCCCCGGCCGTCCGCCCCATTGGCCCAATGCAGCACCGATGAGCCGGGGAAATGGCCGCCACAGCGCACCAGCGTGATCTCGTCATTGAGCGCATAGGTATCCTCTGCCCAATAGACAATGGCCGGGTTGGGGCGCATCACCCATTCCCGATTGGCCGCGTGCAGATAGATGGGCGCGTCGCCAAAGGCCCGGCTCCACTCCACCATGCTGTCGTAAAAATGCGGATGCGAAATGGCAATGGCGTCAATGCCGCCCAGCGCGTTGACCGCCGCCACCGTGGCGTCGTCGATGTAGCTGATGCAGTCCCACAGCACGTTGCCGTGGGCCGTCTGCACCAGCAGCGGGCGTTGGCCAATGGCAAACTTGGGCTCAGTCACAATGCCGGTGAGACCGGGCTCGACTTCGCGTAAAACGTTGCGGTGAGTGGCGCGCATGTCGGCCAGCGTGGTCCAGCTTTGGCCGTTGGGGTTTACATATTGGCGGTCATCCTCGCAGATGGGGCAGTGGGCGGGTGCGGTTTCGGTGGCGGCATATTGAACGCCGCAGGTGGTGCAGATGTAGTTATGCATGTTTTCTGGCTCCTGTTGAATTGGCAGTTAAATCTGTCCTGTAACGGTTACACCGCTATTGTGCCACAACCTTCCCGCCATAACACTGTGCAAACGAGCAGTTCTTACCTGTTCATTGGGACAGGAAGCTGGATTAATTCAAAGAGCCTCGGCGTTTCGCCGAGGCTCTTTGAATTAATCCAGCAAATCAAACTTAATGCCCATTGGCCATGACTGCCAACAGGTCCAGCTCTGCCAACTTTGCCGGCGTTGGCACGCCATCATCACCCCAGCCGGCCATCTGATAGTATGTCCTGAGCGCCTGGCCAAACTCGGCGCGATCTACGCCAATGCCCTCCAGGCGACCTTTTTCCAGCGGCTCGAAAATGCGCTCGGGCAACGTGTCATCATTGGCGGAGAAGCCTTCGCGTATGTTGAAGAGCCGCGCCATGGTGTTGGCCCGCTCACCCACCTTCATGAGTTCCCAGGTCGTCACATCCCAACCCGTGGCCGAATTAATGTAGTCGCGCAGCGCTCTGAGCTTGAGCGCCCCAATGGGAATGCCCACAAAATCACACATGCCGACACAGTTGTAAAGGCTCCAAATGGCCTGGGCATAGAAGAAGGTCTTCACCTTTTTGGGGCCTAAGTCCATGCGGTCCACCGGTTCGGTCAGGCCCACTTCGCTGAGGCCATTGTCCAGCACGCCCAGCCCCTCAAAGGCCGGATCGTGGATGGACTCCATATGGTCGGCGCCGGTGGGCGAGACCGCATAGGCCAGCGTCAGGCTGCGTTTGCCGCGCGGCTCATGCATGGGCAGTTCCTGCCCCTTAACGTGCAGGGCGAACTTTTCGGAGCCTTTGCCGATCTGTTCGGCAGCGCGCTTGACGCCATCGGCCAAAATGTTGCCCAGCCCTTCGCGTTTGCCAATTTTGTGGATCATGGCCAGCATGGCGTCGGCGCTGCCCCAGGTCAACTCAATGCCGTCGGTATCCTCTTTGGTCAGAATGCCATTTTCGTAGCACTCCATAGCAAAGGCAATGGCCACGCCGGTGGAGATGCCGTCCAGCACATATTTGTTGACCCACTGCGAACCTTCGGCAATAGCTTCCAGATCGCCCACGCCGCACAGCGAACCGAGCGCCGCGATGATCTCATATTCCATGCCGCCATATTTGGCCGAAACGCCGCGCGATTCCACTTCAACCTCGCGCTTGCAGGCCACCGTGCAGGAGAAGCAAGTGCCGCGGTTGACCAGAATGGTGTCCGCCATGGTCTGGCCGGAGATGGCTTTGGCGTTTTCAAAAGTGCCTTGGCGGAAGTTAAAGGTGGGCAGAATGCCATCGGCATCCAGACCGCCCACGCCGCCAGCCGTACCAAAGAGATGCATACGGTCATTCTCTTTGTCGTAATTGTCCTGGAACCACCTGACCACATCGCGGGCGCCATCGCGATTTTCCGGCGCCACCCGCTCGCGGCCGCGCACCACAATGGCCTTGAGCTTCTTGCTGCCCATGACGGCGCCCAACCCGGCGCGGCCGTGGAAGTGACGCAATTGATTCACAATGGCCGCATAGAGCACCAGATTTTCGCCGGCCACGCCGGTTTGCAGCACGCAGATGCGCTTGTCGCCCAGCTCTTCCTCCAGGCCGTCCTGCACTTCGCCGGCCAGCTTGCCCCAATAGTGGCTGGCGTCGCGAAATTCACATTCGCCGTCGTGAATGTAAAGATAGACGGGCGTTGCGGACTGGCCATGCACAATAATGCCGTCAAAACCGGTGCGCTTTAGTTCCGGTCCCCAATAGCCGCCTGCCTCGGCCTCGCCAAAGCCCCCGCTCAAGGGTGACTTGGCGGCGGCAGTGTAGCGATTGGCGCCGGAAAGGGGCAGCCCGTTGATCACGCTGGTGGTAAAGATCAGCGGATTTTCCGGCCCCAGCGGGTCAATGCCCGGCTTGATATCGCGCAGCATAAAATGGCTGGCCAGCGCGCTGCCGCCCAAATAGCGCCGGTAGATCGACTCATCCAGCTCTTCGATCCACGTGCGCTGGTCGGCCAGGTCGACGTGCAAAATTTTGCCGCTGTAACTTTGAGACATGTTGTCCTCCTGCTGGTTTGTCAGAAATAAACTTGCGGATTCCGGGGAAAGTGAGAATCGCGTCAGCGGTTTTTCTGATCAAAGATGATTGATTGTGCGCTTCAAATATTTAGGACTGTGAATGTTGTGTTTCAAAACTGTGGGGAGCAAATCAAACGCGATATAGTCAATGGTATCGGGCGCGCAAATCTATTGTATCGCGCGTGAGGCTATTCGACAAGCGTGCGGTATTTGATGGGACGCGTGGCCTCTCCCTGCTTTGCACCCTGCGGGTGCGCCGCGTCCCTCTCCACCTTGTGGAGAGGGACAGATTTGGCGCTGAAGCGCCAAATCAGGGAGAGGCGATCAGGTTGTGAACATGATTAATCGCTATGGCATAGGGGTGGATCTCTGCGCGCTGAATGCCGTGTACAACCGCCGGGTCGCCCGCCATGATCTCCTGCGCGGCCTCCAGCGATGCGGCTTTGATGATGGCGATGCCAAAGAGGTGGGGATGGCCCGGCTCATATTGGGTGCGGCCGGCCAGGCCCAAAATGCCAGCTTTGCCCAGATTGTCCAGAAATTCAGCATGGTTGCGGATGAACTGGGCGGCTTCGTCGGTCCAGTTGGCTGGGTTCTGATAGTGCGGTTCCAGCGTTAGATGATAGAGATAGAGGTTTTCTGGTGCGGACATACTTGTCTCCTTGTCACACGACTCTCTTGTAATAGCCATCAATAGCCCCAAAGAACACAGAATACACAAAAATTTCGTGCGGCGTCTGTAACTGCTCAATATATAGGGGATGAGATTAGTGCCGGTTGAGTAGGCCACGGCGGTTGGTGGCCGTATCGAAACCAAACGGGTCTACACGTCACTATTCATAGAGAAGTTTCCGGCGCCTTTTGTGAATTTGGGTTCTTTGGGCTATCCCTTTTGTGATGAATTCCTGCTACATGCGCGGCGTACGCAGCGGCGGGATTAGCTTGCCAGTGTCTAAATAGCGCTGGAAAAGCTCAACATTGAAAGCGGCGTCTTTGGCCAGCCACGCCGCGCCAAAATGCTGCACATAGCGTGCGTAGTGATTGAGGCGCCACAAAATGCGCCCGATTTGAAAAATTTCCAATTCGTCTTCAGGCCAGGCCAAATAGGATTCATAGCCGCGCCGAAAGGCCGCCAACAGGTTTCATATTGCGCCATATCCATTTCTTCATACAGATCGAGCAGGGCCATGGCAATATCGTGAATGCGATAGCCCCAGATAGTGTCTTCAAAATCAAACGGCTGCAAAATGCCCTTGTGGACTTTGATGTTGTCGTGCCATAGGTCGCAGTGGATGACGCGCAAATCGGCCGGATCGAGAGCCGCATAGGCGGCATCCACCTTTGCGTATGCGCTCGATCATGCACGCGGCTTTGGTGGAATAGACAGCTAGCGCTTCATCACCAAGCAGCACATCCGGCTCGCCGCGGGAGAGCATTTTGTCAAAACGGCGCGTGGTGAATCCGGCAGGCGGCTGCCACGCTGCGCCGTGCCGATGAAGTTGACCAAAGAGTTCGCCCATTTTGCGCAAATTCTCTGCATTTAGACGTTTGCCCAGAATCGTGCCGGGCAGCCAGCTCATGAGCAGCGCGTGATAGCCCGCTGGCCCGCCCCTGCGGTCGGCGTGGCCAGACCGGCGCCGGCTTTGGTGCGCTCTGCGCAGCGCCGGGATTTCGGTGTCGCGCGCCAGCGCCTCAGCCACATCACTTCAAACTCGGCGTCGCGCTGCGTGCGCCACACGCCGTTAGCCAGCCGCAGCGCATGTTGGCGCCATCGGCCGCGTAGGCGCAGTACATCATGTTGGTGTCATAGCCAAGCGGGACGAGCCGGCTTACCTCCAGATCGTACTGCGCAAGTGCGTCTTGCGCCAGCCGATAGAGCCGGCGCCGTTTGCCTGGCCAGGTTAATTCGTCATAGGATTTCATGGATGCGCTCGCTTATTCGTCACTCAATTCGAACTTTGACCAATCCGCCAATCGATCCGCTTCATCCACCGGGCTGTAGCGTCCCCAGAGCTGCCGGGTAATGCTTTGCGGATCGCAGCGCACGCCTTGACCTGTAAAATATTCACAAACGCGTGTCACATCCCGTTCCAGAATAAAGTGCGCCCGCGAGTTGCCGGCGCAGTCGCTCACTTGCGGGAAGTCGATGAGCGTAATATCCCCTTCCCAATAGAGGATATTATACGCTGACAGATCGCCGTGGATCAATCCCCGTTCGAGCATGAGGGTTATGTTGTGAATGACTTTGTGGAAGAGTATTTCAGCCTCGCCGTGCGCCAACCTAACCTCATTGAGCGTAGAGGCGGCGCGCCGCTCATCGCCCACGTAGTCCATGAGGATGGCGTTATCGCTGGTGGCGATGGGTTCCGGCACGGCCGCGCCCGCTTTATACAGCCGATAGAGCGTCTGAAATTCATGCATAAGCCACGAGGTGTGCGACACCTGCACACCAAAGTTGCTCTTTTTGTTGAGCGCCCGCAAGAGACGGTGGTCCGTCTTTTTGGCGGGCCGGCCATCGGCTTTGAGCACATCGCGGCCTTCGCGATACATCTTGTCGTTGCGCAAATTGCGGAACTGGCGCGGCCGATATACTTTGGCCGCCAGCAGCTTTTTGCCCGTCAATTCATGGGCGGCGCAGCGATAGACGCTGGCCTCTTTGCCGCCTTTGACCTGCGCCAAAATGTCGGTGATCAATTCCTGATCAAAGAAAGCGCGCGTTGAATCGCGCAGGAAGCCGGCTTCATAGCGCGCCGGCGTGTAGGTGGTGTGAAAGCCGCCCTCCAGGCCGATGGTTTCGTCCGTCAGTTCGTGGATGATCTGTTCTGCGCTTTTCTTGACCTTCCGCTGCTTCTTGGACTTTCGATTGGCATTTTCATTTTGCCAATTGGGATCAAATTGTTGCTGATAATAGTCGTATTGTTCGCTGTTCATTTCATATTCCTATTGAGTCATATTCTTACTTGCTGTTGCTCGGCCCATCAAAAAAGGCCACAGGAGGAATTCCCCGTGACCTTCATGTGATCGGCATGGCGATGGACGAATAACTCATGCGGGAAGTTTAGCCATTCCATCATGAGCTGCGCTTCATCGCAAAACAAAAAGGTCACAGGCACATAGCGCCTGCAACCCTCAACAAACCGTATTCAGCAGCATACTTCTGAATTGGCGTTAGTCAGCAAGTAGCCAGGAGGTTTGCGGCAGGTCCATGCGCATAACTGTGGAATCAATTGTTGAATCGATAAGTCGTTTATTGTGTGACGACATGCCACGACCTCCTTTCCCATTGATAGAAATATGATATCGGAATTGCCAAAAGCAATTGGAAAATATCATACTTTTTTGTGCGTGTCAATCCCTGGCGAAATAAAATGATACATGAGCTGATTTCATTTTCCATATCGCCATTTGACAGATCATCACCGGGCCACTATAGTGCGAGTAGATGTGTGAACAGCATTCTCCCGGCTAAATTTGATTTCCACTCGTTCTACCTTCATTTTCCAAAAAGCCTGAATCTGATCAAAGGAGAACCAACTATGCATCTTTCCATGCACAACTGGATGCGGGCCGAGCCCATCGACATTACCATTCGCCGCCTGGCCAAATATGGCTACAAAAGCATTGAGATCAGCGGTGAACCGGAAATTTTTGACACCAAAGAGGTGGGCAAGCTGCTCCAAGAAAATGGGCTCAAGTGCTGGGGATCGGTCAGCCTGATGTTTGAAGGGCGTGATCTGGTGAGCAGCAGCCCGCAGATCCGGGAGACCTCGGTGCAGTACATCAAAGATTGCATCACCATGGTCAAAGAACTGGACGGCCATGAAATGACCATTGTGCCCGGCCAGGTGGGGCGAGTAGCGTCGCCCGCCGATGTGACGGGCGAGATGGAGTGGCATTGGGCCGTGGAGGGCCTCAAGGAGATATATGATCACAGCGAGCAAGCGGGCGTACGCATGGCGCTGGAGCCGCTCAACCGCTTTGAGACCAACTTTCTCAATCGCGCCGATCAGGCCGTTATGCTGGCCGAGGCCGTGGGGCCAAATTGCGGCGTCTGCATTGACACGTTCCACCTGAACATTGAAGAGGCGGACATGTATCAGGCCATCCGCAGCACCCAAGGGCGCATTGTCGATTTTCACGTGGCCGACAACAACCGCATGGCCTGCGGCATGAACGCTAGATTGGCCCAAGATCATCGGCACGCTCAAGGAGATCGGCTACGACGGCGCCATCACCGTCGAATTTGTGGCGCCGCTGGACCGCACGCCCGCTAATCCATACAAAAATGCCGTGGCCACAGCCGAAAAAGAACTGACCGAAGAGCAGCTCAAATTTATTCAAGATCATGGCAGTGGCGTATTGTCGAGGAGTTTTATAGCTGGCTAGTCGAGGAAACGGCAAAGACGTTATTGCCGCTGCTTTAGCCATTGCAGGAGGGTGGATGATACGGAGGCTGAACTTGTCGAAGCCGGAGCGACTCCGGCTTCGACGGGCTCCGGCTTCGACGGGCTCAGCCTCCGCTGTGTTACCCACGCTGCCGCTGCCAGCGCCGCTTCCTGCGCGGCTCGCTCGGCCTCTTCCTCGGCCAGGAATTCTTCGTGGGTCATAATCTGTCCGTCTTTGAGCCGCAGCACCTGGTCCACAAATTCGTCCGACAGGCTGTCGTGGGTGGCCATAAGCATGGTCATGTGGCGCTCTTTGACCAGCGTTTGGAAGAGCCCCAAGATTTCCGTGGCGGTGCGGCTGTCCAGCTCGCCGGTGGGTTCGTCGGCAATGATCATCTGCGGGCTGTTGGCCACGGCGCGCGCAATGGCCACGCGCTGCTGCTGGCCGCCAGACATTTCATACGGACGGTGGTCCGCCCACTTGGTGAGCCCCACCAACTCCAGACACTCCATGGCGCGTGCGGCGCTCTTTGCCGCACGCCGTTCATGCGCAACATCAGCTCCACATTTTCATAGGCCGAAAGCGCCGGCGGCAGCCCAGCGATTGGAAAATAAAGCCCACCTGCTCGCCGCCGCCAGGCGGTTAACTGACGCTCGCGCCATTTGGAAATATCCTGCCCCATAATGCGGATGTCGCCCTTAGTGGGCTGATCCAGCCCGCCCAGACAGTTGAGCAGCGTAGTCTTGCCGCTGCCCGACCGCCCCTTGAGCGACACAAAGCTGCCCTGCGGAATGCGCAAATTGACGCCTTTGAGCGCCGGAATTTCCTGACTGCCCAGCTTATATACGCGCCACAGATCATCGGTGGCGATGGCAATTCCTGGTTCGGCGCCCCATTGAGGCGACCATTCGTGGAACCGCTGTTGTCAGCCAAACTATTACTCCTCTAGTTCGCTCTTCGCAAATGCATATGGGTGATATCGTAGGTCACTCTTGCAGAGTGACATCCCTGGTCGACTCACCGTGACTGCAAGAGTGACCTACTATTCTTCATCCGATGTGTTTTTCTTGCGCCCAAAGCGCCCAAACAGCCCACGGATGCGGCCGGACTTGGGCGCCGCGTCTTCGGTTTCCAAGTCGGCATCTTCCACGTTATCATCAGCCGCGCCATTGGCCTCACCATTTTGGGCCAGCGCCGGGCGAATTACAATGCCATCTTCGGTGGCCTCAATTCGTACACGCTGCCCAAAGTTGAACTGTTCCAAATAGTCGTGCGGAATGTGAATGCGGCCCGCTTTGTCCAGCACCACCAGCTCTTCGTATTCCTCTTCGGGCGGCGCGCCACCCGTCCGCACCGGTTTCGTCGCCTTGGGCGCGTACTTGACGCCGCGTTTCCGACGCCAACATGCCGTCGCGAATCATGACGACGCGATCCACATGTTTGGCGATGGTCGGGTCGTGGCTGACGATGAGCGTGGTCACGCCCAGTTCGTGGGCCAGCATTTGGAAGGTGCCGTAGATCACCTGCGCCGTACCCGAATCTACTTCGCCGGTCGGCTCGTCGGCCAGCAGCAGGATGGGGTTATTGGCCAGCGCCACGGCAATGGCCACGCGCTGCTGCTCACCACCGGAAAGCTCGGGCAGATAGTGGTTTTTGCGCTCGGCCAGCCCCACAATATCGAGCAGCTCCTCGGCATATTTGCGGTTGCTCTTGCCGGAGGCGCCGGCTAGCGTCATGGGCAGCATCACATTTTGGATGGCGTTGAGATAGGGCACCAAATTACGGGCGCTCTGCTGCCATACAAAGCCCACCTGCTCGCGGCGATAGCGGTTAAGCTGGCGGTCGGGCATGCGCAGCAGATCCTGGCCGTTGACCAGCACCTTGCCCGCCGTGGGTCGATCCAGCCCGCCCAGGATGCTCATGAGCGTCGTTTTACCACTGCCGCTGGAGCCGATAATGCCCACTAACTCGCCGCGTTCAATGCTCAGGTGGAGACCTTGGAGGGCAACTTGTTCCAGTTCGGCTACTTTATAAATTTTTACTAAGTTTTCACAAAAGATAAATGGGTCAGCCATTATTGTTCCCAATGCGGGCTTGCGATCTATGCCGCGAATTCATAAATGGTATTTACACCGTCTCGCCCAACTTAATCGCCTGGAAGATCTTCATGCGCAGCAGCAGTACAGCCAGCACAACCAATGCCACAAAGAAGAGCAGACCAAAGAGCGCATAAATGCGCATAATGGCGTCCCAGGCGATCTCAACCACAAAGGGCGGTGTGAGCGCGGCGGCAGTGGAGCCCACTTGCAGGTACGGAATGTATACCTGGCTCATAATGGTGCCCAGCACTGTGCCGGCGCCCAGCCCCAGGATGATCAGGAACATGAGTTCCCAGGCCAGGAAGGTGGTCATCTGACCCGATGAAAGGCCGATGGCGCGCAGGGTGCCCAGCTCAATAAAGCGACGGCGGAACGAGAAGAGCGCATAGAGCAAAAAGCCCAACACGGTGAGCAGCGCCGCTGCCAAAAAGCCCACCGACAGCACCCCAAACAACCCCTGCCGCTGCGGCAGCTTCTGCTCTTCGGCAATGTTCAAACGGGCCGAGCGCCAGTTGAGCACCGAGAAATCCAGGAGGCGCAGGTCGTTCAACATATTGTCATAGTTGAGCCCCGGCGCGGTTTTGGCCCACACATCGTAGGGAAACTCGCCGCGCATCTGCTCAAAGAGATAGTCCAAATTGCCCACCATGAGCGGACCCTGATCTTCCTCATACCAAGTGGGGAAATAGCGGAATTCGCCCACCACGGTCAAAGTCATCTGCGCCCGCGAGCCATATGTAGAGACCGATGCAATCACCGAATCGCCCACGCGAATAGCGTTTTCGCGCATATATTTGCCGGGCAGCAGCACGCCATCCGGCGCTACAGCCAGCGCATTCATCAGCGCACCCAAACTGGCCGGCGCAAAGTCGCGTCGCCAGAAGGCCGCCTTGGGGAAATCCACCCGGTCAATGCCAATGAATTTGGCCTCCTGCCACGCGCCTTGCGCTTGGATGCGCGCCTCAAAATCGCCCACGCGGGTGGCCGCTTCAAAGCCGGGCGCCTTCAAATGTTCATCCACCGGAATGAAAACCCAGCGCGCTTCGGCCACTGCCGAATCTTCACCGGTGCCGGTGCTGGCGGATGTGCCGGTATCGCTGCCCACGGCGGGGGCGGCGCCCGGCACATCCGTCGCCGCCGCATCCTCCACCGCGCCCAACTCCACCAGCCATAGATCACTGCCGTTGCGATAGTAGACTTGGTCAAACAGATGATTGTCCAGCGTGCGCGCCAGCGAAGCTGTAAAGGTGGAAAGGCTTAGCGTCAAGACCAGCAGCACCAGCGGCGCCGTGTAAAAGCCGGGGTCGCGGGCCAGATAGCGCGTGGCCAGCAAAAAGCCGACGCTATTGGTGCGCGAAGCTACCCACGACACAAAGGCCATCAGCACCGGCAAAATGCGCAGCACCAGCAGCGTCATGGCCAGCGCACCCAGGGCGGGAATCAAAAAGAGCAGCGGGTTGTCAAACGGTCCATCGGACAGTCCTTCAACGCCCGGCGCCGTAATGCTGCCCTGCTGCTGCAACAGATAGGTGCCATAAATCACCGGAATGAGCAGCAGCACGTCCAGCCAGGCCCGCTGCCACCAGGGTGCGCGAATGGTGCGCGCCTGTTCCTGTTTAAAGGTGACAATGGTGTAGCGGGAGGCGCCCGTTGAAGGCAAGATTTGCGCCACCAGCGTCACGCCAATGGCGGCCAGCCCAAAGCGTAGCGTGGAGAGCGTCATGTCGATGCGCAGATCGTTCTCCACCGTAAAGTTGAGGAAGCTGCGCGTGGCGCCAATGACGCGCGCAATCTGCTCGCTCACCGGCATGCCGGCCAGCAGCGCCACTGTACCCAGAATGGCGGCCTCCAGCGCGGCAATGCCCAAAATCTGCACAGCCGTGGCGCCGCGGCTGCGCAGCACGGCAATCTCGTTGCGTTGGCGGTTGACGGCCAGCCCCACCACCAGCCCGATAAAGGCCAGCAGCAGACCCACAATGGGAATACTAAAGGCGTAGAGCAGGACGTTCAACAGGATGGACGAACGGCGATAGCGCTGCAGCGCCTCTTGCGGCGAAACTTCCAGCCGCGTGTTGGTGAGCAGCGTGGCCGCCTGCTGCTGCACCGTGCTGATGCTGTTGAGCAGCCAGCCTACGTCGTCCGAAGTGACGCTGTCGCCATCCATAATAATGTACCAGAGAATCTGGGCCACTTCGTCGTTGAGCTGGGGCGTCATGCGCGCCTGAAATGTTTCTTCGGGAATAAAGAACTGAGTTTCGAAGACGCTCTGTCGGTAAAACCAGTATTCTTCATTGGGGTCGGTGGCCACCCAAATACCCGCAATTTGCAGCGGCATCTGCACTGTGCGGCTGCCCAATTCGCCCTCCACGTTGCGAAAGGCCACCATATCTTCTCCCACCTGCAAACCCAGCTCATTGGCAAAGGCATCGGTAATCAAAATCTGAATGGGGCTTTCGGGATCGGGGTCAGCCGGTGCGGGAAAAGCGCCTTCTAGGAGCGTAATGTGCTGCTCAAAATCGCTGGCAAAAGCAAAGCTGATCCATTCCAGCGGATCGCGCACATCTGCATAGGCTGCCTCGTTGGCGGAAAAGAGCCGGAAGTTGTCGGTGCGGGCGTAGCGCACCTGCTGCTTGATGGGCAAACCCAGCGCTTCGGCGCCCGGCCCGGACAAATAGGTATCCACCTGCTCCACATCTTGCCACTCCATAAGGCCGTAGAGCGAACCGATATAGCGAAACATAAAAGCGAAGGGCGGCCGCTGCATGCTGGTCTCATCACCGCCGCTGGCATTGGTCAGCTCGTCCTGCAAAATACGGTAATAGACCGCATCGGTATAGAGTGGAATGCTCATGACAATGGCTACAGAGGCAATCAGGCCAATGGAAGTGGCCAGCGCCAGCCCGCGTTGTGAGAAGAGTCGCCGCGCTGCGACTGCAAAAATAGCCAAAGATCGTCGAAGAAAGTTCATAAATATGTCCTATTGGCCGATGACAACTTGGCCCTCTTCCAGACCTTCTTCGATTTCGACTTTCTCGGCCGTCTGGATGCCCACAGTCACATCCACGCGCCGCTGCGCTTCACCATCCTTGATGACGGCAAACATGCGGCCATCAAAGTTGCGCAGCGCCTGGGGCGGCAGCCAGAGCACATCGTCCTTGCGCTCCAACTCCACTTTGACGCGCACCAGGTCGCCTTCCTCATAGCCGGCTTCGGCTGCCGACTCCGTTAGCGAAACGCGGGTGGACTTGTCCAGGTCTTCGACGGTGGTGCCCGAAGAGCCGCTGCCAAACGGGAACGGCAGCCGACGAATTTCGCCTTCGAGTATAACGCCCGGCCGGCTTACCAACGTAACCTCGGCGCGCATCCCTTCGGCCACACCCTCAAGCTGGCTGCTGATCAAATCGGCGCTGACTTCCAGCGAACTAATATCGGCAATCACCGCTACGGGTTTATAGGCATCGGCGGCCTGCCCGGCCACGAGCGAAATGGACATGAGCTGTCCATCAAACGGGGCCGTGATTTGGGCATCTTTGATGGCGGCTTCCAGCTTTTGCACCTGTAGTTCAGCGCGGCGCACGTCGTTCACCAGCAGCGGATCGACGCCAGCGCTCAAGCGCTCCACCTCCATTTGGGCCAATTCGACACGCTTTTGCTGAATGGCAATATCTTCGCGATTGGGGGGGCTGGCGCGCTGTAATTGGGCAAGCTGGATTTCGGCAATTTCCACATTGGCCTGGGCCTCGCGTTGCGAAAAATCCAGCGCGGTCTTGGCTTTATCCAAGACGACCTGCGCCCGTTCCAGCTCCAATTGGACGGAGATCAGTTCGCGTTCCAGGTCATCGATTTCCAGGTCGGCAATCACATCCCCCTCTTTGACCAGCGCATCACGCTTGAAAAACAGATTGCGCACTCGCCCGGACGTACGGAAGAAGAGGTCTTCCTCGTCCACCGCCGTAATGCGGCCGCTGAATTCCAGCTCATCAATAATTTCGCCCTTTTTCACCGTATAGGTCGGCTTGGTGGGTACAATGGCGGTGGGAATGGGTGTGGGTGTGGCATCTTCACCGGCGGCAGTTTGCTCGGTGCGCGTGGATGGCAAAAATGCGCAACTGGTCAGCAAAAGTGAGACCACCGTTGACATGATCAGATGGCTTAAGCGAAACTTCATTGGGTGTCTGCTTCCTTTAAATACTTGGCTCTGTGATAATTGTTCATTTATCACAACCGCGAGTATGCCTTCAGGCTCGGCAGGGTTACGAATATGGCCCATTCTTTAGGAAACAGAGAGGCACATTCGTAGCTACTGCTATGGTAATTGGTCATATCATTTCAAGAGTGCATAAACATTCTTGAAGGAGGGTTTTTAGGTTTTCAATTTTAGATCGTAGCATCTACATTCCAGACTGTCAATTTATTTGTAGATGGTATGGCGACAAAAGAGATAAAAAAAAGCGCCCGCACTATGGCGGACGCCTTTTTTAATGTAGAGCTAATCTTATGGTTTTACCGGAGGGCTCTGAAGGTCGCTGGCTTACTTGGCCGAATTTCGCACAAAGCTGGGTACAAGCGCCGCCAATCCGCCGCGATGTCGACCAATCATGTCCACGCTGGCCGAGAAGAGCAGCGCCAGAGCAGCCAGGCTGGCCACGAGCCAGGCGATAACGGTGCTGGCGTTGCTGGTCGAGCTGGCCGCCGCCACGGCAGGCTCAGCTTCGGTCACGACTGGCGCCGGCGCACTGCCCAAAGCCAGCGGGCTGCGGCTCTGGTTGGTGAGCGCATAGACTGCGCCCGTCTCACCGGTGACCGGCATCAGCTCGGCCACGGTGGCGCCGTTCAGCGCATCGTTCTCCAGAGTGGCCCATTTTTGGGCGCCGTCGGTTGTCATGGCTACAGATGATGGGCTGTTATGAACCGTTGTCGAGCCGAAAAGGTAGCTGGCGGCTACATACAGCACCTCGGGCTGCGCCGGGTCCATGGCCAGGCTATCAATGTGCAATCGCGTGCCGGGGTTAACGCCGAGACCCTCATTAGCCCGTTCCCAGCTAAAACCACCGTCCGCACTCTTGAGCAGACCGCGATCCGTCGTGCCTACATAAACCGTAGCGGGCGCTGTATTGGCAATTTCAACCGCGGTTGGCGTGCTGGACAGATTCTCGACCGTCACCCAACTCAGGCCGAAGTTCTCGGCGCGGTACAGATGCCATTCGGTGCGGGCAAAGGCCAGACCGGCGCCGGTGCTATCGGCAGCCACTTCCAGAACCGGCTCGTCCAGCAGGAGGTGTCCGCCCAAAATCATGCTGGAGCCCACGTCGCGCAGCCGGAAGACGCCGGCGTTGTCGGTGCCCACATAGACCAGGTGCTGAAAGTTATCGACGGCAATATCGGTGACACCACCAACCGTTTCGGCATCCAAAACCAGTTTCTCCCATTGGGCGCCGCCATCGACGGAGCGGTAGAGCGCCATTTCATTAGCTGCGCCCACGTAGATGATCTGGCTGTTCTGGCTATCTGCTGCTACGGCGCCCGCCATCACGCCTTCCGGCAGATGAAGCTGCTGCCAGCCGCTGGGGTTGCCTTTGAAGAGCAAGCCGCCATCGATGGCGTAGTTTACGGCGTTGGCCGCATCACTGGTGGAGGCAGGAGCATAGTCGCGCACGTTTTCTAAGTGTGAAACGGCAGCGGGAGCCGGTTTGCTGGTCAAGGCATTCACGGTTCCGACAAATACCGATGTAATCAATATAATGGTGGTGATGAACATAAAAATTTTGCGTGCGCTCATGGTCTTACCTCTCTTTGCAATATGTCAAACGGTCTTTTTTGGCGAATTTACTGACTATAGCGTATGCCGTATATATAGTAGATGGAATGATGATAGCGACAGTTTGTTTTTGCCTGTTTAGGCAGGTTTTGCTTTTCTGTTTAAAGTGTACTCTATTTGTTGATACAGGGTTAGACATTTATCGGATTTGAATCGGACCGTAATCCGTCGCTGAAATTCGGGCGGCATAAATAATCACAGACGGCTCTCCGACCAGTTCTATACGGTGCAAACAAAAATACGTCAGCCTATTGGTGACAATTGATGTAGCAAATTGTCACCAATAGGCTGACGTATTTCATCAACAATTTGTTGCATCAATGTTGATGCAAATAGCCCGTAATATTTTAGCCCATTGGCGCAATGGCCACGACGGGCACAACTGCGGCCAGACGCCGGCAATCGGCGGGTGCATTGGTCAGCGCTTCACCAATCATCATTTTGGAGAGCTGGCGAAAAGATGTGGGGTGCAGCGTGGCATAGCGCGCCAAAATGTCGGCGGCTTCGGCTGTGGAGAGCCGGCGGGTAAGGGCGGGCAGGCGCTTGTTGCGGGTAAATAGCAGCACAGTGGGCGTCTTCTGAATGTTGCGAAACCAGTCCGCCTTCTCGCCCCAGCCCGACGCAATAAAGTAGGTGTCGGTTTCTGGCCGATAGTGCACCAGTTCAATCACCGTGTCGCGCGGCAGTCCGCTTTTGCGCCCGGTGTGGCGAATCATGACAAAGCGCCCGCCCAGTAGCCAGCCCAGCCGCCAGCGGTAGAGCCAGATGGGTAGCCGCAGGAAGAGGCGGGTGAGGCCGGTGGGTTTGGGGCCGCGCGTTGTGCCGGTCATTGAAACTCCTCCTTGAATAAGCGCAATGAACTGTACTCGTTTCACCTTGGAGACAAACTTTCCAGTTTGCCCTAAACGCCGGTCAAGGCCCGCCGCCCTGCCTGAGTAATCTTCAGCGTGACGCCGCCGTGCGAGAGCGTTTTTTCCTGCACGTGGCCGCGCTGAACCAGGACATCGATCAGCTCTTCCAGGCTGGCTTCGCTGCGAAAGCCTAACGTAGCGTAGGCGCTGGAACTTTGCCCGCGCTCGTTCACTTCGGGGTCGCCGCGCAGCAGGCGCGTCAGGCTGCGGCGGCCCCAGCTCTGTTCGTCCAACGCCTGCAAAATGAGCTGCATTTGAGCCGTCTCCGCAGGGATGGCCGCATCAAACGTGGCCTGCGCGCCGTCGGCGCAACTGTCGCAGGCGCCGCAATTGGCGCGCGGCGTACCACCCAAATAATTAGCCAGATGACCGTGGCGACAGCGCCGCGTGCGCGCATAATCGACCAGCTCGGTGACGCGCTGATGCTGGATGGCGGCATGGCGGTCCAGCAGCCGCTCGACGCGACGGCTCACGTCGGCGGCGGGTGGGGCCAGCGTCAGCAGCAGGTCGCGCCCGCGCGTGTCAAAAGTGAGCAACCCGGCCGCCTGCCAATCCAGCAGCTTTAGCTCCAACTCGGACGCGTGGATTTTAGCGGACGCGGCCAGCTCCATATAGGCGCGGGTGATGGGCTGATTGGGGCGCAGATTGACCGCTTTGGCAAAGCTAGCTAGGGGGCGATTGCCTTTGGCGTCCAACAGCGTTATGCGCACGGTGCGCGGCGCATCATAATGGCGCACCAGCAGCCCCACCTCCTCCAACATACTCAGCGCCACGCGCACCTGCGTGTCATCCGCCTTGAGCGCGCGCAGCAGATTGTCCAGCGGCAGCGCGCCCGGGTTCTGCTCTTTGAGCAGGTCGCGCACCAACCGATACACTTTGCGCAAAAAGTCGGCCGAGACCGCACTCTCGCCGGCAAAGCGGGTCAGCAACGTTTTGTCGTTGTTGGAATGGAGCAACACACAATGGGAGCGCTGTCCATCGCGGCCGGCGCGGCCCGCTTCTTGATAATAGGCCTCCACCGAATTGGGCAGCCCGTAATGCACAATAAAGCGAATATCGGGCTTATCCACGCCCATGCCAAAGGCAATGGTGGCCACAATCAGCTCAATGTCGCCCGCCATAAAACGATCCTGCACCTCGGCGCGATTGGGCAGCCCGGCGTGATAATATTCGGCGCGAATGCCCTGGTGCTGCAGCAGATTGGCCAGATCTTCGCAGCGCTGGCGGGTGCGAGCATAGACGATGCCGTGACCATCCTTGATCAGACTGCTGCATAAACCCACCAATTGACTCAATTTTTCATCTTCGTTGCGCACATGGATGGCGCTCAGATTGAGATTGGGGCGGAAGGTGTCGGTGGCGATCAGACGCATGGTGCGCGGCCGTCCGCTGGCGTCGGTCAAGTTGTGAAAGAGTTGGCGTTCAATATCCTGACGCACCAGGGGCGGGGCGGTGGCGGTCAGCGCCAGCACCGGCGGCGCCCCCAAATCGCGATGGGCCTGCGCCACGTGCAAATAGTCGGGCCGGAAGTCGTGGCCCCAAATGGAGATGCAGTGCGCCTCATCGATGACCAGGCGCATCAGGCCGCCTTGGCGCAGCGCGTGCAAAAAGGGGGCTTGCCGCAGCCGTTCCGGCGCGGCATAGATCAGCTTGTATTTACCCGCCGCCACGTCGATCATGGCGCGGCTCAGCTCCGATCCATCCAGCGAACTGTTGATGGCAATGCATTGGCTGCGCAATTGGGCGGGTAGATTGTCCACCTGATCCTTCATGAGCGCAATCAGCGGCGAGATGATCAGCGCGACGCCTTTGTCCATAAAGGCGGGCAGTTGGTAGCAGAGCGACTTGCCGGCGCCAGTGGGCAGAATGGCCAGCACGTCTTCGCCGCGGCGCGTGCAGGCCATGATCTGCGGCTGGGCGTGCAGAAGGCCGGGGAAGCCAAATAGCTCGCGGGCGGCTTTTTCCAACGCCTTACGTTCGGCCGCGCTGACCGGGATTTGCGCCAGATCAGGCAGCGGCGGCGCTTCCACGCGTTCGATTGGCGTTTTAGGCGCTTTATACGCACCGCGGTTTTGGCGATTGGGCGAACGTTGCGGGCGCAATGGACTGGCCGTGTGCGCCCCGCTGGCGGGAGAGCCGTCGAGCCGTTTCACCAACGTGGTGCGTATCTGCTCCAACTCGGCGGTGAAGCGCTCTTGAAGTTGCTGGTTGATGCTATGCTGTCGATTCTGATCGCCCACGGCGGCGAAGAAATCGAGCAGTTGCTGGAGTTGCGGCACGGTTGGGCCGCGGCCATCTTCCTCGCTGCCGTCGGCTTGTACGGTGCTGCCGGCCGCCGCGCCGTACGCTTTTATGGCATATGCGCCGGCGGTGACCCAATCGCGGCGGGCGTAATAGACGTTGGCCAGCCCGATGAGCGCGTGGCGGCTGTGGGGCGCCAGCTTGATCTGCTGCTGATAGGCATCTTCAGCGGCGTCAAGTTGGCCAATGCGCCGGAATACATCCCCTTGCAGCCCCCAAGCTGCGGCTGAGCCTTGGGCTGCCTTTGTGAGCTGATAGGCAATTTGCAGTGCTTCTTTATAGTTCCCGCCTTCCACATGGGTACGCGCCAGCAAAATGTGGGCGGCTTCGGTCGGGCGTTTTTGCAGGCGGCGTTGGAGCAGCGCCGCGGCCTCGTCATATCGACCCAAGCCGGTCAGCGCTTCTGCTTTTAAGTCTTGAAGTGACACGCGTTTCTCTACATCGAATTGCTCCAGACAGGCCAATGTTTCCGGGTAAGCTTCCCAGCGCAGCAGGAAATTGAGCAGGCGGGTGCGGGCGCCGCCGGTCAGATGGGCGGCGTCCTGTGGTTCGATTTGAAGGAGGGAAAGCAGTGATTCGGACATGGTGTTATTGTACTGAATCTTGGCGGGTGCGGCAATTGATTCAGTTGTGGGGATTAGCCACATGTTTGCTTGTTTGAAGGGGGAAAATGGTAAATGGTGAACAAAGCGGGCGAGTCGCGCGGCTCTCATTCCCCATTTATGATTCACCGTTTACCATTTACCATTCCCGCAAGAGCCATAAAAAGAAAAAACCACACCGATATCAAGACAGGTGTGGTTTGGGCAAATTTATATCAAAGAGCGAGGTCATGCTTCTTTTTCGGGGGGAAGATATTCTGATTCAAGAAGCATCAAAAATGTGTTGAGGTCTGGCGTGTCTAGCGAGATATTGATCAGTTGCTCTAGTTTGGGCATGGTGACTTTGGTCAGAAGCACCTGGGTTTGTTCTGGGATGTTGTGGAAGCGCGTAATTAATATCTGATGGATAGTCTTGCGCAGGGCGAGTGCATATCCTTCTTCGCGGCCTTCTTCGCGGCCTTCTTCGCGGCCTTCTTCGCGACCTTCTTCGCGACCTTCTTCATGACCTCGCTTTAGCCAAATTTCAGCCACAGTCTCCATAATCATTCCTCCATCTTGGGGAAAAGTGCGTTGCACCTCAGCGCGCAATACTTCTTCGGTCAAATACCGGCTGCCGCCAGCCAGATAACGCAACGCTTTTGAGAGAAATTCTATCATATTCGGATTCGTTGTCAACTCATGCAATAAATCCATTAAAAAGGGCATCTGCTGCTCAATCTGCGGATTGAAAATATTGCGCATGATATGGAGTACGGTCTGCAAGTAGAGATGCCCGCGAATTTGCTCTGCATTGCTCAACGAAAAATCATAAACTTCAAAGGCGAAGCTGGGCCAGTAAGCCCGCAGCGCCTCTGGGCCCTCAAATAGCTTGTCAAAATTGGCGCCTGCCGTCCACTTGTCTGCACCGTGATAAATCACTTGCGCGATGATTGGCGACCGTTCGCGGCCCTGTTGTTGCAGCCATTTCCAAATCTGGACCATGTAATCCAATAGCTGAAAACCAATCGCCCTGTCGACCCAGCTCTTATGCTCAAATAGCAGATAGATGTATACATCGGCGCCATCCAGACGCTGGACGTGATAGAGCATGTCGGAATGGTGCGGCTGGAGTTCGGGATCCACAAATGTCTCTTTGTCCGCCGTAAGGGTAGACAAATCCAGTTCGCGGCGTATCTCATGGGGCAAATAGTTTTCCAAAAAATCGCGCGCAATTTCCATTTCGCTAAAAGTAGTCCGAAAGAAATTGTCATGTGGATTGTGAACAACGTTGCTCATACGGCGAATTATATATCAAGATTGGTTTAGCCGCCCAAATGCGGGAACATCTGTTCTCGAGCGTCCATATAACCAGCGTAACTTAGCTATATTGGCATTCGATTTGGCAGAATCTGAGCGATTATGTTTAGATTGATCCACCTGATTCATGTCCTTTTCAAGAGGGGGTATAGATCCAAAATGACGTTTAAAAAGCACCGAATGTCGAGACGGGCATTTTTGCGCAGCGGCATCAATTTAAGTAGCACTCTGTTATTGGCGGCCTGTGGCTTCTGGAACCGCAACGATGATGCTGCAACGGAACGGGTGGCGGCCGCGGAACGCGAGCTGGTATTGGAAGTGCAGCATCCTTTTGGCGGCGCCACCATGGACTTACTGGAGCAGGTGTGGGCCGCGTATGAGGCGCAAAATAATGGCGTGGGCATCAATGCCGTGCCGGCGCCCAATGATCTATCGACCAATCAGAAGCTCTTCACCGATATTGCTGCCGGCGTGGCGCCCGACGTGACGTGGGTGGATGGTCCGCAGGTGGCCGAGTGGGCCGAACGCGAGGTGCTGCAGGACATATCGGCTTATTTTGAAGGAGCTGGTCTTTCCGAAAACGATTTCTGGGCGCCGTGTTGGCGACAGAACTTTTATAACGGCAAAGTCTGGGCCATTACCTACACCGCCGATGCCAACTTTGGCTTTTTTTGGAACAAACGCGTTTTTGCCAAGGCCGGGCTGGACCCGGAACAGCCGCCGACCACGATTGACGAACTGACGCACATACACAAAGAGATTACGCTGGTGGATGGCGGCATTCGGCGCATGGGCATTTTGCCCTGGAATACATATGGTTCGGCAAACGCTATGTTTACCTGGGGCTGGCTCTTTGGCGGCGACTTTTTTGATGCCGACGCCAACCGCATCACCGCTGACCACGAGCGCAACGTCATGGCGCTGGCGTGGATGCAGCAGTTGATTGCGGACGTGGGCGGTTATGAAGAGGTGGCCCGGTTTCAGGCTGACTTCGGCGCAGGCGCCGAAACGCCCTTCTTTATGGGCCAGGAAGCCATGCGTTTTTATGGCCCGTGGGAGCTGGCTAATATTGAGCAATACGCGCCCGACCTTGCCTATGGGATCACGCAAGCACCGGCTGGCCCGCCGCCGGCGTTGCCCAATTCTTCATGGGTGGGGGGATGGTGTGCGGGCATGCCTGTGGGGGCGCGGCATCCCGATGCTGCTTGGGATTTTTTGCATTGGCTATGCGCCACCGATGGTGGGACAGAACTTTATGGCCGGCTTTTTATGCAGTTTCCAGGCTACCAAAAATCGTCGTGGTATGCGAAACTGCCACAGGAACGGCCACAATTGGTCCCGTTTCTGGATATCTTGACCGCAGCGCGTCATCAGCGACCGGTCATGCCGGCGCAGGCGTTTTTTATGGGCGCGCTGCAGCAGAATGTGGATGCGGCGCTGCGCGGAGAAAAATCGGCTATGGAGGCGCTGCACGACGCAGCCGAGAGCACACAGCGCGAATTGGAACAGATTTTGCAGCGCTAATTGAACGCCCCTATATGCTGGTTATTGTTGGCTGTTTTGCTTATTATTGCGCATTCAACGTGCTTTCGGTCGTTCATTTTTGCATGTTTGATTTGACAGGCGCTATAAACCCATTTATAATCAGGCCCAATCTTTCCCTATTTTCTTTCAAATCCAAGTTTTCAAAAGCAAGCTGCTCTCCCCCGAATGCGCGTTGGGCATTTTTTGTCTGATCTACAAGCGCTGAGTCGCTGATCCTGTCCTACAAGTTGCTGCCAGCTCCCTGATTCAATTACGCAATTTCTTAGCCTGAAGTTTTGGCGCGCAAAATCTACCGACCCAATTTCTCATCTTTTTAAAACTGCGGTTGCTTGAATGTCGACTGTTTGCCGAGAAAATTGGCGTTTTCAAGCAAAGCCGGGCAAATCATCTTCATCTCTTATGTATTCGGCGGAACGCAAACAAGAGATCCTCTTGATGCTCGAAAAGAATGCGCACGTGCATGTCGACCAATTGGCCAACTATTTTGGCGTGAGCCGGTCGTCTATTCGGCGTGATCTCAACCATCTGCACGAGGATGGTTTGCTGGCGCGAACGTATGGTGGGGCGGTAGCGCTGCCCAATGGGTCTGCCGAGGCGCCTTTTAAGGAGCGACAGGTGGCCAATTTTGCCGAAAAGGATCGGATCGGCAGGGCTGCCGTGCAGTTGATCGAAGATGGCGACACGATTTTCATTGATGGCGGCACCACCACCGAGTGCATGACGCCCTATTTGATGGACCGCCGCCTTACAGTGGTTACCTATGGGCTCAATATTATCAACCAATTGAGCTGTTCCAAAAGCATCTCACTCATCGCCATTGGCGGTACTTTACATCCACACTCTTTCACATTCGGCGGCGCCCTAAGTTTGGGCGCTATGCAAAGCTATAACATCCGTTTTGATAAAGCCTTTATTGCCGCCAGCGGCATTTCGGCGGTGGATGGCATTACCAATGCCAGCTTAGAAGAGGTGCCTATCAAACGCAAAGCCATTGAGGCCGGGCAGTACAACATTTTGCTGGCCGATTCATCCAAGATTGGCGTCACCAGGGCGGCTTATATTGCCGCGCTGCCAGATGTGCAGCGCATCATCACGGGCGCCCAAGCATCGGTCAGCCAGGTGGCTGCCATTCGAGAGATGCGGCTCGTGGTCGATCTGGTGTAATTACAAGAGACATTCGTGAAAGAAATTGCCCATCCGAATTTCTGAAGCGTGTCGATAAATTTCCCGTTTTCAATTCTGTTTACATTAAATAAACGAGGAGAACCATTTATGAAACGATTTAAGTTATTGAGTCTGTTCGTCGTGCTGTCGCTCATTTTGGCGGCTTGTGGCGGCGGCGGCGGCGCGCCAGCCGAAGAGGCGGCGGAAGCCCCCGCCGCGGCCGAAGCTCCCGCCGCGGCCGAAGCGCCGGCGGCTGCCGAAGCCCCCGCTGCCGAAGCCGCCCCGGCGGATGACGGCGCCTTGGAAGCCCCCATGTGGGTGGCCGCCGTAGCCGCTGGCGAGATCCCGCCGCTGGAAGAGCGCCTGCCCCTTGAGCCCAAAGTTGTCGGCCCTGGCGTGCTGCTGGCTGAAGAGAATCTGCCCAATTGGGAACCCGGCCGCTATCAGGACGGCAGCGTGATCCGCACCGCCCACAGCGTGGCCGACTGGGCGCCCGATGTTTTCGTGATGCTCAACGAGCCGGCCCTCCACGCGCCGGACCTGGGCGTGAACGGCATTATGGGCAACGTGCTCAAGGACTTCCTGGTGGAGAATGACAACACCACCTTCACCTTCTATTTGCGCGAAGGCATGAAGTGGAGCGACGGCGAGCCGGTCACCACCGAGGATGTTAGCTTTACCTGGGATTCAATCTACGGCAACGACAAGCTCACGCCTGCGGGTCTGAAGGCGCGCTTCCGCGTGGGCAATGATCCCAAAGGTGAACCGGGCGTGCTGGAAATTATCGACGACTACACATTCAAGATCACCTATCCCTCCCCCTATGGTGGTTTCCTGCGCAACTTGGTTATCGAAGGCTGGAATGGCTATACCGAGCTGATCAATCCGGCTCATGTCCTCTCCAAATGGCATGTTGACTATACGCCGATTGAAGACATGAAAGCCGATTTGGAAGCCAACAACCTGACTGATGAGTGGTGGACGCTCTTTGGCCAGAAATGGTGCCAGAACTGGGATGTGACCCGCGAACGCTGCATTGGCTATCCGACCCTCAATCCGTGGGTGCTGCAGCCCTCCGATTCACCCAACACCAAGATCTTCGAACGCAACCCCTACTACTGGAAGGTTGATACCGAAGGCAAGCAGCTTCCCTACATCGACAAAATCATTTCGCAGCAGGTGGAAGATGTGGAAGCCGTGAACCTGAAGGTGCTCACCGGCGAAGTTGACTTCCTGCGTGAGAGCACCGGCCTGGTCAAGGTGCCGCTGTACAAAGAGAACGAAGAGGCCGGCGGCTTCAACACCGTGCTGCTGGACATGCATGTTGACTCCAGCACCATCTTCCTGAACATGACCTATGACGATCCGGTCTGGCAGCAGTTGTCGCAAGATGTGCGCTTCCGCCAGGCGCTGAGCCACGCGATCAACCGCGATGAGATCATCGAAAGCATCTACTACGGTTTTGCCGGCTATCCGGTCAACACCGTGGGCGAAGCCAATTCGACCTATGATGTGGAGCTGGCCAACTCGCTGCTGGACGAGCTAGGCATGACCGAGCGCGATGGCGATGGCTTCCGCATGGGGCCGGATGGCAACCCATTCTCCATTCTGGTCGAGCACGGCGCCCACGCCCCCGACCTGGAACCGATTGCCGAGCTTTTGGCTGAGCAGATGAAAGATGTGGGCATCAACTTCCAGATCAAGCGCATCGACTCGCAGCTTTGG
Source organism: Caldilineaceae bacterium (assembly GCA_041391125.1). GTDB lineage: Bacteria > Chloroflexota > Anaerolineae > Caldilineales > Caldilineaceae > JACKBC01. The sequence goes on from JAWKON010000008.1 coordinate 171,297, forward strand.
GGCCAGCGCAGCACTGCTAATGAACTTCAGGCTACCGTCTTCTGGGCGCATGACCAGAATGGCGACAATGACCGCCTGATGGGCAACTTGGGCCTCTTTGGCCGTGAGTGGAACACTTGGTTTAGCACCGGTGGTAGCGAAGGCGTCGAACCGCCCGACTGGGTGCAAGAGGCATTGGCGCTCAACAAGGCGCGCTGGGAATCTGTGGCCGGTGGCGAAGAATACAATAATATTTTGGAACAAGGTCACCAATGGCAGCAGGAATACATTCCGCAGATCACCATTGTGGAAGATGTCAAGTATCCCATGATTGCCAGCAAGAAGCTGCACAACATCCCGCAGGGTGGGTACGCCATTGCGTGTAACTTTGCCGGCGAGCAGTTGTGGTATGGTGAGTAGTTGAGAAGGCGGAAGGGGCGAAGGGGAGAAAGGGGGAAAGGGAGCAGGGGCGAACATCTGCCCTCTTTCCCCCCTGCCCCCTTTCCCCCTTTCAGTTTTCAATAAAGGATTCTAAATCCCATGATTCTCTATATTGTGCGCCGCACCATTATGCTGAGTCCCATTCTGCTGCTGATTTCGATTGTGTCATTTATTGTGATCGAGCTGCCGGGTGACTGGGTGAGCAACTATATTACCAACCTGCGCAATTCTGGGATTGAGCTGCAGGAGGAAGAAGCGGCGCGTCTGACCGCTATTTACGGATTTGATCAGCCCTCCTACGTGCGCTATGCCAAGTGGATGCAGGGCATTTTGACCAAGGGCGATTTTGGCTGGTCGTTTCAGTGGGGCAAGCCGGTGAATGATATTTTGCGCGAGCGTCTGCCCTTTACAATTCTGATTTCATTTAGCGCACTGATTATCTCGTGGGTGATTGCGATTCCAGTGGGCATCTATTCGGCGACCCATCCTTATTCATTTATTGATTATATTGCCACTATTTTGGCTTTTGTGTGGGTGGCCACGCCCGGTTTTTTGTTGGCCTTTGTGGCGGCGTGGATGGTCTTCCGCTATCTGGGCTTTTCACCGCTGGGTCTGAATTCCACCGACTTTTTGGACGCGCCCTGGAATACGGCCAAATTAATTGATCGCATTAAACATCTAATCTTACCCATTATGATCATTGGCCTCTCCGGCACCGGCGCCACCATTCGCGTCATGCGCGCCAATTTGCTGGATGAGCTAAAGAAGCAATATGTCACCACCGCCCGTTCCAAAGGCGTGCCGGAATTGACGATTTTGTTCAAATACCCGGTGCGCATTGCGTTTAACCCGCTCTTTAGCACCATCGGCTGGCTACTGCCGGCCATTATTTCGGGCGAGGTGATCATCTCTGTGGTGTTGAGCATCCCCACCATGGGGCCTACGCTGCTGCGCGCCACGCTGGCGCAAGATATGTATCTGGTGGGCAGCATTGTGCTGATCCTCAGTTCGCTCACCGTACTCGGCACGCTGATTTCGGACATTTATTTAGCCTGGGCCGACCCGCGCATCCGCTTTGAAAGCAGTGGAAGATAAAGGGCATTTCTCATGACTATACAAGAGCAGACAAGCCGCACCGCCCAGGAATTGGCGGGACAACAAGATGAAGGGCTGGCCGCCATTCCAGAAGAAAAGCTGGATGTGCGTTCCCAACGCTTCTACTATGCCAAACAGTGGGAGCTGATCTGGTGGCGCTTCCGCCGCCATCGCCTGGCCATGATTTCGCTGGTGCTGCTCATCATCCTTTATCTGATTGCGATTATGCCGGGCTTTGCTTCGCCCTATTTACCGCAGACGCGCTTTGAAGGCCGCCAGCAAAGCCCGCCCACTCGCGTACATATATTTGATGAAAACGGTGGTTTCCACCTTCCCTTTGTTTATGCTTTGGGTCGCGAGCTGGATCAGAAAACATTCAAATACATTTACACGGAAGACACGTCGCAACGCTTTCCTATCAAGCTCTTTGTGGAGGGCGAACCCTATAAATTCTGGGGGTTCTTCGAAACCACTCGCCACCTCTTTGGCGTGGGCGTGGACGGTCCGCCGCTGCTGCTCTTCGGCGCCGATGAACTGGGCCGCGACATTTTAAGCCGCACTTTTTATGGCTCGCGTATTTCGCTGTCCATTGGCTTTGTAGGCGTGCTGCTCAGCTTCTTTATTGGCGTGACCCTGGGCGGCATTTCAGGCTACTTCGGCGGCATTGCCGACGAGATCATCCAGCGCATCATCGACTTTTTGCTTTCCATTCCGGCGCTGCCCTTCTGGATGGCGCTGGCCGCCGCCTTGCCCCGCGACTGGTCTGTCACCAAAACCTATTTTGCCATCACCGTCATCCTCTCCATCATCGGCTGGAGCGGGCTGGCGCGCGTGGTGCGCGGCAAGCTGCTGGCGCTGCGCGAAGAAGATTACGCGCTGGCCGCCCAAGCTGCCGGCGCCGGCCAGCCACGCATTATTTTCCGTCACCTGCTGCCCGGCTTTACCAGCCACCTGATCGTCTCGCTGACGCTGGCCATTCCGGGCTCCATTTTGGGCGAAACCACGCTCAGCTTCTTGGGGCTGGGGATGCAGCCACCGGCGGTCAGTTGGGGCGTGCTGCTGGGTGACGCGCAGGACATGGTGGTGGTGGCGCAACAGCCGTGGCGCATGATCCCGGGCCTCTTTGTGGTCGTCGCCGTGCTGCTCTTCAACTTTGTGGGCGACGGCCTGCGCGACGCCGCCGATCCGTATGCGATGTAAGGACTATTGCTTATTGCTGTATTGCTGTATCGTATAGGCGACAAAGCAATACAGCAATACAGCAATACAGCAATACAGCAATACAGCAACAAGAAAACAGACTATGAGTGACCGACACGATACGCTGGTTGAAGTTGAAAATTTGCAGGTCCACTTCCACTTGCAGGAAGGGATTGTGCGCGCCGTTGAGGATGTGAGCTTTGCGGTCAAAATGGGCCGCACGCTGGGCGTGATTGGCGAGAGCGGCTCGGGCAAATCGGTCTCCGCCCAGGCCATTATGGGCATTTTGCCCATGCCGCCGGCGCAGCTTAAAAACGGCCGCATTACCATGCATCTGCCCAACAACGGCATGAGCACGCGTAGCGTCGTGCTGACCGATTTGCCCACGCGCGGCGGTGAATTTCGCGCTATCCGCGGCAAAGAGATCAGCATGATCTTTCAGGAGCCCATGACCTCCTTTAGCCCGGTCCACACCATCGGCAACCAGATCATGGAGTCGGTGTTGCTGCACATCCCCAACGTGACCAAAAAAGAAGCGCGCGAACGCGCCGTCGAAATATTGCGCCGCGTGGGCATCAGCCGGCCCGAACGCCGCGTGGATGATTATCCGCACCAGTTCAGCGGCGGTATGCGTCAGCGCGCCATGATCGCCATGGCGCTGGCCTGTAATCCCAAATTGGTCATTGCCGATGAGCCGACCACAGCGCTGGATGTGACCATTGAGGCGCAAATTTTAGAGCTGCTCAAAGACCTGCAGAACGAATTTGGCATGGCCATTATGTACATCAGCCACGATCTGGCCGTGGTGGGCGGGGTGGCCGATGAGATCATCGTCATGTATTTGGGCTTGGTCATGGAGCACGCCAGCGCCGACCAGCTCTTCGATAATCCGATGCACCCGTATACGCAAGCGCTGCTGCGCTCAATTCCCACCATTGACGGCGCACTAGAGCGGCTCTCCACCATTCAGGGCGCCATGCCCAGCCCCTTTACAGAGCACAAAGGCTGCCCCTTCTTCTCGCGCTGCGATCAACGCGTCCCCGGCGCCTAGTGACGTGCGCCGCCCGCCGATTATTGAAGTCGAACCGGGGCATAAGGTGCGCTGCGTTCTGTACGAATGAGTCGATGTACGATTTCAGATTTACGATTTACGATTTGATCTCGTCAACGAAGTAATCTCGTAAATCGTAAATAACGAGATGAAGGGTACGATTTACGAATATATATTGTCGACAAAGCAATCTCGTAAATCGTACATCGTAAATCGTAAATAAAACCACGGAGTGTCTTGTGTCTGACAAGAACGGTACGCTGTTAGAAATTCAGGGGTTGAAGAAATATTTTCCGGTGCAGCAGGGGTTGCTGCGACGCCTGGCCGGCTATATTAAGGCCGTGGATAATGTTTCGTTTTCGGTCAAAGCGGGCGAAACATTGGGGGTCGTGGGCGAGAGCGGCTGCGGCAAGACCACATTAGGGCGCTGCCTGGTCAAGCTCTATGAGCCGACCGATGGCAAAGTTTTGCTGCACACGCCGCAGAAGACGCTTTCGATCACTGAATTAGAGGGCCAGGATAAGCGGCTCTTTCGCAGCAGCGCCCAGATTATTTTTCAAGACCCCTTTGCCTCGCTCAATCCGCGTATGAATGTTTTGGAAACCGTGGGCGAACCGCTTATGGTCAACGGGTTGGCGCGCGGACGGGAAATTGAAGAGCGCGTGGCCAAGACTATTGAACAGGTCGGCCTGCGCGTGGAACATCTGCGCCGCTTTCCGCACAGCTTTAGCGGCGGCCAGCGCCAGCGCATTGGCATTGCGCGCGCGCTGGTGGTCAACCCCAGCCTGATTGTGGCCGATGAGCCGGTGTCGGCGCTGGACGTGTCCATCCAGGCGCAGATTCTCAATTTGCTCAAGGATCTACAGGCTGAGCATGGCTTGACCTATATTTTTGTGTCGCACAATATGGCGGTGGTGCGCTATATTAGCGACCGCATTGCCGTCATGTATGCGGGCAAGCTGGTGGAGCTGGGCGAAAAGCAGGAAGTGCTGTCGCACCCGCGCCACCCATACACAGAGCTGCTGCTGGCCGCCGTGCCGGCACGGTCAACGCCAGCGCGGCCATCGTTTGATCACGCCCGGTGAGCCGCCCGATTTGATGAATTTGCCCCAGGGGTGCGTCTTCCAAAACCGTTGCAAGTACGTGAAAGACATCTGCCGCAAGGAAGAGCCGCAGCTACGCGCGATTGGGTCCAATCACTTTGCAAGCTGTCACATTGTGGAAGAATTGGATCTGCAGGGGATTTCAGCGCAGCCCAACGCGCAAGCGTCGGCTGCAAACTGAGAGAACGCAAAGCGAAGTGGCATGAATAAGGACGGGCACGAATGGCGGCGGGCTAATTTTTGCCATAAGGATGAGGTTTCCCCGCCGCCATTCATGCCCCTACAAAGCGGCCATCTCTATTCGTGTTTTCTGTAACGAAAATATCATGAATTCAAATACCTCCCGATATTTGTTGGCTTATCTATTGTGGTTTGTCAGCATCATATTAGCCTTTGTAAATCTGCTCAAGTGGCGCAGCTCGGCCATGATTCTTCTGGGCATCACCTCGTGGGATCGCTATTTGGAACACGCGCTCAACCAGTTTGGCTTTCTGCTCTTGGCCATCCTTGGGTTGGTCATCATTGTTTTTACCGAATACTACTATCGCAAGGGCGTGGAAAAGCATTTGCTGTTTCGGCGTTTTTTCTTCATCACACTGATCGAACTTCTATTTTTGACGCTATCCGATGTGGCCTTTGTCCTAGGCGGCATCGTGCTCGATTTTTTTACGCCGCAGAGCGTGCGATTCCTCATTCTCGAATTGGCGCTTTGCGGGATCGTCTTTTGGCTATATCGACGTACGCCGTCACAACCGCAGCCACTTTAAATTGATTGACATAAATCAATAAACCAACGATTGGGAGAAACATATGTTAAAAGTCGCCGTCATTGGCTTGGGCAACATTGGCAACACCCATGCCCCCATCTATATGGCCAACGAAAAGACGCAACTGGTCGCCGTGTGCGACATCATCAAAGAGCGCGCCGACAAAGCCGCCGCCCGTTATGGCGTCAAAGCCTACTACAGCGTGACGGACCTGCTGCAAAATGAGGAGCTGGATGCGGTCAGCGTGACCTCTGCCGGCGTGGAAAATGGCGGCGACCACTATGAACCGACCATGCAGTGCTTGGAAGCCGGGCTCAATGTGCTGGGTGAAAAACCCATTTCCAACAACATTGAGCACGCCCGCGCCATGGTGCGCAAGGCCGATGAAAAGGGCGTCTACTACGGCATCAATCTGAATCACCGCTTTGTGCCGCCAGCGGCCAAGGCCCGCCAGTGGGTCGATGAGGGCAAGCTGGGCCATCTGCTGCTGATCAACATGACCATGTGGATTGGCAACCCCAACAACTCGTCACCCTGGTTCCACGCCCGCGCCCTGCACCCGCACTCGGTGGACGTCATGCGCTACTACTGCGGCAACGTGGGCCGCGTCATGGCCTTTTTCAACAAAGCGCCGGGCCGCGATTGCTATTCCAATATGCAGGTGAGCATGGAATTTGAAAATGGCGTCGTGGGTCATCTGACCGGCTCGTATGACACCAATCCGCGCCACAATCTGGAGCGCTGCGAAGTCATGGGCACCGAGGGCCGCTTTGTGCTGGACAATTGCTACGAGGAGCTGACCCTCTACCCACGGCGCAGCGATGAGCTGACCGTGGTGCGCAACAGCATTATGGGCGGCCTCAGCGGCTTTAACGCCACCTTCACCAACCGCATCAACCGCTGGATCGAGCAGGTGGACGCCGGCGTGCCGCGCGATGAGATCGACGCCTCCGGCCACGACGGCCTGGCCGTGCAGGAAGTAATCGAAGCGGCGATTCGCTCGTTTGAGACGGGGCGGGCGGAGGAAGTGCCGATTGCTTAAACATCATGCACTACTACCAAACCGGCGAACATCTCCACGCCAAACACGCCCAAATCCGCAATCAATCTGGGCGCAAGTTTGAAGAGTGGGCGCTGGAACTGGTTGCACCGACGCCGAACGCGCGTATGCTGGATGTCGGTTGCGGCTGGGGGCGCTTTAGCTGGCCGCTGATCGAACAACATGGCGCGCAGCCGGCCAATCTAATCTGCGCCGACTATTCGCTGGGCATGGTGCAGAGCGCGGCGGCGGAGGGGCGCAAACGAGGCCACCATCCGCACTTTGTCAATTGCGGCATTGAAACTTTGCCCTTTGCTGATGGCGCCTTCGAGGGCGTGCTGGCGAATCATGTGCTCTATCACGTGGAACCGCTGGCGCAAGGCGTGCGCGAATTGGCGCGGGTGCTGCATCCCGACGGCTGGCTGATGGCTGCCACCAACGGCACAGTTTACGTGCCGGTGATTGACCTGCACTACAAAGCACTGGACCGGTTGGGCATTCCGTATGAGCCGGAGCCGCCCGGTCCTTTTTCGTTGGAAAACGGCGCCGCCATTCTGGAGCAGAGTTTTGCTCAGGTAGAGCGCCACGACTTTGTGGACGAAGTGATCCACGCAGACGCCGCAGCCTTTACGCAGAACTATCTCACCATTGGGCGCTATCGCAACCTGATCGCTCGTGATGACATATCTGCCGCCGCCAAAGCCGCGCTGCCCAACGTCTTTCACGAACTGGCTGACGACATTGTGCAACGGGATGGAGCTATCCATGCCCCTGTCCTCATGGGCGCATTCATCTGTAAACAGCCAAAACATGGATGCATTGTATGATCAACAGATTACGCAGATTCAAAAGATTTCTTTTTAACTACCGATTACACAGATTTTACAGATTTATGCTTCTCGAAAAATCTGTAAAATCTGTAGTTCAATTTCTAATCTTTCAAATCAGTGTAATCTGTTGATCCCAATTTCCCAGGAGTATGAATGGATCGGTTGCTAGCTCCCCCTCTGTTGCTCGATGGCGGCATGGGCGAGAATTGCGCTGGCGGTGGAAATTCCGGAGACAATTTGGTCGGCTAATGGGCTGTTGGGGCCGCACCGGAGGTGGTGCGCCAGATCTATGTGGATTTCGTATGCTGCCGACGCTGACGTGATCACCACTGGCCTACGCGGCGTGATCCGCTCGATTTGGCTAAAGAAGGTATTGAGGACCGTTTTGCCGAATTGAACTGGCTGGCCTGTCAATTGGCGAGCGAGGCGCGGCGTGGCGGGGCACCCGGTGATGATCGCCGGTCTGCTGCCCTCAACAGGCAGCTATCGCCCGATCTGCGGGCGCTTTTGCCGACATTGAGCCGCTTTACGCCGAGCAGGCGGCGCTGCTGGCCTGGCACGTGGATCTGCTGCTGTGCGAAACCATGTCTAGCGCGGCAGAGGGGCGCGCCGTCGCTGTGGCTGCCTGTGGGCGCTGGCAAACCGGTCTGGTGTCGTGGACGCTGCACGAGGATCGATCCGGCCATTTGCGCAGCGGGGAAACCGTTGCGCAGGCCGCGGCTGCGCTGGCCGATTTGCCGGTCAGCGGCTATCTGGTCAACTGCTGCGCTCCCGAGAGCATCACCAACGCCATGCACGAATTAAAGGCCACGGGGGCAAGCTTTTCATGTCGGCGGCTATGCCAATACGTTCCAACCCGTACCGACCGATCGAGACTGGACGGCGACGGCGAAACCGACGGTTCTGGGTCTGCGCGCTGACCTGACGCTCATAATATTGCGCCCACGCCGCTCACTGGCTCCAGGCCGGCGCCACCGTCATCGGCGGCTGCCGGTGGCACGTGTTCCGGCGCATTACTCAATTACAATTGTTGCTGAAGAGCACCAGACGAAGATTCTTTGTCCCGGAGGGACAATTGAATTTAGATATGGATATTAATTTTCCAACTCTCTAAACCCATTCGTCCCGATGGACGGCCTGAGCCTAGAAAATTCTATAAATCGTTCGACTGAGCTCACGTCGAAGTCCGCTAATCTGCGTGGTTAAACAAATCCTTCAAATCTGAGTAATCTGGTTGATCCAATCCAAATAGTCAGGAGAATCAATGGCCCCCGTCGTTCCAAACGTAAACCCAACATCGTCCTCTTGGCACCGACCGCCGCAAGCCACCATATGAGCAGTTATGGCTATCCTCATTTGACCACGCCGCACATGGACCGCTTCAGGCAGGGAGGGACGCCTTTTGAAAACACCCTTAGCCCGCACATCCCCACCACCAGCGCCTATTCGTCCATGCTGACTAAGGCACTGTCGGCACGGCGGTGGTGGCGCTGCGTCACAAAGGCCGCTGCTGCGCGCTGGAAGTACCCACGCTGCCTGAAATGCTGCGCGACGCCGGTTATAACACCACCTGCGTAGGTCAGGCAACCCGGCCTCGCTTCGACACTTATCTCACCTTCCCGGCTGGGGAAGCTGGAACGAAGCGTCGCAGCCCCAAGGCGCAGAATTCAACGACGTGCCATCCTCGAGCTGGACCGGCTGGGCTGCAGCGCAAGCCCTTTTTCCTCTTCCTGCGCCACATGGACCCGTACCGCCCTATTCCGCCGCCGGCGCCCACGAGCGCGCCTTTACCACGGCAACGAGTGTGACCCCAGAACAAGTCTATGGAGCCGGTGATGAATCCCGGGTTGTTCCGATTTTTTCGCCAGAAGTTGATGCTGGCTGGCATTACCGATAAAGACTACATCATCGCCTAATATGACGGCGCTGTGGCCTACATGGACGCCTCGTATTCAGACCATTTTCAACGCACTGGAAGCCCACGGCATTTTGGACGAAACCATTGTGGTCATCAACGGTGACCACGGCGAGACGCTCTATGACCTACGAGTGCTGGTTTGACCACCACTGCATGTATGATAACGTGCTGCACGTGCCGCCTATCCGGGCTATCCGGGCAAAGTGCCGGCGGGCAAGTTGCGAGCGGGCTTTAACCAGCACAAAGATCTGGTGCCTACCTATTCTGGAACTGGCTGAAACTCCGAGCCTGAAGTTGCTGTCGAGTTTGACGGCCAAAGCCTGCTGCCCATGATGCGCGGCGAAGTGGCTTTACGAAAGCGAAATGTACATCACCAATGCACCTGGATGCGCAAACATGGCTGGCGCACGCCCCAGTGGAAGCTCATGGTGGCGCTGGAGCCCGATTTCCACTTTAAGCCCCGATTGAGCTGTACAAATGGTGGAAGACCCGGAAGAGAACAACAATAATCTGGCCGAAACCTATCCCGACGTGGTGGTTGGGTTTCAGCACGCGCAGTATGGACGCCTGGATCGCCAAGCGCGAAAAGGAGACCGGCCTGCTCAACCCCATGCACCACCAGGGCGACTGGCACGGCAAAGAGGGCGTGGGCGCCCCTTCAAAACATCGCAACAGGCCTACGACACGCTCCACATCGGCGACCCTACCCAGGCCGCCCGCCTGCAAGCCGAAGCGCAGACTGTAGGCAGCTTTCAGCTTGTCCCTGTCTGCGGATAGACCATGTCTGCACGGATTAATGTCGGTGATCAATCCCGCTCTGACCGGATTATTCAGGATGTAGTGAGTGATTCGGTTCATGCTCACCGGCATCGCGAACGACACGATCGTAGCTTTGCGTTGCCAAAATGGCCCAGAGCGATTGAGCAGATATTTGCGTGGCGGGCAGTATATCCCTTAGCACCTGCGTGATTTCGGATAATGGCATAGGGTTTGCTATTTATATCGAGTAACGGATGGCACAATAGATGTGCATGATTAGGCATTATGGTATGCATGTAATGCATATTTTTTGTCGTCGAGGTAGTGAATGCTATCGCTCACAAGTTTTGCACCTAGTTCCTTTAGCCAAGTTGGCCCGCTTTGTGCTTGATCTAAGATTTATCCCAACGGCCAAAGAGTAGGCGTTGGTTTAAGATGCTGTCGGCGTCTTTTTCGACATCAGTGATCAAGTCGAGTTCAAAGTCGATGCGTACTGCTTTAGTTGTTTGATTACATGAATAGGGAGCGACCATAATCTGAAGGTGAGGAAGATTGTATGCGTTGTGTGGCTGGAAGTGTGGTAGATGACGGCGATAGAAGATGTTGAATTTTTGCATTTTGGATTTGTGGAGTGAATTAGATTTTATGAACAAGCTGAAAGCTTGTTCTACGGTTTGACAAGCTGAAAAGCTTGTCCTACATTATCATGTGCTATTTGTATTTTCAATAAGGAAAATGTCATAAAATGCTCAAAACATGTGTAATCGGTTTGGGGCGATTGGTAACCGACACGCCAAAATGTATAAGCGGTGACCCTTTGGAAATGGATCCAAAGGCCTTCAGATTTGACGGCGGAACGCTGATGCCGCGGGTTGGCACGCTGTGCGCAAAAAGTCAGCCATTATGATGTGGAAACTACGTTGGCCGCCGTCAAGCCGGACAGGTGAGCGTGGCCACCGGCGGTCACGAATATGGCAGCGAGCACTATCTGCCCACCATGCAGGCGCTCGATTTTGGCTGCCACGTGCTGGGGGAAAAGCCCATTTCCAACGAAATTCACGAGGCCGAACAGATGGTGGCCAAGGCCAAGGAAAAGGGGCTCTGCTACGGCATCAACCTGAACCACCGCTTTACGCCCGCCGCGCTGCTGGCCAAAAAGTGGGTGGACGAGGGGCGCATCGGTCACCAGCTCTTTGTCAACATGAGCATGTGGATCATGAACCCGCGCGAGACCTCGCCCTATTTTCAGCTCAAAGCGCTGCACCCGCACACGGTGGACGTCATGCGCTACTTCTGCGGCGATATTGAGGCGGTACACTGCTTTGCCACCAAAGCGCCCGGTCGCCAGATCTGGTCCACGGCGGTCTTCAACATGCGCTTTAAAAGCGGCGCCGTGGGCACGCTGACCGGCTCGTATGACATCGAGCGCGGCCACCCCATGGAGCGCTGCGAAGTGGCGGGCGTCAAGGGGCGTTTTGTCATCGACGATATGTATCGCGAAGCCACGCTCTACCCGGCCGGCAACCCTGAAAAGACCGTTTATACCAACCCCCTTTTTGGCGGCATGGAAAGCTTTGAAGACACCTTCCGCAACCGCATCCACACCTTTTTGGAGCAGGTGGGCGAAGGCGTGGACCCGGACGAGATTGACGGCTCCGGCGCCGAGGGGCTGGCCGCACAGAAGGTGTTGGCCGCCGCCATCCGCTCGCTGGACAACGGCACCGTGGAGCGAGTATAACCTATGTCAATGGTCACCATCATCGGGCGCGGCCACTCCGGCACGCGCTCGATTTCGCACACGCTCTACGCCAGCAATGTCTACATGGGCGCCTGTCTCAACCGCTCAGGCGATCTGATTCCGCCCCACGCCATGTACGATGCCTGCCGCGTCATGGCGCGCCACGTCCAGTGGACCGGCGATCTGACGTGGGATTTCAGCCAGCTTCACGAGATGGAGATTCCGCAGGAATTCACCGATCTGCTGTATCAATTTCTGGAAAGCGTGCTCAAAGAACGCGAGCGCAACCCCAATGCGCTGGTGGGCTGGAAGATTCCCGAAACCACGCTGATCTATCCGTGGATCCGGCGGCTCTTTCCCGACATGAAGTACATTTTCTGGATTCGCGACCCGCGCGACTGCATCCTGGGCCGCCACGTGACCGACGACATGGCCGAGTTCGGCATCCAATATCCGCCCACCGAGGATGAGCGCCTGCGCCGCGCCATTTCGTGGAAATATCAGTACGACATCGTCAACGCCACGCCGCGCCCGGAAAACTGGATCGAAGTGCGCTTTGAGGATTTTGTCTTCAAACAGGAGGAGACGCTGCAACGCCTGGAAGCCTATTTGGGCATCCCCCTGGCCCGCATCCCCATGCGCGCCGACTCGGTGGGCCGCTGGCAAAGCGACGACGGTCCATACGACTTCGATTTCTTTCACGACGCCATGCAGCGCTACGGGTATACGTAAAAAATAGAACTACAGATTTTACAGATTACACAGATTTTTTCGGGAAATAAAAATGGCTCTACCGGATCTCATGTGGTTGACAAGGGAGGTGCGCCCTCGTAGGTCACTCTTGCAGAGTGACATCCGTCGGTAGACCGAGTCCGTCACTCTGCAAGAGTGACCTACGAATGTCAACCACCTGGAATCCTGAAGAACCCAAAAATCTGCTCTCCAACAGCCTGCTAGCGGCCAAATAAACTACCAAGAGACACAAGGATTTCACGTTTTCAGTCTATCCAGTTTTCTTGAAACTACCAAATTATGACTACACCAACTTTTCCAACCCTCCGCCCTCGTCGTCTGCGCCAGAACGCCACCATGCGGCGCATGGTGCAAGAGACGACGCTCAGCGCGGCCGACTTTATTTATCCGCTCTTTGTGCGCACGGGGGCGGGCATCAAGAAACCCATTGGCTCCATGCCGGGCCAGTTTCAGCTTTCGCTGGATATGCTGGTCGCCGAGGTAAAAGAGGTGCAGGCGCTGGGCATTCCGGCGGTGATCCTCTTTGGCATTCCGGCCGCAAAGGATGCTTGCGGCAGCGACAATTTCAACCCGGATGGCATTGTGCCGAGCGCCATTCGGGCCATCAAAGAGGCCGCGCCCGATTTGCTGGTGCTCTCCGACATGTGCTTTTGCGAATATACGGACCACGGCCACTGCGGCGTGATCAACCAGCCGGGCGCAGAACATTACAACGCCAGCCTGCCCGAGGGCTATCTGCTCAA